>JBCLQO010000008.1:0-124684 GCA_041223665.1 Lachnospiraceae bacterium 46-15
CGTCCGTGTGGGATATGCGGCAGGCTTCCCGGCGTCCGGCGTAAACATGGGGACTATCGGTTCCGTAACTGTCCGGGATAAGCACCAGACTCCCCGACAAACCGCAATTTGAAAACTGAACTGTTTCAATTTACTCTTGATTACTTTTAAGGAAGTATAGCACAAGTTTAAATATTATGCTATCATGAAAGAAAAGCATATCCTGCAGGACTGTTTCTTATCCATCTATAAAAAACGGGCAGCAGGATATCATTTACAGGAGGCGATTTTTATGAAACTTGCAGTAACTTTTGAAAATGGAGAGGTTTTCCAGCACTTCGGGCGCACGGAAAATTTTAAAATTTATGATGTCGAGGATGGCGTTATAAAGGAAAGCCGGGTGGTGAACAGCAATGGCGCCGGACACGGGGCGCTGGCCGGATTCCTGAAAAACGAGGGTGTGGATATACTTATCTGCGGCGGCATCGGAGCCGGGGCGCAGACTGCTCTGGCGAATGCCGGAATCCAGCTCTATGGCGGAGTATCCGGTTCGGCGGACGAAGCGGCTGCCGCTTTTCTTGAAAACAAGCTGGAGTATAATGCCGACGTAAAATGCAATCACCATCATCACCACGAAGGCGGCTGTGGAGAGCATACCTGCTCTCATTAAAAAAACAAACTACTGTGCCGCCAGCCCCCATCGCCCGGATGAGCCAGCGGCACATAAAATCTACTTAGGAGGTCTATAGAATGAAATATGTCATTTTGGGCGGCGTTGCGGCTGGAACAAAAGCCGCCGCAAAGTTGAAACGTCTCGACCGCCAGGCCGAGGTGAAAATTTTTACAAAAAGCACAGATATTTCTTATGCCGGATGCGGACTGCCCTATTACATTGGAGGAGATATTCCCTCTAAAGACGGACTGATTGTGAATTCTCCGGAGAAATATTCAGGTCTGACTGGCGCACAGGTACACACTGGCTGTGAGGCCGTCGGCATCAACAGTACAGAAAAGCAAGTGTCTATCCGTCAGACAGACGGAAATGTATTTGAAGAATCTTATGACAAGCTGGTTATCGCCACAGGAGCAGTTCCTTTTGTTCCCCCGGTCGAAGGCGTAGAACTTCCGGGCGTTTTCTGTGTCCGCACGCCAGACGATGCCGTGGCAATCCGCGATTATGCCGAAAAAAATAGCTGCCGAAAAGCCGCAGTCTGCGGCGCTGGGTTCATTGGTCTGGAAGTAGCGGAAAACCTCGCTGCCCTGGGCATGGAAGTCACGGTTATTGACGCGGCTCCACAGATTATGCCAAATGCTTTTGATGCGGAAATGGCCGGATACGCCAAACGCCAGCTGAAAGACAGCGGTATGCGCGTACTCACTTCCGTGAGCCTCAAGGGAATTAACGGAGCAGAGCACGCCGAAAGCATCTCCACAGACAGCGGCATACTCCCGGCAGACTTGGTTATCCTTGCCATAGGTGTACGGCCCGCTACAGGCTTTCTCGCAGACTCCGGTATTGAAATGGTCAAAGGAACTATCCTGGTAGACGAGAACATGAAAACCAGTCTGCCCGATGTATACGCAGCCGGAGACTGTGCCATGGTAAAAAATTCGCTGACCAGACAGCCGCAGTGGTCTGCCATGGGCTCTACCGCAAACTTAACGGCCCGCGCGATGGCAAAGAACCTGTACGGGACTGGAAACGGATACGGCGGCTGCCTGGGCACCGGAGTCGTGCGCCTGCTTCCTACATTAAATGGCGGGCGGACAGGTCTGACGGAGGAACAGGCAAAGTCCGCAGGATATGACGCTGTCTCTGTGATATGCATTTTAGATGACAAAGCCCACTATTATCCGGGAGCTTCTTCCTTTATCGTGAAGCTCACCGCTGAACGAGACAGCCGCAGAATCCTTGGCATTCAGGTGCTTGGTGCCGGAGCCGTAGATAAGATGGTGGATATCGCAGTAACCGGGATTTCTCAGGGCATGAAACTGGATGATTTCGACACACTGGATTTCGCCTATGCACCACCATTTTCCACGGCAATCCATCCTTTCGTAACCGCATGTTACATATTAGAAAATAAGATTGACGGCGTGCTGGAGAGCATCAGTCCGGCAGAATATGCAGCCGGAGCCGCCAAAGGCTACACCGTGCTGGATGTACAGCCTGCCCCTGGCATCCCGAATGCCCGGTGGATAAATCTTTCCCAGGTAACAAAGCCACTTGAAGGTCTGGATAAAGACGCAAAGCTCCTGCTTGTCTGTACAAAAGGCAAACGCGGATATTTCCTGCAGAACCGGCTCAAAGCTCTGGGCTACACAAACACGAAAGTTCTGGAAGGCGGCGCTATGTTTAACGAGGTAAAGGTTCCGAGAAACGGGCAGAAGCTCTCCGCCGCGGAAATCAAGCGCGTAAAGGGTCTAGGCTGCCTGCAGGATAAGCGCTACGATGATGTATTCAATGTACGGGTTATCACAAGAAACGGCAAGCTCACCTCTGACGAACAGAAGAAAGTAGCCGAAGCTGCGGCACGTTTTGGCTCCGGCGAAGTCACTATGACTACCCGGCTGACACTGGAAATCCAGGGAGTTTCTTACGACAATCTGGACGAAATCATGGCATTCCTGGCAGAAGCCGGGCTGGAAACAGGCGGCACAGGCTCTAAGGTACGTCCGGTAGTATCCTGTAAAGGCACTACCTGCCAATATGGTCTTATTGATACTTTTGAACTGTCCCAGAAACTGCATGACCTTTATTATACCGGATACCATGACGTATCACTGCCCCATAAATTCAAGATTGCCGTAGGCGGCTGTCCGAATAACTGCGTAAAGCCGAACCTGAACGACTTGGGAATAATCGGCCAGCGTGTTCCGGAAATTGATTTATCCAAATGCCGCGGCTGCAAGAACTGCCAGGTAGAAAAGACCTGTCCAATCCATGTAGCTAAATTGGAAGAGGGTAAAATAAAAATTAATGCAGATTCCTGTAACCACTGCGGACGCTGCATCTCCAAATGCCCGTTCGGAGCTGTCAACGAATCCGCTGTCGGCTATAAAGTATACATCGGCGGACGCTGGGGCAAGAAAGTGGCTGAAGGACGCCCGCTGGATAAGATTTTCGCATCCGAAGAAGAAGTCCTCGCCCTTACAGAACGCGCAATCCTCTTTTTCCGTGACGAGGGAATTTCCGGTGAACGTTTTGCGGATACCATTGCCCGCCTTGGATTTGAATACGTACAGGATAAGCTGCTGAACAGCACTATAGACCGTGAGAAAATTCTTGAAAAGACGGTAGTTGGAGGCGCAACCTGTTAACCCCCCCCCACATCAAAACGCTTGTTCAATCTGAGCCTATTTCTCCGATTGAACAAGTGCTTCTAAATAAGGCATATGACTCAAAAATCCCCGGAGAACCCAAACATCTCCGGGGATTTTTCTATTCCTACACGCCCATATAAATGTATGCTTTAGCACACAGCATGTTCCCTAAACAGACGAATTCTTATAAATCATAATACATCTTAAATTCCGCTGGATTCGGAATCTGCTCCATCTTCTTTAATTCTGCGCGCTTGCGGGCCACCCACACATCAATGAGTCTTTGTGGGAACACACCGCCTTTTGTCAGGTAGTCATGGTCTGCTTCGAGTGCATCGAGCGCTTCATCCAAAGACTTAGGAAGCCCCTTTATCCTCTTCTGCTCCTCTTCTGACAAAGTATACAAATTAAAATCATAAGGGCCCCAGCCATTTTCTGCCGGGTCAATCTGGTTTTCAATGCCGTCCAGCCCTGCCATCAGGATTGCCGCATATGCATAATAAGGATTTGCCGTCGCATCCGGGTTCCGCAGCTCAAACCGCTTCGTCTCAGGAGCCTTGGCATATGCCGGAATCCGAATCACCGCGCTGCGGTTAGACGTCGCATAACCAATCGTAACCGGAGCTTCATACCCCGGAACCAGACGCTTAAAGGAGTTCGTCGAAGGATTCGTAAACGCACACAGCGACGCGATATGTTTCAGCAGTCCGCCGATAAAATAGTGCGCTGTACGGCTCAGCCCTGAGTATCCGTTTTCATCATAAAACAGAGGCTTTCCGTCCTTGAGAAGCAGCATATGCACATGCATCCCGCTTCCTGCCTCCTGATAAATCGGCTTTGGCAGGAATGTGGCCGTCTTTCCCTCCTGCGCTGCCATATTTTTAATAATATACTTCGTAATCATCGTATTATCTGCCATCTCAGGCATGTCTGCAAGCTCCACTTCAATCTCCATCTGCCCCGGGCCGCCAACCTCGTGATGATGGTATTTTACCTTAATCCCCCAATCCTCCATCATCATACACATCCGGCTGCGCAGATCGTATCCCACATCCTGGGGCGCTGCCACATGATAGCCGCCCTTGCTGTGAACCTCGTATCCATTATTTCCCAGAGTGTCCAAACTACAGTTCCAGTCCGCCTGCCTTGTATCAATCCGGTAACCGCACTGCTGCGGCGATACCTCAAAACGCGCGCTGTCAAACAGATAAAACTCAAATTCCGGTCCAATCACCATCCTGTCCGCAATGCCGCTCTCTTTCATGTACTCCACCGCCCGCAGGCTCACATTTTTAGGATACTGGTCAAAAGGCTTATTTTCCCCTTTCCCAATCGTGCATACATTGCCGCACATCGTCAGAGTCGGAACCGACGCAAACGGGTCTACATAAGCAGTATCCGCATCCGGCAGAAATACCATGTCGCTCTTCTCAATAGGCGCATATCCATAATTAGAGCCGTCAAAGCCGATGCCATAAGTAAATACACTCTCCTCAAACCGCTCTACCGGAATCGTAATGTGCCTCCACCGTCCATCAATGTCCGTCATTTTAAAATCAATCATGCGAATCTGCTTTTCCTCGCATATTTTTCTAATTGCCTCACTTTTCATAGCTTTTGCCCCTTTCCATGGCATCCCGCCCATTGCCTTCACCTGCTTCCAGGAATACAGGCGGCCACCCCTGATATAATTTCTTTCCAGTAAATTTTACCATAAAATGGGCAGAAATGAAATCATTTTTGGTGAAAATTCAGGTTATTCCATCCCTTTGCTTTCCAAAACGTCTTTTAAGCTCCTCCCGGAGATACTCGTACCTCTGCCGCTTCTCTTCTTTCGCAAAATGCACCTCCCGGAGCTGCTCCGGGTTATTTTCATAACTCAGCACTTCATCTCCGAACTGTTCACTGGTCAAGTCAAACACACAGCCGCCTACTACATTGTAGCAATGGTAGTTTCCGCCCTCCCTGGGTATTCCATACACTTTTCCGCCGAAAATGTCCTGCGCGAGAAATGCCGTGATGGAGCACTGTCCAAGCGTCTTGTTCTCCCTGCTCCAGCCATCCCGCATTCTCGGAGCACAAGTGTACTCACACCAGATATCGGAAAGCGCATCGTATAAACCACACGGTGTCTGGATTCCCTCATATTCATCTGTAACTGCCTGAGCGTCCGCCTGCTCCCAGCCGTAAAATTTATAATCCATATCCTCCGTCCCTTTCTTTCCGTTTCCATTCCATCCAAAAGTGATGGTAATTTTTCCATCAGATTTCTTTTGAAGTTTCGATTTCACATACTGTCGGTTTTACCGTCTCCCATAAAAACTCCAGCAATTTAGAAACATCAATAGGTTTTGCAATATGACCATTCATCCCGGCTTCCATCGCCGCTTTTTTATCTTCATCAAAAGCATTGGCTGTCATGGCAATAATCGGAATATCAGCAATATCCGAATCCTCCAGCGCCCTGATTTGTTTTGTCGCTTCATAGCCGTCCATAACCGGCATCTGGATATCCATCAAAATCAGATCATACCGGCCGGGTTCCGCTTCCCTCATCTTCTTTACCGCAACGGCACCGTCATCCGCAACATCCACAGCAAAGCCGACTTCCTGAAGAATCTCCACAGCAATCTCCTGGTTCAGTTCATTATCCTCCACCAAAAGAATCTTCTTTCCATGGAAGGAAAACGTCTCCTGCAAAGCTTCTTTCGAATTTCCGACTGCAAACGGCGACTCTAGTATCTCTTTGAGCTCCGATAAAAAGATTGGTTTGGAACAGAAAGCCGTGACGCCTGCTTTTCTTGCCTCTTCTTCAATGTCCGACCAATCATACGCAGTCAGAATGATAATGGGCGTCTCTTCTCCGATAAGCCTTCGAATCCGCCTCACTACCTCAACTCCATTCATATCCGGCATGAGCCAGTCTATGATATATACGGCATACTCATCATTCTGTTCCACGGCAAGCTTTACCCGAAGCACCGCCTCCTTGCCAGACGTCGTCCAATCCGGGCGCATGCCGATGTCGGCCAGCATCTTAGTCACGCTGGAGCAGGTATTAAAATCGTCGTCTGCCACAAGCGCCCGGAGTCCCTGCAGCTCAGGAATCGTTTCCTGCCTTACCGGATCGGAGCAGGTCTTAAACTGCAGGGATACCGTAAACGTAGTTCCTTTTCCCACCTCACTCTCCACACAGACGGTACCGCCCATCATATCCACAATATTCCTGGTAATCGCCATGCCAAGCCCGGTTCCCTGTATTCCGCTGACTGTACTTGTCCTCTCACGCTCAAAGGGTTCAAAAACATGTTTTAAAAATTCCGGACTCATTCCGATTCCGGTATCTTTTATCTGAAATTCATAAGCGGCATAGCCTTCTGGCGCATTTTTCTTCTGCAGAATCCGAACGCTTACCATACCACCCGGCTTTGTAAACTTCATAGCATTGCTCAACAGATTCAGCAAAATCTGATTCAGCCTGAGCCTGTCGCACAAAACATATTCATTTACCACGTCCACCGTATCAATATAAAAATCCAGCTGCTTTGACATAATATCTGCCTGTACAATGGTCTTTAAGTCATGTAAAATCTCCGGAAGAGAACTCTCCTTTTCCTCAATTTTTACCTTTCCGCTTTCAATGCGGCTCATATCTAGCACATCATTAATCAGGCTCAGCAGATGATTGCTGGAGGTGGCAATCTTTGTCAGATAGTCCCGTACCTGCTCCGTATTGTCAATATGCGCGGCGGCAAGCGATGTAAAGCCTATGATGGCGTTCATGGGAGTCCGAATATCATGAGACATATTGTTGAGAAACGTGGTTTTCGCCTGATTAGCATGCTGCGCCACAGCCAGTGCATCCTGAAGATCCGCCCTCTGCGCTTCCAACTGCGCCTCCATTCTCTTCTCATCATCAATATCTACAAAAAAGCCTACAAAGGTGACCGGAGACCCATCCTCCCTCCTGGACAGCCGACCGGCTGCATGGAACCATCTCCATCCTGCATTTCTGGTGAGAAGACGGTATTTCACATCATAGGTCTTCTCACCAGTGTAATCCCTTACCGTGTCCCAGTACTCCTTCATCACATACTCTTTATCCTCTTCATGAAGCAAATTCGACCAGGAATCCAGCCTGTTCGGAAAATCTGCTTCGCCCTCGTATCCCAGCATGTTTCGAAACACATCGGTCCAGACACAAGAGATTATCTCTCCACGCTCGTCAAACTCCATACTCCAAGGACCGGAGCCCAAAGCCGCCTGAATATTTTCCATCGCGGTCCGTTCTCGTTCAATCTGAGCAAGTGCAGCCCTGAACCCGTCCTTATCCGCCTTTTCCTGATCCAGAAGAATCCTCGCATTTTTCCTAAACTGATAGACCAGTATCAAAAATACCAGAAGCATCGCAGCCGCCATGACAACAGTCTGAACCAAAAAACTGCGCCGAGCCTCTGGAGATTCCATACCTATCTCTTCCAATATGTAAACAGCCTGACCTGTGCCTGTCTTCACACCTTCTGCCATCCATATTATCGCAATAAGACAAAGTGCCACCAGCACAATTCCGCCCCCTATGATAAAAGCAGTGGGCCGCTTCTTCTGTTTTTTTGATTGCATTATTTTCTTCCCCCTGTGGTTTAAACCTGTCTCTTTACCAGCTTGGTAAAGTCCGTAATCTCCGGTCCCATACGTCCGAGCTCCAGAGTACCGCTAATATTTTACCACATGCACATGCTTTTTTCTATTCCCAATTCAAAAAGATTGTTTATGTGCTTATGCCCTAATTTATAACTTCATCATTTTCTTCAACCTCAACCCGGCAGGCTGTCCCTCACACAAAGCGCCCCATATCCTACCTGCGGGTTCGGATACTTTGTAAATCCAGGCAGCGGCCTCGCCCCGCGCCTTAAATAAGCTTTTACTTTCTCCCCATACAGAAACGCATCATTCCCCTCTACAATCCCCCACTGCATAAGCATCGCTGCCGCCCCTGTCGCAAAGGGCACCGCAAATGACGTCCCGGTCATGGGCTGGTATCCTCCCCCGGGTGCAGTGGTCATGATTCCTACGCCCGGAGCTGCCAGGTCTGGCTTGACAAAATGCTCTCCTCTGGTATATCCTCTCCCAGAAAATGGCGCGTATGTCATTAGGCGCGAGTCGTACGCCCCCACAGAAATTAGTTTCCTAGAACTCGACGGAAGCGTAAGTGTCGTATCTGGTGTTGGCTGGTAAAAGCGGCTGCCAAGATTCAGGCTGCCCTCGGAAGGAAGCCACATATCAAAGCGTCCATCTACGATTTTCCTTGGCACCAGACGCACCCTCCAGATACCGCTGTCCAAATATTCACGTTTTGGGATAAAATCAAAATATATTTCCTGAGATGTGCTGTATGGACTGGGTTTTCCGTAGTAGATTAATATCTCGGTTTCGCCCATCTGATACCGCTGGGCTCCCAGCGTTTCCTGCAGCGGCCCTACACGCTCCCCTGACGGATGAACCAGATAAATTTCTATTTCATCCACATAAGATTTCCAAACCTGTATGTTAAAAGACAACTCGCCCGGGGCTACACCAATCTGTACTTCCTGTACCTCACCGTCCACGAGTGTTCCCGATGTGTGCCCTGCTGCCGCCCCTTCATTCCCGGTTCCTGCCAGAATCGTTGTTTTCCATATATTTGCCATATCATCCAAATAAGTCTCCAACAAGCTGCTGCCGTCATGCCCTCCATACACAGTTCCAAAGCTCAGATTAATCGCAACAGGCTTTTGAAATTCTCTGGCCTTGCGAATCACATAATCGATTGCCTGCATCATTTCCGTAGTCCTTGGAAAAGAATTAGGTCTTGGCAGACCAAGCTTTACCACTAAAATATCACTCTCGGAAGCTACGCCCCGGTACTGCCCTTCTGAAGCACGCCCATTTCCCGCCGCAATCCCCAGCACCCCTGTTCCATGCCCATTTAGATCCCGTGACGGCACTAAACGATATCTTTCCTGTATAGTTGGAGCCTCCAGAGCCGCATTAATCTGCTCCTGGGTAAACTCTGCACCGATACGAAATCCTTCTGGCGGCGTTCCTGACGCAGTCTGATCCCAAAGCGATAATATCCGTGTGCTCCCATCTTCCCTGCGAAAATCCGGATGAGCATAATCCACCCCGGAATCCAGAACCGCTACGATGATTCCCTGCCCCCGCAAGCTATACTGGGCAGTCTGCAGCACATTGATACAAGATACTGCACGCCCCTGATTTACAGAAAATACCAGTCTTTTGGGCTTTTCCACGTATTCAATTTCCGGCTGTGCCGCTATCTCGTCAATACGTGACTCCGGAAGATTAATAACCGCATATTCATTCGACAGCTCTGTGATGCGGATTTCCTCGTCCTCCAAACGCAGGATATTTCCATTATATTTTACAATAATATCCCATCTCTGCTCCTCCTCATCATACCCTACCATTAATTCCGGCGATTTTTCCCTCTCCTCTAGCGTTGCGTCCAGCGCAAGATTCAGAAGGTTCTCTATTTTCTGATCATCTGCCATTTCTCATACCTGCTTCATACTTTTCCTTTCAGCATATGCGGCAGCGGAGCGGCAGATACACCCAGTCGGATATCCTCTGCCTAACCCTTTAACACATTTAGAAATGCCGCTGGTTTTTCGAAATTTTATCACTAACTGCTTCCTTCTGGCATAAAGTTATAATAAGAACACAAAATGGGATCGGTAAAATGAATATTCAAACAGAACTCAGCAAAACTGCTGCCCGATATCTGGAACAATACCATAAAATACTGGAAGATATGATTTGCGGAATGCATGATGTCGAACTGACAGACAGTATTTCCCACAATTTCATAGCACAAATGATTCCCCACCACAAAGCCGCTATCGAAATGTCTGTCTCCCTCCTGAAATACACCACATGGATACCACTGCAGAATATTGCAGAAAACATTATCATGGAGCAGCGGCGGGACATCGCCAATATGACCGCCATCTTGGAGGGCTGCTGCAAATACGAAAATACAGAACCTGAGCAATATTCCTACCTCCAATGCTTCCGCCAAATTACTGCCAATATATTTTACCGTATGGAAAATGCGTGCGAAGACAACAGCATTAACGGCAATTTTATCCGGGAAATGATTCCCCATCACGAAGGCGCCATCCAAATGTCGGAGAACGCATTAAACTTCCCGCTCTGCCCGGAGCTAGTACCGATTCTCCAGTCCATCATCACTTCACAACGCACAGAAATTCGGGAAATGCAGCGGCTGGAATGCATTCTCTGCCGCTGCTCCTCCCCAGATTAATTTTTTAAAGAAATGCAGATTTCATTTGCCTTTTCATAAATCTCCTCTGGCTCCGTACCAATAGAGAATTTCCCATCTTCATATAAAATCTTTCCATTCACCATGGTGAGCTTCACGTTCTGTCTGCAGCCGCTGTACACCACATTCTTGGTAATGTTGTTCAGGGGCTGCATATTCGGCTGATGTAAATCAATCAGAATCACATCGGCCTTTTTTCCCGGCTCCAGCGTATCACAATCATTCAGGTCCATAGCCTTTGCACCTCCCACTGTTGCCATATAAAGTACGTCATTTGCATCCACCACCGCGGCATCCTTTTCCCGGTATTTGGCAAGCGCCGTTACCAGAAACATTTCCCGAAACATGTCCAGACAATTATTACTCGCCGGTCCATCGGTTCCGATAGCGATAGGAATCCCCTTCGCAGACATATCACGAATCGGTGCAATGCCACTGGCCAGTTTCAAATTTGAAGCCGGATTTGTCACCGCATATACCCCACGCGTTTTTAAAATCTCCATGTCCCTCTCTGTCATATGAACGCAGTGGAATCCTCCGCCTCCATATTTAAACATATCGAGACTGTCCAAATACTCTACAGGTGTCATTTGATTCCGCTCCACACATTGCTTTACCTCACCTTCCGTCTCTGCCAAATGTGTGTACACAGGTGCCTGATACTTCTCTGCCAATGCAGCAATTCCCTCCAAAATCCCCCGGGAAGTAGTATACTCTGCATGAAATCCCAGACGGCAGCTTATCAGCTCATGAAAACCATTATATTTTTGATACCATCCTTCCATCTCTTCTACGGATTGGCTGAAATCATTCACAGCCCCGCAAATAACTGTGCGGAAGCCACAGTCTACCGATGCCTGTACTATAGTATCCGGAGTTAAGTACATATCAAAATTTGCAGTAATTCCACTGGTGAGATACTCCATGACTGCTAATTTGCTCAAATGGTAAATATGCTCCGGCGTCAGTTTCGCTTCCATGGGAAAAACCTGCTGGTTCAGCCATTCAAAAAGCGGCATATCATCCGCATAAGAACGCAGAAACGTCATCGCTGAATGCGTATGTGCATTCTTAAATCCCGGCATCAGCAGGTTCCCCTGCACATCAATCTCCCTGTCCCATAAAAGGGCTTCCTGGACTCCCTCACTTCCCACACGCACAATCTCACTGCCAGACACCCACAGCTCTCCCTCACAAATTTCAAAACCTTCTGCCATTGTTAAAATCTTCGCATTATAAAAGCGTATATTCATATATAAATCCGCCTTTCTGAAAAATTTTAGTTGTACACGTATGTGCCAATACCTTTTTACAGTATAACGCAGATATGTTCAAAGCACCACCCTTCATCAAAACAAAGGGTGATGCTTTGGAAAATTTTTTTCATTCAAATATAGCGGTTACAACTCATTTTATTTGTGGATATTTATCTTTTCCATCAATTCCAGAAACTCTGATTCTGTACCTTTAAATTCGCCACGCTCATCCATTATCTTTGCATATTCAGATTTGGGGATTGTGTACCAGGCGGCTTTATATACTACATCGAATCTTCCATCATTAGATGGAAAGTTTAACATTCCCAACTCATATCCATGGTTACTTCCTTCAGTATTTATTTTCTTTTTTAATTCTGCTCTAATCCCTTCCTCCTGGACTAAAATATCAGGATTATTTATAATAGCAATCAAGGATTCTTTCAATTCACTGCTATTATCACTGTTATTTATTGCTTCTATCATAAAAGACTTTTCATAAGATGATAATTTTTCTATCCATGTTTTACTTTCTTCATCAGAAAAAATCATACTCAAAAATCCAGGAGTAAATATAATAAAGTTGTCATAAAAATAAATATTATTACTCCCAACATTCCTTGTATATTGGAACGTAACATTCTCATCATTTTCCCCTGGTTCCGTTTCCTCTGAATTTCCTGGCTGTATCACCTCCGGTTTTATTTCTGGCTGCTGAATATCCTGACCTGGTTTCGGCTGCACTGGCTTTTCTGGCGGCACAACAGACGGAGTTTTCCCTGTCGTTTTCTTTGCACTCTTGACCTTGACTATACACTTTAACGTTTTGCCATTTATTTTTATCCTTATAACGGATTTGCCAGTTTTTACAGCTTTTATCTTAACAGTGTTTTTCCGCTTACTGATGATTTTTACCGCTTTTCCTTTTACTTTCCAGGCATACTTTTTGATTCGTTTTGATGTTCCGGATACTTTCAGTATCGTTGATTTTCCCTTGCATAACACAACAGAAGCCTTATTCAGTTTCGGCTTTTTCGCCTCAGTCCGCAGCGAACTTATCATTCCCAGCGAACATACAAACCCCAGCATGATTATAATGACTCTCATAAAATTCTTTTTCTTATTCACATTCACCCCTCCAAAATTACGCATATTATTTATATTTATAGTATATAATAACTATTCAAAAAAGTAAATATATGCAGGATGCCGAATAAGTTTCAAATCAACTTGCACTAAAAGCAATTAAAACACCGCAACCTCCTATGCTATTTCACTTTTCTACGCTTTAAAAGCATCCATCCCCCACTAACTATAACAGCTGCTATCAAACTAATATACTGTATGATATTTGTCCTATCTCCCGTTTGGGGAGCGTCCGCTGCTTTTTTTGCAGATGTCTTTTCTTCATTTTTTGCTATACTTACTGTCTGATTTTCGTCGTTCAAATCTGAATGAGAAGCAATAAGCCTTTCCTTATAATACAGTTCTTCAAAGGCAACAATGTCCTTCTCATCCATTCCTGAAGCATCAAACATAAATTCTACTTCCACTTCACCATTTCTTTTTTCTGCCTGAAAACTCCTGGAAGCTGCGACTTCTTTTCCTCCTGCCTTTAGCGGGTTTCCAGTCGCTTTATCCATAAGCATTCCTTTTATAGTATAATGTTTGCCTGGAATTAAGCCGGAATATTTTACTGTGTCTGTTATTGTCACCTGTTTTTCTGGACTTGCAGTCTGGCTTCCAGACACTTTATCAATTGCGGAGGTTTCTAGCTGAATACTAGTAAAACGGATTGTCTGCTCTTCATCTTTTAAATCTTTATGCACCGCAATCTCTCGCTCGTCCAAAAACAAAGTCTCAAATACAACCGCCTCTTTTTCTTTCAGCGCGGATGAATCAAAAGTGAATTCTACCTCCACTTTTCCCTCAGACGTATCAGCAGTAAACACTGTTTCTGCCTGTACTGCCGACATCCCCGCCAAAATCTCTTTACCTGTTTTTTGCTCCACCAACACCCCGGATAATTTATACTCTCTTCCAGGTATCAAATTTTTATAATGCACTGTATCAATAATGGATGTAGTTTCGTTTACAAATGCCTCCCGGATCCTCGTTTCATTATCTACCGCTGTAGTTTCTATATCCGGCTTACAGAACTCCACACTCTGTCCAGCATCATTAATATCCGCATGAACCCCCACTTCTTTCCTATTCTGATACAGGGTTTCAAACGCTACCACGGACTTCCCACTCCATGCAGTCGAATCAAAAGTAAATGGAACAGACACGCTGCCCTCCTTGTTTTCCGGCGTGAACTTCATTGTACTTTCTATTTTTCTGCTATTTATCAGTAATGGTTTTCCCGTTTTTTTATCCATAAGGATTCCTGTAAGCGTATATTCTCTCCCCGGAATCAATCCAGTATATGACACCGTGTCCGTAAGAGTCGTTTCTTTATTCACAATCCCCTCATGTCCTTTGGTTTCATTGTCTGTCAGCGTTGTTTTGAACTTTACACCTGTAAAATACACTTCCTGGTTTTCATCCTGAATATCCGCATGGGAAGCAATTTCCCGCTCTTTATAGTATAAAGTTTCAAAGACTACCGTTGTCACATCCTCTAATGTTCTGGAATCCAATGTATAAGAAAGATTCACCGTTCCGTCTGGTTTTTCGGGTATAAATTCAACTTCTGCTTCCACTTGCTCTCCATTCACCAGCAAAGGCTGCTTCGTACTTTTATCCATCAACACCCCTTTTAATTTATAGCTGTGTCCCGGAATCAAATCTTTGTAAACTACTTCATCGTTAATAATCACTTTCTCTTCCAACGGCACATAATGTTTCCCTGTATTTTTATCTGTTGCCGTCGTGGAAATCTCCTGGTCGGAAAACCTTATGGTCTGCCCTGTATCTCGAAGATCTCCATGGGCTCCCACATGGAACTTTTCCAGATACAAATCTTCAAATACTACTATGGATTTCCCTTTCATCAGCCTAGAGTCAAATGTAAAAGATAATTCTACAGTCCCACTTCCATATCGCTCATCTGCAGAACCATTAATAGTTGAAATAAAATCTTTAACCGTGTCCCCAACTGTAATCGTCTTATCTGCGGTAATCTTATTCCCATCTGCATCCAGTAAAGGCTCTCCTGTCTCTTTTACTACAAGATATCCCTCAAATGTATACTCTTTTCCAATTTCCAGATTTGCATACTCTATAGTATCTGTAATTGTCGTAGTCTCGTTTACAAACGCTTTATGTTCCGATGTCTCAATATCTGCTGCCGTAGTTCTCAGCTTCGGCTCTTCTTTTGTTTCGTTTTCCTTTGTTCCAATATCTTTTACCACAGAATCCTCTTCAATAGTGACTTCAAAAGGCTCCAGCATAAACTTATCTTTGTTATTTTCACAAAGCAATTCTTCGATAACATAAGTGTCATATAACAACGCTCCTTTTTCATCATCCAGCGCCGACAACTCGCCAAACCATACACCGTCCTCAGACTTTTCCCCTCTATTTGTATTGTTACTATGCGTTTTTGAAGTGTCTAATACCCCTTTCTCATCTGTCACTGCCACATGGGATTCTCCTGTTGTTTTTGAAGTAATTCGGAAAGGTATATCAGAAAGAGCTTTTCCTCCATCACTGACCTTTAGCATTTTAAAATCACCGCGGCAAGGCTCTTCTTTTACGATTTTTGTGTTCGTAGCAATTACTGCTTTATTGTTTTCCTCCATCCGTATCTGCTGAACATAAATGGTATCATCTATCAAATACCCCTCTGGCGCCTTTGTCTCTTGAATAGAAACCGTGCCCACTGGCATAATTACATCATTTCTTCTATCTTTGTAAACATCATCCCCCCTAATTGGAGTCATATGAGATATACTGATATATCCATTTGCATCCGTTTCGTATACCCAGGTCCTAGCTGGTTTAAGCGACCTTATGTCAGACAATTCTTCTTTCGTATAATATCCTGCATAATATTTTACCGTATACTCGGCACCCTCCAATGCTGCCCCGCCCTGTGGACTATTCACATTTGTTTCAGAATCATCTTTTGTTAAAAAAATTTTAATCGGATCATTTCCCGGCATATCCACAGCTCTTATCGTTGTAAGCCTATTCCTTTCTACCACAAATGGTATTGCTTCCTGGCTTATCAAAAACCCTTCCGGCGCCTCCGTCTCTACCGCATAATAATACCCCACCGGCAGCGTAATCGTATTAGACACTCCGTCTGCCTTTGTGCGCAGTGTCCCCACCTCTGTACCTCCGGTATTTGCTGTGGTGGGAGATGCCTTCCGGTAAAGTTTATAGACAGCATTCTCCAGGGAGTAACACGGATTATCTTCTGAAATGGCAGGCAGGGCAGATACTTTTACAACTCTCCCATCCCCCGTATCCAGTTCATTCCCGATGCCCTGTATTTCTGAGCCGATATAATCGTGCTCTGACGCATCTACTGCGTTCGGGGCATTAATATTTGCTTTATTTGTATGTGAATAGACGGCTTTTCCTTCTTCTGTGACATAGAATGAATAGACAATCGGAGATACTTTGTAACCAACTTTTGATGTAACTGCCGCCGCCCCCGGATTTTCTCTGAGGTAGTATACTTTTCCCACAAACAGATTTGGTATCGTGGTGTACTCCCCGACCAGCGGTATAGATACCACGTTTCCGGTAAAGCCTGCATTATCCGAAACCTGCACGCTGAAATCTTTCCAGTCCAGCCCTACACTTGCCGGAGCAAAACCGATAATTGTTTTCCCGACTCTTGTACTTGTCAGTACCGGAGAATCTCCGATCGTAACCATATCGTCTCCACCATCCAGGCTGTAATCTCCTTTTGCATCCAGCATCAGAATTTTTCCGTCACCGTATAGCGTGAATGCTTTATAAAAGTAATGCGCGCCTTCCGGTACTCCGGCTGTCCCGTCATATCCCATATTCAGCCCTTCCGGAGAACGCCGCTCAAACACCATATAGTAATCTTTCGTCCCGGATTTAACCGGAATTTTTTCTGTCCTCCCGTCTGCTCCGGTAGCATACGCGCCGACCATTTTAAAATAATCGCCGTTTGGATTCGGTGACTTCTCTCCTGGCTTTGCATTATCTTTTGACATAAGCTTCACTACTTCCGGCAATATTTTTTTGCAGGCATCTTTCGAAGTGATTCCTGCCCACCATTCGCTGTCTGTCTTTGAGCCTGTATTCATCCTCTGGGCGATTTTTTCTAGACCTTCTTGGTTTACCTTATATACCCGGAAGTTTGCCCCGGCTTTCCCTGCCGTAGTCCCGCATCCCAGAACATCCCGAACGCTGCCCCCATTTTTAATACTCTTTTCAAAGGAAATATCCGTGGGTCCCGGTGTATATGTACTAATTTGCATATAGCCTTCCGTCGTCTGTCCACGTCCTCCATTTGCCGCCCAGAGCCGGAATGTATAAGTCGCTGTAGTATCGGTGGTTTCTATATCGATACACCGGATATATGCCTCATCAGCGCCCAGCCCGCTATGACCTCCGTCAGCGCCTGATATTCCGGAAAGATTCGTGACACCTGTGCAGCGCATATAAATATTTCCGCTTCCATCCACTCCTGCATTTGTATAGCGCGCGCCCACCGGTTTCGGAACCCCGAAGAGACTGCACAGCTTGTCAACAGTTGGCCTTTTCATTATCCAGGTTCCATTTCCCCATACGGCGCTTTCACCAGTTGCAGGTTTTTTCTGGTACATCGTTGGCTGGGAGCCAAGATAAGTAAAGTTTAAACCCGTAAGCTTTTTTGTTGAAGTCGTGTTGAATGACCCTGATGCCCGCGCCAGCATCTGCGGTGCTGCCTTCTCTCCAAACCGTATAGTCACTGTGCCCCTCTCCTCTTCCATAGCCGAAACATCAAGGGAAAGAAATACAAAGCCTCCGACGCCTTCCATGCTCCGCAAAATCTTATGCCTGACGCCCTGTGAAGCCTCCAGCCCCAAGTACTCCGCATTGTCACCATATGCCTGTGCATACACCCAGACCTTTCCGCTATCTGCTCCTCCCAAGTCTACTTCACAGGCATCTGCAAAGGATTCTCTTCTTCCCTCTCCCCTGCTGATGCTTTCGAAATCAGAAGCGCCGTAATACATCCATGCCTCTGCCTCTCCTTGCATTTTGAAAAGAAGCTTCTTCGCTATTTTTTCCTCCCTCTTTTCCGAAAGAGGCATCTGTATGCTGCGCGTAGTTTCCTGTGCCTGGGATTCTTCGTCCTCTCCTTTTCGCCCTGTTTCTTTCTCTGCTGTCTCTGAAATCGGATTTGCTGACTTTATTTTCGTTTCTTCTGTGGCGCTCTCATATTTGGCGTCCTTTGCTTCCGAAGGCTCTGACGAATGCTCAGACTCCATGCTCTTGATTTCTGGAGATTCTGCATCCCCTTGCGATTCCGCCGCTTTTGTTCCCGGAAATCCTGTGGTTCTTTCCGAGTCCGCAGCTTCTATCCGCGGCTGTCCTTTCGGCTTCCCGGACTCATCTGTTTCCTGCTCTGCTGATTTCCCTTCCATGTTTGGCTCCCGGCCAATTGGAGACAGCCGTTTTTCTTCTGATATACGGCCTGTTCCACTTTCCTGTACCGTCGTGCTCTCCTTTCCTGCAATCCCGGTAATCGGCACCAAGGCAGCTGCCAGCACCAACGCCAATGCAAAAATAAACAATGCCTTTCCCCTGTTTCTTGTACCTGTTTTCCTCATGATTAAGCCCTCCCATTCTATATGAATTTAAAATTACTGCCCAGCCATACGCTTCGGACTGACGGATTTCACGAAAGAGTCAAATACCCCGCTATAAGCTGACTGGACAGAAAATCTGCGAGGTATTTGACCTTGGCGGCAATCACCAAATATCCGTACACCAAAAGAGGAGCGCGCTGTAAACACAGCGCCTGGCTCACTACTCGCAGGAATAAAATCCAGAATCCGAACTCCGGCTGTCAAAAATCATACGTTTGAAGGACGTTCTTTTTATAATGGAAAATCATTGCAGCATTCTCTGTTTGTTAAAGGGTAAATCATAGATATAACAAAAGAATTTACAGAAACACTTATTAAGATTTTGATGAAATAAAATGTGAAAATATTTTTAACGTACTCCAAAAACGTACATCTTTGTAACCCTAAAATAGCACACTTATAATATTTTTTCAAGATGTATTTTATTATTTTTTAATCTCTTATTGTTTATTTTCTCTTAAGATAACGCTGCCCCCTAAGCTCATCACATTCTGGCTCTCTGTAACCGCTAAAACATGCGTCCTCTCCCTATTTCTGCAGTCTCTACTCTGCCATAAATTTTCTTGTAAATGCATGTCTGGGATGATATGATGAAATAGATTATCAGCTGTTACAATTCGTCATATTCAAAGGAGGTATACCGCATGTACGCAGAAAAGGCGGGAATGATTATACAGGAAGTGAAACGGGCAGTCATCGGAAAGGATGATTGTATCTATAAAGTCATGATGGCGATGCTGGCAGGTGGACATATCCTGCTGGAAGATATCCCCGGCGTAGGAAAAACCACAATGGCTCTGGCATTTTCGAAGGCTTGTGCCCTGCAGCAGAATAGAGTGCAGTTTACGCCGGATGTACTGCCCTCTGATATTACAGGATTTTCTATTTACAGGAAAGAAACGGGCATTTTTGAATACCGTCCGGGCGCCGCTATGTGCAACCTTTTCCTGGCAGATGAAATCAACCGTACCTCCCCTAAAACCCAGTCGGCGCTTCTGGAAGTTATGGAGGAAGGGCATGTAACCGTAGACGGAATCACCCGGGATGTCCCGAAACCTTTCATGGTTATCGCTACTCAGAATCCGGTTGGCTCTGCCGGAACGCAGATGCTCCCGGAATCACAGCTTGACAGGTTTATGATTTGCCTATCCATGGGCTACCCAAATGTGGAAAATGAAATCGCAATCTTAAAGGGGCGCGACGGCGGAAATCCGATTTCCGATATCCTGCCCATTATACAGGGCGAGGAACTCCTGTTGATGCAGAAGGAAACGGAGCAGGTGTTTGTCCATGACCGGATTTTTACTTACATGGCAGAACTGGCGGCGGCAACTAGGAATCACCCCATGCTGGAACTCGGACTCAGTCCCAGAGGTACTCTCGCCCTTGCCAAAATGTCAAAAGCCGCGGCGTTTTTAAACGGCCGCACCTATGTGACTCCTGCGGACGTGGTTTTTGTATTTAAAGACGTGGCTCTGCACAGAATCCGTCTCAGCTCCAAAGCAAGGGTAAGCCGCGTAACCGCCGACGCTGTGGCCGACAGCGTGCTGGAACAGGTAGACAGGCCCACACCAAAGAGGCGGTAATATGAAGCGGATTATTTTTTACATTGGAATTGTCCTGCTGACAGTCTACGTCGAAATCATGTATGAGAATTTTTACGGTACCACCCTTCTAGCCTTTGAAATCCTCGTGTTTGCAGCCATGTTCCTGCTCTCCTGGTATCTGAAACGAAAAGTTTCTGCAAGGCTGGAAGCCAGGATTCCCGCAGCTTCAAGGGATGAAGAAGTTAAAATAGCCCTGAAACTTAAAAACCGGGGAATCCTCCCTGTGACGAAAATCCGTTTCCAAATAGAAGCGCGCCACACATGGGCATCCCAAAGCGAGAAGCTCCCGGTAACGGCAAGCATTCCGGCACGCAAAAAAAGCACCGCCTTTTGCCTGGCATCCGCCGGGCACTGCGGCCGCTACTATTTTCACGGGGCACGAGGAAAGGTCTTTGACTATCTGGGACTGTTTTCCCGTAAAATTCCCTGCACGGAGGACGCTTTTATAAACGTACTTCCCGGATTCTACCAGATGGAAATTGAAGTCAGCGGCCAGACGCGGAATTTCCCGGTAGACGGGAACGAGTACGATCCGCACCGGAGCGGGGACGACCCTTCGGAAATTTTTCAAATCAGGGAATTTCGGGATGGAGACACCCTGCAGCGGGTGCATTGGAAACTGAGTGCAAAAGCCGATGAACTAATGACAAAGGAACTTAGCCGCCCGATAGGGTGCAGCGTGCTTGTCCTGATAGATTTCCATACGGACAAAATTGGGAAAGACCTTATCCGGAAAGCAGACGGTGTATTTGAGCTGGCAGCTGCTGTATCTTTTTCCCTGCAGCAGGCGAAGGTATACCATTATGTAGCATGGTATGATAAAACACAGGACTGTTTATGCCGAAGCTGCGTGCAGAATGAGGAACAGGTCTATGAGATGGCTGACCTTCTGCTGGGCGCAGTCCCTTATACGCAGGAACTTAATTTGTCAGAAGCCTGCCGAATAGAATATCCGGGAGAACATTTCGGAAGCATTCTGCAAATAGATATGCGCCCTGCAGTTTCCGTAAACGGCGCGGAAATCATGGTACTTGAGACGGAACATCTGGAAGCACAGATTTCAGGATGCCGCCTGGAGGTATAGATTTGGAAGTAAACATCAGAAAGAGGAGAAAAATGAAAAAGAAACAGACAGGAATCAAACTGATACAGCCAGAATATGAAGCCGGGCTTGCAGAGCGCATCCTCGGACTTTCTGTTTTGCTGATTTATTTCTATCTTGGACTTTTTGGCTGTGTACTCGGTTTTCTCAGCGTATTTAAAATCCCCTGCGATTTTCCTTTGCTGTCTGGCGCTCTCCTTTTCATGGGACTCTTTTTTGCCGTTGTCTGTCTGGCCGGGAAATATACAAAGCTGCTGATTATCCTGACATGCCTGGTTTACGCATGGCTTATTTATCAGAATTTTGATTTACTCCTAGAAGGCGGAAGCGTAGCCGAGGAGGTTATTCACCGGGTCATCAGTGCATACCAGACTGGGGGCGCCGCCAAAACGAGGGATATTATGCCTGCTGCCAGAGAAGCGTTACTATTTCTGCTGACTGTGATTTTTCCTTGGGCAGCCATCTTGTTTACAGGTTTTTTGCTCCACGGCGGCCGCATGTTTGCTTTTGTGAGCATGGCAGCCGTCGTCAGCGCTTCTCTTGCAGTCGGGAAAATCCCTGACTTTCTCCCGCTCTGCATGATGATAGGCTGCTTTTCCGGGGCGCTCGCTACCGACGGTTTAAGCCAAATCAAAGGCCAGAGAGCAGGCGTATTCTTTCTTACCGCACTCCTGGCTCTGCTGATGGCAGGCGGCTCTCATTTCCTGGCGCCGTCCTTAGAACCATATTTTTCCGATGCGCCGCAGATAAAAAAGAAACTGCAGAATACCTCTGTCCTCCAGGAAATTAACCGCTGGTTCTCCGACTGGAACAGCACCTGGGCTGCGGCAGGAATCGGAAACGGTGAATTGGGCAATGCGGACTTTGTATCTGACCAAAATAAAGACGTATTGAGGGTAACGCTGGACGAGAAGCCAAAAGATATCGTTTATTTAAGGTGCTATACTGGAACAGAATATACGGGTGATAAATGGGCGGCGGCTGAGGACCCGCTGGAAGAAACGGTATATCAGCGCGCCCTCGACAGCCTGGATGCCAGTTTATATACGGACTCCCCTCTCAGGCATACCATGAGAGTAGAACTGCAGGAAGATGCGGGCGATTACGCATACCGCCCCTATCTCTCTAGACCTGCCAAAAAGAAGGATGGCTCGTTGTCATACACCTGCTATTTCAGAGACCAGCTAAACGAGCGGTACTATACATGTCTGCCGCTCAGCGCAGAGGACGAACTGGAATATTCCGGTTTTGTTTACCAGAATTACACATCCTATCCCGAAGAAAGACTAGAAAAGCTGCGGGACTTATGCAGCTCCTACCAGCCCCAGGATTTTCTGGATTTGTGTAATTTTATCATAGGCTATCTGCATCAAAATGCCACATACAGTTTAAGTGTAGGACATTTTCCTGAAGATAAAGATTTCACAGAGTATTTCCTGTTCGAAAAGCATGAAGGGTACTGTGTACATTTTGCCACTGCAGCGACACTCATGTTCCGCATGTATGGCGTTCCCTCCCGATATGTGACAGGCTATATAGTCCCCAGGGATGCTTTTCGGAAAAATGGGAAGGAATACCGTGCATGGGTAAAAGACAGCCAGGCACACGCCTGGACAGAAATCTATCTGTCCGGCCAGGGCTGGGTTCCGATAGAAGTCACGCCGGGCTACTCCCAGGCATCCATTGATGAAAATGAAACCGTCAGGCAGACGGACAGCCAAAACCAGCCAATAACCAGACCGCAGAATGAAAGCGGCACAGGCGCCAGAAAAGACCAGGAGAACGGCTTCTTTACTGCTGTCACCATCTGGATATTGTGTATACTCCTGCTTTTGGCGCTGGCTGTATTTGCTGTCTGTCAGAGACGCCGTCTGCTCCTCAAACAGCGGCGGCAGCAGGATGTACGTGAGATTTTCTGCGATATCTGCAAAATGATGCCCCTGGCAGGCTTCCAGGATGAAGCCGACTGCCAGGATGAAGCATTTTCAGCGGGTATGCTGAAACAGTTTCCATGGCTTGAACCGGAATCTGTTTCGCGGCTTTTAGATATGGCAGTGCGGGCAAACTTCGACTGCCAGCCTATGACGAAAGAAGAGCGGGCATTTTCTTGGGATATATACAGGGAATTCTGCAGGCATATATATCCTGGGCTTCCGCTCTGGAAAAAAGCTGTATTTAAACTCCTATATGTTTTTGCGTAAAAAAGAAGCGGTGATTATGCCACATGGAATAATCACCACTTCTTTTAATACATGATTTTTGTCTTTTGTTCCGGCAGTCTTTACTTGTTTCTGCCGGAACTTTATACTAAAAATGCACAGGAAAGGAAGAGAGGAATGTATAAGATTGCAGTTTGTGATGATGAGGAGCCTATTATTCCAAGTATTCAAACAGGCGGGTGCGCATTGTAACCGCAAAAGAAGATCACTTTATGGTAAATCGGATTGGGGATGTTTATGAACGGATGAAGGAACACGGATTTTCCATGCCGCACAAAAGCTTTGTGGTAAATATGCAGCATGTTAAAAATGTGAAGGGCAGCCAGATTTACCTTGACAACGGAATGGAAATTCCCCTCTCCCAGAAAAAGCAGAAGCTTTGGAAACAGGAGCTGATGTCTTACTTTTCCAAAAGGCTGGAGGAAGGAAAGAAATTATGATGGCTTTAGGACTCTTTCTTGTGATTTTTGAACTCTTTGTTTTTACGGGATGCGCTATTTTTATGGTGTGGATGCTTCCGAGAAAAACAGAGAAAAATCCGTGGGCGGAAATTGCTGCCTGGGGAATCTTCGCCCTGCTGTCCATACTTCTCCCAAACATTGGAAGAGACGATATCCTTACGATGGCGGTGCTTATGGGATTGGCTGGTTTCTGTACCACAGGAGCCGAATGGGACTGCTTTATCAGCTAATTTATATGGCAGCGATGTATATGGCGCAGCTAATTGCAATTTTTTGTACGGTTCACCTTTTCTCTTTTTTTCACCTGGAGGCAAACACTTACGGGTATGTGGTTATTCTGCTGAAACAGTTTCTTCTAATTCTGTCCACTATGGTTTTAGGAAACATAAAGTGGAAATAATGGAAAAACAAAACTCACTGACACACCAGTATTACATGGATTTGGAAGAAAACTATAGCCAGTCCAGAAAAAGTTCGGCCTGCGGACAGGGATAATCATACTGGGAGTCCTCTGGGGAATCTGGCATCTTCCCCTGGACTTTCTCTACTACTCAATGGAAACGGGTCTTGCGATGGCTGCAGCCTCTTTTCCCACTCCCTGTCCATGCTGCGGGAGGCGCGAAAGGTTTTATAGAGATAGAAATTTTGTTCCATCTGTGCGTAACGCGTTACTTCTTCCATCAGATAGTCCTCGGGATTTTCTGCATCCATATAATGGAGAACGAAGCTGTCAAAATCCTGCTTTTTATCCAGTACCGGAAACCCACACTCCAAAAGCATGTGGTTCAGCCGCTCCTTTCGCATAGCCTCTTCCGGCGGCAGCTTTGTCCCCTGGGCAAAAAACAGAAGAAAGCATAGAAAGGTGGTTCTGTCTATATCCAGGCCGCCTTTCATATAGCTGCGCACTGCATTTTCACCGCTCCTGCCGCTCTGGTACGTGCCCTTTTTCCCTTCGTCCAATTCCCGTTCTCTCTTCTCTATCTCCGCCATTGCCTCTGCAAGCACTTCTTCATCCGATTTTCCCTGGTAAGAAGAATCGTAGGCACGCAGGGCTGCAGCAAGTTCTTCCCGCTCATCTTCCGAAAGCCCTTCGATATTCCCATAGTACTCAAGCAGCACATCCATCCATTCCATCGTCACGTACCCAAAGTAAAACTCATCAAAGGCGCGGAATACCCCGCCGCTGGATATCGCCGCATTGTTCAGGATTTTCCGTACTTTTCCGGCATCCATGGTTTTTCGCTGGAGTACGGACGTCACCTTAAACATTTTCATTTCCCGGAAAATAGCCGACTTATCAAAACCTCTCTCCACTTCCAGCGCCGCGTCCTCTATCCTCTGGCAGAGATAGCGATAGAGATATTTACAGAAATAATACCTTGCTTTTTCCCTCACCCTGCTGAAGCACTCCAGATTTTCCATGAGAAACTTCCGAAATTCTTCCTCGTCCCCCTCCAGCTCCGCCAGCTTCTGCTCCATCTGCCTGGTCATATAGGAAGTTATCTGGCGTTCTGCAGATGACATGGAATTTTCCCTCAGATATTCCTCCAAATCTTCCAGACGAATTTCCCGGTTCCGGAACCATTTCTCCTTCTGTTCTTGTTCCCTGCGCACATCCTCACAGATTTTCTGCAGCTCCTGCCATCTGGAACAGGAAATTCCGTGTAAAAACGCATAAATCAGCCCCGCCTCCCACATATTCCTGGCATACAATCTTTCACAGCCAGACTCCAGAAGCTTTTCATTCACTTCCTCCAGGCTGCTCCCCTTCACAAACCCAAGGGCAATCAGCCGATACCGCAGAGGAATCCGCTGTGCGGCATCCAGCGGAAACTTCATACATTCCTCCAGATATTTTCCTGCCGTGTACGCCCCCGCCACTTCATTCAGCATCTTGTCAAAAGGCGTGATTGTTTTCTCTTTTTTCTGCCTATTCTTTTTGCTGATCCCGTATTTTTTTGCCATTCTGTACCCACCGCTTCTGTAAATATTTTGGTTACAGTATAGCAAGAGATAAAATAGAATGCAATTTTTTGTTGGGTTATTTTTGTGCAGAAAATTTTTTGGCTGCTGTTTCTGGCAGCAGCCGAAAATCGTTTATTTACGCTTATATTCTAATGAACCCCACTTCGCCGTTAAAATCATCTTATCTCCGTCAATCTCACATTTAAAAAAGGTATCATACTCTCCCGGCTGCCGTGTAATCAATTCATCATTATCATAACTGTAAGTGCCAATATACTCTCTTCCATCAGATATTTCAACATATGTTCCATCTTTATGAAAACTTACCGTATCTTTGTCATCTTCTGCATTTTTATACCCATCATCTGTCTGCATGCCTACATACTGCCATGTCCCAACAATAGACTTATTCCCTCCCCAAAAGTGCCACACTGCTACGCCTATCAGAATTAAAACCATTACTCCCAGAAACGTGCTGCCACTTTCCGAATTATTCTTTGTGTTTGTCGTTGTATTTTGGTTTTCCATTTACTTTTTCTCCCTTGTCTTTATTTTATCACACTGATATGAACTATAAAAATTTCAATCTCCCGCTGAAAACTTATTCCGGCATGGCAAATTCATCCCATCTGTAAAACACAGTTCCGTCTTCCCTGATTACCCCAGAGTGCAACGTTTCCTGCATTATATTCAAAAACCGTGCGCCCCTTTCCTATACCAAAACCATTTCCATTTGTATCCGCCATTATATTTTCATGTTGCGGAATATCTTTCTTTTCACACCCGCAAAAAACTACCAAGCTTAATAAAGTAAGCGCAATTATTTGTTTCATCCGCATGACCGCCCTTTCTTTTTCCTTTATTATATATCCTGATTTTGTAAATTTGTTTTTACGCAGTATCCCAGAAACCAAATACGCCAAATTGCGCTGGCAAGAAAGGCGAGACAGCAAACGAAGCCTCAAAGAGCAGCCCCGCCGAAGCTTCTGCCTGAAAATACAGACTATTTTTTGCCCTCAAGAACATGCAGACAGATAACATAATACAGGGAGGAGAATGCATCATTCCCTTCCCTGTAAAAAACTAAACACTTATATATTTTACTTGACAATCCCGTCTATCAGTACTTCCTTCCCCCGGAACGCAAACCCGTATTTCCGTATCCTTTCCTGTGGGATTCCCTTCGCCCGGAGCGCGGCGGCATAGTCTTTTTCTTCTATCTGCTTCAATGCCGCCTGCATATGCTTCCTGCAGGGGCGTATCATACTCGTCCAAGAGGATAATGACTTTTTTTCCCGTAATAAGAACTCATATAACCCGATAAATTTTTCAGGGATGCGGCCGCTGTGGAGCTTTCCATATCCTTCGACACTTGCTGGAAGTTCTTTTTTTCCTTTTCATTTAAAACATTCCCGTCCGGAAGAAAGTCATATTTACTGTATAATTCCTCGATAATCATGCAGATTCTTTTCCGCGCCTGTTCAAAAGAAGTCTCTTTCACATCCGCAAAGCTGAGGAAAATTACCGGATACGTCCCCTGCAGCTTCCTGTACTTCTCATCTTCCCATACGGAAAGCCCCTCAAACAAATCACCCCTTCCGGCGTAATCCACGGAAAAGAACTGCTCTGTCATGCTCATATTCAGCGTCTTCCCGAAACGTCTCGGACGGGCAATCAGCGTCACGTCATCCTCCGCTTCCCACCACTCGCGGATAAACTTTGTCTTAAATTGCTTCTATTATACCCAATCAACATGCTCTTTTCCATATAGAATCTAAACTTTTTCGATTGCCCGCCCTGCCCTGCAAATTTGTTTTCTACCGCTGCACTCTCGCCCCTGCGCCGCCCATCACAGCCTCCACTTCTTTCTTTACCGCCATAGTCGTATCTCCGGGCGTAGTCATGGCAAGAGCGCCGTGCGCCGCGCCGTAATTTACTGCCTGCTCTGCGTCCCCTGTCATCATCAGTCCGTAAATCAGTCCAGAAGCGAAGGAATCACCACCGCCCACGCGATCCATGATTTCCAGCCCTTTGTAGTCCCGCGCTTTGTATATCTGCCCGTCTGCCCAGCAGATTGCGCTCCAGTCATTGACTGTAGCAGTCTTTACCTCGCGGAGCGTCGTCGCCACCGCTTTGAAGTTTGGATAGGTTTTCACCGCCTGGTTAATCATCTTTTTGTAGCCTTCCAGGTTCAGTGATTTCAGTTCCGCGTCGTTACCCTCAATCTCAAATCCCAGACACGCGGTAAAATCTTCTTCGTTTCCTATCATGACGTCCACATAGCGCGCGATTTCTTTATTTACCTCCTGTGCCTTCGCCTTTCCGCCGATAGCGCTCCACATGGATGGACGGTAGTTCAAATCATAGGAAACTATCGTGCCGTATTTTTTTGCTGCTTTAATAGCGGCAAGCACCGTTTCGCAAGACTGCTCCGACAAAGCCGCATAGATTCCTCCCGTATGGAGCCAGCGCACGCCCAGCTCCCCAAAAATATAGTCAAAGTCAAAATCTTCGGGAACTGCTTTGGAAATCGCCGTATTTGCCCTGTCGGAACATCCCACCGCTCCGCGTATACCGAATCCCCGCTCTGTAAAGTTCAGCCCATTCCGGCAGACGCGCCCGATTCCGTCGGTTTCCATCCAACGAACCAGGGAAGTATCTACGCCCCCCTGAAGCATCAAATCTTCCAGCAGCATTCCTACCTCATTGCTGGCCAGCGCCGTAAGCACAGCTGTCCGCATCCCAAAGCATTTTCTTAGCCCCCGGATGACATTGTACTCCCCGCCCCCTTCCCAGACGCGGAAGGAGCGGGCGGTGCGGATTCTCCCCTCGCCTGGGTCGAGGCGGAGCATGACTTCTCCCAGAGATACTGCGTCATATCTGCACGCGTCTGCAGGTCTTACATCCAGATTCATACCTCTCCTCCTTTGGCTCCACGGATTTCGGCCGCCAGCTTCACTGCCTCGGTAGCAAGCCGCTTGATTTCATCAAATTTTCCCTCTTCGATCAAGTTTCCTTTTACCATCCAGCTCCCGCCGCAGGCAATGACGGAACTGCATCCCAGATACTTTTCCATATTTTCGGGCGCAATACCGCCTGTAGGAATAAAGCGCAGCCCCGTATAAGGCGCGGACAGCGCCTTGATAGCTGCCGCCCCTCCGAATTGTTCTGCCGGGAAGAATTTTACCACCTGAAGTCCCCGCTTGACTGCCTGCGCTGCTTCAGAAGGGGTGACGCAGCCCGGAAATACCGGAATTTCCCGCTCAAGGCAGTAATCCACAACTTCTGCATCAAATCCCGGACTTACGATAAATTTTGCTCCCGCTCCTGTTGCGGCGTCCACCTGCTGTCTGGAGAGCACGGTTCCCGCCCCCACCAGCATATCCGGGAATTTCTCTGCCATCATGCGAATCCCCTCCTGTGCCGCCACCGTGCGGAACGTAACTTCTGCGCACGGCAGACCGCCGTCGCACAGCGCTTCGGCTAAAGGTTCTGCATCCTTCGCCCGCTGCAGGACAACCACCGGGACAACGCCCCATTCTTTTATTTTATCTTCTATTGATAAGCTCATATTATCTGCTATTCCTTTCTTCAAATTCCAAGTATGCTCCCTTCATGGGACTGGCTGCATGTTCGCTAAACAGGCGCAGCACGCCGCTTTTATACTTAGGCTCCCTCGGCTTCCAGTGCTTCCGCCGCTCCTCCAGAACCTTTTCCACCTCTTCCGGCGCCATCTTCTCTCCATGAATGCCAATGATATTCAGCTTTCTTTCGAATACATTAATTTCAATCAAATCGCCCTCTTCCACCAGGGCAATCGGCCCGCCATCCAGAGCCTCCGGGCTGCAGTGGCCGATAACCGGACCTGTGGACGCGCCTGAAAATCTTCCATCTGTAATCAGGGCAATGCTTTTTCCCAGCTCCTTATCACTGCTGATTGCTTCCGAGGTGTAAAACATCTCCGGCATTCCGCTGGCCTTCGGCCCTTCATACCGGATAAACACCGCGTCGCCCTTCTGAACCTTGTGGTGAAGCACTGCGTCCAGACACTCTTCTTCGCTGTCAAATGGTTTCGCCCGGAGAACTGCCTGAAACATTTCCCGCGGACATGCCGTATGCTTAATCACCGCACCCTCCGGCGCCAGGTTTCCCCGCAGCACAGCAATACTTCCGTCCGTACCGATTGCTTTGTCATAAGGCCGTATGACATCCTCTTTCTTGATAGAAACACCATATCTTTCACCGAATTTCTGAAGCCATTCCCCGCACCTGTCATAAAATCCGTCTTTCCTTAGTTTTTCCAGGTTTTCTCCCAGCGTGCGCCCAGTAACCGTCTTTGCTTCCAGATGAAGGTGCTGCTTAATCTCCTCCATAATCGCCGGAACCCCGCCCGCATAATAGAAGCACTCTGCAGGCCAGTGTCCCGCGGGACGGATATTCAGCAGGTACCGGGCATTCCGGTGAAGCCTGTCAAACGTATCACCCGTAATCTCCAGCCCAAATTCATGCGCCACTGCCGGGATGTGGAGCAGGCAGTTCGTACTGCCCGAAATCGCGGCATGGACGAGTATCGCATTTTCAAAGCTATCCATCGTAACGATATCCCCCGGACGCATCCCTGGCGTCTGTGCCAGTTTTACTGCCAGTTCCCCCGCCTGTCTCGCATAGATGAGCAAATCCGGGCTTTCAGCCGGCATCAGTGCGCTCCCCGGCAGCGCCAGCCCCAGAGCCTCTGCCATAATCTGCATCGTAGAAGCCGTTCCGATAAAAGAACAGGCGCCGCAGCCCGGACAGGCGTTGCATTTTGCCCAGTTCAGTTTTTCCTCATCAATTTCCCCCCTCTGATGCTTCGCACTGTACATCCCCAGCTGCTCCAGAGTCAGCATTTCGGGTCCTGCATTCATCGTCCCACCCGGAACTACCACGGAAGGAATATTTACCCGCGCCAGCCCCATCAGGTTTCCCGGCATCCCTTTATCACAGCTTGCCAGATATACTCCCGCATCGAAAGGCGTGGTATTTGCGTGGATTTCAATCATATTTGCAATCATCTCACGGCTTGCCAGACTGTAATTGATACCGTCCGTCCCCTGGCTTTCCCCGTCGCAGATATCGGTGCAGAAATACCTGGCCCCGTAGCCTCCGGCCTGTTCCACACCTTTGCGTACCTCATTTACCAGCACATCCAGATGCCTGCTGCCTGGATGGCTGTCGCCAAAGGTACTCTCTACCAATACTTGAGGCTTCTCCAAATCCTCCAGGCGCCACCCCGTCCCGATGCGCAGCGGGTCCAGCTCCGGCGCCAGCTTACGCATTTTCTGGCTTACTAATTCCATAAAACTCTCCTTTCTGCAGTTACCCTGCAAAGAATGATATCACCAATGCCACCAAAAATCCTACGCCGCCTACAAGCGTCTCCATAACCGTCCAAGTCTTTAACGTCGTTTTCTCATCCATACCAACCAAAGACTTCACCAGCCAGAACCCGGAATCGTTGAAATGTGAGCAAACGGTTGCGCCTCCTGCAACTGCCGCAGTGGTACAGGCCAGGTACAGCGGCGGTAAATCCGAAATTCCGGGCATAGCCGCAATGATTCCTGCCGCCATCGTCATGGCCACCGTTGCCGACCCCACACAGATACGCACCAGCGCCGCTACCACAAAAGCCACTACCACAATAGGAAGGTTCGCAGACGCCACTGCATTTCCAATCACATCCCCAAGCCCTGAATACTGCAGCATATACCGCAGCACACCGCCGCAGGCCGTCACCAGAAGAATCAGCCCGGTAGGTTCCAGAGATTTTGTCATTACTTTTTCCAAGTCCTCCATCGTATATCCATGCCGCAGCCCCAGGATAGCCATTGCCGCCACTGTAGCAATCAAAAGCGCCACAAAAGGCTCTCCCAGAAATGCAAACACAGGAGCCAGACCTCCAAAAGCAGGAACCACCCCTGAAACAGAATCCAGGATAATCAATACCAGCGGAATCAGGATAATTCCCACGATCGTCCAAAAACTTGGCAGCTTGGATTCATCAAAATCCGCCTGGTTCGCCACATGCTCTGGAACCGGGATGTTATATCGATTCCCGCAGATAGACCCCCACACAGGCCCCGCGGCAATCATCGCCACAACGCCGCACGCGATACCGACCAGGATCACCCAGCCAAGCTCTACGCCCAGCAGGTTTGCCACCAGCACAGGTCCGGGTGTAGGAGGGATATAGGCATGTCCCACGGCAAGCCCCGCCAGCAGCGGAATCACATAAAACAGAGAAGAGCGATTCGTTCTCTTTGCCAGGGAAAAAGCCAGCGGAATCAGGATAATCAGCCCCGCGTCAAAAAATACCGGCATAGCAATGACAAGTCCCGTGATTCCAAGCGCCCAGGCCGCTTTCCTGTCCCCAAAATACTTTACCATCGTTACCGCCAGGCTTTGGGCGCCGCCCGATACTTCCAAAATAGCCCCAAACATGGAACCAAGCCCTACCAGAAGTGCAATTCCTTTCAGCGTATTTCCAATGCCGTCATTGACCGCCGTTATAATATTTTCGAAAGGCATGCCCGCCAAAAGCCCAATCGCAATCGCCCCAATCAAAATCGAAACCATTGCCTGAATCTTAAATTTGATGATTAATACCAACAGAATCACAAGTCCCACCGCCGCCGCAATCATCAGACGGACAGGATCTAAAACCAACGCTTCCTCTGCCATAGAAGCATCCTCCTCTCACCACTTTGTACAAAAAGAAGCGGGATTCCATTTTGAAATCCCGCTTCTTTTGTTCTTTCTTTTACATTCATTATTTCATGATTCCCGGCAGATTATACATCTATTCAATCCAATATTTCTTTTAAAGTACTATACAAATTTTCTACATCGATTGGTTTTGGCAAATGGCCATTCATCCCGCACCGCAAAGCTTCCTGCCTATCCTCTTCAAATGCATTGGCCGTCATCGCCAGAATTGGCACAGAGGCCAGCTCCTGTGATTCCAGTTTACGGATTGCCTTGGCTGCCTCATATCCGTTCATCACCGGCATCTGGATATCCATCAGCACCAGCTGATAATATCCCGGTTCAGAAGCCGCCAGCATCTCTACGGCAATCTTGCCGTTTTCCGCCACATCCGTAGAAAATCCTGCGTCACCTAAAATTTCCACCGCAATCTCCTGATTCAACTCATTATCCTCTGCAAGCAGAATGCGCCCCGCACGGAAATTCATATCCACGCCACTGTCTACCGCCTTCTCTTCTTCGGTATTCACAATAGAATACAGACAGCTCCTAAGTTCTGACATAAACAGAGGCTTACTGCAAAATGCCGTAACGCCGGCTTCCTTCGCCTCATCCTCCACATCCGACCAGTCATACGCAGTCAGGACAATAATCGGTACATTCTCCCCCATTTCTTTCCGGATTCTCCGGGTGACTTCGATGCCATTCATATCAGGAAGCAGCCAGTCAATAATATATACACAGTAATCATCTCCACGCATAACTGCCTGCCGGGTACGCAGTACGGCCTCTTTCCCTGACAGCGTCCATTCCGCACGCATCCCAATCTGCCCCAACATATAGGAAACACTGTCACAGGTATTAAAATCGTCGTCCACGACCAAAGCCCTGCAGTTCTTAAGCTCCGGGATGTCCTGCTGCTCTTTTTTCCCTGCATGCAGGCGGAACGTGACAGAAACGATAAACTCTGTCCCTACGCCCTGCTCGCTCTTTACCTTAATGGCGCCATTCATCATATCTACAATATTTTTGGTAATCGCCATTCCAAGCCCCGTACCCTGGATTCCGCTGACTGTCGTATTCTTTTCCCGTTCAAACGGCTCAAAAATATGCTTCACAAAGTCCTCACTCATGCCGATTCCGGTATCTTTGATATGAAATTCATAGTTCGCCCAGCCTGCAGGCGCTCCGGGTTTCTGTATAATCCTCATGCTGATAATGCCCCCCGGCCCTGTATATTTCACGGCATTGCTCAGCAGGTTTAAAAATACCTGGTTCAGACGGAGCTTATCACAATAAATCTCCTCATCCATCACGTCCACCGTATCAATGTACAGCTCCAGCTGTTTTGCATGGATATCTGCCTGCACAATATTACGCAGCCCATGAAGGATATCCGGCAGGCGGCAGGGCTTCTCCTCCAGATGCATCTTGCCGCTCTCAATACGGCTCATATCCAGCACATCGTTAATGAGGCTGAGCAAATGGTTTCCTGACGTCATGATTTTCTTAAGATACTCTTCCACCCGTTCCCGGCTGTCCACGTGGGTAATCGCCAGGGCTGTGAAACCGACAATTGCATTCATGGGCGTACGGATATCATGGGACATATTTGAAAGAAATATGCTTTTTGCATGGTTCGCCCTGTTTGCCTGCAAAAGAGCATCCTCCAGCAGATTCTTCTTCTCCATCTCACTGCGCATTTCTTCATCCACACTGCGGAATCCCAGCACAATGCAATGGCTCTCTCCCCATGCCCCCGTGCGCACCGCTTTCATTTGGAAATATTCCATCTCCCCATTCTTAAACGCCCGGTAATTCATATAACACTGCTTGCTTTCTGCCAGTTCTCTTTTCAGCCTGCCACGGGAAGCAGCCTCCCGCACCATATCCTTATCTTCTTCATAAACAAATCTCTGTATGTAAAGCTCCATGCTCTCTTCCAGGGAAAGGATGCCGCAAAAAATCTCTCCAAGCCTGCCGCTCTCGTCATCAATCCGCAGGACTTTTCCCTTTCCTGTATGCAAGTCAAAAAAGCATACAAGATTGTAATCAATGCTCAGTGCATGAATCAGCTCCATCTGGCGTCTTTCATTTTCCTTCTCCTGCTGCTTCTGGGCAGTACAGTCCAAAAGAAAGCGCTGGTACAGCAGCTCGCCTTTTTCTTTCAAGAGCTTCACGTTTCCCATCACATGCCGGATTCCTCCATCTTTATGGCGAACCCGGTACTCCACACTGATACTATCGCCTTCTTTCTGCAGCTCCCTGATGGATTCCCGAAGCTCCTCCTTATCTTCCTCTATAACCGATGAAGCCACCATATCAAATCCATCCGCTTCGAGCTCCTTCTGGGACTTATATCCCAGAATTTCCAGTGCAGCCCTGTTTACGCTGAGGATATTTGCGCCATCCACCGTATGGCACATTACCCCGCAGTCCATAGTCGTAAAAATTGCCTCCAGGGTGTGGTTCTTCTGTATGATTTCTTGTTTATAAGTATACTCTTGGGTTACATCTATCGCCACGCCCACGGTTCCCATTACGCTTCCGTCAATATCATACAACGGAGACTTATATGTTGTAAGCAGCCTTTCACCTGCTCCTGTCTGAATCGTTTCCTCAGATACACAGGTTTCTCTCCGGCTCATGACCTCACGTTCTGATTCAATGCAGGCAGGATCATCCTGTTCTACGTCCCAAATGTAGGCGTGCCCCCGGCCTTCAATCTGTTTCTTTGTCTTATTCACCGTCTGACAGAAACTGTCATTCACTTTCTCATGGATTCCCTGTTTATCTTTATACCAGATGAGATTCGGCACATTATTAATCGTCGCCTCCAGGTATTGGCTGGTTTCCCAAAAATCCTTACTCTGTTTATAACCCTGCTGCCATCTCAAAAAGCGGAACCTGGCCTCCTCTTCCGGCATGGGCGCTGTCCATATATCTTTCACTTCTGTCAGGCTGTCTGTCAAAAGCATAAGCTGCTCTTTATCCACAAGCAGAATCAGCTCCGCTTCCTCAGTCTTTCCCGACACCAGAGCCTGCAGCGCCACCCCCGCTTCCATATTACGCAAATCAGCCAAAATCACATCTGCCCTGCCCATCAGGGTATCCTCTGGCTCTCCGCTCTCAAAAAACCCATGCGTAAAATGTTCCAACGGCGGCATTTCCTTTATAATTTCAAATTCTCTGCAAAGACCTCCTACTAAATAGAAATGAATGTGGCAATGATACATTTCCCTTTCCTCCCATGCTTTGTGAATTCATGCCTGCTAAATTATATTCACACTGCTTATAATTTTTTGTGCTTCTAAAATAGGTTCATTATTTCATTGGGCCATTGCTATTTACGTGAAAGCATTACCACCGTCTCCACGCATCCTGTCCACCCAAACATATCTACCGGCCACGCACCCTCAGCCTGATAGCCTTTCTTTTTCAAATATTTCAAATCCCTGGCCAGGCTCTCCGGCTCACAGGAAATATATACCACCTTTTTCGGCGCCATCTTCGCCAGACAGTCCAGAAACGTTACATCACTGCCGCTTCTGGGCGGATCCATGAATACCGCATCTGCCTTCACCCCTTCAGCCGCCATATCTACCATGAACTTCCCTGCATCCGCACAGTAAAATCTTACGTTCTTCACCTGATTCCGCTTCGCATTGGCAACGGCATCCCTTACCGCATCCCGGTTCAGCTCTACGCCAATCACCTGCCCAGCCCTGCGGCTGGCAATCAGCCCAATCGTCCCAATACCGCAGTATGCGTCCAACACCAGCTCTTTCCCTGTAAGCCCTGCCAGCTCTATCGCCTTTTTGTACAAGATTTCCGTCTGCACCGGATTTACCTGGTAAAAAGACTTCGGGGAAATGCGGAACGTATAGCCGCACAGGATATCTTCAATATAGCCTTTTCCATAAAGCGTCTTTTCCTGATTCCCCAGCACCATGCTGGTTCCCCGTCCGTTTACATTCTGGACAATCGTGGTAATTTCCGGATGCAGCTTCCTCAATGCTTTCACGAAATTATTCTTTGACGGAAAAACAGGCGATGCCGTCACCAGCACCACCAATATCTCGCCGCTTGCAAATCCCCGGCGCACTAAGACATGGCGCAGAAGCCCATACCCGGTATCCTCGTCATACGTCCTAATTTTAAAAGATTTCAAAAGCCCCCGGATGCTGCCTATAATTTCATCCGCTTTCTCGTCCTCGATCATACAGCGTTCTACCGGAACTACAACATGTGTTCCCTTCTGATAGACGCCTGATACGGCATTCCCCTTTTTATCATGGGAAAATACGGCATGAACCTTATTCCGATAATGATAAGGATTTTTCATACCGGCAATCGGATACACTTTGCAAAAAGGCGCTAAAAGCTGCCGCACCCGCGTCTCCTTTATCTTTAATTGTTCCTCATACGGCACTCCCTGAAAATCACAGCCGCCGCACTTTTTGTACACCGGACATCTTTCCATCTTATTTGCAAAGCTCCCCTACCACCTGGTTAATCACTTTGCCGTCTGCTTTGCCTTTCAGCTCTGCCATGACTGCCTTCATAATCTGCCCTTTATTTTTCGTGGCGACAACTTCGGAAAATTTCTCCGTAATATAACGTCTCACCTGTTCCTCAGACATCAGTGCAGGCGCATACTCCGAGATAACGTCATAGCGCGCCTGATACTCTGCCTTCAGGTCTGCACGGGAATCCGGACAGGTATCAATCTGCTCTTTCACCGATTTCAGCTCTTTCAAGATGACACGGTCAACCAGCTCAGCCGGAATATCATCCCGGCAGCCCTCGTCGATTGCCACCTTTTTCACTGCCGACACCAGAGAAGAAATCGAATCCTTGCGCGCTTTGTCCTTTGCTTTCATCGCTGCTACCATATCTTTTCTCAACTGCTCCAGTTCCATCCCTAAACCCTCCTGATTTATTTCTCAATAGTAAATGCCTGTATACGGCATATTCATCACAGTAATGCCCTTCTTCTGTCTACTATACTTCATTTTCCCGGAAAATGCAACGAGGCTGCGGTAAAATTCCCTTGCTTAAACAAAGAAGATGTGGTAGAGTGAATTACTGACAAGACAGATGTATAGACTATCAATTGACACATTGAGGAGGAGAAAGATGAAAACCGTAAAAAAAGTTTTGAACCACATTTTTATTGATGGATTAAGCGGTATGGCAATGGGACTGTTTGCCACCCTGATTGTGGGGACAATTATCCAGCAGGTTGGGAACCTGATTGGCGGACAGGCCGGCGAAATGCTGTTTTTCCTGGGGAAGATGGCGGCCGCTATGACCAGCGCAGGTATCGGCGTCGGTGTCGCGCATAAATTTAAAGAACCGCCTTTGGTAGCAGTATCCGCAGCGACAGCAGGTATGGTGGGTGGATTCGCCAGCAAGATTCTGGCAGGAACCGTGCTGGTAGACGGGACTATCGTGCTGGCAGGTCCAGGCGAGCCGCTGGGCGCATTTATTGCTGCATATATCGCAATTGTAATGGGGCATTTGGTATCAGGTAAAACCAAAATTGATATTTTAGTAACGCCGGTAACAGCGATTCTGGCTGGTTCTGCAGTAGGGCTTCTGGTAGGACCTCCCATATCTAATTTTATGGTATGGCTTGGTTCTATCATCAACTGGGGAACGGAGCAGCAGCCGTTCCTGATGGGAATTATCGTCTCTGTACTTATGGGTATGATTTTGACGCTGCCTATCAGCTCAGCGGCTCTGGGAGTTATCCTGGATTTGTCAGGGCTGGCAGCCGGCGCGGCAACAATTGGATGCTGCTGTAACATGGTGGGATTCGCGGTGGCGAGCTACCGCGAAAACAAAATCGGCGGTCTGATTGCCCAAGGTGTGGGGACATCCATGCTCCAGGTTCCGAACATCGTACGGAAACCTGTTATATGGATTCCGGCAATTATCTCCAGTGCAATCCTGGGACCCGTGAGTACAATGCTGGTAAAAATGACCAGTAATGCCACTGGTTCCGGTATGGGAACTGCCGGATTTGTGGGCCAGATTATGACATACCAGACCATGGCGCCTGAAATCGGCGGGACTATGACGATGGTAATTATCGTGGTATTCCAGATTCTGATTCCGGCGGCGCTGACTCTCGCGGTGTCTGAATTTATGCGGAAGAAAGGCTGGATTAAGGAGGGCGATATGAAACTGGAGCTGTAAGCTTGTAATGACAGTGAAAATCGTATAAACTGATAATCATCCAGTATTTTGAAGTATAATATGTCAGGAAGCGATTCACTGTTAAACAGCAGGAGGTATTTCAGATGGAAAAAGAGACAGGATGCATCCATATTTATTATGGGTACGGAAAAGGAAAGACTACGACAGGCATGGGGCTGATTACCCGGGCTGCGGGATATGGCTGCCGTGTGTTGCTGTATCAGTTTATGAAAAATAATAAGACCAGCGAGCGAAAAATTCTTGAGAAAGTAGAAAACATCACAATCATTGATGGGCTTGAAACAGAAAAATTCAGTTTTCAAATGACGCCAGAGGAAAAAAAAGAACGCAAGGAATTTTATGAGGCGCAGTTCAAACTGGTAACAAAAAAAGCAGAAGCAGACGGGTATGACGTACTGTTTCTGGACGAAGCGGTATATACCATCAGCGCAGGGCTGCTAGATGAGGAGATAGTACTGGATTTCTTAAGAAAGAAACCAGAGAAACTAGAAGTCATCCTGACGGGAAATACACCGGATGCCAGGCTGGTGGAGCTGGCAGATTATGTATCAGAAATCAGAAAAATTAAACATCCTTTTGATAAGGGGATGAAAGCAAGGGCAGGGATAGAAAAATAGCTGTAAATGAGGAGTGCCCCCCGGCATGTAATACGCCGGGAGGCTATTATGAAAAAATTTATCTCTATGAATGATGAAGCCGTTATACCAACCGACTAATCTTTCCTCTCCTTGAGGACGTTTAAAGTATAACAAGAGATTGTGAACAAAATATGAACGCCTGGTAAACTTATTGTGAAAGCGCACAAAAACACAGGCTGATTTTAAAAGTTTTTGTGGAAATATAACGAAAAAAAATCCCCATTCCTGCAACGAGGATGGGGATTTTTATATGAACTATAATTGTAACTATGAAAATACTGAATAGTTACCTATAATTTTAAATTTGCAAACAGGGAACCGAGGCTGGTAGTCAAGCCGTCGGACTGCGGCAGGTCATAGCTTTCCTCTTCGATTTCTTCGGCTGCTATCTCATTGAGCGCCTTCATGCTGAGGCTGAGCTTACCATCTTTAATATTGATAACCTTTACTTTCACCTTGTCGCCCACATTCAGGACAGAAGCAGGGGATTTGATACGTTTCTCGGAAATCTGCGAAACATGTACCAAGCCGGAAAGTCCATTCCCCAAATCGATGAATGCGCCGTACGGCTGCAGGGTTTCTACTGTACCCTCTGTCACCAGGCCAATCTGCACATTGGAAATCCGCGCTTTTTTCTCTTCTCTTTCTTTTTCACGCAGAATATCGCGGGCGGAGAGTACCAGGCGCTCTTTTTCTTCATCTACCGTGATAACACGGACTTCGATTTCTTTGCCCAGCCAGTCCTCCAGATTTTCCACATAGCCCAGGGAAAGCTTAGATGCGGGGATAAATCCGCGGATACCCTCCACATAAGCAATAACGCCGGATTTTACCACGCCGCCGATTTTTACGGTGAGGTTTGTGCCGTTTTCCATGCAGGCTTTCAGTTTTTCCCATGCAAGAGTATCGTTTGCCTCTTTGGAGGAAAGGAGGATGTGCCCCTGACCATCGTCTGTACGGATAACAGTAGCGGACATCTCATCTCCCACATGTACGGCATCCTTCAGAATAATATCCTGGTTACTGGAGTAATCCTCCAGACGGATGATGCCCTCCGTATAATATTTTAAATCCAGAGTCACTTCGGTTTCCGATACGTTGATAACGGTTCCCGTCAGGATATCTCCTTCCTGCACTTTCTTGAAAGAAGCTTCCAGCTCTGCTGCGTAATCCGCCATAGATTCGGATGTTTCCGGTGCTTTGATGGCATCCTCCAGGATGTCGGCCGGTGTTTCATAAGTTTCTGACATTGGTTTTGCCCTCCTTGTATAAGTCATTTCTTAGAAAAAACTATATCATTTTTGAGGCGCAAAGTAAAGCGTCAACCGTGATTTAATATTGTACGGGGAGCAGTCCAGCTTACCTTACATTCCGTTCACATAACCCGTTCAGTTTTCAAATCCTGTCTCTATGATAAATTTCACTTTCCCTTCCATCCCCTCTTTTGCTCCTGAGAAGGTATGATATGCTTTTCCGGCATCCGCCACCATATCTATCCTATCAAGAATCTGCTGCAGCCCATCGTCAAATACGCCTGTCAGTTCCTGGATTCCGTCTTTGTCAAATTCCTCCATTCCGTCACGCAGTGTTTCAGCCCCGTCTAAAAGTTCATCCACGCCATCGGTAAGCTTCGTGCCTCCTCCTGCAAGCTCGGCAGTGCCGTCTTTTAAGAGACTGCTTCCCTCTGCCAGCTTTCCGATGCCATCGCTCAAAGTTCCGGCTCCGGCCTGGAGCTTGCTGCCTCCCTGAGCCAATGCACCAATTCCGCTATTTAAGGTGCCGACGCCTTTCTGGAGCTTTGCGCCTCCTTTGGCCAGCGTCTCAATTCCTGTCATAAACCGTGCCGTCCCTGTTTTCACCTGGCCGATTCCTCCATCCAGGGAAGCCGCGCCCTCTGCTACGCCCTTCGCCCCTTTCTGAAGCTCGCCGCTCTTATCCGTAAGCTGCTTTGCCCCAGCCCGCAAGGTATCGGAAGAACCTGCAAGCTGTGCCGCGCCCCCTGCCAGTGCGTCGGCCGTTGCCTGGTCTGCCAGCGGTGCGGAAGCTTCTGCCATGCCAGAAACAGTCTCCGCCACGCCTGCCAGAAGCGCAGACGGGTCTGCCGCCATACCCGGAGCCGCTGTATCTGATGCTGCCCTTGGAGACGCCAGCGCCGCCGCACCTTCCCCGATGCCGTCCAGGGTATTGTTCAACGTCTCTACATCGGCAGACGCTTTGAAATCCTCCCAGGCTTTCAGCGCCTTTTTCTGTACTTCGATATCATTTTTCAGATAAGAAATATCTGTATTCAGCACATTCACATAGTTTTTATAGGTATCTGAATAGCCTGCGATCAGCGCTCCCGGGATTTCCCCAAGCCTGCCCTGCACATCCTCTAGCGTATCCAGCACTGCCTGGTTCTGTTCTATGGAAACAGACAGGCTGCTGATGGTGCCGTCTGCCAGTTCCATCACCTGGGACAGTTTTTCTGCCTCACCTTTTGCTGTGCGGGCTTTCGCCGCCATCTGCTTTCCGGCCGCTTTGTCTGCCTCCAGCTCCTGCTGCTGTGCCTGAGACGCGCCCGCTGCCTGCTGTAGCTGCCCATTCAAAACCTGGACTCCCTGTGCCAGACGGTACGCCCCCGGCACATAGGCTCCCACGCCTGCCGCCAGGGTATCCGTCCCTACCGTATAAGTACCGACCCCTTTTGCCAGTTCTCCAGTCCCGGCCGTATATGCATCAATTCCCGTTTTCAGCGCGGCGCTTCCTGTTTTCAAAGCGCCGCTTCCTGATGCCAGCGTATTGATTCCCTTCGTCAAAGAGCCTTTTTCTTTATTCAGCGTATCCAGGCCGTCTTTCAGATCATCCGCCCCCTTTTTGAGCGTTCCCTTTTTCTTATCCAGCGTATCCAGGCCGTCCGCCAGAGTATTCAGCCCGTCAATCAGTTCACCCTTCTTTCCATCAAGCGTTCCGATTCCATCCGCCAGCTCCCCCATTTTCTCATCTACCGTATTCATGCTGTCAATCAAAGTCCCACATGCATCCCTCAATTCCTGGACGCCATCTGCCAGCTCGCCGCTTCCGTCTACCAGTTTTGTAGAAGCATCCTGAAGCTCATCCAGAGAATCCTTCAAATCATCCAGACTTTCTATATCATCCAGACCATACTCGCTCAAATCACCTGCCGCCGCCACCGTTGCCGTCATGGACAAGGCAAAATCCTCTGTGTCAGCAGTAATCTCAAAATAATCCGGCACTTTCAAATCCTCGGTAAGCTCCGACTCCGAAAGCTTTAAGCTCTCTGCCAGACCGGGGAAGCCCATTCCCACCACGATATTTTTGCTGCCATCGGAAATCACCTTTCCATTTTCAGCTTCAACATTCGTAAACTTTTCTGTGGGCAGTATCACTCCCGTTACCATCGTAAACGGCGTGTAGACTTCCCCTGCCCGGCTGCTGTTTGTATAATCAAAGCGGATTCTCACTTTCCCGCTCTTTCCCGCCAGCTCTTCTGCCGTAATTTCCTTCCCATCCAGAAAATACGTGATTTTTACGCCGACGGGCAGCTCTTTGTCTGTCTCTCCCTGATAATAAATATCATTTCCGTCTGCCTGCCAGGTAAGGCTCTTCCCGTCCCTGGAAAATTCCTCATCCCCTTTTACATTTTTGATATCCGTCAAATCCGACTCATCCTTGATTTCCTGAGCGCCATCCCCATTTTTCAGCCAATTGCTTACAATCGTTTTATCTACGGTTCCATCCGCATTTGCTTTCACATACACGGTCTCTTCCTTTTCCTGATTTGCCGCATATGCGGTATTTCCAAAGCATGTGCTCCCTGCCATCAACACAGCAAGCCCTGCTGCCGCAGCCCTCACTACTCTTTTATTTCTATTCATAAACGAACCCTCCTTTTTAAGACTGTGCGGTCTGTTCCTTTTCAGCCGCTTTTTGCTCCTTCGGCAGAAAACCGATAGAAGTTTTACAGATTATCTTATCAAATGCCATAAACATCGCAGGCAGAATGCAGATTACTACAACGGTACTGATAACTGCTCCCCTAGAAAGGAGGATGCACAGCGCACTCACCATATCAATCTCCGAATACAATCCTACGCCGAAGGTCGCGGCAAAAAAACTGATACCGCTGACCAAAATAGACTTCATAGAAGAACTGTGCGCTCTCCGGATTGCCTCTTTCTTTCCTGCGCCCTGGCTTCTCTCCCTCTGGTACTTGCTGGTCATCAGAATTGCGTAATCTACCGTAGAACCAAGCTGTACCGTACCTATTACAATGCTGGCCACAAAGGGAAGCTCCGTCCCTGCATAATAGGGAATCGCCATATTCACAAAAATCGCAAATTCTATTACCAGAACCAGAAGAAACGGAAGGGAAACCGACTTAAATACCAGCATGATTATCACAAAAATCGCAGCAATCGAAGCAATATTTACATTCCGTGTATCCGTTGAAGAGACATCCGCCAAGTCCTTCATCAGAGGCGCTTCCCCGATAACCATGGAATTTTTATTGAATCCCTTCACAATCTGGTCTACCTGTTTAATCTGCGCATTCTGCTCATCCGTGGCGCTGGCAAAATCAGATGCCACAAATTCAACCTCATAATTTTCCCCCTGCAGCATTTTGCTCAATTCATCCGGTATCATGTCCCCTGGAACCCCGCTTCCTACGACAGAGTTCATACCAATGCACCACTTAACACCGTCTACTTCCTTCACCTGCTCCATCATTTCCTGCTTCTCTTTGGCATCCATACCGTTCTCTAACAGCAGCATATACACATTGCTGAGGTGAAACTGGTTCGACAGTTTTTCATTTGCCACCGCGCTTTCCAGGGTATCCGGCAGGGATTTATCAATATTGTAATACACCTTATTGTGGTCGTTTCCATAGAGCGCCGGGATAAAAAGTACCAAGAAAATGGCCATCCATACCTTATAATGCTTTGTCACAAAATTCGAAATCTTATCCAGACTGGGAATTAACGGTTTATGCCTCGTTTTCTCAATCGCTCTATCAAACAACAGCACCATGGCCGGAAGCAGAGTCACACAGCAGACAACGCCGATAGCCACACCCTTCATCATCACAACGCCGATATTGAGTCCGAGCCGGAACGTCATAAAGCAAAGAGCTGCAAACCCGGCAATCGTCGTTATAGAGCTTCCTACCACCGACTTGAAGGTATTTGCAATCGCATGGCTCATCGCCCGCTCCTTATCCCCTTCAAACCGATGCTTATTTTCCTCGTAATTATTCAGAAGGAAAATGGAATAGTCCAGTGTTACCCCAAGCTGCAGCACCGCCGCCAGCGCCTGGGTCAGATAAGAGATGTCCCCCAGAAATCTGTTCGTCCCCATATTGTACACAATGGCAATCCCAATACTCAAAAGAAAAATCAGCGGAACAAGAAAAGACTCCATCGTCAGCCCCAGCACAATCAAACTTAGGACAACCGCAATCACCACATAAATCGGCATTTCGCCCATCGCCAGATTCTTAATATCCGTAACCACGCCGGACATTCCGCTGATGTAGCATTTCTCCTGACACAAAGTCCGCATATCACTAATCGCCTGCATCGTGTTGTCCGTGGAAGTCGTTTCATCAAACAGGGCAATCATCATCGTCGCATTTCCCTGGTTAAAGGCTTCCCGGATTTTATCCGGCAGCATTTCAATCGGCACGCTGATATCCATCACGCTGTCATACCAGAGGACATCTTTCACATGCTCCACGTTCTCAATCTCTTCCTTTAGCTTCACCACGTCCTTCGGCTCCATATCTTCCACAATCACCATGGAAAACGCGCCCATGCCGAACTCATCCACCATAATATCCTGCCCCTTTACCGTCTCCAAGCTGTCTGGCAGGTAACTCAGGATGTCATAATTCACCCTGGTGTTCAGATAGCCCCACCCGGCCGGAAGCAGAAGCAGCATACACAGAATAAAGATAGGCACCCGGAGCTTCACGATTTTCTTCCCGATTTTCACCATAATATGCATCTCCTCCTTAAATCATGTCCCTTAAATGACTGTTGGTCATTTATCTGTAACATGTTATACTCCATAAATGACCAATAGTCAATCCTATTTTTGCATTTTTAGAATTTCTTTAGAAATTGGACTTCCCTCCAATTCCACCGACAATTGCAGTTTGCCTGTAAGATTGCCTCTTACCCTCTCTATTTCTTGTTGCCTGCATCTGCCGAAACTGTTACAATGGTTGCATTAATGGTTGCATTAGCAGACACATTTTAAAATATCCCGCGGGCGGATGCCGCTTTCGCCTGCTGTCCGCAAAAATCAAATACATATAGGGGGAAATAAGGATGAGTGTTAAAATTATCGTAGATTCTGCATGTGATATCACACAGGAAAAAGCAAAGGCAATGGACATAGATGTCCTTCCATTAAAGACTATGTTTGGTGATGAGGAATTCCTGGACGGTGTGACACTGAATCACCAAGAATTTTTTGAAAAACTGATTGAAACAGGAATCATGCCGACGACTAGCCAGCTGACGCCTTATGAATATGAAGAAAAATTCAGAGAAATAAAAGAAGCCGGGGATACTGCGGTATGCATTACGATTTCTTCTAAGCTTTCCGGCTGCTACCAAAGTGCCTGCGTTGCGGCGGAGGACTACGAGGATTGTATCACCGTTGTAGACAGCCAGAATGTATCACTCGGAGAGCAGATTCTTGTGGAGTATTTCAAAAGCTTACTGCCCCCATTTCCTGCGGACTGTTTTGCCAATACCAAAAACTTCCCGTCCTCCAATGCAAGCATCGCTGCCAGTCCGATATCCGGGCTTCCCAGGGAATTTAGGTTCCCATCTACAATCTGCTCATTGACAGATCCGCCTGAAATATGACGGCAGATGCCCTCTCTGCTGCAATAGTAAAAGCAGTTATCTTCAAGTCCATCTGCAAACAGCATTTGCTTAACTGATGTAGAATAGCTTTCTATACCTCCGGCTTGTTTTACTGCATCAAGCAGCACCTGGTCCTGGGGTGCGGGTTCACCTGTCGCTGCATCGTACAGCGCTGCATTTCCGCCTGTTCCGGAAATCAGCAGCATATCCCCGGCAATCTCAAAGCTGCCTACGTCCGATAAAAACTCTTCAAGCGCCCCCGTTGACGGATGAATCTTATACAATTTGCTGTTATAATCATTTCCGAACAGTGTCCCGTCCGTTGCATACGCCACGCCGATCAGACCATTCTCCATGTCCACACCAGAGCCTGCACTCTTGCTATCCGGCTCCGGCTTTGCAGCCTCGTCTTCACTTTCTGTTTCCGGCTCTACATCTACCGCACTGGAACCCTCCGCCACAGCGCCGCCCTCTGTCTGAAAGCTTCTGTCCAATTCCCCCAGCTCTAGGTTTACCTCCTGAAACTGAGCCTGGTCTGTCATATAAATGCAGCTCTGCGTCTCTCCTTTGTATCCAATCATAAAGGCTTCACCCGCAGGCGACAGAGCTGCATCCATCAGATAGATAGCTTCTTCGTCTGCATCGCCTGTAAACTCCCCTTTCTTTTCCCAGGTGGTTCCGCCATCCGCTGAATCCCAGACCTTGTAGGCCATCTCCGTATCACATCCCAGAACGCGTATTTTTCCGTCCCGAAGCCGCGTGATATCCAGCGCTTCCTCCATTTCTTCCGGCAGAGATACTTCCTCCTCCAGATACCTGCCCATGGCCTGCCCCCCGGATGTACCGATGCTCTCCTGGGCACCGTCCCCTTTCCCGGAACAGCCGCCGAGAGCTGTTACTGCCAGCACTGCCGCCAAAGAAAGGGACAGCGCTTTTTTTCTGATTTTTTTCATATGCATCCTCCTCGCTTTAAAGTTAAAACTTCTGCGCTGCCGTTCTGCATTTTCATAGCCGCGCTTTTGTCTTCTGCATCTACGATACCATGGGTTTCTCTATTTTTTCTCTAAAATAAAAAAGACACAAAAGATTCACGTTTCCACAGGAGGCGGCACGGATTTTTAGAGATTCTTTAGAGATAATTGTGGTATAGTATACTCACAGCAAAGCTGTTCGTTAGCTTATGAGATTTGCTCCTGCAAGCAGGCAAATTTCTTATAAGCTATATTAAGAAAGGACTGATTCACTTGAGGATTTTGATAATAGAAGATAACGAAGAACTGTGTCAATCCCTTTCTTTTCAGTTGAAAGCAGAGGGATTTGAAACAGACGTATGCCACGACGGTGAGGACGGGCTCCATTTTATAAAGCAGGAAGCCCACGACCTGGTTCTTCTGGACAGGATGCTCCCGCAGATGGATGGGCTGACTGTACTTCATATGGTACGCAGACTGAATATCCCTACCCCCATTATCCTGATTACGGCGCTGGGCGGGCTCGACGACCGCATCGCCGGATTGGACTGCGGCGCGGATGATTATATCGTAAAGCCCTTTGCCTTTTCAGAGCTTATGGCAAGAATCCGCTGTATTCTCCGCAGACCGAGACAATGGGAGAACAGCCAGGGGCTGCGCTTCGGGGATGTGGCCTATGACCCTGCCCTTCGGAAAATGACCTGCCAGGGTGCAGAATGCTCCCTGTCCAGACGCGAGGGGGAGCTTCTCGAACTATTTCTCCGCAACGGAGCGCAAATCCTTCCCCGGAATACTATCCTCTCCCGTGTATGGGGCCCTGACGCGGCTGTAGAGGACGGCAACCTCGACAACTACATCCATTTTCTGCGCCGGAGGCTGAAAACCCTGGGCAGCCGCCTTTCCCTGCGGACGATACGCAGCGTCGGCTACTGCCTGGAAGCTCATGACATACCGTCTCAGCTTCTATGAATACAAATATTGTCAGGAGGATTTTATGTTTCGAAAACTTCATTTGCAGATGACAATCTTCTGCGCACTGATTACCAGCCTGATTCTGGTAGGGCTTTCCTGTATCTGCCTTTATATTTCGGAACGGGGCGCGGCACAGAACAGCTACTTTGTTTTTCAGAACAATATTAGTTCCATGCTCAGCCACCTGGAGAACCAGACTACGATTTCCCATCAATGGCTTCTTCAGATGAAAGCCTCCAGTAACCTTAACATTTTCCTTTATGACAATGGACATCCCCTTCATTTTAACACTATGGAACATACTTCCGCTTTGGATAAAGTGCTGGAGCAGGCTATCCGAACAGCGCAGGAATCCCACGGGCTGAATCTTAACGCCGACAACAGCCAGACGATTCTGACACAGCATACAGAATTCTCCATGAAGGGTTCCAACGGGAAAGACTATTATGTTTCTGCCGCCCTTCTGCCCCGGAGCGGCGGTGTACTGTCCGCCGTGTTTTTGCACTCTCTGGATGCCGAACATGCAGCGTTTTTCCGCCAGCGCATGTTGTTTTTTTCCATTGATTTGGCAGCCATCCTTCTGCTCTCCGTTTTTTCCTGGTTCTTCACCGGACGTATCATCCGCCCTCTGCAAGAGAGCCGGAAGCGGCAGATGCAGTTCATCGCTTCTGCCTCCCACGAACTGCGCTCACCCCTGACCGTGATCCTGAGCAGCCTCTCTGCCATGAAAATCGCAAAAAAAGAAGAGGCCGAAACCTTTTCCCATGTTATCCAGTCTGAAGGCGAGCGCATGTCCCGCCTCATCGGAGATATGCTTACCCTTGCAGGCGCTGACAACGGCTCCTGGAGCATCCAGCCTGCCCCTGTAGAGCTAGATACGCTTCTGCTCCAGTCTTACGAAAAATTTGAAACAATAGCTGCCCAAAAAGGGATGCAGCTCCGGGTAGAGCTTCCCGACGCTGCACTCACCCCTTACGTATGCGACGGAGAACGGATTGCCCAGGTTCTTTCTATTCTTCTGGATAATGCCATGAGCTACACGCCCCAAGGCGGGCATATTCTTCTCTCCCTCTCAAAAGAAGGCAGCCGCTGGCTGCTGCGGGTGCAAGACAATGGCCCCGGCATCCCGAAGGAAGCCAGGGCACAAATTTTTGAACGCTTTTATCGGGCGGAAAAATCCCGCAAAGACAAGGAGCACTTCGGGCTTGGACTTTGTATTGCCCAGGAAATCGTACGGCTCCACAGGGGAAAGCTGTACCTGGACGATACCCCCGGCGGCGGCGCTACCTTCGTGGTAAGTTTGCCAGGATAATCATCCGTTTGGGACAGTTTTGCCTGTCCTTCCAGCCAAACCGTTATGCTTTCTTTTTTATAACAGGTATCCACACCTCATATTTCGCATTCTGCGGATCTGGATTCAAATATACCTCTATATCCGGCGCATTGGCATATTCATACCCGGAACCGGGCAGCCATTCTGTGACAATCCTCTGCTCCAGCTCCTGGATAGACTGGTTTGTCCCTTCTCCCGGAAACACTGCCCAGGTTGCCGCCGGTATGGTATATTCTTCAAATTCCCCGCTCTCTTTTGACGTAGCAACGGCAATGAAATACTTCCACTGCTCCTCATCACCACAGGCGCTTACCCCCAAAAGTCCCATCGGCTGTGCATCCATCAGCCCTGCCAGCTTTTGAACCGTGCCATTGGCAGCGGCTTCTCCCCACATTTGGGGCACGACCATAAAATTCTTTTCGATTTCCCTGTCCAGCGGCGCTGATATGCCGACAATGCGGAATGCCTCTTTTGTCTCAATGCGATAGTTCATTTCTTCTGCTCCTTTGACTGTGATTTTAAAGGTGATGGGAGGAAATGACTTTATTGATATGCCCTCGTTCCTAACCTCCGACGGAGCTATTCCGTGGACTGTCTGGAACGCCCGGTTAAACGCAGTCGGAGAACTGTAGCCATATTTCCCCGCCACGTCAATGATTTTGACAGCGCTGCCCTGTAAATCTACTGCGGCCAACGACATTTTTCTCCTTCGGATATACTCAGACAGGGGAACACCTGCCATATAAGTGAACATTCTTTGGAAATGATAAGAGGAACAGCACGCAATCCGCCCCAATTCCTCATAATCTATGTTCTCCGTAAGATTTCCCTCAATATATTTCAGCGCTGCATTTAAATTTTCTATCCATTCCATGTTCCTGTCCCCTCCTTTACCACATAATTATAGCAGCTCCTACCTGTCCGTTCCTCTCTTTCCCTGCACGAAAAAGAGAGCGGCAGGCTCCGCGGCAAACCGGAATTGAACTTGGAATAACCGCCTTACTTTTCAAACATATTTACAATGCATCCTGTAATCAGCTTTTTGAACAGCGGCGCCACCCTATCCGCCGTCTCCTGCACTTCCGCATGGGACAGCGGCTGCTCCTGCATTCCGCATCCCATATTTGAAATACAGGATATCCCGCAGATTTTCATGCCCATATGGTTCGCTGCAATTGCCTCGCATGCAGTACTCATACCTACTGCATCGCCTCCCAGGATACGGCACATCTTTACCTCATGGGGCGTCTCAAAATTTGGTCCGGTAAGCTGCACATACACGCCCTCTTTTATAGAAATTCCCAGTTCCTTTGCTGTTTCCCGTATGATCTCCTGCAAATCTTTATCATAAATTTCACTCATATCACAGAATCTGGGACCCAGTTCATCAATGTTCGGCCCAATCAAGGGCGACGGCACAAAGTTTGCAATCTGGTCAGTAATCATCATAAAATCCCCGACTGAAAAACCAGGATTCAAACCGCCCGCCGCATTTGTGAGAAACAAAAGCTCTGCTCCCATCATCTTCATCAGCCGGATGGGGAGCACAACATCTGTTATGGGATACCCCTCATAGTAATGAACCCTTCCCTGCATAATAACAACCGGCACATCCCCCACATATCCAAAAAGGAACCGCCCTTTGTGCCCCGGCACAGTAGATACCGGAAAGCCTTCAATATCGTGATAGTCCAAAGTGCTCTCGACTTGTATACTCTCCCCGTAATCTCCAAGCCCGGAACCAAGTATCAGCGCTGCCCGGGGCTTAAAATCAATCTTTTCCCGAACGCTTTCATAACATTTCACTAACTTTTCATACACTTCATTCATTTTACTATCCTCCCGATTCGTCCTTTTCTATTCTTCCTGCACTTCTACGCAGCATTTTGCCGTCAGGTTTCCGACAGACACTACAATTTCCGCATTGCCCGGCGTGTAGAAGCTTTCCAGGCAGATAACATCGCCATATTCCCTCTGCCATACACCCACTATCGAAGGCGCAGATGACCACACAAAAATATCATAGTAATCGATAGCCTCTGCCGGCACTGTGCGGATAGGAATTTCCGCCAATGCACCCTGTTTCATCTGAAGAGTGCCTGTCCCCAATATAATCTGTTGAAGCTCAGGTCTTTTCACGGTAACTCTGCAGGTAAATTTCTTTCCATGCACGGATGCCGTCACTCTTGCCGTGCCCGCGTCGCGCGCTGTTATCTTTCCTTTATTTACTTTAACGACAGATCTATCACTTACAGACCATTTCACCCGATGTTTACAGCCAGTCATTTTCAGTGTCTTTGTCTCTTTCAAATTTAGAACCACGCTCTTTAAGTTTAACCTGGGCTCCTCAACTGTTACCCTGCATTGTTTAACAGTATCTCCAATCTTTGCCGTGATTACCGCTTTCCCTTTTCTCTTCGCGGCAACTCTTCCATTTGCTGAAACAGCTGCAACTGACTGTTTCGATGAACTCCACACGACTCCCTGGGATGCGTTGCTGATTTTCAGCCTGGACGCCTGGCCTTTTATTAATATAAGCGATGTCTTATTTATCCTGGCAGGCTTCGCCGCCGCTCCTGTGCCCCCTGGTTCCGCGCTGTAATTGTAGCCATATCCGCCGCCGCTTCCGAAACACTTACTGCATGGAGTCAATCCCCGCGCCTGAGCCTCTGACAAGGATGCCGGATAGTAGTTTCCATTTCCGCACTTATGCGCATGGTATTTCGCTCCTGTGCGCGTCACATACACTGTAGTTTCTGCATGGACAGCGTTCGCGTCTCCCGGTACAATGCCGCCCATTGACAGCATAAAAACTGCCGCCCATACGAAAAGCCTGAATTTAAAACATCTCTTTATTTTTTTCACAATCACTTCCTCCATTTCTCTTTCCCGTAAATTAAATACTATACAGAAACTTCTATAATTCCGCAGCTCCTAAATGTAATACATATCCTTCCCATCCTCTTCATAAGCAAGATATGCTTCCGCCATATCCGCAAGGCTTATTCCTCTGAACAGTCTGTCCAAATCTTTATTCACTTTATCAATCAGCATCGTCTGAATGACTGCCGGAATTCCCCCAAAGCTCCCTTCACCTTCCATTTCCTCATCTTCAATCAGGTAACTCCCGTCAAGCGCCTCCAGGATTTCCGCCGCTAATATATCCTCCGGCTTTTTTGCCAGGAAATATCCTCCCTGGGAACCTTTAACGCTTTTCACCAGCCCTTTCTTCCGCAGCGCGGCAAATACCTGTTCCAGATATTGAAGTGAAATATGGTTCCGCTCAGCAATCAGATTCAGCGGCACCCGTCCCTCTTTCGAATTTACCGCCAAATCAATCAATGCCCGCAGACCGTATCTGCACTTTTTTGAAAAATTCAAGTAAATCCCTCCTTTTCCTCCTTCCTCTTGTGCGGCATCTAATCGTAATTACAGTATAGCAAAATATAAAAACGAATACAATTTTTTCTTACATTTTTATTTCCCCTCTTGCTTTTTCTTTTTTACCTATATACACAAAAATAAGGTGTAAAGCCCTGTCAAGACTTTACACCTATATTTCATTCTTCTTAAAGCTCCAGCTCAATTTTCCTGCCGGTCCGCTGATACGGATAATATTCCACTTCGGCCGCTTTCAGCATACGCTTCGAAGCCCGAACCGACGGTGTATCTGCATATTTATCACAATCATACACCACCGTTCGGATTCCCGCCTGTATAATTGCTTTCGCACATTCATTACACGGAAACAGGGAAACATACAATTTTGCCCCTTCCAGGCTCCCTCCGCGGTAATTCAAGATTGCGTTCAGCTCGCTGTGGGTCGTATAAAAATATTTATTGTCAATATCTTCCCCCGTCTTGTTCCATGGAAACTCTTCGTCCGAACATCCGATAGGAAATCCGTTGTATCCTACAGAAAGTATTTTGTTATCTGCCCCCACGATACACGCCCCCACCTGGGTACTGGGATCCTTCGAGCGCATGGCAGACAGCATAGCTACCCCCATAAAATACTCATCCCAGGATATATAACCCTCTCTTTTGTCACTCATTGGTTATTTCTCCTTCTTATTTCGTCCCGAAAATGCGGTCGCCCGCATCTCCCAATCCCGGCACAATATAACCATGGTCGTTCAAACGCTCATCCAGCGCACCAATATAAACATCCACATCAGGGTGAGCCTCCTGCATCCGTTTCACACCTTCAGGCGCCGCAATAATACACATAAAACGGATATTTTTCACACCTTTATCCTTAAGCATCTGGATTGCCGCGGCTGCAGAACCACCCGTAGCCAGCATCGGGTCAACGACAAACACTTCCCGCTCCGAAGAGTCCGCCGGAAGCTTACAGTAATATTCTACAGGCTCCAGAGTCTCCGGGTCACGGTAAAGCCCGATATGCCCCACCTTCGCTGCCGGAATCATCTGAAGCATCCCATCCACCATGCCAAGTCCGGCACGCAGAATCGGCACAACCGCCAGCTTTTTCCCCCTCAGCTCTTTCACCTGGGTAGTACAGATTGGCGTCTCAATCTCTACATCCTGCAGTTTCAGGTTGCGGGTTGCCTCGTAGCACATCAGCATAGCAATTTCACTAATCATTTGCCGAAAATCCTTAGAGCCTACTTCTTTTCTTCTGATAATTCCTATTTTATGCTGAATCAATGGATGATCCATTACCGTTACTTTCGACATTCTTTTTCCTCCGTTCCTTAACCTCATTTAACTGTTCATTAATTCCTGCTCATTCAGCAGTACCACCAGCTTGGAAACTAGCTTTTCCAGTGTTTCATAACATTCTCCATAATCTGACAACGCTCCGCCCAGCGGATTAATGATATCCTCTTTGCACCCTACATATTCCGTGAGCAGATATACATTTTCCACATGGGAATGTTCCTCACACACCTTCCGTTTCAGCACCTGGTCCATCACCAGAATCAGTGTACGCTCCTTAAAGTCCGCATCGTCAAGCTGCGTCGCCTCGTGGGTCTTCATGGTAATCCCATGACTCATCATCACCGCTTCCGCTTTCTGATTCACGGGTTCCGGAAAAAGCACCACTCTTCCGCGCGACTCAATCTCCAAATCTTCCAGTAAAAATTTTCCTTTCATAATAAACTTTGCCATGGGGCCCCGGCAAGTGTCGCCATTGCTCACAAAAATCAGCTTATCATACTGTTTCATAGCTTTACGCTCCTTACACCTTGCATATCTGATGCCCCGCCGCCTTCATCAAACGATTCATGATAGCCTGTCCCATCTTCGGGGTATCAAATGACTCTGAGTATATCTTCGCCACTGCCAGCCCGTCAAACTCCCTGAGAATCCCATACAAATGCTTAGAGATCGCCAACTCATCGCGCACGCTTCCGATGGATTTCACAATCCCTCCACGGTAACACGCCGCCGTCTCGTCTGTGCTTATGACTCCGATTTCCTCCCCTTTTTCTTCCCCTTGTGCAATTAGTTCATTAATCTTATCCACTACCGCAGCAGATTTCCCCTCAATTATCACCAGCTGCGCCTTCGGTGCGTAGTGCCTGTATTTCATTCCCGGCGCTTTCGGCCGGATGCCGCTGTTTTCAGCAATCAGTCCCCGATCCATCTCTACCGGGCCGATAACCCTATCAAGCATGTCCTGATTGATATATCCCGGCCGGAGTATCACCGGAGCTTCCCCACTCAAATCCACAATCGTAGACTCCAGGCCAATCTCCACGCTCCCACCGTCAATAATCATATCAATCCTTCCCCTCAGATCCTCCGCCACATGATCAGCCGTCGTGGGACTCGGTCTTCCTGAAGTGTTTGCGCTGGGTGCAGCGACATAGCCGCCCCCCTGCCGTATCAGCTCTCTGGCTATCTCATGGGCTGGCATCCTCACTGCCACCGTATCCAGCCCGCCCGTCGTACCATATGGAACCCTCGGATTTTTGCGGAAAATCATCGTGAGAGGCCCTGGCCAAAAGGCTTCTGCCAGCCTCCAGGCATTTTCCGGCACCTGCTCTACAATCCCCTCCAGCGCTTCTATATCCGCAATGTGTACAATCAGCGGATTATCAGACGGCCTCCCTTTTGCCGCATAGATTTTCGCCGCTGCTGCCTCATCCAGCGCATTGGCGCCCAGTCCATATACTGTCTCTGTCGGAAATGCCACCAAACCGCCGCTCTTGAGTATCTCCCCGGCCCGTGCAATCCCTTCCGGGCAGATTCCGGCTGCCATGTTTTCAATGATTGTATTCATAACATACGCCTCTTCTTTAATCACCCTGTGATTTGCTTACAAGTATACCACCTTACGGCTAAAAGGGCAATCTTTGAGGGATTTTTTTATATTTCAGCCGAAAAATCCTCGCCAGGGATTCATCCACCCGGGCTTCTTTCAGCGTCCCGTCTTTCACCGCTCCCAGCACTCCCTGGTACGCCTCCTCAAAATTTTCCGGCATCAGCAGCATGTCCGCCCCTGCCTGCAGCGCCTTGACACTAGCCTCCGCCGAAGTATACTTCTGGGTAATCGCTCCCATATTCAGGGCATCTGTGACTGCCACGCCTTCAAATCCCAGATATGCCCGCAGCACCTCCGTCACCCAAAAGTAAGAAAATGTTGCCGGAACGTCTTCGTCCGACGCTTTCGGCGTACAGATATGCCCAATCATCACCTGATCTGCCCCGGCTTCTATTCCCGCCTTAAATGGCAGCAAATCTTTTTTATCCATTTCCTGTATCGTTTCTGAGACGCTGGCAATCTCATCATGGCTGTCTTTTGAAGTCCCGCCATGTCCCGGAAAATGTTTCAGCGTCGCGCTCACTCCGTGCTCCTGCAGTCCCTTCACCGCTTCCGCTACCATCTGGGACACCAGCTCCGGATCACTTCCGAACGACCTCTTCTCCACTACCGTATTATCACTGTTCCACCACACATCCGCTACCGGGGCAAAGTCCACATCAATCCCGAAATCACTTAGATATTCTCCCAGAACTGACCCCGTCTCATAAGCCTTTGACACGTCTTTTCCTTTTCCCACATCTGCCATATCTCCCACGTCTGGCACGTCAAATTTCTCATGGTTCCCAATCCGGGCCACTGTGCCGCCTTCCTCGTCAATCCCAACTAACAGAGGAAGTCCTGTACGGTCTCTGCTGTAGCTGTGAAGGTTCGATACCATCGTTTTCAGCTCCTCTGGGTCCGACAGATTCTGCTCCATCAGCACAATCCCGCCCACCGGCATTTTTTCATATGCCTGACGTGTGGCAGTTCCTGCCCTGGTAACCTGGTCATATCCGGTAAGCGCTTCCGGAGTTACCATAAAAAGCTGCGCCACCTTGTCTTCCAGCGGCATCCAGTCTATCAAAGCCTGTATTTCCTTCTCTGTGTCATCTTCACTTTCGGATTCCGTTTCTGTCTCTGTTTCCGACTCTGTCTCTGTCTCCGTCTGTGGTTCCTTCTGAGGTTCCGTCTCTGCCTCTTTTACTGTTTCTGTCTGTTCCTCCGTGCCCGCCACAGTTTCTGTCCCGCTTCTGCTTTCTGTCTGCACTTCATCTTTCTTCCCTGCCCCGCGCAGCCACATAACCGCTGCTACTGTAATTACCACCGCCAGCACTGCCAGAAGACCAATGCACACCTTCACCGCTGCTTTTCTGAATATCCGTTCCCTGCGCCTCCGCGTATAAATATCCGTTCCTCTTTTTTTCCTGACTGTCTTTTTTCTTCTCATCCCGTACTTCCTCATTTCCAAATTGTGTCTTGTACGCTGTGCCGCGCCAGCTTCTATATTATACCCCTTCCAAATCATCCGCAAGCATAACCTTACAGCGCTTTATATAACAGGCAATCCCATGTTTCTGTTAAAAATTCCCTACATCCCGGCCGCGCCTCCTTTCAGATACCCCTGAATCCCTTCACACACAGCCTCTGCTACCTTCTGCTGATACTCTTCCGTCACCAGCTTTCCTGCCTCTTCATGATTCGACAGAAAACCACACTCCACGATAACGGTAGGGGCTTTCGTCCTCTTCAGCAGATAATACGTATCGTTTGCTTTCATTTCCCTGGGGCGTTCCACCGAAAGCCCGGTATTCAGCGATTCCTGTATGTATCCCGCCAGCTCCTGAGCCTGCGCGGAGTTTTTATAATAAAATACCTGCGGTCCTTTTACAGACTCCTGGGGATAGCTGTTCTGATGAATACTTACCGCAAGCGCCGCATTTGCCCCATCTATCATGTCACACCGCTTCCGCATATCGTCCTGTTTCTTGTTCGCTGCATCTGCGGCATAAAGTCCGTTTTCATCCTCCCTTGTCATGACTACAGTAAATCCTTTGTCCTCCAGCAGTTTCTGGAGTTTCTTCGCAATCGCCAGGTTCACATCCCTCTCCCGCTCTCCATTAATGCCCACTTTTCCAGGATCATCTCCGCCGTGGCCAGCGTCCACAACTATGGTCTGGTCTGCATCCTGCGCCCTCTGTGATGCCGCCTGCCTTACGCCTCCAGTGGCAAGCAGCAGAGCCGCCGCCAGCAGCATGATTCCCATAACTGTCTCCATCTTCTTTTCCCGCATATCGTTTCTCCCAAAAGCTGTTATCTTAGTATATGCGGTTTTCTGCTATTTCAGATATTAAAATTATGGATATACAGGATATTTCATACATGTTTTTTAACATAGTCTGTAACAGGACAGCCACAGCATGTTTTCTACACGCTGCGGCCGTCCATGAAAGAAGTTTTGCACATTAGCTTACATATTTGTAGAGGACATCCCAAATCGACGGCCGCTCAAATCCCAGCTTCCAGGCAGCTATTCCTCCAAGATTGTATTCCTTTACCAGTTTCGCTTTCTCTTCCAGAGATTTTTCATTCTCCAGCCACATCTGGTATTTACTTCCATCGGAAGCTTCCAGTTCGGCATAGTCCTGGGAAGTCTCCTGGCTCCAGTTGGCAGTAACGCCATTATCAGAAAGCCACTGCTCCGCAGTATTCATTCCAACTGCCTCACTCGTTACGCTGCCCTGGGCATCTGTATTCCACAGCCTTGTATAAAAGGGAACCCCGCTGATAATCTTCTCCGCCGGAACCTCTTTCAGCGTCTCTTGGATTCCGTTCTTTTCGAAAGACAGAGACGCCACCGTCCCGGCTTTCTCCGAACCTGCATAATGCTCATCATATCCCATGATAATTACATAATCCGCCACGATGCCCTGCTCCTTCCTGTTATAATGCATGGTATAAGGCATCGGTACAGGATTATCTATCGACAGCACAATTCCATTCTTGCGGCATTTCACGGAAATCTCACGGATAAACTGGATATACCCATCTGCCGCTTCCTCCGGAATCGCCTCAAAATCAATATTAATCCCATCCAGGCTATACTGTACTGCAGCAGCTACAAGCTGATTTGCCAGCTTTTCCCTGGACGCACTTGACGCCAGCACTGTCTTCGTATCAATAGCCTCATTAAAATTATCCACCAAAGCCCATACTTCTAATCCCTGTGCATGTGCGTTCGTCACATAAGCCTCGCTTACCAGAGACGAAATTTCCCCATCATTGCTGATAATAGAAAACCAGGTGGGTGAAATCACATTTACACCTTTCATTTCCGCAATATCATTCAGCAGGCTGTCATTTGACTCCATACTTGTTATCTGATGCCACACCAGGTTAATCTTATGATTCCGCCGGATGCTGGTGTATACAGGCTCCTCAAATTCCCTGTTTGCTGTTTCTTGATAACTTTCACCCAGCTTGCTGTTACGCACATAACCTATGTACCCATCCTCAGTCATCACCTTCGTCCAGTCATCCATTTTCTCCAGCACAGCCAATTTCATACCTTTTACTCCACTGGTAAGAATTGGGCTTTTAATGCCGCCCTGGTACCTGACTGCCTCGTCCTTTTTCAAATCGGCGTATTCCCTCTCGCCCCATTGATTGGTAATAATCAGCCTCCCTGGATTCTCCTGCTTAGAAAACTCCATATTTGTATACTGCTGGACAAATGCAGCGGCAATATATGCCTGATTCCCATTCACTTTTACGATCGGATATCCTGCGTCCTGCGTCATTCCTGATAAGGTGTAACTACTTCCGCCTGCCGGAATATTGATAATATCTGTAGGCGTAGTATAGACCATTAGATTTGCACTGGAATCCCAGTAGAATCTGTCATTCAAATATTCCTTAACTGCCTGGTAATCCAGATAGGGCGTCCCATTATCCAGAATACCCTTATAATGAACCAGCTCATCCTGAATAATCAGAGCCAGGCTGCTCCCGTCCTGCACGCCAAAATATTCTGCTGAAGGCATGACTTCGTCCGAGGGCGTGTATCGTTCCACAATCTTGCTTATGATGCCAATTGCCGCGACAATCACAATCAGTACGACTGCCGCAAGTATCGGCACTGCCTTTTTTTTCATCCATTGTACCTCCAAACCCTTTTTTGTATCGCAGCAATTTGATTATAACACACTTTCCGCCGGATAATGACTTATTTCGACATTTTTTCTGCTCTTACCCCACATTTCCACGCGAGATAAAACATCTGTTCTTTTTGTTCCTGGGTGACTGCAAAGGGGACTGCCTTCCGGAAACTTTCATTTTATGTCTTTTACAAAATCGAACCCGATTCCCCATATCTCATTGGAATCGTTGCTAATATAATCCCGCATATAACATCTATCTTCCCTAATTGTACATGCCCGGGCTATTTCTTCCGGGCTGCTGGGATACCCATTAAGCAGAAGCTGGATGCCTTCTTTCTGATATTGCTGCAGCTCTTTACACAACCGCTGTGCTTTGACCTTGTTCTTATCTTTTATTCCATTGTCACATCCCTTCCTGCGCCTTTCCGATATTTCTTTGTATGCCAAAATCCCTGCACAGAATCCTTGGCAGGCCGCCAGCCTGTTGTGTAAACTGGCTGTAAATGTGATATATTACCTTCGGTCCGGCTTTTTGTATAATTGTATGACCGGCCGGCAGCCAAATACCCGGATATCCCCGGCCTCTCTGCCCGCCTTATCAGAGAAAACGAAAAAAATACGTCGTGTAAATTCAGGGTTAGGTGCAATGAATGATTGCTTGAAACTCATAGAATGTATCGCGAAGAACTCGCTTGAACTTTTAGTTGCCAGTTACTTAACTCGTTTCGTTTTCTCTTATTGTTTATTATATACAATAAGATAATAGATTGCAAGCTTTTTTTGCGCTTTTTCATCCGACTCCATCGTCCCGGTTTCACAGTCTAATTACACCGCGCCAAACCGAAATATACAAACTTTTGATTGACTTCCAGTCATTTTTATTTGATAATGGTGAAAAGAAGGGAGAATTGTTATGAGCAAACTGGAGATAAACAAACAAAAAAAGAGGGATGCCCTTCTAAATACCGCTTTTGAACTCTTTGTCTCAAAAGGTATCCAAAAGACATCCATTTCTGATATTGTAGAACAGGCCGGAGTAGCCAAAGGAACTTTCTACCTTTATTTTACAGACAAATATGATTTGAGGAACAAGCTGATTTCCCACAAGGCAAACCAGCTCTTTCAGGCAGCTTACCTGGCCATGCGTCAAGAAAAGCTGGAAGCCTTTGAAGATCAGGTTATCTTTCTCTGCAACCATATTATTGGCTGCCTGGAGGCTGACCCATCCCTCCTTATACTGATTTCCAAACATTTAAGCTGGGGGATTTTCAAGACTGCCATGGCAAAGCCCGATCCGGCTTCTGAGAAAAACGTATATGAAATTTACACACAGATTATCACGGAATCCGGCCAGGCTCTAAAGCAGCCGGAAATCATGATTTATATGATTGCAGAACTAATCAGTGGAAGCATTTACAATCCCATCCTTTACCGCCAGCCAGTTCCGCTTTCCGAAATCAAACCTTATATCTTTGCCACCGTCCGCGAAATTGTCAGGAAGCACCTTGCCTAATATGCTGCGCGGTTGACTATAACGCGGCTCACTCATCAATAGGCCGCCAGGCTTTCCCGAACTTTATATCCTTAAACAGTGCAGCCAGACCCGTAATCTGCTTTAGCCGCAGGATTTCATCTTTATCCATGCCCAGATGCTTTGATATCCAGGCATCGGAACGTCCCAGCTCATGCAGCTCTTTTACGATATTACTCATCAAATCCACGTCATGGCTTCCTCTGGCGCGGTTATGCCGGATAGTACTGGCCATTCTCTGGTCAATAGACTTGTTTATGACGGAAACCGGCAGCATTCCGTTTTCCCTCTCATAAATATCTTCATGCTCCATCATAATACGGTAGCGGTGGAATCCATCTACTATAATATAGGTATCCTCTTCTTTATTATAATAACAAACAATCGGCATCGTATAGCCGTCTGCCTTAATACTCTCATAAAGCAGCTTCATCTCCGGCGGCGCCACACTGTTTGGGTTATAGTCATTTGGCTTTATCTTATGCACCGGAACTGGAATCACATGATAAACAGGACTCTTACGCTCCATAATCCATCCCCTCTACACTTCTGTACTTACATCGGATTAAATCTATACGCCTCTGCTGCTCCCTGGTCACTCCAAACCCCATAAAACGGCAAATATGATCATTTTTCAAAATGCAGTAACACATCCTCTTCCAGCTGGGAATATCTTTCGTCGACTTAATGTCGTCCGTGTCATCAGGGATTTTCTCAAGGAATACAACTCGTGACTTTTTATTTAGCGTATAGTTTGACACACCATTCCGCCGTATTTTATAGCCATGCTCCTCCAGCTCCTGAATGCACTCTTCATCCAGTCCGCCCCCTGTCTTATGCCAGAAATTAATAGAAGAATTAAATTTCCGCGCATAATTATTCCGCAGCCTGACCGGAAGCGTATCCAGCAGAAACATGGTATAAGATTTCCACGTATGCCCCTCGGGAAGAGTAATATTGCGGTATCCCATCGCCTTTGTGCGCCCATAAATGCTGGCAAAGTTCGCGCCCCGTACCCTCCCTACCAGTTTTACCCATATTTCCGGGTCAATCACGCGGTACAAATTCAGGGAATCTTTCGAATAATCATTAAAAGGAGATGCTACACGCATCTGAGAAACTTTCAGCCCCGCCATATGATAAAGGTCATAGAGCTGATTATAATCATAATTAAATACATAATTGGCATGCCAGATATCCTCAGATCTCCAGTCAAAAAGCGGGGACGCACACCACACATCTTTAAATTGCCTGCTAATCCAGCATTCCCCTTTATAGCCATACTTTTTATTTAAAAATCCGCTGTACCTCTGCAAAGATTCATCGGCGCGCATCCCCAGGAGACATACCGTTTTCTTATCCCCATGAGATAACCGATACCAGCGTCCAAACTGTTTCGCCAAATCCTCCTGATGCATCCGATAACGGTATGTTGACATCGGATTATTTTCCAGATTGATAACGTACTCCTTCTTTGGCATGTCCCGAACCCATATTTCCTTCTTCTTATCATCCCAGGGATACCAATACATCTCATAACTGCTCAGGGCTGTCCGCGTCGCCATGGGCAGACACACCCAAAATGGCTCCACGTCATCCTTTATCCGCTCGAACGTACGCTCTACGTACTCCGATGTCTTTGTATACTGCGCCTCAAAATCCTGATGGAATACTCCAATCTTCCTTTCCGGATAATACTTTTTCTGAAAGTCCAGCACAAGGTTTAAAAGCAGGCCGCTGTCCTTTCCTCCGGAAAAAGACAGGTAAATATTTTCAAATTCCTCGAAAAGAAAATGCAGACGTTCCTGCAGCGCCTGATATACATCCTGCTCTAAATATTCTCTCTTCATATGCATTCACCTGTATCAAAAAACATTGCCATCACAGCCTCAAGATGGCTCCTATTCTGCTGCAACAAAAAAATTACCAATATTTGGTAATTTATGTATCTATTAATTTAGCACAAAAAGCCCTGAAATTCAACAAAAAACTACATTTTTGTTTCAAAACGTTACTATTTTTCCAGAAATTATAAAAACGGCCTGCTATACGCAGGCCGCAATCTTATCTTTTTCTGCTGACTATTTTAGAATAAGAGCTATATGTGGTTTTCTTTCCCGACTTCACGTAACTCTTTATTTTGTAGTAACAAACTTTCCCCTTCTTCGCTCTCTTATCGAGGTAGAGTTTTTTCGTTCCTTTCTTAATAGCAGCAATTTTCTTATAACCTTTTGCTTTCTTGTAAGAACGGTAAATTACATATCCGCTGGCGCCTTTTACCTGCTTCCAGGTAAGCTTGATGCCTTTGCTGGTCTTTTTTGCTTTTACACTCTTAGGTGCGGCTGCCTTCACTGCCGGAGGCTTCACCGGGGGGGTGACAATCTGGGGAGGCTTCACCTCTGGCTGTCCTGGCTGTCCCGGTTTTCCCGGATCTGTCCCCTGATGATCCGGCGGCACAGTGGCAGGTTTCTTTACAAAACGTGCCTGCAGCTCAACTGCCTCTGTTACAATGCATCTATAAACAAGCTCTGCTGATACCAGTTCTTCTCCCTGATACCACCCTTTGAAATCATATCCCTCTTCTGCCTCTGCCGTAAAGGTTACCTCTGTCCCTGGCCAGACGGCTGTATGGCTGACATCTGCTTTCCCTCCTTCGGAAGCTGCTGCTTTTATTACGATTTCGGGCGGAATTTTGAAAGCTGTAACGGAATGCGGTGCAAGGTTACAGGAAAGATTTTCCCCTGTATTGGCAAACCTTGTCTTCTCTACATCCACGTAATCCGGATTCGCTGTCGTATTCACGTCATAAGCATCCTCAGAAGTCAGGCACCACTTTTCAATCTCCGCGCCTCCAAGATTTTTTCCATCTACTGCGATGTCCACAGCCGTCTCATCATCCTTCCGGTTATTGACAACCGTAATATAGATGCTGCCATCCTTATCTTTGGAAGCCATCGCTTTTACCGCCTGGACTTCAAAATCACCGACCTGCCCTTTCTGGCTATTGCTGTTTGTAAAAGTATAGTATCCTGCATTATCTGGAATATCCAGGCCAATCTGCGTATCCCCAGTCATATTGTTAAACACGGAAAATACCTTTGCTGACGGTGTAGGTACAAAGGAAAGCTCACTGGCTCTCTGGTTATCATTATCAATTTCCACCACATTCGGCCTGAGAACCTGGATAACGGCCTGGGAACCATTTCCCACCGCATCCGCACCGTATGGCTCATCCACCAGACAATGCTTGTTTATATACGGCGTCCCCATTTCTATATAATCAATCATCTCATTCGCAATATAAATCCCATGTCCCAGGGAACGTGAGTATTTATTATTATGGGAATATACCCCAAATTCAGAAAGCACCGGAACTTTCCCCTCCGGCAGCTTCTCTGCCAAAGCTTCTACACGAGTCATATTATACTGAAGAGAACGTCCAAGCATCTTTTCATAAAATTCCGGATCGTTATCCTCAACCTTCATATAACCGCCGCTATTACTGCTTGTTTCACTGTAAGGATGAATAACGATACCATCGTATTTCCCTGTCTCATTATGGATATTGACCGCTGCCGTTTCTTCCATACACGAATAGACCCCGATTTCCATACCCATTTTCCCTGCCAGTTCCTTCAATGCATCGTAATAATCATTAAATCCGTCCCGCCTGCTTCTATAGGTAACGTTGACTGCCTGATTGCTGGCCGGGATATTTCCATCCGTCCCGTCTCCAAAGGCAATTTCTCCTGTCTCGTAATCGAAAGTACAGACATTTGCCTGCCCCTGTCCTTCCAGGGTATCTACAATCGTCCATGACGCCCCGCCTACCGTAACCGAAGCGCTTCCTTCTATTACCGGATGATAACGCGCGTAACGCTTTTGGTTCGGAGTGCCGTCGCCGTTCTTCGCCCCATCCCGCCAGTCATCCAGCTTCACGGCAGGCTGATTTGTAAAGCTCACCTCGCCGCCGTTTACATAAGCGTCCGCTATCTGTGCATAATTGCTTCCTGTCTTTCCGGTCAGCCAGTAATTCTGCCCCCATTTCCCTATTTCATTGCCGATTTCAAAACGTGTGACGCCATAAGGCTCTGGATGCCCGTTTTCGGCGCGCACCGCCGCCCAGTCCACTCCGTCGCCATCCGGGTCTTCACCCACCTCGGCATTCAGATATTCAAAAAGCTCCAGGGCATCTTTCACATTCCCCTGCCCCATGCCGTAGACCCAGATTGCTTCTGCATCCAAATCATCATAAATCCATCCCATGGCTTCATCTACGCCAAAGTTCGCCTGAACAGGCGCATAAGTGCTTCCATGGATTGTGGCAACTCTTTCCTCCGGAGCTCCAATCGCTTTTTTCCAATCATAGAGGTTTGCTACCGTACCGCCTGGATAACGGATAGAGCCAAACCCTGCCTCTTTTACATATTCATTAAATGAATCATAAATTTTCCAATTTTCTACATCCCAGGTATGGTATGCATTGTTAGCAAAACGATGGTTCACGCCGAACATCGCATCCGCGATTTCCCGCTTTTCTTCTGCCGGGTTCACATGAATATGGATAACTGCGGACAGCTGGCAGTCCCTGACTGCTGCTTCCAGCTCACCAATCATATCCTGAACCTCCTGCACACTGGCTGATGCCGCTGCCAGCATCTCTCTCGCTTCTTCCAGCTTTTGAGCCAGGGATGCCGCCGCTGTCTCTGAACCGCCGGAAACCGTCTCTGCACGCTGTATAGCTTTCTGAAGCTCCTCCAGCTCCCGCACCACTGCATACTCCTCGTAAAGCGCCGCTACAACATCCGCTTCTACAGCTCTGTTATAAATGCACAGTTCATCCACAAATCCTTTCATTGCCGATGCTGCCTGCGGATTCTTATGTGCGCCAATCAGAAGGTCTGTCACACCGTCATATACCCTGTTTGTATTATCTTCTGGAAGTGTATTTGTCTTTGCCTGCACACCATTCACATATACTGTCAGGGTCTTTGACGCATGGTCGGAAGTCACTGCTACATGCATCCATCTGCCGAACTCCACCGCATCCGTATTTCCCCATCCATCCTTCCCTGACAGGAATGTGCTATACTGTTTACTGTCATTCAGCAGAAGAATCGTCCTTCCGCTGGCTCCGGCGCCCTGTGAAATGTCTGAAGTCTGCTGGAACAGGTTAATATTCGAACCGCTGGTGAGCGCATCGCTGTCATACTTCACCCAAGCCGCAATTGTAAAATCATCCTGTGCTGCATTCAGTACCCGCTCCACTCTTAGATAGGAATCCGCCTGCTTGCCAAAATATGCACAGCCGCCGGAAACTCCTTCTCCGTTTTTCAGTTCCACGCCGCTCCCCGCTTTTGTTATAGCTAACGCACCTCCGCTCACTTCATTTGCCAGCTGGTCTGTCCCGTCAAAGCTCCATCTGCCTGTCAGTCCCTGCGTGATATCTGTTGTCTCTCCCTCAGCTCTCGCCTGCAGCGTTCCGGCAGCCGGCAGTACGCTTCCTGCCATGACACATGCCGACAGCAGCACAGCAAATATTCTTCTCTTCATATTCCCCCCCATTCTTTGCTTTATTTAAAATCTTTCTCATAAAGGATAATCCTGTCCTCACTGTCATAGCGCTTCTTGCTCAGAATCATCCCCAGCTTACGCAATCCAAGTTTCTCTGAATTCCTGATAGCATCATCTACAATGTCTTTCACATCCAGCACCGTCACCGGATGTTCAGAAGTCTGTTTTTCACCAATGCGGTTATACAGTATCATTGTGGCCATATCATCTATCTTGTAATCCTCATCGAATGCGTATGTTTTTCCGAAAGCTACCAGCTCATCGTTGGTGAAAATCGGCACTGTTACCTCAGAGGTGAATTTCTCTGCCAGCTCTGGATGCCTGTCAAATAATGCTTTCAGCAGATGTTTCTCATCTTCAAGAATAATCACAAGTCCGTCTGTGCGGAATTCCATTGCCTTGGCAAGCTGCTTTGCAACGCCGTCAGACAAATCTCCAGCCTCTTCGATAATCAGAGTCCCCCCCGCAATCTTTGCCACAGTACTGGGAATATCTTTCTTATTAAAATCCTCCGCATAAATTTTTGCCACTCTCGCAGAGTTTTCCCCTTTATACTTGCTTAATGCCTTCGCAATGCGGATAGCTAGTGTAGTCCGTCCGCTTCCCGGAAGCCCGGTAATCACGATATTCCCACTTCTGGACGTTCTGTCCAGCTTCACTTTCTGCTTCGCGTCCTGGAGAGCCGATGCAATCTGCTCCCGTAGTCCCTGGATAGACGAAAAATAAGAAAAAATATACTGTTCCTCTAAAGTAAGCTGGGGAATCCCTTTTGAAACGGGTTCTTTCTTTGGTTCCTCCTTCGCTGCATTTGGTTCTGCCGCCTTGGGACGCATATTTTCCACACCTGCTGCACGCTCCAGCGCTACAGATAAATCTATCGTATCACCTGTCGGTTTCTGTGTCTCAGTTTCCGGTATCTGTGAAGCTCCTCCGGCCTCCCGGACTCCACCCGCTCCTTCCTCTTCTTCGGATACTGCCTCTCCTTCCCCGGCCGCCATATCTGCTTCCGCTGTTGACGTACTTTCCTGCACGTTTGTTTCTGTCATCGGTTGTTCCGCTCTTTTTTGTGCCTCTGTATCCGTCTCCTCAGCCTTCGGGACTTCTCCGGTATCCTGTGTCCTTGTTTCTGCTTCTGATTTCTCCGGCGCCGGTTCGCTCTCCTCTTCTGCCTCGGCCTGCTCTTCCGTTCCCACCGCCATTGCCATCAGCACGTCATCAATATTTTCCTTTGGGGTCTCCGTCTGTTCCTCCGTCTGCGCCGCTCCGCTATGGACAGGCTTGTCATTCATCGGCTCAATGATTCCCTCATCGCTTTCTTTCCTCGTTATATCAGACACAAGCTCCCTCATGCTGTTTGCAATCTCCCGCTGCAAATCCTCTACACTAGGTTCCTGGCTGTCATGCTCACCCGATACAGGCTCTTCCTGGCTGTTTTCACCCCCGTCAGAAGCTTCCTCCAGACTCTTTTCCTGCTCAGGCTTCACCTCTTTAGGCCCTTCTGCTGTCTTTTCCGGTCCGGTATGATACCGCCAGCTGTTATCCTGCTCTTCTTTTTCCGCCTGTGCTTCTGCTGCATGCTGGGATACTGCCTGTGCCAGTTCTTTCTCCGTCTCTGAAATAATATTATCCGTAATCGCTTCCTCTTCCGAGGTAGGCATCTTTTCCGTAATAACCTTCTCCAGCGTCGGCACAGCCGCCTCCACCAGTTCTGCTTTATTTGGTGTAAGCTCATCCCTATGCTCATAGATTGCACGCTGCTCTGCCGTCAGGGGCGTCAGCCTGCCCTTAAGCTCCAGAGCCTTAATAACATAGTCCCCCTGCCGGAACCAGAGCACTAAATCATCACACTCTTCCACACATTTTTGTTCTTCACCTGCTTTATAATAGAGCACTGCCAGCTCATAGGCCCACTTTTCTGTGTACTCCTTCTCCTTGTATTCCTCCAGAATCGCAATCTGCTCCTCAATCCTGGAACCCCGTCCTTTATAAATCTTATACTTCAGCACATAACGGGAGTAATCATTCGGGGCAATATCCGCAAACTCGCTGTAATATTCGATAGCCTCGTCAAACTCCCTCATCTGAATCGCTACTTCTGCCAGGCGGTAGACAATCATACGTCCCCCCTGCGAACGGCGGTAGGCCCGCATCAGAACATCCCTGCTGTCCTCCAGCCTGTCATTTGCTTCGTATATTTCGCTAACCATGCAGAGTGTCCTTGCATTCCGAACCCGCTTCCAGTCAACCGTATCTGCAATCTTTGCCGCGTCTTCGTAGTTGTCATTTTCAACCAATCTGTTGATTTCCTCCAGCTTCAAGCTGTATTCATATTTATCCAAAATATTCACCTCGACAATTTGCCTATAATTAAATCAAGTTTATCATACCTCCATACGGATGTCAAAGAGTAACCGGGCTTCTGCCACAAAAATGGCAGCACAGGCAAAACGCCGCGGCAGACGGATTTTCTTCCATACTGCCGCGGCGCCTGCTATCTGCCGTTTACTTTTTTATTTTTGCACTGCATACCTTACTTGCCGGACTGTAAACCTTTCCTTTTTTCACAACTACTTTGTAGAAGTTCTTTCCTTTTTTTGCTTTCTTATCTACAAAAGTCGTCTGTTTCGCTTTTAACATTTTGACTTTTTTATATTTACCATTCTTCTGTGACGCACGGTAAATAATGTAATTCTTTGCACCTTTTACTCCCTTAAAGCTAATCTTCACATTTTTCCCTGCTGCTTTTGCCTTGAGTTTCGTTACCGCCTTAGGAAGCGTTACGCTTGCACCTACGCTTTCTGCGCTGTTTTTGTAAGCTGCGCCCGGCGAAACGGCCACTACTGTATAGGTAGACTTTTTCCCGCCTGCCGGCTTGTTATCTACATAGGAAAGCTTTGTCACTGTACCAATCTTCTTTGCAGCGCCATTCCCTGTCCTGCGGTAAATCTCATAGGAAGATGCATTGGCAGATGCATGGAAGGTTACTTTCACATCCCCTGTGCTTGTACTCACTGCTTTCACAGCTGTCGGTGCGCTCAGGGCTGTTACTGTAGGCGTAGGTGTAGGCGTCGGATCTGGCTGCTGTATTCCGGAATCTGTTTCCAGCTTAAGCGATTTCTTCGCCCCTTCAAGCGCTTCCAGAAGCGCTTCTATCGTTTTCACAGACGCATTCTCATCTCTTTCAACTGCTCTATGATATGCATTTGCAAAAGCGTTCCAGGATGCTTCCGTATATTTCCCCCGCCCTGCATCGATAAGCGTCTTTGCATTATTCACAGCAGTATCAAGATTTTTCAACGCTTTCTCCTGTGCAACCACTTCTGGGTCTTCACCCACATACTTTATCCTAAACTTATCAAGCACAGGGCTGTCTTTCCCATCCGCTGTAAAAATCAGCTCACCATTTCCTGAAGCTATAACTTTTACTGTAAGCTCTGCCTCGCCTGTCTCACCGTATACATCCAGGCTTCCGTCTTTCACATTTGTACCGCTCCAGTTTAAAGCATGAGGATTATCTTCTGTCCTGTCGCTTCTATAGAAAGCTGTTACTGTATAGATTCCCCTTTTCGCCGCATAGAACGGAAGCTTTATTCTGTTTCCGCTTTTAAAGTTTTCAATAACTATGCCATCCTCCGTCTCGGCAACACGCACCTTATCAGCCTCCGCCGAAACCTTTGAGGAATCCAGCTCAAAAGATTCTGCCTCCACAGTCTTTAACGCATCGGTTCTGCTGGGGAAGTTAAATGGATTCTCTACCATATAGCTCACATGATGCAGCAGGCCAGTAGCTTTTTCCAAATGGCCTGCCGCATAATTTTTTACTATTTTACTTTAAGGGTTTTCGCCCTGGATGCCTTTCCATAAACAAACGTTTTGCCGTTTTTAATAAATGCCTTTATCTGAAAGCTATATTTCTTTCCTTTTTTCAGATTCTTCACAACAAATGAAGTTTTCTTTGTCACGCCGACTCTCTTATAGCGGCCTTTTCCCATCTTACAGAAAACCGCGTAACCTTTTGCTTTCTTCACCTTTTTAAACGCCACTTTTGCTTTCTTTGGTTCCGTCTGTTTAATAGAAATAATTTTCGTTTTCTTTGGACATGTCCCTGACTTTACAAGCACAGAATCTGCACCCTGTCCTGCTTTATTCACAGCCGCTACTTTTACAGAATACGGCGTCAGTCTTTTTAACTTGCTGATTTTCAAACTGTTTCCGGTAACCGGATAGCTCTTTAAAAACTTCTTCCCCTGGTAAACCATTACAATATAACTATCGGCCTTCTCCACTTTATTCCAGGAAACTTTAATCGACGAAGTACCCGGCGCTGCCTTAACTCCTGTCACCGCCCCCGGCCTTTTGAGCTGGTCTTTTGAGGAATTACCGCTATCTCCCGGCGGATTCTTTCCTGGCTCTTCCGAGGGGTTCAATTTTACAGTAACCTTACACCTCGCCTGTTTTCTATCACGGACAGCTGTTGCCGTAATGACAGCCTCCCCGTCCGACACTGCCGTTACCAGTCCGTTCTCATCCACAGATGCTACCAACGGATTTGAACTTTCGAAGCTTACGTCCTTATACGTCGCATCTACAGGAGTAAGTACTGCCTTCAGCTGAAGCTGGGGATTTTGTTTCGTAAGCGTAATCTCTTCCACATTCAGCGCAAGTTCCGTTACCTCCTTCCAACGGACGCCTTTTACTGTCAAAGGAATCTGTATTTTGTGTAAACCGTCCTCTGTTTTTACAGTTATCACTACACTTCCGTCTGCAGATGCGGTTACCATTCCCTCTTCCGTAACTTCAGCCACTGACGGATCTGAACTTTCAAAAATAATTTTTCCAGTTGCATTATACGGCTCTATCTGCGGCATCAGGAGCAGATATGGCGTCTCCGCCGTCAGTTCCGTCTCCTGCACCCCCTCAAAGGAAATTCCCGTCACCGGTATTTCTTCAACTGTCTTATCCACACATTCAAATTGAAATTTATCTATCGTAGGCCCTTCAGGATTTGTACCCGAATCCGGTACAGTAAGCACCAGTTCACCCGCTCCTGCCCGCATTACCTCGATATTAAATTCTTCCGTTTTGTATGCACTTGCATTTGGTCCAAAAACTTCCACTGTTCCGGTGTTTACATTTGTTCCTCCCCAATTGAACGCATTTTTATTGTCCTGTGCCCTTCCGCTCTGATATGTCATTGTCACCTTGTATGTTCCTGCCTTGGGAGCGTCAAACGGCAAAGTAACCTCATTTCCGCGCGCAAACCAGTTTATTTTCTTTCCATTGCTTGCAGTCGTATCGGCCGTAATACGTATATGTTTCCCGGATGGTGCATTCGAAGCATCCAAAATCCACATCTCTGCTTCCGCTGTCTTCACCTCTTCACCTGTAGGAAGAACAAAAGGCTCTTCCTCTGTATAGGCTTCCCGCAGACTCAGCTTTGCCCTTGCCTCTTTTAGCTGGTTCGCCGCCTCCACAACAGCATATACGGGAACTTTATTACCTGCGTTTACATATGCTTTCAATCTCTGGGTGAGCTTCTGCACTTCCTCAATTATATCCTGCGTACTCTCCTGTTCAACTGCACTGATATACTGTCCATAATCCGTTCCCACTGACTCCTCCAGAACATCTTTGGCTTCCTCCAGTCTTTCCGGATCATCTGCATCATGAATTGTAATCTTCATAGATGTATTAAAACCTAATACCGCATCTTCTGTTTCCGTCAGATCTACCGTAAAATAAAGGTCTCCCGTAACACTCTTATCGCGCGTAGTCCTTACAGGAAATGATTTTTCTTTTTCCCCATCTGTAAAGACGAGTGTTCCGGCGATGCCATTGACATCATAATGTCCCTGGACTGCAGAACCCGGATTGTTCTCATAAACTACAGAAACCGTCCCCCGGCTTCCGCCAATACGCTTTACGACAATATCTGTAACCGTATCCTCTTCCACCTCATATGTTCTCGTCTCAAACTGCAGCATTCCTTTTCCGCCGTTATTCAGTACTACCGCCGCATCCAAGCCGATCGTGCCTGTATTGGTAATCTTAAGCGTATGGGGACCATCTTCTAAATCCTCAGACTCGTAAATCATCTGGCCTGTTCCCCTGCTGGCTGCCCTGGTATTCATAGCAGCCGCCTCTTTTCCGTCAATTTGAATATTTGCAGCGCCGTGTCCGGGATCTTTTGTTCCATACAGCCACACCTTACTCCCGGTAAATGTCAGGGTCGCCTCCTTTCCTGCCCCCGCATACATGCTGTTTCCTCCAAGAAAACGGCTTCCTGTCTCTGTCGTCCAGCCTGAATAAGTAAATCCTGCGCCGTCACTTATATCTGTATCCGTGACACTAATCACATCCAGTTCCTCTGGAATCCCTGTTCCTAACGCAAACGCTTCTGACGCCTGGTAGATACCTACTTCGCTAATCAGAGGCACTGCCTCGGCAGCTGCAGTTCCCGTGATGTTTATCCTGATTTTATTCGCTTTTATTTCCCGGTTCCTGCAGATCCTCTTCGCCCCGATGGTGGTTCCAGATGCAAATTCACGCCATTCACTGCTGCCTTCTGTCTGGTATTCCACCGTAAAACTGTTGATTCTCTGGCCAAGCTGGATAGCTTCTTCAATTGTTACCAAATCAAACCGCTTTGTTCCTCCCAAATCCAATGTCAGGCTTCCCGTGGTGCTTCCGTCATTCATGGTCCAGTAAGTATCATCATCTCCATCTATGACATTTGCCGGGGAAAATTTAATATCATTTCCTCTGACCTCGGTTGCCGTTACCGTGGCTCCCTCCGCCAGATTATTATCAAAGCTCTCTTTAATATTCTCTCCAAACTCTGCCACCCTGTCAAGAATCGCCTGATCAACTTTTCCTTCCGGATTTGGAGGGATATTCAATAACAGCGTTGCATTGTGCCCTACCGAATTAAAATACATGTTCGAAAGTTCGCTGAGGGATTTCGGCGTCTTTTTATTGTTCCCCCAGAACCATCCGCTTGTAATACGTGCATCCGCCTCTGGTACAGTCCACTGATTCCCATCTGAAAAACCTTTTGTATATCCGCCGCTTGAACCGCTGTCTATCGTTCCTCCTGTACTGTTGGCATTTTTATCTGCACGGGATTTTGACCAGGTTTCTTCATTTGCCAGTCCTAATTCATTACCAATCCAACGTACTGTCGTATATGCCTGTGCACCAAATAAAAGACAATCGTCCTCATAGCCTGCCGCCTTGCCCTGGCACTCCTGAATCGTGGTAAACCACTTTACGAAATCATATTCCTGATACTTAGATCTGTCTCCTTTGGCTCCGTCCATCCAGACTTCCACAAAACGTCCGTTATTTCCATATTTGGGGTTGCTGAGAATTTCCCGAAGCTGATTATCATAATATTCATTATAGTCTTCTGCGTCAGCCGCCTCCATCTCCTCCCAGCTCATTCCGTTCTTAGGCGTTCCCTTGCCATTTCCATTCCAATCACAAAGGCTGTTTCCATTTGCATCAAAATATCCATAGCTCGGCGATGCCACATCCCATGGAGATAGGTACAGCCCCATATTCATATCATATTTCGTACATGCTGCCGAAATCTCCGCTAAAATGTCCCCTTCTCCATCTTTATAGTTCGTGCTTGCCATATCATAATCTGTCCACTGGCTGTTCCAGATACAGAATCCGTCATGGTGCTTTGCAGTCACAATCAGCTTCTTAAAACCTGCATTCTGTAACGTTTTTACCAGCGTCTCGGCATCAAAATCATTTTCCAGCGGCAAAAGCTCCGCCGGAGAGATACCTTCATACAGCCACGTCTGCGTTCCCTGATTAAACCCCCATTCTTGCCCTGAATAAGTATTCGGGCCAAAATGACAGAATGCCGCCAGCTCCTCCTTCTGGTACTGATACTGGTTCGGACTGGGTAGTGCCCCCCAGGGTTCCGGCGCAGCCGTATTCCCATCTACCAGGTCTGCTGTCCCCGTGTCTGCCGCCCGAACTGTCAAAAGTTCTCCTTTTGTCCCTAACATGAGCGAAAACGCCAACAAAAGGCTTCCTGCTTTCTTTAAGTTTACCTTCATGAAATCCTCCTTCTCCCAAGCATTAACATTGCAAAATCCTACTTTTATATATAACTTTATCACAAATTTTTATTTTAGTAAATATCTCCCTTTGTATTTTTGCACAATTTCTTGGCAATTTCTTGGCAGTTTCTTGCAGTTTTTCACTAAGCTTCGCCATAAGAGGATTTTAACCAGGTTCGGTTCCAAATAACTGCGTATTCATCATGTAACAAAAAAGTGATGGAACATCGTTACCGAATGTCCCATCACTTTTTTGTTTGGATTTCTACTGTGTCCATTGGACTGAGCCTCCTTTTATTTACTATTTATATCTTCAACAAAACCCTTCCTTAATTTTTTCTTTTCCAAAAGATTTCTCGTCTCTTTTGAGTGATATTTATTTTTTAAGTACTTGTTTTGTTGTTGTATTTATCATAGCATTCTTTCCTCTGTTTGTCAATGCTATTTTAAAAATTTTTTCAAATATTTTTATTTTAATATTTTTTATTTTGTCTTAACTATTTAATTATTTGTTTTATTCAAATTATTTCAATAATTTACTTTTTTCCCGCTTTCCTCTATACTTACTTTATGAGAAGAAACTGTGAATAAAAATCATTTTCAGGAAAGGAACTGCTATGAACCGTATCATTTTTCATATCGACGTAAATAGCGCTTATTTAAGCTGGACCTCCGCTGAAAATCTGCGTACCGGCGCAGGTCCAGACCTGCGGAATATTCCCGCTATCATCGGCGGAGACCAAAGCCTCCGCCGCGGAGTTGTCCTGGCAAAATCCATTCCTGCAAAGGCTTTTGGCATCCGCACTGGGGAACCCGTCATGTCTGCCCGCAAAAAATGTCCGGAACTCACTATAGCTTCTCCAAATCATGAGCTGTATTCAGAATACAGCCATCGGCTTATGGATTTTCTATCCTCCCTGACTCCTGATATCGAACAGGTCAGCATTGATGAATGCTATCTGGACTTTACAGAGATTGCCCACCGCTATCTTTCCCCAGCAGCCGCAGCAGGAGAATTTAAGGACGAAATATACCAGAGGTTTGGCTTTACAGTAAACATCGGCATATCCTCCAACAAGCTTCTCGCCAAGATGGCCTCAGACTTTGAAAAGCCTAATAAAGTGCACACGCTGTTTCCAGAAGAAATCCCAAAGAAAATGTGGCCGCTTCCTGTAGACGAGCTGTTTATGGCGGGGCGCTCCTCTGTGGATACACTGCATAAGCTGGGCATACGCACCATCGGCGAACTGGCCGCTGCCGATGTACTTCTTCTGGAATCGCACCTCAAAAGCCACGGGCGCACCCTCTGGGAATATGCCAACGGTTTTGATGAAACCCCTGTGAACCCCCTCCCTGCTGAGGCAAAAGGAATCGGGAACTCTACCACTCTTCCCCAGGATGCTGTCACTGCCGCAGAAGCCTACGCTGTACTTCTGGAACTATCGGAAACTGTCTCCTCACGCCTGCGCAAAGCCAGACAGCTTGCCGGAAATATATGTGTAGAAATCAAATACAGCACTTTCCAGAGAGTCTCCCACCAGATGCCCGCTGATTCCCCCATAAATACCTGCGAAGGTATTTACCGTATCTCCCGCCGCCTATTTGATACCCTTTGGGACGGCACCCCCGTCCGTCTGCTTGGAATCCGCACAGCCAAACTGGTTTCTGACGACGCACCTATACAGCTTTCTCTCTTTGATTTTGAAAATCCAAAAACCGAAAAGGAGAAGCGTCTGGACGCTGCCCTTGACTCCATCCGGCAGAAATTTGGAAAAGACGCAGTGATGCGGGGAAGCTCCTTAAAGCCGCCCCGCACCTGATATACAGTTTTCCTGTCTTATCTATATTCCTATACTTCTTCCTGCAGACCGCCATGCCCTCTTTGTCCCGCGGGGCAGACTATCATCTCCGCGGCTTACGGCTATTCTTTTTCACAGAATACCCAAATGTTCCAAGCTTTCGGCCCAGTTCCAGATATTCCCCATGGGAATACGCCATCAGCCCCGTTCGGTTCAATCCAAACTTGCCTTTCTCATCCATGTAGGAAGAATCTACATGCACACACAGCACCTCTGCCAGAAACATATGATGGGAGCCAAGCTCTTTAACCTCCGTTACGCGGCACTCGATATTCACCGGGCTTTCCCCAATTAACGGAGCTGCCAAGTGCTCTGCCGGCGCCGGAGTCAGATGCATCTCTTGAAATTTGTCCACATCCCTCCCGGAACGGACGCCGCAGTAGTCCGCAGCCCGCACCAGCTTCCTGGTCGTCAGGTTTATCACAAATTCTCCTGTCTCCCGGATAATATCATAAGAATATCTTTCCGGACGCACGGAAATATACACCATGGCAGGATTCGTACACACCGTCCCCGTCCATGCCACGGTCAGGATATTCGGCCGCTCCCCCCTCCTGCCGCAGCTTACCATTACCGCCGGAAGCGGATAGACCATATTTCCCGCCTTCCAGATTTCCTTCTTCATTTTCAACCTCCTGTTGTCTTTCTGCAGATACACTGCCTTTTTACTGCTGAAGCACGTCCATAAACGCCGGAATCAGCTGCTTCTTTCTGGACACTACGCCCGGCAGCGTCACAGAGCCGTTCACAGGCTCCTTTCCGAACGCTTCCCTCACGAGTTTGACACTGTCCCCCCCATAACATAGCAGCTCCGTACTCTCATGAATGATATCCGTCAGCATAAAGAACAGCATCGACTCCCCGTGCCTTCCCAGGGTTTTCTCCATAAAGACCAGAAGCTGCGCCTTTATCTCTGCCAGCTCCCCTGGGCTCATCGAAGTAATCTGCCCCACGCCAAAATCCGCGTCATGCAAATCAAACCGCTTAAAATCCCTGTAGAAAATCTCTTCCGGCTGTTTGCCTTTCAGCTTACTTCCCGCTGCAAACATCTCTGCCGCAAACTCTTCACAGTTGATTCCGGCAATCTCCGCCAGCCGCTCTGCCGCATTCCTATCCACAGCCGTACAAGTCGGCGACCGGAACATCAGCGTATCGGAAATGATTGCCGCACACAAAAGCCCCGCGATATTTGGCGGGATTTCCAGCCCTTTTTCCTGATAAATCTGATATATGATGGTTGCCGTGCACCCCACTGGCTGATTTCTGAAATACACTGGAGCCATGGTTTCCAGGGAGCCTAGCCTGTGATGGTCGATAATCTCCAAAATATCCGCGCTCTCAATATTGTCCACTGCCTGGGACACCTCATTGTGGTCAACCAGTATAATCTCCCGGCGCTTGATTCCCAGCAGGTTCCGGCGGGATACCATGCCCACGTATTTCCCGTTCTCATCCAGAATCGGGAAATCCCGGTTCCGCTTCTTCGCCATGACTTCTTTGATAACATCCGTGTAATCATCCAGCTCAAAAAAGGCCAAATCCTTCCGCTTCATAAAATACTTTACAGGCATACTCTGGTTCACTAGCCTTGCCGCCGTATACGTGTCATGAGGCGTGCTGATAATGGTACATCCCTTATCGCCTGCCAGCCTCCGGATGGTTTTCGACACAGGCGCACCCTCACATACAATGATACAGGCCGCCTGCATCTCTATCGCACAAAGCTGGGATTCATAGCGGTTCCCCAAAATCACCAAGTCATCCTGCTCAATGTAATTTTCCATCAAATCCGGATTCGCCGCTGCTACCAGCACCTTCCCTTTCAGAAAATACGCATGTTCATTCCCTGTCACCAGGCTTCCGTCCAGCGTTTCTATAATATTTTTGTACTGCGTCTTAGCCGTAGACAAAATGGAACTGTCATATACATCCATGTAGGATTCTGCAATCGTGCTGATTGTAATCAGCCCTTCCAGGCTGTCGTCCTCCGTAGTAATCGGCAGCGTATTCACATTCTCATTCCGCATCAGCGTCCATGCTTTTTTCAAGGAAATATTTCCGTTTACTCCCTGTATCCGGCGGATATCCATGTCGCTCACCCTGGAGCCTACATTTGCAACATATCCGGGGACCTCCATCCCAAAGCGATTCAGCACATACTGCGTCTCATCGCTAACGACCCCCGCGCGCTTCGCCACGAACGTCCGCTCTTCTGTCCGGTTCTTAAGGTCTGCATAGGCAATCGCTGAACAGATGGAATCCGTATCGGGATTTTTATGCCCCATCACATAAATCTTTTTGTCCTGCATATGAACTTCCTTCCTGCTTTCATCAAAATCTTGTAATCTTTTCTTTTTCCACCCTCGCAAAAATCAACGGTTCCCGCTCCGGCTTCTGCCCGGAAAACTCCAGCGCCCCCAGAAATACTTTTTCCGCCTCGTCAAACAATGTCTCCTTCGATGCCAAAAGTACTGCCAGCACCTCGCCCTCCCGGACGTAATCCCCTGTCTTTTTCTTCAATATGATACCCGCGCTGTAGTCAATACTATCCTCTTTCGCTGCGCGTCCTGCTCCCAGAAGTGCAGACGAAATCCCCACCGCTTCTGTATCCATACGGGTAATCCAGCCCTCCCAGTGTGCGCGTACCTGGTATTCATACGGCGCCTGGGCAAAAAGACTGGTATCGAGGATTACACGGCTGTTTCCGCCCTGTGCCTCCACCATCTGCACCAGCTTCTCCAGTGCGGAACCATCCCGGAGCGCTGTCTGTACCTGCTCCATACACTCTTCCAGGCTTCCTTTTCCCGCCAGGTAAAGCATATTTGCCGCCAGGCTCAGGCACACTTCTGTCAAGTCCTCTGGTCCCTTTCCCTTCAGCGTCTCTGCCGCTTCAATAACCTCCAGGGAATTTCCGATGTAATTTCCCAGCGGAATATCCATATCCGTGATAAGAGCAGCTGTCTTTCTTCCTGCATGTTCGCCGATGGCCACCATTTTTTCCGCCAGGGCGATGGAATCCTCCAGGCTCTTCATGAAAGCGCCGCTCCCTGTCTTTACATCCAGCAGGATACAGTCGCTGCCTGCCGCCAGTTTCTTACTCATGATAGATGAAGCAATCAGGGGAATGCTGTCCACCGTTGCCGTAACGTCCCGCAGCGCATACAGCTTCTTGTCCGCAGGCGCCAGGTTTCCTGACTGCCCCGCCACACAGATTCCCGTCCGGTTTACAATATCAAAAAATTCCTGCTGTCCAAACGCTGTACGCAGCCCTGGAATCGACTCCAGCTTATCCACAGTTCCCCCGGTGTGCCCCAGCCCCCGGCCCGACATCTTTGCCACCTTTACACCACAAGCTGCTGCAAGCGGAGCTGCAACCAGCGTAGTCTTATCTCCCACGCCCCCGGTAGAATGCTTATCCACTTTCACGCCCTCAATCGGCGACAAATCCACCATATCCCCCGACTTCGCCATGGCGTCTGTCAAAATAGCCGTTTCCGTATCATTCATCCCCTGAAACCAGACCGCCATCAACAATGCGGAAATCTGGTAATCCGGAATTTCCCCGGACACATACCCGTCCACTGCAAAGCGCAGCTCCTCTTCCGTCAGCGTGCCGCCATTACGCTTTTTCATGATAATATCGTACATTCTCATAGACCTGCAGCCCCCTTACTGTCAAATGCCTTTTCCTTTATTGTAATAAACACTGCCCTTCGAAGTCAAGCCCTTCTGAAACGCTGCCCAAAAAGAGAGCTGCGCACGCTGGTTTCCCAACTGTGCGCAGCCCCTCTGCATTTACTCCACTATTTACATAAACCTCGCCGTATTCAGTTTGATGCCAGGTCCCATTGTCGGAGCGATGGTTACGCTCTTCAGATACTGGCCTTTCAAAGCGCTCGGCTTAGCCTTTACGATAGCGCCCATAAGCGTCTGGAAGTTGTCCGCTAACTGCTCCTCTGTGAAAGAAGCTTTTCCGATTGGCACGTGAATGATATTGGTCTTGTCCAAACGATACTCAATCTTACCGGCTTTGATATCCTGAACTGCCTTTGTCACATCCATAGTAACCGTTCCGGCCTTCGGGTTCGGCATTAAGCCTTTCGGTCCGAGCACACGCCCCAGACGTCCTACAACACCCATCATATCCGGTGTAGCTACTACGACATCAAATTCAAACCAGTTCTCGTTCTGAATCTTCGGAATCAGTTCCTCGCCGCCTACGTACTCTGCGCCTGCTGCAAGAGCTTCGTCAGCCTTTGCATTCTTCGCGAATACCAGGACGCGGACTTTCTTACCTGTTCCGTGCGGAAGCACTACCGCACCACGAATCTGCTGGTCTGCATGACGTCCGTCACAGCCTGTTCTGATATGAGCTTCGATTGTTTCATCAAATTTCGCTACTGCTACCTTCTTCGCTAAAGCAATAGCTTCTGCTGGATCATAGAGCGCTGTGCGGTCAATCGCTTTTGCAGCCTCTACATATTTCTTTCCTCTTTTCATATTAAATAACCTCCTGGTGGTGTTTGCGGGAATGACCCTCCCACTTTATCTCCGTTTACTCTTCAACAACGATACCCATGCTTCTTGCAGTACCTGCAATCATGCTCATAGCCGCTTCAATGCTTCCCGCATTCAAATCCGGCATCTTCATTTCAGCGATTTCTTTAATCTTGTCTTTCGAAATGGTAGCTACTTTTGTCTTGTTCGGAACGCCTGAACCTGATTTCAGGTTGCACGCTTTCTTCAGCAGAACTGCTGCAGGCGGAGTTTTTGTGATAAAGCTGAAGCTCCTGTCTGCGTAAACAGTAATAACTACCGGGATAATCAAATCGCCCTTATCAGCTGTTCTTGCATTGAACTCCTTTGTAAACTGGACGATATTCACACCATGCTGTCCAAGAGCCGGACCAACTGGCGGAGCTGGTGTAGCCTTACCAGCAGGAATCTGTAATTTAATATAACCTGTTACTTTTTTTGCCATTTTAGGCACCTCCTATGTGGTATTGTCGGGGGTTTCCCTCCCACGCTCCGATAAGCCGCGAATTCACTTACCGGAATTTTAAATAGTTACATCTTTTTAACTTCCGTGAACCCGATTTCCACCGGAGTTTCACGTCCAAACAGCTCCACATTAATCGTAACGATCTGCTTGCTGTCATTCATAGCACAAATGACGCCTACCGTGTCTTTCCAGACACCTCCGGTAATCATCACAGTGTCGCCCTCTGCAAAATCCACATGCAGCTCCGCATCCTGGATGCCAAGGGGCTTCATTTCCTCTTCGGTAAGTGGCACCGGCTTAGATCCAGGCCCAACAAATCCGGTAACACCTCTGGTATTCCTTACGACATACCAGGTGTCATCATTCATAATCATATTTAGAAGCACGTAACCCGGAAACATTTTCTTTTGAACCTGCTTCTTGGCGCCGTTTTTCACTTCTATGACTTCCTGCATCGGAACCCTGACTTCCAGAATCTGATCTTCCAGATGCCTGTTCTCAATGGTTTTCTCGATGTTGGCCTTCACTTTGTTCTCATACCCTGAATAGGTATGGACAACATACCAGTTTGCTTCTGACATATAATCACCCTTGCCCTTACTTAACAATGAAATCTACACCATACTGTACCAGAAAATCCACAATCGTGATAATGACGCCAAGTACAACTGAAAGCACAACTACGGATACTGTCTGCTTGCCAAGTGATTTCTGATCCGGCCATACAATCTTGTTGAACTCGGCTTTGAGTCCTTCGGACCAGCTTTTCTTAGGGGCTTTGTCTGTCTTTACAGTCTCTCCCATCTCGTCACTTTCCTTTCCGTCGACTTATTTCGTCTCCTTGTGCATTGTGTGTTTCCTGCAGAATCTGCAATATTTCTTAGTTTCCATTCTGTCCGGATGATTTTTCTTATCCTTCGTCGTGTTGTAATTACGCTGCTTACATTCCGTACATGCCAATGTGATCCTAGTGCGCACAACTTCCACCTCTCTCTCGTTGTATTTTGCCGACGGCCTGGCAGACCGTCGATTTTAGGCATAAAAAAAAGACCTACTTCCATTCGCCCCCTCAGTGTACCACAGGCAAACAGGGGAAGTCAAGCCTTTTTTCTTCACTTCTTATTCCGGACGCCGGGGTAAGCAGCCCTATCGACTCCGCAACTGTCCGGCGCCTTCACCTCGCCTGCGCCGCCGCATACCCATGCAGCTTCCGGTAAAGCGCGTCGGTATAATGCAGTCCATCAACAGTTCCGTACCCGCCGGGCTGCTCCCGCAGGTATCCTTTCGCCAGAAGCCAGTGGTAGCTGTCTATATAGCGGCTCCCGAAAACCTGCTCCATCCTCTGGTTAAATTCCTCTATCATGGCATTCTCCCTCTGGCTGAACCCGTTTTCATGAAGGAAGCCCTCTTCTACCGGATTCACTGACATAAAATAGAACCTTACCTTCGGATACTGCCGTATCAGCCTGCCGTATATCCCTGCATACAGCTCTGCATTTTTCAAATCGTTCACGCCCAGGTTGAAAATAACGGCTGAATAGGGGTTTTTGCCGAGTACCCTTTTTAACTTCCGTACTCCGGCGTCCGCGAACCACTCGTAGCCTTTTCCCCACTGTGCGATATAGGTATCCTTGTTATTCACTGCGTCCCGCATCCCGGCAGTACGGGAATCGCCCACAAATATCCTCTTTGCATCCCGCCAGCGCCCCCCGGCGTCCACATACCGGCTGCCGATCCAGGTATTTTTCTGAAGAATTCCTTTTTCGGAAAAATAATATTTATTTTTCCCTATCTCCTTCCAACCTGTCAGCATCGCTCCTGTCTTCTTGGAAAAATAATATTTGTCCCCGCCAATCTTCTGCCATCCAAGAACCAGGCTTCCCCTGTCATCCAGATAATAGGTTTTTTGCCTGTATTTCTTAAACCCTGTCACGCGGAAGCCGGTCCGGTCCACAAAAGAAATTTTCGTACCCGTTTTTATCCAGGTATTTTTGGCATATTTTTTCGAGAACGCATAGCGGAACCGGTATCCCGCCCCGGTTTTCACCCATCTGCCCTCAGCAGCAGGCTGCGCCGTAACTGTCTTTATTAGGTTAAATTCCCCTGCCTGTGCCTTCGCTCCACTTCCTGCAAGAAGTAAGAGCGCGAGCAGAAGAAAAATCCTTCGTATGCGTTTATCCATTACAGACTCCTATCTTACCTTCCATCCTGTTCTTCGAGCAGCCTTTCCAGCCTTCTCTTCCAGACGCCAATCAGCATCAGAATGATAAAGTCTGAGGCGCCCTGGTATATCAGGACAATACCGATAAACATAACCGTAACCTGAGCTGCCGCAAAGGGATTCAAAAACATCACCAGCCCCAGCAGTATCATCAGCGCCGCCGCAACCAGCGCTGCCCACCAGCGTGAAAACTCCAGCTCCTTCATCTCAAAGGAACGCCGCACATTCACCCCGCCGTCTATCACAATATAGATTCCTAAAATCATAGGAATTACCATAGTTACAATTTCCGGCTGAATCAGCATAAAGGTTCCTACCGCGCAGAGTATAATGCCAGCCACCAGCTCATACCGCAGGAAAAATTCTCCTGTCTGCCTGGTAAAATAGCGCACCAGATCAAGCATCCCGTGAAACAAAAGCACAGCCCCCACGCCGTAGCACAGCACTGTACTGGTCGTATCCGGGTAAATGAGCAGCACAGCCCCCAGCGCTACAGTAATGATAGACGAAAGTACCCAGCTCCTTCTCATAGTTTCCACAAAGCGTCTCATAAATCCTATTCCTCCTTCATGTCAAAGCCGGCACAGCATTTCAAAAGCCATCGCTGCTCCCGGTCTGTACTAAAATCCTAAAATATCCTGCAGGAAGCGGACAAAATCATCCTTCGCTTCTGTCAATTCCCTGTCATTATCATAACAGTAATCATAGGCGTATTTTTCAACATTATCGTCGGATGCGTTGCCCCAGCTCTGCTGTATGCTGTCCCGGCGTATCAGCAGCGTAATGCATGGAATATCCACATACCGCTTGAATTTGTCTATCTCTTCTCCCTCCCTGATGTGTACAAACAGAAGCTGCGCGTCACTCTTCAGGAATTTCCCATATTCTTCTTCCAGATATCTGCAGGGCAAATCGTTGTACTCACTAAATACCCTCTTTAAATCTGCCAGGAATTTCCTCGACCTGGAATCCTTCTCCCCCTGCCATCCATACCGGGCGGCAATCTCTTTAATCGGAGTAACCGAAGAAATGTTTTCTGTCCGGTAAGCCCCGCCTGCAAATTCGCACAGCGTATCTTTGCCTACCCCTCCGTTTCCGTTAATGATTATTACCGCTTTCTCCATAGCTCCCCCTTTTTATAGATATTTACCGCATCTCTTTGGCTGTTACCTGGATTATAACACAGGGAATGGCATCTCCGCTACCCCGGAGATGCCATTCCCTTAAACTTACTGCCTTTCACTTATTTCTTAAGCTTCCTGAATGTCGCTTTCCTGCCAAGCTTCATCCGCTTCTTAAATGTCCTCAGCTGTTTTGCCGATGTTTTCTTTGGAACATATACCACACATTTTGCATGGATACTCTTAAACGCCTGTTTTCCAACCTTCGGCGCTTTCGTTCCTTTAAATACAACGCTCTTCAGCTTCTTACATTTAAAGAATGCTTTTGCCCCTATGTTCTTTACGCTGGAAGCAATTGTAAGTTTTGTAAGTTTCGTGTTCTTCTGACACGCGTTTTTGCCAATTGCAGTCACCCTGAACTTATAGCCCTTATATTTTACAGTGGCAGGTACTGCAATCTTTTTCTTCTTTCCTTTCACTTTCGTCAAGGTTACTGTACCATTCTTATTCTTCGCATCTGCTTTCGTAACCTTATAACAGTAGCCCTTGATTTCAAAAGTAGTGTTCAGTCCTGGAACGTCCGGCTGCGGTATTGGTGTCGGCTGTACCTTCTTCAGCTCTTCCTGGGCTTTCGCCAGATTAGCCAGCGCCGCATCAACCTGGGCCTGTGTCGCATTCTCATCCTGCAGCACTTTCTTCGCCTCTTCCAAAGCCGCATGGAACTTATCAATCTGAGCCTGCGTCGCGCCGCTTGTATCAACCTTAGACGCTTCATCTATCTTCGCCGAAAGTGTATTCTTGTCAATCTTCGGAGACTCCTGGCCGCCCTGTTTCAGTACCAGGACGTTTTTCTCCGCATCACCGATGCTCTTCTTCGCTTCCTGAAGCTCCTCAAGGGTTGCATCAGGATTCTGCAGAACTGCCTTTGCGCTTTCCACGATTTTCCGGAACTCCTCGGCGCTTTCATCTGTATAAGGCGTCAAATCTTTATTGCCTGCCGCTTCGATTGCCGTATTCAGCTCATTCTTAGCAGCCTCCACCTCAGGATCTGGCTTCACGCTTGAATCCTTTAATACCAGCACATCTTTCTCTGCATCGCTGATGCTCTTCTTCGCCTCCTGAAGCTCCTCAAGAGTCGCCTCCTCATTTCCGAGCACTTCTTTTGCAGCGTTCACGACTGCCATGAAAGCCGCTACACTATCCTCTGTATAGAGCGCATAGTCTTTGCCTTCTGCTGTCTCGATTGCGTTCCGCAAATCTTTCTTCGCCTGCTCCACATCCGGATCTACAACAGGAGGATCTACCGTGCCATCTTCTTTGTATTTCGCTGTGTATTCTGCATCTGCCTGTATGCCTGTAACTGTCAGTGCTAAATTATCCGAAACTTTCTCTTCACCTTTATACCAGCCCTGGAACTGATAGCCATCGCGTGCTGTTGCCGTTAATATCACATCTTCTCCATCTGTAACTCCAATAAGCCCATTGATGGTTTTCTTAGCTTCAGTCTGCGCATTTACGATACCCCACTCCTTCGGATCTGCCTGGTATTTTACCATATGCATCTCTGCCGCATCCGTCATCGGGACAGTAAACTTCGCATCTCCGACGCTTACATGGTCGTTTCCGATGCCATTGCCGCCGTCCTCTACAACAATTCTCAAAGTACGGGCGCCTTCCACACTGAAATCCAGGAACACTGCCGGAGTTGTATTGCGGAATATATTATCCTTTCCGCCGCCGTCATCTATCAGTTCGCCATCCAGGTAAACCATATAGTTTATAGTACCTGCTGCACCTGTACTTTCCTGATCCACTCCAAGGTATGCGTTAAACCAGTTAAATCCACGGCCCTCAAGGTCATAGATAAGTTCCATCTTGGCATGGCCGCCGACTCCTTTTTCAAAGGTTCTTACCGTTCCGTCCTCCATGCGCAGCCTAATTGGATTGCCATCTATACTTGCATCTTTTCTGAGTGTTCCATAACCTGTTGTGGATGTAGAATCAAAATCAATATAAGTATAGCCGTCTCCAACAATATTCAGTGTATATTCTTTCTCTGTCACTCCGTCCGGCGCTGTTACTTTAACTTTCACCACATTGCTGCCGGCTTTCATCTGAATCGCTTTTGAGAAAGTCCCTGTTCCTGTTCCCTGCGAAGTCTCGCCGATGAACAGTTCGATTTCCGCGTTTTGTTCCTGCGCCGCCATCGTTATTGTCACTTCATCCGCATTTGTCCGGCCTGTATAGCTCTGGACAGCTGCGCTAAACCTTTCTGAGAGAGTGACTTCCCGATTATGGCCCGATGCACTGAAAGACAGGCTCTCCAGGTTCGCGTTCGTATTGCTCGGGGCAGAAACCCTGAGATAATAGCACCTTTCCGGAACCAGGGTTTCCGGCTTCACCAGGATAACCACATCATTCATTCCGGGAACCAATTTCACCGCTCCTTCTTTCCCATTCACGGTCTCACCATTCGCCGAAATAGTTACCGTAGCTTTGTCGGAAGCAGAAGTCACAACTACTGGCAGAGAAGATGCTCCTCTGTCCATCTCATATGTGTACGGATTTTCTGACGTAAACTCGGAGGAATCCATATCAACTGCATCGCCGTTCAGAGTGATTCCCGTCAGATTGGCATTTGAATCACCCGTTCTGCTCACTACAAAACGATACTCTGTATGCGTCACTTCATCCTCTGCCGTAACCTTTGCAAGAAGGACGTTCCGCCCAGAAGCAAAGTTGATTTCATATTCCCCGTCCTGAGCCGTAAGCGTTTTTCCATTCAAGGATACTTCTATCGTTGCCGCTTCATCTTTCGCTGTAAATACGGCCGTTGCAGTATTATGCTCCGTTGTTGCCGTACCCATATAGTGCTTCACACTGCTGTTGAACGTATCCATACCATCTACATTCGTGATGCTTGCAGAAGCCAGCGCAGATTCACATGCCTTAAACTGCTGCACATTGCTCATCGAAATTGCCGTTGCCGCCGTTACCGGAGCGCCGTACAGTCCGTGCTCATCCCGCGGAACGATTACTGCTTTTACATATTTTCCTTCCAAGGCTGCCGAAGGCACAATATTTGTCCCCACCAGTCCAGGCACCAGCTCATATGCGCCATTCTGCGTCTCAGCCGCCATCCATTTCACGAGGGAACCTCTCTCCGTATCACTGTCAGCATCTGTAAATCCAGTCAATGCTGCTGTCAGCCTTCCAGCCTCCGCATCATATGCGCAGGACGCCCCTGATGCCGACGGAGCATGGTTGTCCGCAGCCAAAGGAATATTCACCCCATCGATCGTAAGCTCAAGGAATTCAAACTCTTTCCGCGAACCGCTTCCATCAGCCGCCATGAAACCAATCTTAAAGTCCGCGCCCAGATTTGCATTGGTAACGCTGTTTGCTACTGTATTCCATGTGCTGCCATCCAGACTATAGAAGCCCTCTAACGTATTTCCGGTCTTTTTCAGCTTAAACCAGATATCTTCCTGCGATGGACTCGTTACATTACCTGTTTCTGAAGGAGCCCGGTTCACCTCATTCTGCAGCTTCAGCTTCGGAGAACCGCCGCCATGCTTCCTCTCCACAGCTGTATAATTATCATCATTCTTATAGAAAATCAATCCGGCTTCCTGATAACCCGAATTCGTTACACCGCGCATCTTAAGAGTCGCTTCTACATTTGTCAAATCTTTTCCTGGGCTTTTCAGGAAAATATTGCTCGCCTTCTGGGTGTCCCATAATCCCTGAGACATGGCCTTAATCCGGACGGAGCCACTCTCCGTAATACTCCAGTTCCCGCCATTCTCATTCAAGTCCACAACTTCCAGTTCAGGAGTCTTGCCGCCTTTGTTGATGACCACCAGCTTCCTTGCTTCCAGACCATTGGCAGTCACTACCTGCAGTTCCACCACACCGTCCGCGCTGGCCGTAAGCCGACCGGACGCATCAATCGACGCACAGTCCGCATCGTTTCCGCTAACCGGATCCAAAGCCCTCCAGGTAACCATAGGATTGGCGCCTGCCGGAGTCAGGTTTGCTGTATACTGTTTTGCTGTTCCATGTACATTTATCGTAGTATCACCAGAAATAGACACTGCCGTTGGCATATTGGAAGCATCTGTCCCCACCTGCACAGCCGCTGTCCTTACCGGCGCGCCATACAGTCCCTGCGAATCCTTCGGGACGATCACTGCTTTCGCAAATTTCCCAGCCAGGGAGGACGCATTTACATTTTGTGCCCCATTCAGGTTTGTCAGCCTGTAAACACCGTCCTGGGTGTCTGCCGCTTCCCACCTTACCAGAGTATCACCCTGCGCATGTCCGTCAGGATCTGTGAACGTCCCGGCTGCTGCGTTCAGCTTTCCGTCCGCATAGCTGCTGCTTCCCGCTTCTATGCCTGGCGCACGGTTGCGCACACTCAAAGGAATATCTGTCAGTTCTCCATTACCTATCTGCACTTTCAAATCACTGAATGTAAACGCCCTGTTTGAAGCGCCCGCAGTACTATATGCAGCCACACAGATTCCAAAGGCTGTACCCAGGCTTGTATTCGTCTTACTGGTCGTAGATCCGTTTACACATTGATCCCATGTCATACTATCGGAATACTCCGCATCCAGGCTGCGGTAAGCAGTAAAGGTATCGCCTTCCTTTACCAGCTTCAGCCATTCCACATCATTATTAGATGCACTGGCAGCAAGATCTTCGTTTGCATTTCTGTTTGCCTCCGTCACCAGCTTTGTCCCGAGACAAGCGCCTGCACTTGCTTTCCGCTCTATCGCCACATAGTTATCTGCATCCTTAAAGAAGTACAGACCTGCCTCTTCCCAGTTGCTCTGTGGCTTTCCGTTCATCTTTACGATTGCAGTCACACGTGTATCGTTCGTTGCATCCGGCGCAATATCGCTCAGGTTAATCCGATACATATTTGTCACTCTATTTGTCGCATTGTTCGCCCATAAACCGCCGGCTACTGAATAAATCGTCACTTTACCGTCAGCACCAATCGTCCTGTCCGGCAGGGACTCATTCATAAAGCTCATCTGGCTGTTCTTTAGCCAGTTTCCTTTATTGATAACAAGAAGCTTTCTTGCCTCCAGGACGCCTACGCGCGCTATGACTTCTACTGCACCGTCTGAAACGGTTGTCAGCACTCCTGTTTTCGCATCAATCGTTGCGCAATCTGTTTCCGCTCCTGTCGCTGCATCTACTACACTCCAGGAAACATCTCCTCCAATGGAAGCATCCGATTTCACCGCCGTATACTGAATGGCCTGATCATATGTCTGCGTCACTTCCACATCATCTGCACTGCTGATAGTCAGGGATGCGCTCACACTTTCCGACACTGTGATTTCTTTCCATTCAGAAACATATTTTTTTCCACCCACTATTGTGTATGCGCGCACTTTCGTGGTTCCAGTCTTCAGACCGGTAATTTCACCATTATAATTGATAGATACAACATCTTTATCTTTTACCTCATAGGAGATTCCCCCTGTCGGTTCCAATGTTGTCGCTGTACCACTAAAAGTGATATTCTCCCCGGAACCCTGCGTGACATCTGAAGCGTCCATATTGCTCATGCTTCCACCCAGCTTCAAACCTCCGTCATAGTTGTTTCCGGAAATGCTGACTTCTTTACAGCCGTTAAAAGCATATAAGTTAGAAGTTAAGCTGGCTCCCGTTGCGCTTCCGCTCAGCTGCGCTTTATCATTCACCATCAGCGCTGTTGGAGCAGTCAGGCTGACTGATACATTCGGCTCATAGCGGTAAATCTTATTATTTTCAAATTTCAGGCCTTTCACGCACTTGGCATTCAACACCTGCCCGTTTAGCATATGGAATGTATTATTCCTAATTGTAATGTTTTCATGCACCTGCCCCCCAACAGTTCCGTTGGTCGGTTCTATAAAGATGGCCGCTGCTGAACTGGTCGGGCGATAGAAAGTATTTCCCTCTATCAGCACATCCTTAACAGGACCTGACTCATACCAGCCCTGAGCATCACATGAAATATAAATCGAAGCCATGCCCATGCCGTCAATAATATTATTTCGGATAACCACCGGCTTCCTGGTCGTTACCAGGATTCCCCTTGTCGGAGTCTCTTCAAACACACAATTACTGATCTCCACTTCGGGCGTCCAAGTAATATTCTCTACAGCAAATGTCCCGCTTCCTAACGTGATATTTTTATCCAGCGTAATGATAATGTCTGTCATGCTTCCGGAGGCCGACGTGCTGCTGTCCCCTGCAGGTCCCTGTACCTCGGTCACCTTCGCCCTGGCGCCCTCTATCGGAAGAAGGGTAGCCTTACTTACAAACTCCACTTCATCTCCTACAAAAAAGTTGGGGAATCCTGCCGTTTCGTTATGCATATAACGAACCTTATATTTATTATCTGCAATTTTCTCCACAATCTGATTGTAAGTTCCATGAATATTAATCGGGTCGTCATGAGGATTCTTAAACGTACAGCCGTTCATCGTAACCTTTCCCTTACACCCGGATATCTGAATAAAGTCCGCATAACCTGCTGTAGTTCTTCCGCTTCCCTCTGGAGGATCAAAGTCCACATTGTTAAATGTGATATTTTCAGAATGCTGCCCTACGATACCAAATCCGTGAAGGAAATGGATGTCTATATCCTCCAGCACCACATCTTTGCTCTGCCAAAAGAACATTCCCGCATGGTCTCGCACCGTCGTACGCATCTGGCAGCAAAGCCCTGCCTCCAATTCGCTGTTCATGTTGGAATAGCTGAACTTCAGCCTGTGCCCCCCAAGGTCTTCAATGCCATTTACATTCTGGAATATCGGATTGACGCCTGTATTACCTCTCCAGGTCTTCCCTGTTTTAAGGCTGTTCCTCTGCGTATAGCCGCCTATGGAGTTCTGCCCACTCCAATACTCACGCCCGGTATACGGGCTGACGTCGCTCTTCCAGGTAACTGTCGTCCCTCTTATTGAATAATTATAACATTCCGGCACATAAATAACCGCTGTCTTGGCATTCCTGTCCACAGATTCTGCCGTGATGTCTACAACCGTAGGAACATAAAAATCAAACGCATAGTCCTCAAACCGGATATTCTCACTGCGTATTGTAGTAAAGGTCGTCATTTTCCCATGGAACATGAACAAAGACCCATTTCCCCGGACTGTGATATTCTGGGTATCTTCAAACAGGAAGCCTATCTTCTTCATCTTATAGCTTGAATTGACTCCCACTGTATTGGAAATGTAAAGCTCCCTCTCATAAGCCCTGTCCGGATAAATATGATACTCTCCCTTCGGGAAATCGAGGATTACCTGCTTTCCTCCTGCACTTTCTGAAGCTTCCTTTGCCGCTTCGATAGCCGCCTGAATCGCTTGGGCATTATCCTTCAAACCCTCAGCCGCGACACCATACTCTGCCGCATTAATCACTACCTCTTCCTGGCTTCTGGCATCCTGCTCCTCTGCCGCACTGCCTGCCGCATCTGCTGCAATATGCGGAATAACGCTGGAAAACAGCATGCAAAAAGCCAATATAAATGACACACATTTCTTCTTACTCATAATTTTCTCCTTCTTATCCTCCTTGTTTCACAAAACATCTTGTTTTTTGTTTATAAAATCAACTTCCCCCCTCTCTTATCTATTAAAATTTCATAAATTGTTTACTTTCTTAATATAATCCTTTTTATTATATCTCAATTATGCACAAACATCAATCCCTGTCCAAAGTTTTTTTCGTCAAATATAACACTTTTATTTTTACAAAACAGAAAAGGATACATGCCCCCCCTTCTCATGTATCCTTTTCATACTTTATTCTTTTCTTCGCCAAATATCCATCATTCGGAATCATACCCATTTTTACGGTAAATAACTTGAAAAATCCCCATAGCCAGCAGGATTTCCCCCACCAGAATGAAAAGGCTGCCCAGCCCCACAGCATTCCCGCTTCCATCCATGATATTCTCCACAGTGCGCATCATGATTCCCGTAAAAAGAAAGTCCGTAATTGTCCCCAGGGTTTCGTTTAGCTTGGAAAATATCGGAACCATCAGAAGCACCATAATAATCGGTGTCGTCACAGTGCTGGCAGTCACCTGATTTTTAGCAAAAATTCCGAAAATCATGCCTATCACCGCGCCCGCAATCGCTGACAGGAGGGAAATCCCCAGATATACTGCCCAGCCCGCCGCATCCATCGTAACTCCTGCCAGCGGCACCAGCAGCGCATTTACTGCCTCAACCATCAAAATCACAGGAATCAGGCTTCCCAGAAAGAATTCTGCCCCGTTTACGGAAGACGTCATCAGCACGCGGAGCGTATGCTTCTCTTTCTCCTCTGCCAGCGCTGCGCTTACACAGTAAATTCCGGTCATACAGATATTCATCAGCGCTCCATACGACAGTGCATAAACCTTCCCAAATATAGCCGCTTCTCCCTCCAGTATAGTACCGTAAACCAGTTTCATCATAAACGTAAACCCGATTGCAAAAATCGGCATGATGATAAAGTTTTTGGAGAACAGCGCTTTCAGCTTCATTTCCGTCACAGCTGCCAGTTTATTTCCGTGTATCGCTTTCATCGTAATTCCCTCCCTGTCACTGTCAAAAACACATTTTCCAGGGTCGGTTCGCAGGAATGGACTGCCGCCGCCTGGTTCCCCAGCAGCCACCCAGACAGCCTCTCAATATCCTCTGCTGTCTGCCTCAGCATATGTTCTTCACCATTTTCCAGCAGCACCTTATAACACTTTTCTTTGTTATAGCGCAGGCACAGCTCACGGGGCGTACCATATTCCACAATCTCTCCGTCATTCAAAAGCGCCACATGGTCGCAGAGCTTTTCTGCCTCCTCCATATTGTGGGTAGTCAGAAATACCGCCATCCCCTCTTCCTTCATCTCCATCAACAGCCGGTGGATGTCCAAAGCCGTGGAGGGGTCCAACCCGCTGGTCGGTTCGTCCAAAAAGAGCACACGCGGCTTGTGCAGCACGGCCCGCGCCAGTACCAGACGCTGTGCCTGGCCTTTCGAAAGCTTGCCCGCCGGCTTTTTCTTATGCTCCTCCAGCCCTACCCGTTCCAGCAGTTCATCAATCCGTTTTCCGTCAGCTTTTAAAATCCGGGCAAAATATTTCATATTTTCGTATACGGTCATCCGCTCATAAACTCCGGACTGGTCCGTAACAATCCCAATCTGCTCATAGATTGTCTCGTCGATATTTTTCACATGGATGCCCAGCACGTATGCTTCGCCCGACGTAGGCTTTAACTGCCCGGTGAGAATCTTAATCGTAGTCGTCTTTCCCGCCCCGCTCGGCCCTAAGAAACCTAAAATTTCCCCTTTCTGCAAAACAGCGTTCAAATCCTTCAGCACCGGGGTTTTGTCATATTTTTTGCAAATATGTTCCATTCGGATATACTCTTTATCCATCCCTTATCAGCTCCTTTCGAGGCTATCTTACTCTGACAAGAGCTGAAAAGCAACGGTTTTTCCTAAACGGCACGGTTTTCTTCCCAAATAGCTATATTAATATGCAGAATTCCGCTTATGCCTTTACATTTTCATCCTCTCCATCAACGCCGACTTCATTTTGCGCGAAACCAGGCATTCCTGTTTTCCAACCTTCACCTTATTATGCTTCAAATCAATCTCCGTAATCTTTTCCACAGCCACCAGATACGAACGGTGGGTACGGATAAACCGCTCCCCCATCTGTGCCTCTATCTCATTTAAGTTTCCCACAAAATCCATCCTGCTGCATCCTGTATGCAGGATTACATGATGGCCTTTCTGGGAAGTTTCAAAAAACAAGATATCCTGTACCGGGACATTCTTAAAAGCATCCCCCACCTTCACAGAATAAATTTCGTCCACATCCTTCTGCGCCTCCTGTTTCAGCCGCAGATGCAGCGCCTCCAAACAGCGGTCAATGGACTCCCTCTGGCCCCCGCCGCCTTTCACAATATAGTCAAACGCTTCCAGGTGATACTGAAACGTCCTGTATGCAAGATTCTGGAAGCTGGTAATATACACCAGCATACCGTGGGGATCCAGCATACGGATTTCTTTTCCCAGCAGGAACCCATCGTATTTTGCATCATGAAGCTCCACATCCAGGAAGTACACATTTCGCTTCTGGGGGGCATTGCGCACCGTCTCCAGAAATCTGCGTGGTTCACCCCCGTCGAAAGCCACCCGCATATCATAATTTTCAATCAGCAGCTTCTTCTCTATCTCTTCCCGAATCTGCCTTCTTGCCGTCTCGTTATCATCACATATGTAAATTTCTATCATAATCCGCTCTCCCATCGTCCTGCTCTGGCAGGCTGCTTTACCTGCTGCGCCCCTGTCCCCATATTGTAATCCGGAACCCTTGCTGACAGTATTTACAGGGTAAGCTCCTGCACAAATGTCTTGTTTTCATAGCTTGTAACCAGCACGGCCTCCGGATACCTCTCCAAAATCTTTCGGCAGCTCGGAAGCCCCAATCCCCGTTCTCCGCCTTTCGTGGAGTATCCTTCTTCCCAAATACGGGTTATATCTATCTCGCTTTCCCACGGATTTGCCACACGGACTGTCAAGAAACCTCCCTGGCTCATCAAAAGCAGTTCCACACAGGGCTGTCCGCTTTCCTGCGCCGCTTCTATAGCATTGTCCAGTAAAATCCCCAGACAGCGGTTAAAATCCCAGATATCCATCCTCAATTCCGCAACCGGATAAAACACCTCCAGCCTACACGTAACTCCCAGTTCATTCATTTTTACCAGCTTGGACATCACCAGCCCTTTTACTTCCGGTATCTGAATATTTCCCAGCTGCGTAGTGGCATAAATCTTCTCCCCGATTTTCTGGTCAAAATCCATTTCCAGCTTTTCCAGGGTTTTCTGGATTTTCCCTACTTCACCTTCCTGTGCATAGAGATACATCCCGGACAGCATATTTTTATAATCATGCCGAAAAATGCGCATTTCCCTCTGCATCTCCTCCAAACCTTCCACATACATCTGCTGCTGCAAAATCATGGATTCCTGCATCTGGATTTTCCGGGTACTCTCCTCTCTCCGGGCCAGATACATAATCAGGCAGAGCAGCAAAAGCGTCAAGATAATAACGGCCGCATTGTAGGTAAACAGCGACTCATCATTTAACATCATGCGCTGTGTAAAAAATACTTCCACCGTAATCTCAAGAAGAAGTACAACAGCTGCCGTCCGGCGGATATGCTGCCCATCCTCCAATAAGTACTGGATAGGCCGTCCAAAATGAAGCTTCTTCAGCAGGCTGCTGACTCCCCAGGCCGTCAGAGGATATAACAAAAACAACTGCTGTACAAAAAGCAAAAAGTCTGCCAGCTGCTCCAGCGTAATGCTCCGCACAATGGAGCCGATAACTGCAGCATTCGATACCTGAAGAATCGCACCAATCCCGACCAGGCAGAATGCCCTCCATAAATCCTGGTTCCACAGCCGGGATACCGCAAACGTCGCTATAGAAAAAACAATCACCGTGGAAAGCACATAAAAAAGCAGCACCTGCCCCGGCATAAAGACCCAGCCCAGCCCTCCAAAGATTCCCGGAAAGACTCCTGCAAGCAGAACAAATTTTCCCAGCTTCTTCCAGCACAGCTTCTCGTCCAGCACAGCAAAAAGATAAAACCCCAGTACCATATGGGAACAAAGGGAATCCACCATATACAATACACACACCCATAACACAGATAACATAGAATCCCCCATAGCATTTCCCTCCATCCGCTAAGTCAAATACCCCGCAGGAAGCTACGGGGCGTGACCTAGCTTGTTCTTTCCGCCCCCAAGGGGCGGGGTATTTGACCCTTGCGGCATTCGCCAAATATCCACGCAAGCGCGGCTGCTTGGCTCATTGCTCTCGGGAATAAAAATTTTATGCATGATACAGCTATCTTTTATATCTTATCACTTATCCTGATACTTTGCAAAAAAAGCTGTATCATGTATACTATTTAAGAAGCACGATGATACGGAAGATTGACTATAGAAAGGACTTTCCTGCGCATGAATATATATGGATTTAACACCCTGACACTTCTGGATTACCCTGGAAAGGTGGGCGCTTCCCTTTTCCTGGGCGGCTGCAACTTCCGCTGCCCCTTCTGCCAGAACGGAAACCTGGTGCTCCGTCCGGAACAGGAAGCCTCCATTTCTGAGGCGGAAGTGCTTGCATACCTGACAAAGCGGCGGGGGATTCTCGACGGAGTATGCATTAGCGGCGGGGAACCTACGCTCCATGCTGAACTGCCCGCACTGATTCAAAAAATAAAAGACCTGGGATATCTGGTAAAATTAGATACCAACGGCACCCGCCCGGAAGTTATCCGGAAGCTTTATGAAAGCCATCTGATTGATTATGTTGCTATGGATATCAAAACTTCCCGCGCCCGCTATCCGGAGGCTGCCGGAATCCGCCAGGTAGATATCGCTCTTATTGAGGAATCTGTGGCGTACCTGAAATCTCATGTTTCCGGCTATGAATTCCGCACTACGGTAACGCGCGAACTGCATACCGCCGAAGACTTCAAGGATATCGCCAGCTGGCTGGAAGGATGCCGTGCCTATTACCTCCAGGCTTACCAGGAATCTGCCAACGTCATCCACCCTGTTTTCTCTAGCTATACAAAGGAAGAACTTGAAGGCTTCTGTGCCATCCTGCGCAAAAAAATCCCCCTGGCCGAAGTCAGGGGAATTGATTAATATATACAGATTACAGCTCCAGTACGCCTGAACTACGGCAGGCGGCGGCACCAGTACCCGAATCTCCCTCCCTGATTCTGCGATACTGCTTCTTTAAACATCGGGAACCCAAACATATTTGCCATATACTGTTCCTGGCTTTCAAACACTCCGGGAATTCCCAAAATGTATCCTCCGTCCCGGCACTTGCCGAACAGAAGATGCCTGTAATGGCAGAACCCATGCATCAGGAAACTATTATTTCCCGCCCGGAAATTCCCCTGCTGGATAACGCGCAGCTCCCGCGGGGTAATCTGGATACAGTCAGCCACCTCCTCATCCGCAAAAGGCTGAAAGTGCGGGCATCTGCTGCCCATACACTGCCATTTACGATCCAGTCCCTGGAGCTGGGGCGAACGGCTGCCGCCACTGGAAGCCCGAACCGGGCGGACGCCGCTGTCGGAAGCTTGAACCGGCTGCGGAATTTCTGCCTCCTCCTCAAGCTGGAGCGCCGCTTCCTGAGCATGGACATGTTTCGGACTCTCCATATGTAGTTCCTGTTCCGAAATCTCCGACTCGCCCTCTGTTTCAAACTGTTCCGGCGTTTCCTTTCCAAAAACTAAATTTCCCGATGCCTTTCCTCTCCCCGTCTCTTCCTCCTGTTCCAATCCTTCCGCCAAGATTTCTGACTCGCTTTCAGGCTCTGTCCCTGCAGATAATTCTCCTGGAACTTCCTCTGTCTCCACCTTTTCAGATAGTTCTTCTAAAACTGTCCCATCCAATAAATCTCGTGAGGCTTCATCCATCTTTTCTTCCGCAAGGAATCCCTCCTGAATTTCTTCCGTTTCTGCTTCTGCAATAGATTCTTCCGCAGATTCCTGTTCCGCACATCCCTCCTGTGCTTTCTTTTCCGCTGTTCCTGATTGATATTCCTTTAATTCCTCCTCCTGTTCCTTTACCTGGTTTTTCCTCCAGTTTTCTATCTGCTCTATGGCCTCTTTATCCCTCTGTTCCGCTTCCCGGCTATCCGGCCGTTCCTGGATTGGCTGCACTTCCTCAGCTTCTGCCTTTCCCGGAAGTGACGTCACCAAGCGTTCCGTATCTATTCCCTCATCATCAAATACGGTGAGATATTTCTGTCCCTGGCTTCCTTCTATCCAGATTCCTGCAATCTGCCGCAGCGCATACGCGCTTCCCCCGATATTTTGGGACGGCGTTTGTATACGGGCCTCCCCACATGCGCCCTGTATACATATTTTTCCAAGAGAAATCCCCAGGAGCCAGCCGCCCTCGCGAACAAATCCGTAAATGTTCAGGGCTTCTTTCTCCTGGGGAACCTTCTGCAGATGTACCTGCATCCGGCAAATCCCATTTCGGGATTCCACCTTGGCAAAACCTGTATTTTTATTTTTCTTTCCGTTCGTATATTCATAGATATAAGCAACAAAACGTCGATATTCTGACAAAGCTTTCGCCCCCTGCTTTTCTTAACGCTAATATATGCTTACTATCTGATTTTCATTCCAATATAGCAGATACTCAGCGAATCCAAAAAGACTGCCCCGGCGCCGTGATATCACAGATTCTGTCCCTGTATGGCGCTGATTCCGGCAGATTCTTATACCGCGAAATAATGCTGTAGTCGTCCCAGCAATGCATAGGAAAGACCGCCGCCGCCTCCACATGCTGCAAAAACCAGGTAATTCCTTTGGCAAACTCCATCTCCTGCCTTGGATCAAGCACTACAAACGCCGCGTGGAGCCGCTTTCTGGCCAGCTTTGCAATCTCTTTCCGGTAGTTCTTCCTCATCCATGCATTTGTGTCCTCCGGCTCATTCACCCAGCTCCAGTCATTGAGGTCGCCCGCATGGTAAATCGCTTTCCCGTCAATCTCTATAAGAAATGCCACACCATCGTCCGTAGACTGCAGTGTTTCAATCATCAGCGAGGAATCTCCTATCCGCTCATCCGGTCCCATAAAAATTGTCCGTTCCAATAAATCTTCCGGAACCCGTTTTTCCCAGATATCCTTCGACATGAAAAAATACACATACGGATACTTTTTCGCCAGATTAAAAATGCTGGCCGAAAAATGATCCCCATGTCCATGGCTCACAAATACATACAATGGCTTATAAGGAGACAGCTCCGGCAAATCCCCTTTAAAATAGTCAAACAGCAGATAACCGGACATCGTCTCTACCAGGAATGAACTATGATAAATGTAAGTTACGTTCATACTTATACCTCGTTTTAAACGCGTTATTTACTGTTCGCTTCATTCACAGCAACCGCGCAAGTCCTGTTATCTTATGTTTTCCAGAACTTTCAGTAAATATTTCCACATCCGTTCTGTGGAAGAAATCGAAAGTGTTTCTTCTGTAGTGTGTATATCGGACATAGACGGCCCGAAAGACACACAGTCCAGATTCGGAATCTTTTCATAAAAAATACCGCATTCCAATCCCGCATGGATTGCTTTGATTTCCGGTCTTTCTCCGAACATATCCTCATACGTATCGGCCATAATTTCCCGCAGCGCCGAATCCTTCCTGTATTCCCAGGCCGGATATGCGCCCTCCGGCGTATAGCTTCCGCCCAGGAATTCGGTAAGATACTGTATCTGCATGGCCAAAGCGTCTTTCGCACTGCCCACAGAACTGCGCAGACTCGCCGTCATCCGGCACACATTCCCATCCATACACAAAATTCCCGGATTGACAGAGGTTTCTACCAGCCCCTCAATCTCCCCGCTCATTTTCTGGACACCATACGGAAACTGCATAAGGAAAAATAAAACTTTCTGCTGCGCAGACATCGTCAAAACTCTTTCCTCCGTCTCTTCCTCCGCCCGCACTCTTACAGAAATCCCATCATCTGTGCCGCTGTACTCGATTCTTAAGTTCTTCCCGAACTCTGCCGCAGCCTCTGCAATCTGTTCCCCTGCCCGGGCATCCGCCAGAAAAACTGCCCGGGCGCTTCTCGGAATGGCATTGTCCTTTTGCCCTCCTGACAGTTCTGCAAGAAAAAATTCCGTATGCCCGGAAAGCCCAAACAAAAAACGTCCCAGCAGCTTGACAGCATTTGCACGGATTTTATCAATCTCGGCTCCCGAATGTCCCCCGGTCAGCCCATCTATCATTACCTCATATTTCACGCCCTGCACTTCCCGGTACTCCACTGGAATCTCACAGACAGCCGAAAGCCCTCCTGCACAGCTAATCCAAAGCTTCCCCTCTTCCTCGGAGTCTATATTTAGCATATAAGTCCCTTTCAAATACGAGGTATCAAGCGCCGCAGCGCCCAGCATACCCACTTCCTCATCCGTGGTAATCACAACTTCCAAAGCCGGATGTTTCAGGGAACTGTCCTCCAGAACAGCCAGCGCATATGCCACAGCGATTCCGTCGTCACCGCCCAGTGTCGTATCCCTGGCGCTAAGCAAATCCCCTTCTACCACAAGTTCCAGACCGTCTTTCTCAAAATCATGTGTACATCCAGGCTTTTTCTCACAAACCATGTCGCAATGCCCCTGCAGAATAACCGTGGGGGCATCCTCATAGCCCTTCAATGCCGGCTTCTTTATAACTACATTTCCGCTCTCATCCTGCCGATACTCCAGACCGTGTGCTTTGGCAAATTCCACCAGGTAACTGCTGATTTTTTCCGTATGGAAGGAACCATGGGGAATTTTACAGATTTCTTCAAAATAGTAAAAGACTCTCTCCGGTTTCAGACCGCTTAACACTGACATACTGCTGCCTCCAGGTTTCATTTATATTCAGGGTAAGTTTATGCCTCGGCAATGCATTCAATCTCCACCAGTCCGCCAAGCGGCAGCTCTGCCACCTGTACACAGGAACGGGCAGGAAATTCTCCGTCAAAATAAGATTTATAAACCTCATTCACCACCGCAAAATCATCCATATCCGCCAGGAAAATCGAAGTCTTTATAATCTTGCTGTAACTGCTTCCGGCTTCCTCCAAAACCGCCCCCAGATTTTTCAGCGACTGATGCGCCTGGGCTTCTACACCCTTGCACAGCTTGCCGTCCTCCGGGTTTAGCCCAAGCTGCCCGGAGCAGTAAATGACGCCGCCTGTTTTTACTGCCTGCACATAAGGCCCTACTGCCTTGGGCGCATAATCTGTATGAATACTCTCTTTTGCCATAGCATTTACCCTCTTTCTTAACTTTTTCCAATCTAAATATTAATATCTTCTTAATTATATCACAGATTCTCTATTCATTCCAGCCTTTACATACATCAATCCACTGACTGCTGCCTGAATATTTCTCCAAATCCGCCATCGTCATCTGAATCGCGCTGTTTCCGCTCCCCGCCGCCGGGTACACCGACTCAAAACGCCTTAGGGATTCATCCAGATAAACCTGCACTCCTTCATTTACCGCAAACGGACAGACCCCGCCTACCGCATGTCCAACCAGCGCCGTCACCTCATCCTTCCCCAGCATCTTTGCCTTTGTGTGGAACTGCGCCTTATATTTTGGGTTGTCCACCTTAGCGTCTCCCGCCGCCACGATAAGAATCGGTGTTTCCCCTACTTTGAACGACAGCGTTTTTGCAATCCGCGCAGGCTCACAGCCTACCGCCTCTGCCGCCAGCTCCACCGTAGCGCTTGACACCTCAAATTCCATAATCTTATCTTCCATGCCATACTTCCTGAAATATTCCCTCACCCGTTCAATTGACATCACTCATCTTCCTTTCCATTTGCCTAACATATAATGTAACCACTTTTTGTCAAATTGTCAACGCAAAGAAAACAGAAACAGGGAATCCCCTGTTCCTGTTTTGATGAGCGCTAACTTCTTTTTACCTTTACTTTTACTTTTTTAGACAGACCATTCCGGGCAATGCAATATATCGTACAGGCACCACTTTTTCTTCCAGTAATAACCCCCTTTTTGGACACCTTTGCAACAGACGGATCCGATGAGACATAACGCACTTTTTTCTCAGCTTTTCTTATCCTTTTCCCTGTCACGTTCACACGAAGCCGGACTTTCTTCCCAGGCTTCACACTCACAAGCGGCCGCTTTACCGATATCTTTGAAGGATTGCCATATCTCCCTCCCTTTGTCGTACTATAGGCAGGCAGGGATTTGGACAGGATCACACGTTTCCCACCAATGTCTTTATACGCTGCGACATAATATTTATACTGTATTCCTTTCTTTAGCCTTGTATGCTTCCACTTGCCTGTCTTTTTGCTGACTGTCCGGAGCCGTTTATATTTCCCATTATATTTTGCTCCATATATTTCATATCCATCTGCTGACTTCACCGGATTCCAGCGGATCGTCTGCGATGTTTTGGCAGAAGACACTTTACAAAAAAGCTGTTTAGGGAGCGTATTTTTATTGTCACTCCCGGAATCGTCGCTCTTACCTGATCCATCTCCTGGTTTTTCTGGCAGTTCAGAACCTGTATCTCCTGGTGTGACTGCCGGACCTGGTATCGGCTTCAGGTCTGGCGTCGGCTCCGGGCTTGGCGTCGGGTTGGGCGTTGGTTCCGGCTCCGGTGTTGGCTCTGGCTTCGGGTCGGGCGTTGGTTCCGGCTCCGGTGTTGGCTCCGGCTCCGGTGTTGGCTCTGGCTTCGGGTCGGGTGTTGGCTCCGGGTCCGGTGTTGGCTCTGGCTTCGGGTCGGGTGTTGGCTCCGGCTCCGGTGTCGGCTCTGGCTCCGGTGTCGGCTCAGCACCATAAATAGATTCCTTGAAGTCCTGTGTCTGAAACAAATATGCTTTAAATATTTCCTGTTTCAAGCGTTCAACCTCTGTCTCCTGTGCACGAATATTATTAAAGCCACCCGGCAATGCACTGACATTTATTAAATCACTCTCTACCGCCTCTTTCATCAGCAGACGCAGTTTTTCAAAATTATTAATCGTAACGGACTGATTTTTCCACATAATAGTGACTGGCTTTAATTCATCGATTTTTTCAATCCTTCTCTGAAACATCGCTTTCTTAAAATCAGCCATCGTCTCATAGGTACCGCCAAATATTTTCTTCAGAACATATTGATCTGACAGGAGCGTCTGCTCCAATTGGGCAGATTCTTTATACTGGTTGGATATATAAGGAACCATGCCGTTATAATATCCATATTCAGCAAGCAGTTCAAACGCCTGCCGGCGTATCGTAACATCGCCGCTAACACCATAGTCATTCTGTACCCCAGCATAGTTAGCGCTAAAGAGCGGCACAACATAATATCCGTTTCTCGCCATGGTTCCTGTTGTATTCGTTCCTTTTACCTCATAGCGGGATACGATAATACTGTCATGGATCAGATCATCGACGGTGTTCAGCCCCGCCGCCTCATCCAGAGTCAGCTCCCTTACCGAATCCAGATTATGCCTGGAGCCTTCCTCTCCCTGATTAACCCTTTCCTCTGGATCCTCTATCTGCTCAAGTTTGTGAAACCATTTCCTTTTCTCTTCCGCACTTTTCGTAAACATAACATCTGCTTCTGCATAATCCAGTGTATAAATAACATCCAGAATACCACTCATATAACTCTGCAGATCTGTTTCATCCTGAAACCGCCCAGGCAGGGCATTATGATACCGGTCACTGACTGCCAGACGGTCATAGATCAGATTCAGGTTAAAAGCAGGCGGGTCATTCAGCTGATAAGGCTCAAACATCCCCCTTGTGTAAACTTCTGCCAGCATACCATCCCGTGAACCATGCCCGTTCAGCATTACCTCGGAAACAAGCAGATGCGTCAGCTCATGAGCATACGTTGCGAATCCCCGTTCCGTCAATGCCTTTGATACATAGTAACGGATACCTGTACCTTCCGCCACACCATCTGCAAACATATATGTACCATACAATTTCAGGGGAGTGAAAAATTCCCTGACGCCCCTTGCGGCATTCTTTCCGAATTTATCCGACCATTGGATAATCGTATCAGGATCAATCCGCAGGCTGTCCAAAACGACACGACTGGACGAGAGCAGCTCCTTCTTTTCTGGTTTTGCAATACGATACCAAAGATCGATAAAAGCCCTCTGCTGTTCAGCAGCCTGTTCCAACTGCTGCCGGAACTTTTCATGTAATTCTTCATAACGTGCCGGATCCGTTTCTCTTACATTCCTGTCTATATAACAATCTACGATTCCATATGTGATCGTAGCAGAATTCGCAATAACATAAACGCTGTCTTCCGACACGTTAAGCAGTGGCAAAATATAGGCACGGGAAACCGTGTCATCATACAGCCTTCTGTATATCCCGGTATTTTTGCTGTCCCATGTGGATGGCTTCTCCAGTATATGCGCACGGCTCTCCTGCAAAAACCACTCGTTCATCGGTGTATCCGGCATCCACTTTTCCCTGTTCTCTTCCAGAAAAGCCTCCAGTGTCATAGAGGAAGTAACTGCTGAAAATAGCTTTCCCCAGCCAAATACATTGGCATTATTAGAAATCTTTAATGTATCGCCCCCTGCGCTTCCAATCCTTATCAGCCAGTCCAGAACATCTACCTGAATCCCGTACGAATCCGGCTCATAAAGGAGAACATCCTTAATATTATGACCTCCCATATCAAAGTCGTACAATCTCTCAAGATAAGTAAGCCCCAGCAGCAGTTTTTCTTTATTCTGCTGTATCTTATCCGTAAAGAAAGCTGCTCCTTTACTTTCTGCACCAGCCGTAGTGTCAACCACTCTCTGGATAATCCCCCCGATTTCCGACTGCACCTCTGCAAATGCCTCTTCAAAAGACATCGCCTTTACATTATCCTGGTTCAGTTCCTTCACAGCTTGTTCATCACTGATATCTGCAGGGCTCTTTCCCTCCCGCTTGGCAATCTCTGTTTTCTTATTCAGCTTTTCCGACATAGAATACCGGGATGGCGCCAGCAGCTGCCCTATTGTTGCATCATTTTCGTAGTCAACCGCCTGCAGAACCGCTGTTGTATCCTGACTCACCTTTTCTCCACAGCTCGCCGCAGAAGAAGTAACCGATGGAACACATAACACCATCATAATACATACCGCCGCTGCTGCTATTCTTATATTTTTCATCCGCCGCCCTCCTCTTGTATAATATCTTTTCCAGGAATGATTATGTAGACTCCCTGCAAATGCAAAAAAACACCGCCCCCGACGCTTTCCGTCAAAAACAGTGCTTTCAGTGCGCGATCAGGGGTTCGAACCCTGGACACCCTGATTAAGAGTCAGGTGCTCTGCCAGCTGAGCTAATCGCGCTCTTTCTATTCATTTATTTCTCTTTGACACGAGAGATATTATATAACAGGTTTTTGCAAAATGCAAGTACTTTTTTCATTTTTTTCATTTTAATTTTAGAAACAGTTTAGCCACATATTTCGGTTTGGCAGGGATTTACTTTAACCTTTTTCATCCCGCCGCCCCAAAATCCACTGCTCACTCTCTTTATTAAAAATCAGCTCATTTTACTCTCACCGAATATACCTGTTAATATTCGACCAGCTCGTCCTGTGCATCGGCAGCTGAACATAGCTTTTGTTCCAGCTGTTCTTTTTCCTCCGGTAATTCTTTGCGGAAATTCGTTTCCCCTTATAGTAATAGCCGTAAACAGGTCTTCCGTTTACCACTCTCTCCTCTATCTTGGAGAGATACACGCTCTTCGCTTCTCCGCCTTTAAACATAAGATACCAGTCCTCCACGCTCCCGCTGCCGCCCCAGCGCCCATGAATGCGTTTTGTCTTTTTATTATAGACAAATCCAAATGTGGTACTGTCCTCTCCTATCCGCTGGACATATCCTCGGCGGTACTTTTGTATAATAATACGTTCCGGTCTCTGTTCATACGCAAGCACCAGTTCTTTCATCCCGTCTCCGTCCACATCTAATGTACAGAACCAGGTAAAATCGGCTCCATCCATAAATTCCCGATACGCCGCCGCCGCTTTCCTCTTCGTCCTAGATGACACCTTCGCAGACACCTCTGCCGGGCAGTTTGCCCCCGGAAGCTCCGGCGCGAAAAGCCACCCCAGAAGCAGCAGCCCTGTGCAAAGTATCAACATATTCTTTTTCATTTTCATAACCATCTTTTCCATATTTTTTACCCTTTCCTTGTTTTTGGTTCTATTATACCATCCGCTTTTGCAAATTTGTTTTCTTACATCTGTCCGTACAATCTACAGAGATGTCTCAATCATCAGAATAGTCGACATAGCTCACTCTGCTGTCGTCTTTCACAGCCAGCCAAAATGTTTTTTTCAGCTTTTTGTATTTTTTTGCCTGCACGGTAATCCGGGCTTTCCCTTCTCTTAATGACGTCACGACGCCTTTCCGGTTTACTTTCAGGATTTTCGGATTCGAACTTTTAAATGTAAAAAAGCTATTTGGAAGAACGCCTGTCGGTTCATTCCCGGCACACCGGATTGATATTTTCAGCGTCTTTTTTTCTTTAGAGTTCATCGTCCCCGCATTCCCAAGGGTAATGCGGGAAGACGATAGGTATTTCTCTGCTATACTGACTTTGAACGTTTTTGTCTTCCGTCCTGCCGGTTTTACGATTTCGGCATAATCCGTTCCAAAGAGGTTTACCCAATACATACGCCCCCTGTACTCCAGGCAGCAGATTCCTGCCGATTTCATATTTGCGCGGGTCATATTCTGGTAATGCGCGGGAGAGTTGACCCATCCTGTAAAGACCGCTCCTGCACTGTTGTACCCAACAGCAATATTTTCCGCTCCAATTTTTTTCGACAATGTCCCAGGCATCCCCCCGCTCGGACGTTCATGGGAATAGCGAATTGTCAGCTCGGCAGCCCTGATTTCTGCCGCCCTCTGGAGCGACTGATCCATCTGCACGGATGACAGCCCCTTCTTCCTTCTCAAATCATTCAATTTCTTCAGGAATCTGCTGCTTTCCGCGCTGTTTACCGTTCCGCTGACGGAAACAGAAAAACCGGCAGCGCGCGCAGGAACCGAAATGAAAAAAACAAGAAACATCACAAGCATACATACAATACGCCATTTCATCATTCCTTTCATAAGCCGTCACCCCGCCACTGAATAAGATGAGTCATACATCTTCCTGTAAGTAATTATCTGCTCTTTTCCGTTTTTTTTATTTTTGAGCTTTACGCGGATGCCGTCATACGGCCATTTTGTGGTAATGCTTGTTGAATACGACGTCTTATTTTTTACTGCTGCGGTTCTGCTTTTACTGTTTTTTACGTTCGTAACCTGTGTAATCACCCAGCCTTTTTTTGCTTTGATTACCACCCTTTTATTCTCCAGCGTCTGGCTGGTGACAAAAACATTTTTCTTTTTCAAGGTAGAAAGCACGCTTTTTCCGTCTACTTTAAACCCGGATAGGGGGCAAATGTATTTTACCGTGAACTTATGGGAAAGCTTTACGCCATTGACTACACAGGAAATCGTTGTGCTGCCTGTCTGCAGGCCATATGAAATAACCAGACCGCTGCTGTCAGCCTTTACAGTCGCTACCTTTTTATTCGAAGACTTCAGCTTCTTAACCTTCGCACCTTCCTCCACCGCGTCAATCTGCATATATGCCTGCCCGGTATAGTTGTCATCCTGCACTGGCGTAACCACCCAGGAATCGCTGTATTCATCATTAAACTCCACCGCCGTCTCTGCATATGCGGTACTGGCACACAGCGGATTTCCGGCAGCCAGGCTGCACGCCATAACCATACTCAGAGCTCCCCCTGCAATCTTTTTGGATATTGTCATATTCTTCTTCATGATTTCCTCCTTCATTTTTATTCCCGCGAGCAATGAGCCAAGTGACTGCTTGCGGCGGGGTCTTTGACTTTGTTGCTTTTATTTTACCATGCGCCCTCTGCAAATTTGTTTTTGCTGTGTCCGTTTTTCATAGGATCACAAAAACCACTCCCCATATCGGGAAGTGGTTCTTGTTCACTCCTAAATTTTATTTTCATATATTCCTAGTGGGGACTCGCCAAAAGCCCCGCCCTCTCCAGCATCGGCCGCAGCACATGATAAAGCAGCGCCACCAGAATCACCGACACCACAGCATTTACAAAAGTAGTCGCCGTGCTCCATTTTGCCAGCACGCTTGCCATCTCCTGGGGCTGGCCCAAAATATACATTTTATAAAAATATCCTACCAGCGGGTCAAACACTACATTAAAAGCCAAACCGCACACAGACGCGATAACACTCCATTTGAAAATATACTTCTGGTCGTGGCTTTCCCCGATTTTTGCAATCCTGTGCGCCACCAGCCCGGTAATCAGCCCGATTCCCAGTTTCAGCACAAAGGTTTTCGGTGCGCTCACCAGGTAAACCGGGTCAAGCAAATCCGCAATTGTCATGCCCACAGCCCCGGCCAGCCCTCCGTAGCCGCCGCCCAAAAGCAGAGCCGCCAGGACGCAGAACGCATTTCCGATATGGAGGGACGTGGCATCCCCTCCCGGCATGGGAATCTTAATCTGCAGAAACGTAAAAGACACAAAGCAGAGAGCCGCCAGCAGCGCTGTCTGCATCCATTTTAATAAATTCTCTCTTCTCTTATCCATAACAATGTCCCCTTTTCCAAACACTTCCATGATAATCAGGCGCTTTTCTTTCGGAACATCATAGCACTCTTGTGTCTTGTTCAAAATAGCCAGTTATTGTTTTTTTAACCAGTCCATTTTTCTGCTTATTTGTGATTTGCCGGTTCGATGTTGATTTCTTTGCCTTTTATTTTCGCATGATCCATCGCGTGAAGCACGTCCATCGCCCTGTCCTTTGGAACTTCTACGAAGGTATACTTATCATACATGTCGATGCATCCCACCAGCTTGCCAGGCATTCCCGACTCTCCGGCTACCGCACCCAGGATATCGCCAGGACGCACATTCTGCTTCTTTCCGATATTGATAAACAGGCGCACCATGCCTTCTTCCGCACCTGTATCTCCAAAGTCATAGGGCTTCTCCCCATCCGTATCCACCGTACCCATCGCCTGCTTTAAAAATGCCGCCGCGATATCCATCGCCGTGTAATCCTCTTCATTCAGGCGCTGTTCGATAATCTCTACCATACTCTTCAAATCCTCATTTTGGATAAGTGATGTAATATTATTTAGAATCTTATCTGCTTTGATAGCGCTCACATCATTCAGAGAGGGAATCGGCTGTGCATAAATTTTGGTCTTGCAGTACCGCTGAATGTCTTTCAGCTTATACACTTCCTTACCCACGATAAACGTAAACGCTTTTCCCACACGCCCTGCGCGTCCGGTACGCCCTATTCTATGCACATAATACTCATCATCCTGAGGAAGATCATAGTTAAATACCGCTTCCACATCATCTACGTCAATTCCCCTCGCCGCTACATCCGTAGCAATCAGGATTTCTGTTTTCCCGTTTCGGAAGCCATTCATCACGCGGTCACGCTGTGACTGCTTCATATCGCCGTGCAGTCCTTCCGCAAAATATCCCCGGCCCTGCAGCGCGCTTGTCAGTTCATCCACCCGCCGTTTGGTATTACAAAATACCAGGGAAAGTTTAGGATTATACATATCCAGAAGCCTGGAAAGCACTTCTTCTTTATTTTTTGCTTTCACTTCATAATAATACTGGTCAATGTTCTGTACGGTCAGCTCCTTTTTCACCACCTTCACCAGCTCCGCATTTTTCTGGTAATTTTTCGTAATCTCCAGAATCGGCTTCGGCATCGTAGCAGAAAACAGGATGGTCTGCCGCTCTTCGGGCACTTCCTTTAAAATATCTTCTATGTCCTCCCGGAACCCCATATTCAGCATTTCGTCTGCTTCATCCAGGACCACTGTATGCAGGTTTTCAAACTTCAGGGTATGACGCCGCATATGGTCCATTACACGCCCCGGCGTCCCGATAATAAGCTGGATTCCCCCTTTCAGGGAACGAATCTGCTTCCCGATATCCTGCCCGCCGTAAATCGGCAGCACCTTGATACCGTGCATAAACCGACACAGGCGGCGGATTTCATCTGCTACCTGTATGGCAAGCTCCCTAGTCGGGCAGAGCACCAGCGCCTGCAGCTTCTTACTTTTAGGGTCAATCTTCTCCAGCAGGGGAATACCAAACGCCGCAGTCTTTCCGGTTCCGGTCTGCGCCTGTCCGATAACATCTCTTCCTTCCATTATAATAGGCATCGCCCGGGCCTGTATAGGCGTCGCCGCCTCAAATCCCATTTCTGTCACTGCGCGCAGTATCTGCGGGCGCAGCCCTAAATCTTCAAATCTTACTGTTTCCATTCTTTTTCATCATCCTCTCTTTAATATCCCACAAACCGAAAATAAGCCCTGTACTTTATCATAATGTACAGGGCTCTATTCAAAATTCTTATTTTACAATTTTTTGTCCAGACAAGTACAACGGCAATAATCATAGCATAGTTCTGGTCTGCATGTCAATAGATTTGATTTTTCTCAATAACACCGTTTATTTCGTTCGCACCTTCACCTTTTTACTAAATGTTCCATACACCCGCTTTCCATTTACCTGTCTGTACGCCTGTATTCTTACATAATATTTCTTTTTTGCCTTGAGCCCGGAAACTGTTTTCTTTACAGATTTTCCGCCACGTACCGTTACCGTTTTGGCAATTTTCTTAAAGTTCGCCTGCAGGGATAACTGTATCCGGTAGCCGTCGCAGCTCTGTTTTTTCCAACTCACACGTACTTTCCGGGGCGATGATGCCTTTACAGAAAGCTTCTTTACTTTCGCCGGAGCTTTCACCGACACCGGCTTCACTTGGGAATCTGTATTCGCGCCAGACCCGGACGTATTTCCTCCTGTCTGATTCCCGTTCGGCCGACCCACACTTTCTCCCGGCTGGGCCGCATCTCCCCCTGGCTGGCTTCCGCCTGGATTTATCTCTGAATCTCCCGGCTGGTTCCCATCCTCCCCAGGCTTTGTTTCATTTCCTCCCGGGCTGCTTCCATCTTCCCCAGGCTTATTTCCATCTCCTCCTGGATTCGTTCCACCATCTCCAGGCTTATTCCCGTCTCCTCCAGGGTTCGTTTCACCATCTCCAGGCAATTCTCCTTCTTCCGGTTCCGTGATTTGATAGGTTCCTACAACCGTTCCCTCATAATCCCCTATCCCGCTCACGGCAAACGCCGCCGTACCGACGCCGCCTAATGGATAAGACCACGTAAGCTTATAATCCCTGTTTTCCTCCAGTGTCAGCCCGTCCAGTTTCACGGTAACTACCGGATACTGCTCTTTCCCATTATAAGGAAAACTGCTCTGAGACAGTGTAATTTCTGCCTTCTCCACGCTATTATCTGCATCAATCCTGCTCGCATGAGTCACACGCTCCTCTGCATGAGCCATCTGAGCAATCTGGTAATACAGCGTATCCCCCGCCAGCTTCATACCATAGACATAGCCCTGCGAGGTATCTGCCGTCAGAAACTGTTTCTGCCCGTTCCCGTCAAACCCACAGGTAAAGATTCCCTCAGGCATCGAATAATAAAGCTCTTTCCCCCTCGCTGCCAGCTTCACATAGTTTCCCCTATAAAAAGCATTTTCATTGCCAACTACACCCCATCTTCCACCAATTTCAGCTACGAGAGTTCCCGGCTCTGTAATCTCATCTTCGGCAAAATCATGCCTGTACAGCTTCCCATCATTTCTTATAAAGTACATCCCGCCTTCATGATAAATCATCTGCGCATCAGTATCATTCCAGAAGCTCTCATTATAAAAAGCATCGTCACACGCCTCAAGCCCGGATGTCTCCCATGCATGTGTCTGCCGGAAATACTCGGCATCCTTTAGGAAATATTCATGGCCTGCATAGCCATAATCATCCCATACCGCATCATCCCAGGTCAAATCCACCAGATACCATTTTCCCTCCAGCTCAACCTGATTCCACGCATGATCGCCCCGTGCTGTTCCTGTAACCATACGGCAGGGAATTCCCAGAAGCTGCATATAGTAAGTAAACGCATTGGAATAGCCGTCGCACACCGCCACTTTATCAATGACCGCCCCCTTCAATGTATGGGCATCATCGGACAATGTGTCATTCTGGAGGTCTGCATATGCATACTCTACATCCAGGCACAGATAGTCGTGTACGATGATAACTTTCTCAAGGTCTGTCATATCCTCGTCTATCAGCGCCAGGAGCTTTGCCGTTTCCTCCTGGAGCTTCGCCTGGTTCTGCTCCTGTTCTTCCTGCGTTTTTTCCAGATATCTCACCGTCAGGATTGTCACATTCCCGTTCACAGGGTTATACGAATAGCTCAGACGCGTGCTCACAAAGTACAGTTCAGGATGCTGGTGAAGCATCGTATAGAACACATCCTGCATGGCGTCCACTGTTATTCCATACGACGAGACATTAATCTGTGCCTGCCTCTGGTACAGCTGGCTTACCAAATAATCCTCAAAGCTCTCTCCTGCTCTTTCTGTATACGCAAACTTTTTCTGCGGCCTGCTTTCCAGAAGCCCTTCTGCTCCTTCCGAGGGTGCTTCCAGGCGCACTCCGCTTTCAAATACAGGCATTTCCTCTGACAGCCCTGCCTTCGCTGTCCCAAAGGGCATAAACACCAAAGCTCCCGCAAAAGCAGCTCCCAGAGCCGCTATTATTTTGCGTTTCCATGTTTTATTTACGTCCATATAGTTATCGTCCTTTCAAAATCTTGTAAAATTGCTGATAAATTACCCGTTACTGCTCACTCTATTTACATTAACAATCTCTCTTTGTACATACTATGTATTGACATAAAATGCTGATTATGCTATTTTGCATGTACGAAAAGAGATGACATCATGACAACAACAAGTATTCAGTGATTACTTCTCCTGCGCAAAATACCCGCAAATCTCTTCCTCCGCCGTTCTGACTGCTTCCTTTTCCTTCCGAATCTGCTCTTCTGTCTTCCCTGCTTTTTCCATCTGCTTTATCTCATCCCACTTCCTCACCAGCTCCCCGTTCCCATCCACGAACCCGCAGCCGAACACATGGGGATGGCGGCGTATCATCTTGCGGCTGATTCCTTCTATCACATCCTCCAAGGAAAACAGCCCCTCTTCTTCTGCGATACGGCTCTCCAGGAGTATCACCATCAGCAAATCCCCCAGCTCTTCACAGAGATTTCCTGCATCCCCTGTTTCTTCATAGAGATGAACACCTGCCGCTGCCTCGGCCATTTCATCAAAAAGACAAGGCAGCAAGCTCGAAAGAGTCTGCGCCCTGTCCCACGGACATTCCCGCCGCAGCTTTGCTATGATTTCCCTGAAATCAGCAAAGCTGTGGCTTTCGTCCATATTAAAGCATTTCATTTATCATATCCAGAACCTTCTGTCCCAATGCGGCTGATTTCGCATCTGCATCGTCCATGGAGGTTCCTTTGATTCCATAGTAGAACTTAACTTTCGGCTCTGTTCCGGACGGCCTTACGCACAGCCATGCATCATCCTCCAGGTCAAAGTACAGCACGTTAGAGCTTGGAAGCCCTGTCGCCGTCACTTCTCCTGTAGCCAGATTTTTAACGGTATCCTTTTTGTAATCCCTTACGGAAGTCACTTTGTAATCCCCAATCTGTGTCGGCGGCTCATTGCGGAGTGTTTCAAGAATCTGCTGGATTTTCTCGAGTCCTTCGATTCCTTTCAGGGTAATCGCTTTCACATCGTCCTTGAAATAACCGTATTTATCATACATATCAATCAGCGCATCCCACAAAGTCTTGCCCTGGGTTTTGTAGTAAGCCGCCGCCTCGCACAGCGCCATAGTTGCTACGATGGCATCCTTATCACGGGCATGGGTTCCTATCAGGCAGCCGTAGCTCTCTTCAAACCCAAACAGATATGTGCCCTTTCCGCTGTTCTCAAATCCTAAAATCTGCTGTCCAATGAACTTAAACCCGGTGAGCACTTCGATGAAACGAAGGCCGTATGCCCGTGCAATCACGCCCGCCATATTAGATGAGACGATGGTACTCACTACCGCGCCGTCCTCTGGAAGCCCTGCCACAGCCTTCCTCTGGCTCAGCTCGTATTCTTCCAGAAGGCAGCCGGACATATTTCCTGTCATGCTCCGGTATTCCCCGCTCTTTGTATCTTTCACGTAAACGCCCAGGCGGTCTGCATCAGGGTCTGTAGCCAGCACCAGGTCTGCACCCACTTCCTTCGCCAGCTTCAGTCCCAGCTCAAATGCTTCCTCAGCCTCCGGGTTCGGGTAGCTCACCGTCGGGAATTCCCCGTCAGGAAGCTCCTGTTCCTTTACTACATAAACATTCTCAAAGCCAAGCTCTTTTAACACCCGCCTTGCAGGGATATTTCCCGTGCCGTGCAGCGGAGAATATACAATCTTTAAATCTTTCCCAACTTCCTTAATAGCATCCCAGTGAATCACCTGGCTCTTCAATGCTTCCATATAGCTATCGTCGATTTCCTGTCCAATCACAACATAAAGACCTGCCGCCTTTGCAGCCTCTTTTTCCATAGTCTTTACTGCAGCATAGTCTGTCACCTTGCGGACCTCTGCCATGATTCCGGTGTCGTGGGGCGGGGTAATCTGTGCGCCGTCCTCCCAGTACACCTTGTATCCGTTATATTCAGGCGGGTTATGACTGGCAGTGATGTTGATTCCTGCCGTACACTTCAAGGTACGCACTGCAAATGACAGCTCCGGCGTAGGACGCAGGGATTCAAATACATACGCCTTAATTCCGTTTGCCGCCAGGCAGAGAGCCGCCTCATCAGCAAATTCCGGGGACATACGCCTGGAGTCATACGCAATAGCCACTCCCTTATCCTTTGCTCCCACAGACATAATATAATTTGCCAGTCCCTGGGTAGCTTTCCGCACAGTATACATATTCATTCGGTTTGTTCCCGCCCCAATAATTCCGCGAAGCCCTGCCGTGCCGAACTCCAGATCTGCGTAAAAACGTTCCTTGATTTCTTTCTCATCATCTGCGATACTTCTCAGTTCTTCTTTCGTCGCATCATCAAAATATGGATTTGCAAGCCACTCTTCATACACTTTTTTATAGTCCGTCATAATAACCTCCTCATTATTATAGTCGGGATTATTATAACATCCTGTATTTCAGAAATCCAGTGTTTTCAGAAATGCATTCATTTTTTGCTGTTGGGAAATGAGCATTCTCAGCTTTTCCACGCTTTTTCCGGGTATCCAGGCTTTATTATGGTTATAATAATGGTTCGCCAGCTTCCAAAATTTCTCCGGATATGCCAGACGTATCCGCAGATAATCCCTTTCCGGACGGCTCAGGGTAACCATCTTATCGTACTCCTCCACCATTGCCATCCCAAGCCTTATATCCCAGTCCTGTTTTTCCAGAATTTTACGCAAAAACTGATACAAATCCCCGGTCTGTACGTCGTAACGGCACTTTACAAAATTTGTGGTCGCCGTCCCCATTCTTGTATTCAAAACCTGATGCTGGTTGTAGTCCCCATGGCAGAGCCTCCCCTGCTCCATCGCCGCCTCATACATTTCCCCATACGCTGAATCCGCAAGGCTTTTCTGCGCCTCCTGCGCCTGCTCAAAAAACATGGAATAGCTATTTAGAAAACAGCTCTCGAATTCACTTTTCCGTCTCCGTCCGCGCATATAATTCCAGGCCCTCTTAATCTCACGGTTCCGCGCCGCATATTCTTCATCCAGCCGATCCCCCACATAAGTTTCTGCATCCTCTTCCCGTGGAAGCCAGAGCATCCTGTGGAGATTTGCCAGATTCCGCACAGCAGTGAGGATATCTCCTTCATTCTTTGTGTCACACTCTTTTCCCTCGAACCAGTCCTTTACAATATATACCGTCCCGTCCCGGTCCTTCGTTACCAGCTCTCCCTCGGCGTTTTCCACTGTGCGGTCTACTAGGGCATACCCCTGTTCCCTAAGATAATCCAGCGCTCTGTTCTGAAAACGCAGGCGTTTTGCAGAACCATAAAATTCCGTTATCAGCTTCAGCCCCCGGTCTGTCTCGCAGATAAAGGAGCCTCGTCCCCGCCTGGTGCTCAACACCTTTAAATCGTACTGTTCCAGTACCTTCAATCCCCGTTCATTCACTCCAATCCCTCCACTCGACGGTTGTTAGCGTTCAGCCTGAAACATAATACATCTGAAACACTAACCGACTATTCCCTCTATCCTATGTCCACATAAAAGGGTTTAGAACCTGTATGAAAGTAAGCTGCTGTTCACTCCGTTCACGATAACGAAAGTATCTCAATTTATAAAAAAAGCCGTGAAAATACTTGACATTTTCCTATACAACGGCTATACTCAAAAAGTATTAGGATTAATTGGATGTAAAATGATTCACTAGTTATTAGAGATTATATTCCGCATCTGTAATCTGTAATAACTGGTGGATTTTTTTATGTAATTCCAAATATCAAAAAAAATGGAGGTACCGGTATGAATAAGGGTACGGTTAAATGGTTTAACGCAGAAAAAGGTTATGGTTTTATCACAGGTGAGGATGGAGCAGACGTATTTGTACATTTCTCAGCTATCCAGGGTGAAGGCTTCAAGTCTCTTGACGAAGGTCAGGCAGTTACCTATGATTTAACAGAGGGTGCACGCGGAATGCAGGCAGCTAACGTTGTAAAGCTTTAATTGATACACCTGAAAAACAAGCTGTGAAGCAGGCTGTCCCTGCCGCAATATTGGCCATTGAACCGGATTAAGGCAGCTGCTGTACAGAGCGCAGAAAAAGACGGGTAAAGAAAGTTTAGATACTTATTTCTTATCCGTCTTTTTCTGCGTTTTATAAGACCTCCCCCCATATGGAGTTGACAAATACCGTCAGAAAACTTAGACTGTTATATAAAAATAAATAGTTTATCCTACAGCCAAACCGCTGTGGATTATCCACAAAACGAGGAGTGAGGAACATGAAAAAGAAACTTTTATGCCTGCTGTCGGCAGCCTGCCTATGCATAAGTACCATTCCGGTTATGGGCGCCGGGTCAAAGGACACTTCCCTGTGTACCTCTGCCTATGAAGGCAGCAACGCGGAAGCGCAGAGTTACCTCCGAGCTGCTTCACCGGTTACATCCTATCTGTGCCCATGCGCAGACGGTTCCATTATGCGTGTGCAGTCTGCCCCTTCTATTAAGGGGCTTCTGGCAGAATACTACGATTCCGCCTATCATCTCAAAAGCTCTAAGCTGATTCCCAAAGAACTTCCGATTTTCGGGGGATTTTATGAAACAGATACTAATTACTTTGTTGTAACCGGTCAGGAAAACCCAAAAGAGGATGACGCCCTGGAAGTATTCCGCATCACAAAGTACGATAAGCAGTGGAATAAAATAAAATCTGCGGGACTCTCTGCCTGTAATACTACGATTCCTTTCCGCTCCGGCTCCCTCCGCATGGACACTTGCGGAAAGTATCTTCTAATCCGAACCAGTCACCAGATGTATGCCGACCCTGACGGCCGGAACCACCAGGCGAATGCAACGATAGAACTGGATATGGAGAATATGTCTATTACCGATACTTTTATGGACGTTATGAATTCCAGCGTCGGCTATGTCAGCCATTCCTTTAACCAATTTATCAAAATAGAGGATAACCATATCGCTGCGGTTGACCACGGCGATGCATATCCCCGTTCTATCACGCTGATAAAATACGCAGCAGATGCTTCCACAGGCACCTTTACCCCGGACCCTTTTCTTACACCCTGTGCAGTAACAGAAGTCATGAGTTTTCCCGGCGCTACGGGAAACAACTATACAGGCGCTTCCATAGGTGGCTTTGAAATCTCTGATTCTGCTTATCTGATTGCCGGAAACTCCGTCATCCAGGATGAAAAGAATCTGGAACGGAGTACACGGAATATATTTGTGGCGGCTGTAAACAAAGAAACCTCCGAAGTAACTACCACCTGGCTGACTTCCTATGCGGAAGGGGACGGCACTACCCGCACTCCTCATCTGGTAAAGACAAAGGACGGCCGCTATTATATGCTCTGGTCGAGGGGCGGAAAAGTATGTTATACGGAAATTGACGGAAACGGCCACCAGAAAGGCGCTCTTTATGTTTATAACGGAAATCTGTCAGACTGTGTGCCTGCCGAAATAAACGGCAAGCTCATATGGTATGTCTGGCATGAGCAGACTATGGTATTTTACGATATTGACTTAGGCAATCCCTCCCAGATGAACACCACCGCATTTACCAGAGTTCCTCCTTCTGGCAGCAAATCAGCCAAAGTGAACGCCGGACAGACCAGAAGGATCTCCGGTATAGATTACCGGGTTACGAAATCCGGAACGGATAACCAGGCAGAAGTTCAAGCAAAAAGGGTTGTCTCAAAAAAGAAAAGCATCCAGATAGCAGATACCGTAAAAATCGCCGGGGTGACATGCAAGGTCACATCCATTGCCGCAGGTGCCTGCGAGAAAAATCAGACGCTCACTTCCGTGACAATTGGAAAAAATGTGCGGACTATCGGTAAAAATGCATTCTACCGATGTAAAAAACTCAAAAAGATTGATATAAAATCCAAAATCTTAAAAAAAGTAAAAGCAAAAGCAATTCAGGGTATCCATAAAAAAGCAATCATCAAGGCGCCGAAAAAGCAGCTAAAAAAATACAAAAAACTGTTTTCAAAGAAAGCCGGATTCCGCAAGAGCATGAAAATTAAAAAGTAAATACATGCGAACCGCGATAAAAAGCGCTGGGCGTCAAAGCCCGGCGCTTTTTATGCAAACAGAAGAAAAAATGCCAGCACCACGATTCCCAGGACAATCCGATACCATCCAAAAATCTTAAAATCATGTCTGCGGATATATCCCATCAAAAAGCGTATCACCACAAGGGAAGTCACAAATGCCACCGTCATTCCCACCAGCAGAATCATCAATTCGGGTACGGAAAAAGCAAACCCGAATTTCACGATTTTCAGAAGGCTCGCCCCAAACATTACCGGGACAGCCAGGAAAAACGTATACTCCGCCGCCACTGTCCTGGAAAGCCCCAGCATAATCCCCCCCAGTATAGTAGCTCCTGACCGGGACGTACCTGGGAACACCGCCGCAATCAACTGGAACATCCCTATCCAAAACGCCGTCCTCCAGGTAATTTCCCCAACAGAATTCACACTGGAAGACTTCCCACCGTTACGGTTTTCAATCCAGAGAAATGCCACGCCAAAAAGAAGCAGCATCACCGCCACTGTCTGATAATTATAAAACCATGCGTCGAGCTGCTCTTCAAATAGAATGCCCACCACCGCCGCAGGAAGGCAGGAAACCACAATTTTCAGCCACATTTGGAAAATATCCATTTTCACAAAGGGTTTCTCTTTCAGGGAAAAGGGGAAAAGCCGTTCCCAATAAAGCAGCACCACCGCCAAAATCGCCCCTAGCTGGATAACCACCAGAAACATGGATAAAAATTCCGCCGATACATCCAGCTTAATCAGCTCATCCAGTATAATCATATGCCCTGTGCTGCTAATAGGGAGCCACTCCGTTACTCCCTCTACGATTCCAAACAGAACTGCTTTTAAAAACTCTATGATGTCCATAAGTACATGCCCCTTTCTTTGTATTTATCCTATGCCGCGACGGTGCATTTTAACACTGTCAAATGCACCGCCGCCAGTCTGCTCCCCTCTTTTATTTCTTCACTACTTTCACTTTCCTTCCCAGCTTTGCTTTCTTTAGATACTTCTTATATACCGCAAGCTTTTTCTTGGGCACTTTCATCTTCGCTTTTGCCGGGATATTTTTGAATGCGTTCTTCCCCACGCTCTTCAATTTCGAAGAATTTATGGTAATATTTTTCAATTTCCTGCATCCGCTGAAACTTTCTTTTCCGATTTTTACAACATTCGCCCCTATTACGGCTTTCTTAAGCTTTTTATTGCCCCGGAACGCCTTATCTGCGATAGCTGTTACTTTAAAGGCATGACCGTCTATCTTCACTTCCGCCGGAATCACCACAGATGTCTGTGTCTTTTTCAGAGGTTTCATCACCGTAACGGTTCCTGTACTGCCCGCAGCTGCCGTTACCCTATATACCAGTCTGGCATCTTTATAGATTGCCGGCAGGGGAAGAGGTTTTTCCGGCTGCGGCTGTGGTTTCGGCTGCCCGGCCGGAAGCTCATCTCCCGGCTGTGGTATGGGCGGCGGTACCGGACGCAGAATAAGCTCCCTTTCCGCACGCACAAGCTCCGCGCATACCGCGTCTATTTTTTCCTGGGATACACACTCTCTGCCAAGGACACCTTTGGCATTCGCAAACGCCCTTTGAAATACCTGCCAGGAATCCGGCGTATATTGGGTATTCCCTTCATTGATTTTCGTTCTGCAGGTTTCAAAAACCCTCTGCAGTTCTGCTTTGTCCCCGTTCTCCTGGGACACAGCCATGCCAAACCCTATCTCCGCTGCAGACGCCCATCCATTCTTTCCTTCCTCTGCCGTAAACTTCAAATAGCGGGCCCGAACAGGGGAAAATACTGCCTTTTTCTGTAGACTGTCAGCTTCCCATATGCCAGAAGTGATAATATCCGGATATGTCTCCCCATCCGTCCCCATAGACAGCTTGTACCTTGAAATATTCCCATTTCCTTCGCCGGCGTCCTGCCTTGGAAGATAAACCAGGCTGTTAATCTCATACTCCGCTCCCATATCAATCATGATAGAAGCAGGAAGCTCTTTCTTTGACGGAGTATGCTGGGAATGCCAGCGTGTTTCCGTATTCCCGTCAAAGGCAAGGCTGGCAGGGCCTTCCGTCCCATTTCCGGTGAGGGCATTCTCATTATCGGACGTAATTATAAAATCATCTGCCGGAACCATCGCCTCATCATGTCCCACATCGGCAATCTGGACGTTATCTATCAGCCCTTTCACCGCATTCGTCCTGGAGCCAATCCGCTGCAGTGGCAGCGCCAGGGAGGAATAGCCAATATTTTCTTTCTTTACCTGTCCATTGTAGACATATTTTCCTTTCGCATTCGCTGCAAATTCACCATCCACATAAAGGGAGGTGTGCTGTGCCCCCGTCTCAATCCTGATTTCTTTCTTCCCCGGTGTGAGCATATAATCAAACTCATAAATATACAGCTCCCGCGTGAACCCCAGTTTATTATTTTCTGTAATACGGATATCGTGCGTCCCATACGGCGCATCCGCCTCAAACAAAATCTGTCCTGGCTTTACTTCTTCCAAATCCATCGTGAAAGACAGGCTTTTCGCTTCTGTGCTTCCCAGCGCCGTCAATGGTGTCTGCGCATAGCTTTCACCGCCGCTCAGCTTCAATGCCATATTTCCATCTTCCGGCACAGCCACGGCATTTTTCAGTTCTGTTAAATCTCTTGCCATAAGGGTATTGTCCAGCTCTGGCCGCGTCTCAAAATCATATTCTGCATAGATTCCATCGTCTGACTCCTGCTGCCCATATGGGTTTGTGTTCGGCGCAATAGAAAGCCTCCCAGCCAGACCGTCAATCGCCCCGACGCTTCCTTTTTCCTGCCCGTTCGCCCATGTCTTTTCCGCATAAAACGGCAATGCGTCAAAAAAGCGTGTAAATAAATCTTCCTCACTCAGCCCTGTCGCGTGGGTATCAAGCTGCTCATCCTGCCAAAGTGCGAACGCGCCGCCCAGAATCTGCTTATCCCCGGCCGGAAGCGCCACGTTTGACGCATCCTTGCGGCGCACCACATTGGGCGCAAAACTGTTGTAAACCAGGCTTTTATCAATATAGTCTTGATACGCCCCTCTGCCTGTACCTCCGCTCGGCACCATGTACCCGTAAGTATCCAAGGTATTAATCAAATCAAACCCCAGATTGTACATATCCAGCCCGTCGGCCCAATCCTTGGACCAGAGATTAATCTGGCTTCCTTTGGCTGCCTCCGGCAAAATTTCTGTCTTATTATCCACAATCCTCGTCAGACCGCCCCACAGACGCACAATGTTCGTTTTCTTAATATGGCACAGAATCTCGTTCATAAATTCCCGATATGCCGTGGCGTCCGCCATAAACTCATCCGCTCCCACATGGATTACCGTATTTTCATCAAATGTCCTGTCCTCAATGTATTCATCAAAAACCGTCTTGATAAATTCTACAACCTCCGGCCTCGTCACATCCAGATGATCCACCAGGGAACGCCTTGAATTGCCCGGCGTCCAGCCATTCACCGCATATTCCCTGAATATGCCCGTAATCGCCATGGCGTGTGCCGGAACATCAATTTCGGGCACGATATTCATCCCGATTTTGCGGCATTCCTGTATAAAACTGCGGAATTCCTCTTTTGTATAATGATAATCTGCCGACGCGATAGATTTTCCGTCCTTTTCCACGCCAGACTCCAAACGGTACCCTGAATACGCCGCAAATGCATCTGTCGGGTCCGGCTCGTTCTCATCATAATAATCCTCCAGGAAAATCAGATTATCATTCAAGTGCACCTGAAAATCATTCATTTTATACCATGCCATGTTTTTTGCCACGTCTCTCAGCATATCCATGGAAACTGCCTTCCGCGCCACATCAAACACAAAGCTGCGCACCGCATATTTAGGATAATCCCTCATCTGTCCCTGGGACATGGAAATTCCGTCCCCGCTCAGCTTTATCATCTGGAGGATTGTCCTTGTCGCCCAGTATACCCCCGTCGTGTGCGTTCCCTCTGTGACGGCTGTGCCTCCGATTTCCATAGCGTAGCCTTCTTCCCCAAGCATCGCATCCCTACTGCCAAGAGCAAAGAAGAAATCCCCTTCTTTCGCCGAAGCCTCCGTTCCCTGAACCACGGAAAGCTTTTTCCCGGTGATATCCTCCAAATCCTTCTGGAACTCCTCGCCTATATAGCGCAGTTCTTCCGAGCCAAGTACAATCCTCGAAGATTCATTCATCCGGAATCTCCCGTTACTGTCACTATACCACTCTGCAATTTCCGGTATAACCTGAGGCTTTTCATTCCCTCCTCCCGCCTCATGGAGTCCAGGAATTGTCAATGGCTTCTCCATGGGATTCCCGTCCGCATCCTTGAATGCCAGCTTCACTTCCTTCGCTGTCAGCGGCTGATGCACAGACAAATCGTCCGCCACCACCTGTTCAAAGTCCGCGCCGCTAAAAGTAATACCCTCCGGCGCTTCTACAACTACTTTGTTTGACTCTGCATGATAGCTCACGCTGATTGCAGACACATCAGCTGCAGCCTCCCCAGGAAGCGTTATCCCTGAAAATGCCATAACTGCGCACAACACTGCCGTTCCTGCCCTCTTTCTTATTCCCATATCCTTCTCCTTGTATAATGTATTTAGGTTATTCGAGGGATACCTATAAACCCTTAGACCTACTTCTTTACATCTCCAGTCAAATAGGAGATAATTGTTTTATTAGAT
>JBCLQO010000009.1:0-87958 GCA_041223665.1 Lachnospiraceae bacterium 46-15
GGAAAAACCCGTCCCGTGAAGAACCGGAGCGTTTTTACCATGGCTTTGTGCTGGGGTTAATGGTGGATTTGAACGATAAATATATCCTTACCTCAAACAGGGAAAGCGGTTTCGGCAGTAAAGATAAAATAGCAGAATACAGGGATGGCAGACGGGTTTCCCCGTCTGCCATCCCTGTATTCCTGACGCTATTTAATTCTCAGTTTGATTTTCGCTTTCTTGTTGCTTCCGTCAGTAGATACCGCTGTAATTGTAACAGTCTTTCCTTTTCCCGCTTTCTTTGTCTTAACTTGGCCTTTCTTATTGACCGTGGCGTATTTGGTATTGGAACTGCTCCATTTGAGAGTTTTGTTTACTGTTCCCTTGCCTGTAGTCGTAATCTTGGCCTTGAGCTTTAATGTCTTTCCTGCTTTGATTTTCTTCGATGCGGCAGAAATCTTAATGCTTTTGACTGCCCGCTTCATAATCTTAATCTTATAAACTGCTGTTTTCTTGCTGCCGTCTGCCGCCGCAGCCGTAACGGTAACATTTTTGCCGATTCCGGCTTTCTTTAGTGTAAGGATTCCTGCCTGGCTGATCGTTGCATATTTTGTATTGCTAACGCTCCAGGTTACTGTTTTGTTTGCTGTATTTTCCGGCAGGATGAAAGCCGTTAGTTTTACTTTTTTACCTGCTGCAAGCTTCTTTGACGGAGCCTGGATGGAAATGGATGCTGCCTGTACGGGTTTGGGCAGTTCCGATTTTTTAATAACAAGGAGCTTGAATGCTGCGCGCAGCTCTTCTTCTGCCGTTTTCACTTCTTCTGTTGAGGCGTCCTTATTATTCAGCGTTGCTTTTACCCTCGCCAAAACTTTCTGGAATTCTGCCCAGCTTTCTGGCGTGTAATTGGTTTCTGACAGATTTTCTGCCTGCTTAATGGCTGCATTTAATTCTTTTTTGTCAGCAATCTCCACTTTTTTCAAGAATTTAGCTTTTATCATGACGTCTTCCGACGGCATAATAAACTCGCTGTCTTTGACGGGCGTCCCGTTTGTGTTTTCTTCTGTATAGTATTTCAGGCTTCCCTCTGCAAGCTCATATCCTGCATTTGCAGCGGCAAAAACCGTAACCGTTTCTCCGGGGGATGCAATCGGATTTGTGATAAAAATGCTTCCGTTTTCCGTTTCTTCCGCAGATGCGTAAAAACTGCCGCTAAGCGTAATTGCTCCAAGGTTAAAATTGCCCCAGGTTTCGTCGTATAAAGTATCATTGCTGATTTCCACATGCAGAACCGAATCTGCATCATTTAGAAGGTATTCCATGGAAATCATGCCGTATTTTGCCGGTGCTGCGCTTGCCTGTGCTCCCGTATCAAAAAATTGCGCATATTCTTTTAACGTTCTCCCCTCTTTTACTACAGAAGCGTTTATTTTCACTTTTGCAGACCACGCTCCAAGATGAATCCCCACAGTCTGCTTTCTTGCAGAATACGGAAGGTCAAACACAATGCCGTTTCCGGTCTTTTCAAAGACAATTCCCTTGCTGTAATCGCCTGCAGCATTGTTCGTTCCGTCTGTAAAGGAAAACGTCGTTTCGGAAGAATCTGGATTTAACTTTGTAACTGCCTGGATAGCAGAAAGGTTTGCAATGCCTCTGCCCCCCGCCTTTTTTTCAATCTGTCCCAGATTTGTAACCGTAAACAGATTCCAGTCAACAGTTCCTTCCTCTGTCAAGCTCACCGACTCCGGCGCCGTATGTGTTCCAAATACGACCTGTGTATCTTCTGCTTCCGGGACAGGGATACTCTCTTGAGTCTCTTTTATCGTCACTGCCTGAAGCGCTGTTACGCATCCACCCCACTGTTCCAGGTCTTTGCTGCAGTACAGTTTTGCCGTTACTTTATCCGAAGCGGAAGGGGCTTTATAGGTAATGACGAATTCCTGTCCCGCCATTCCTGAAGAATCGTCTTTTCCAAACGTTCCAGAATAGAAAACCGTATTATTTACCGCTATCTCAAGCGTCACATCTCCGCCCCAGGCATTTGCATAAAATTTTGCCTCCTGCATCTTATCGCTGTATGGCAGTTCCATTGTAAATCCATCATTTAAGCTTCTTGCACTGATTCCCGAATGGTCTACCGGAGTCCCCGTACCGTCTGCTGATTCAAAAGAAAATGTACCGTCACTGATTTTTCCATCTACGCCATCGATTACTTTAAAATTCTTAATCTTTGCTTCTGCCTGAACTTTTCGGATGTAGTCTGTCGTGCTCTCGCTGTAAAACTGTGCCCAATCTACTGTTCCTTCTGCTGTCAAATTGACGGTTCCGGATGTCAGTTCCCCTTTTTTCCCCGACACATAAGGTATCGTATCTGCTGCCATTGCTTTTACTACTGCGGGAATTGTAATTTTTATCGTTTTTTCTCCGCAGGAAGCTTCCGTTTTCAGTACTGTCGCAGCGTCTGAAAGGGGGAGAAGCGGATTTGCCACGTTTCCGTTATTTCGCAGTCCGTATTTGGACAAATTGCTGTCGCTTGAAAATATAAACGTTGTTCCATACGTCGGCCCTTTTACGTCAAAATTCAAATTACTTACAATATTGGAAAAATCAGCATTTCCGTTTAGCACTTTTTTCCGAACTTCCAGCCAGTCATGGTATGCCCGCTGTGCATCCGTGCGCTTTACTTCCTCCGGAATTTCAGAGACGCTTTCGGAATCCGCAGACTCCATGCCGTCTTTGATTCCCGTAACCAACACATCGTACCGTTTATAATTGGAAAGTCCTTCTAACTTATATGGGAGCGTTTTTGTGTTTTTTACATTCCAGGAATTGTCTTCTGCTGTTTTATAATACACACGGTAGCTGTCATAGGAAATGCCTTCCGGTGCGGATGCGTTGACGAAGAGCGCGGCATTTTTTGATTCTGCATTCACCTGTATCGGAGCTTCCAGAACTTCGCTTCCTCCATTTTCCAAAACGATGGCCTTTAAGCTTATTTCTCCCTGCTCTTTGCCATTCTGTTCCATCGTAACCGTAACCATCATATCTGTATCTTTTGAAGCGCAGTTCGGTATCTCTACCGCATAGACCGTTTCTTCTTCCGCACCTTTTAATTCTGCTGTTTTCGTCACTTCAGAAGCGTCCATCAAATCGGCTTCCACTTTGGCTGTACCGTTTTTTACCCCGATTAGAGCTTTGGCTGTCTGCATCGTATTTGATGCAGGAACCATAAACATAAATCCTTCCGCGCCATGTGGAGACGTTGTCTTTGAATATTCTTTTGCATTCGCTGCACCAAGCGCCTGCATCATTTTACTGTCCCTTAAATTTGTGGGATATTTGCTGTTTGTCCGATAATATCCCACTGTATTCACGTTAAAGATTTTCTTATTCCCTTTTTCAATCTGATTAGGAAGTCCGTCTGCCTGGGCTGAAGTTCCTTCTTCTCCAAACAGCACTGCGCTGTCTGCCGCTTCAATCTGATTCGCCGTAAAAGATACATCTGTACGTTTGCTTGTCCGGATGCCAAGATAAGTATCATTTCCGTCTGTCCCGTCAATGGAATACACATGCTCTCCGGCTTTTGCCTGTATCGTCTGTGATTTCCCTCCGACTTTTACGCGGAGTTCAAAGTCATGGTCTGCCTTTACCGTAAGCGTTGCTCCCGAAGTATCGCTCGTCCGCTCACTACAGGAAAGATTTACAAAATTTTCACCTTCTGCTCCGTTAAAATAGAGATTGTCCACACCGAATTCCTCTGTAAGTTTAATATCCCATTCGATGGCGTTCTCATTTCCATTTATAGTAATGCCTGCGAGATTTTCAATCACCGCACCGATGCCAAGCGCGCCCGCCCATCCTACAAAATTTGATCTGGAAGGCTCCGTATCGGAATGCTCCGTTGAACCCGGAATCGAATATTCTGAAGAATAATTTTCCCAAAGCGTATGCAGAAAATTGCCGTACCTGTCATATGCCCCATTGACGCAGACATCTGCAAGCGCGTTGGTATGGCGTACCGCTTCTTTAAACGCCAGCTCGTCATATCCATACTTCTGCAGACCTTTGAGCCACTGATAGGAAGTCGGAGACCATACCGCCCCGTTCCAGTATCCTCCCGTCGGCTTAAACGTACTGTAATCATAGCATACGGTAGCAAGTCCGTTTGGCCGGAACATCTTATTGGAATTTAAAACATATTCTCTAATCATGCGGTCTGCCTGGTCCTTTGTAGCCACGCCCGCGGCAAGCGCCCACAGACCCGTCGGCGTTGCAATATTTGTAAAGTTACCCGTCGCTGCATCCATATTAAAGAAAAAGCTTCCGTCTTCCGACCATAATTTTTCTTGTACGAGCTGCTTTAAATCCGCTTCTTCTTTCTGGTATTTCTCCTTCATCCCCTGATATTTTGTCCGGTCTTCTTCCGTAAGCGTCTCATCCTTTGCAAGCATCTCATCTAAAATCTTTACAATGTAATTTGCCGCCTGTACCTGCTGGATGGACATATCATTTGCGGCCTGTCCCCATCCGTACCAATCTTGATTTGGCGTATTATCAAGTCCGTTTCCCTGTCCGTTTGAAACATACAGTCCTTCCGCAGGACCGGATTTGTGCGTCCTTGTTCTCTTTAAAAACTGCCAGTACGCATCCAGCCTGTCAATGATCGCCTTTTCTTTGACTTTCTTTGTAAAACGTGAAATATCTCCGTGAACCTGATACTGCTCCCATTCTGCCCAGGCAAACATCGGCGGATTGATGGCGTCTACCGTCAGATAATTGCTGTAACTTAACTGTCCATTACTTTGATTGATTCTTCTGCAGATGTAACCATCAGAATCATCCTCTGCATCCGTCTGATGGTAATAGAAATTGTCCATGGAATTCAACGTCGGGAATTCATGGATGCCGTATTTATCAAACATCATCATAAATAACGTATCCCATTGGAAAATAGTTTCATCAAAAGCCTCATCTACATAGTAAGACGTTGCGTTGTCTGTTGTCAGCTCCGGATTTAGCTCCTTTGTAATTGCCGTAATATTGCTTTTATGGCTGTTCCAGGCTGTCTGATACAGCGTTTCCCAATCCTTGTGTTTGGAAAAATGTACTTTTGGAAGCCGTTCCATATCAATTACATAGCCCCCAGCGACAGTTTCCGGCGCTGCAGACACAGGCAGGGAAGTAAGCGCTACTAATCCTGCAAGCGTCATGCTTATAACGCTCTTCGGCATCTGTTTGATTCCTTTTAACATCTTTTCTCCTCCATTCTTTCATGTATTCCTGGAATTTTTATACTTTAAATCGCGAAAATACATCTGTAGGAATCCACAAATAATATTTTCCATTTTTAATTCAAATATAGCATAATTGTGTATTTGAAACAAGGAAAATATGCAAGAAAATGCAGATAATTTCTGTTCAAATTCGCAGAAAACAAGAATTATAACGCAGAGTGTTTGTTGTTGTGACATAACTATGGCAAAAGAGCCTTGAAAATTATCCGCAAGTTCGGTACTTTAAAGGAATTATCCGAAAAGCTTAGCACGGACAGGGACGGCGTCATGGTATGAATCAAAAAACAGGCAATGCATCGGCAAAGAAATTCTTGGCACAGTAAAAGGAATAAATTTTGCAGATATTATTAATCCAGGTGAAATATTTTGTACAAAAAGAGCGTTTGATTTGCTATAATTATGTTGGAACCCAAACCATACTTAAATCAAAGTAGAAGCCCTATGCATAATTTCACAAAAAATTTTAACAAAAATGGAACCTGAGTTGCTCAAAGCTGAATGAGACAGCAAGGAGCTATAAGATGTTTTCGCAGGAAGCAGATAGCAAAGGAGAAGCCTCGTGAAAAAAATAAGAAAATACACATTTGCCGGACTGGCAGCGATATTATTTTTTCTAATTATCTTACCATGCACCGTTTCCGCAGCCACGCCGCTTAGCGCTCACGGCAGGCTGTCCGTGAAAGGAGCGAAGCTGGTGGACGCGAAGGGAAAAGAATTTCAGTTGAAAGGCGTCAGCACACACGGCCTGTCCTGGTTTCCGGAGTATGTATCTAAGGAGGCGTTTCAGGATCTGCGTGACTGCTGGGGGGCGAATGCCGTTCGGCTGGCCATGTATACGGCGGAGTACAATGGTTACTGCACTGGGGATGCCGGAAACAGGAAAGCTTTGAAGAAGCTTATCCATACTGGGGTGGAAGCGGCTTCGGATTTGGGGATGTATGTAATTATTGACTGGCATATATTAAGTGACGGGAATCCCAATACCTACAAGAAAGAGTCGGTTACATTTTTTAAAGAGATGGCGAAAAAGTACAAGTCACATAAAAATGTCATTTATGAAATCTGCAACGAGCCAAATGGGGGTACAGACTGGAAGCATATAAAGTCTTATGCAGAGAGCGTCATAAAGGAAATCCGCAGGATAGATAAACATGCGGTTATCCTGGTGGGGACGCCTAACTGGTCGCAGGATGTGGATACTGCAGCGGAAAATCCCCTGAAAGGCTATAAAAATATCATGTATACACTGCATTTTTATGCGGATACCCACAGGGAAGCTTATCGTGAAAAGGCGAAAAGGGCATTAGAAGCAGGGCTGCCTCTATTTGTTAGTGAATTTGGAATCTGTGACGCTTCCGGGAATGGCGCGGTTAATCAGACAGAAGCGGATAAATGGATGAAACTGCTGAATACTTATGGCGTCAGCTATATGGCATGGAATCTTTCAAATAAAGCGGAGTCCAGTTCGCTTTTAAAAAGCAGCTGCCGGAAGAAGTCAGGCTGGACGGAATCGGACTTGTCCAAATCGGGGAAGTGGCTGGTAAGTACCCTGAAGGGAAAACTGGGCGGGACATCGAATGTAAAGCCTGGTGGGAAACCAAAACCTGGTTCGCAGGCAAAGCCTTCAAATCCAAAGCCCGCAGGCGTGAAGTCGGCTAAGAAGTCCTGCCGTGCAAATGTGAAAAGGGATGGTTTGTGGCAGGATGGCGAGCGGTGGTATGCTTTGTATCGTGTGTCTTTGTCTAATCGAGGAAAAAAGGCAGTGTCCCGCTGGAAGGTTCGGGTGACTTTTAAGTATTCGGTAAAAAAGAGCCAGCAGTGGAACGGAACATGTACCTGCCAGGGAAAAAGCGTGATTATTTCCCCGGTTTCGTGGAATAAGAAAATTCCGGCGAAAGCGAAAGTGGACGGTATTGGATTTGTTGTTAGTTCGTCACGGAAAGACAATAAAGTGATTTCGGTGAAAGTTCTGTAAGAAGTTCGTTTGGTTAGTATTTTTGGCAACATAAGTATGGAAAGTACATAGACCTATTGATAATTTTTAGTGCAAAGGGTATAATGTTATTACAAACACATGCAAAACAACTTCAATATGTTGACAGGGAGGAATTGCTATGTCAGAACAGGTTTTAATTCAATTTAGAGCAGACAAAGCACTAAAACAGGAAGTGGCAGAAATATATGAGAGGCTTGGCATGGATTTACCTACAGCTTTCCGTATGTTTATGGCTAAGAGCAAGATGGTAAAAGGTCTGCCGTTTGAAGTGATGCTGCCAGAGAATACGATAACAAGAGCAGAAGCGAAAAGTGCTTTTTACGAAATGCGAAAACAGGCGGCTGATATTCCAGAAATGTCACTTGATGAAATTAATGCTGAAATTTTGGCATCAAGAGCAGAAAGACGAGGATAGACAATAATGGAATATTATGCGGTAATTGATACAAATGTATTGCTTTCGGCGCTGCTTTCTAAAAGGGAAGATTCTGCTACAGTTAAAGTTTTAGATGCTGTTTTTGATGGAAAAATCATTCCATTGTATCATCAGGATATATTAGTTGAATATGATGAGGTGCTCCACAGAGAAAAATTTCATCTGCGGGAGGAATTAATATGGAAAATACTTGGTGCAATCAGGCAATATGGAGTAGAAGTGTTTCCGCAGCCCACTGGCGCAGTTTTGATTGATATGGATGACCTTGTATTTTATGAGGTGGCTATGGAAAAGAGAGAAGATGATGCATATTTGGTCACAGGAAATCAGAAGCATTACCCGTTCAGGGATTTTATTGTTACCCCTGCGGAAATGATGGCAATTATTGAAACAACAGAAGAAAATATTTAGTGTGCCAGCTTCTTTGTCCTTTGTTCTGAAAATTATAGAGATGCCGGCGAACGCCGACACAAAGTCTTGCATACATTCCTTTTATGGGATATACTAAATAGAAAATAGCTATGGAACAAAGGAGTTCGATTATGGAATTGACAACGGTTAGAGAGATTTTCAGGAACAGGGAAGAGTATCTGGGGAAGGAAGTCACGGTGGGCGGCTGGGTGCGCAGCGTCCGTGATTCAAAGACTTTTGGATTTTTGGTACTGCATGACGGCACATTTTTTGAGCCATTGCAGGTTGTATATCATGACAAGATGGAGAACTTTGCAGAAGTATCGAAACTGAATGTGGGTGCGGCGGTGATTGTGAGGGGAGTCCTGACGCCGACGCCGCAGGCGAAGCAGCCGTTTGAAATTCAGGCGGAGGAAGTGACGGTGGAGGGCGTATCCGCTCCAGATTATCCTTTGCAGAAGAAGCGTCACAGCCTGGAGTATCTGCGGACGATTTCACACTTAAGGCCGAGAACAAATACGTTCCAGGCAGTATTCCGCGTGCGCTCTCTGATTGCATATGCGATTCATCAGTTTTTTCAGGAGAGGGATTTTGTGTATGTCCATACGCCGCTGATTACAGGCAGCGACTGTGAGGGTGCGGGCGAGATGTTCCGGGTGACTACTCTGGATTTGGAGGATTTGCCGAGGACGGCAGACGGGAAAGTGGACAGCAGTAAGGACTTCTTCGGGAAGGAGACGAACCTGACGGTGAGCGGACAGCTCAACGGCGAGACTTATGCGCAGGCGTTTCGGAATATCTATACGTTCGGTCCTACGTTCCGGGCGGAAAATTCAAACACTACCCGCCACGCGGCGGAGTTCTGGATGATTGAGCCGGAAATTGCGTTTGCGGATTTGAAGGATGATATGATGCTGGCGGAAGCTATGCTGAAATATGTTATCCGCTATGTGCTGGAGCATGCGCCGGAAGAGATGAATTTCTTTAACTCTTTTGTGGATAAAGGGCTTTTGGAGAGGCTGAACCATGTGGTGGATTCGGAGTTTGCGCATGTGACCTACACCGAGGCGATTGAGATTCTTGAGAAAAATAATAAAAACTTTGATTATAAAGTTTCCTGGGGATGCGATTTGCAGACGGAGCATGAGCGGTATCTGACAGAGCAGGTGTTTAAGCGCCCAGTATTTGTGACAGACTATCCGAAGGAAATCAAGGCGTTTTATATGAAGCTGAATGAGGACGGAAAAACCGTGGCGGCTATGGACTGCCTGGTTCCGGGAATCGGAGAGATTATCGGAGGAAGCCAGAGGGAGGATGATTACGATAAACTTGTTCAGAGGATGGACGAGCTGGGATTGAAGAAGGAGGACTACGGTTTCTATCTGGATTTGAGGAAATATGGTTCTACCCGCCATGCAGGGTTTGGTCTGGGATTTGAGAGATGCGTCATGTATTTGACCGGAATCGCGAATATCAGGGACGTCGTTCCATTCCCACGTACGGTAGGAAACTGTGAATTATAATCAGGAAAGCCATCTTCGAAAAAATATTTTCGGGATGGCTTTGAACAGATACGTAGATATATAAATGAGGAGCACAGGGAGGAACACCATGGGGAGCAGGATACTGATTGTAGATGACGAGAGGGAAATTGCGGATGTTGTGGAACTGTACCTGAAAAATGAGAACTATGAGGTAGAGAAATGCTATAATGGAACAGACGCGCTCCGCTGTATTGAAGAAAATACACCGGATATGGCATTGCTGGATGTAATGCTGCCGGATATTGATGGTTTTATGATTTTGCAGAAGGTGAGGGAGAAGTATACGTTTCCGGTGATTATGCTCACGGCAAAGACAGAGTATATGGATAAAATTAACGGTCTGACGCTGGGGGCGGATGATTATATCGCAAAGCCTTTTAACCCGCTGGAGCTGATCGCGCGGGTGAAAGCACAGCTGAGGCGGTTTACGAAGTACAATGAAAATGGCAGGCCGCAGGAGGATGTGCTTGACTTTGCGGGGCTGGTGCTGAACCGGAGTACCCATGAATGCACGTATAATGAAAGAGAGCTGACGCTGACGCCGATAGAGTTCGACATTCTCTGGATTCTCTGTGAAAACCGGGGACAGGTTATCAGCTCAGAGCAGCTTTTTGAACAGGTTTGGAAAGAGAAATATTACAAGAACAGTAACAATACGGTGATGGTTCATATCAGGCATCTCAGGGAGAAGATGAGCGGACCAACAGGAAAATCTGACTTTATCAAGACAGTCTGGGGAGTGGGATATCGCGTTGAAAAATAATTACCGAAAACTGAAATGGCGCTTGATGCTGCGCACGGGTCTGGTGACTGTGCTGGCGCTTTGCATCGGATATATGATTGTAGAGCTTCTGGTGGACGGCATTTTTCAGAAAAGTTTTCCGGAATTAGTCATCCGCCTGCTTATGTTTTTTGATTTAAGCAGCGCGGAGGCAAATACCCTTTATGGAAGGATATTCATGGACCATAAGGATTTGTTCCTGGTGGCTGGGTTCATGATACTCTTTCTTATCTTCTTTTATGTGGCGATTTCTAAGGTTACGCATTACCTGGATCACATTGGAGAGGAGATAGACAATATCCTGAGCGACTCTGACGCACCGGTGACGCTGGAGGCAGAGCTGCGTCCGATCGCAGAGAAGCTGAATACGCTGAAAATGACCTTAAAACGCAAGGACAATGCGGCGATGGAGAGCGAGCAGCGGAAAAATGATTTAGTGGTTTATCTGGCTCATGATTTAAAGACGCCGCTTACTTCCACGATTGCGTATCTGACGATGCTGGATGAGCAGCCGGAAATGCAGCCGGAGGAACGGGCGAAATACATTCATATCGCGCTGGAGAAGTCCATGCGGCTGGGGGAACTCATCAGTGAGTTTTTTGAAATTACCAGATTTAACCTCCAGGATATCGTTCTGGAAAATGGGAATGTGAATCTGTCCATTATGCTTGAGCAGCTGGCAGATGAAAGTTACGCGGTGCTTACGGAGAAAAAGCTCACCTGTTCGATTCACACGGATGACGGGTTGATTGTATTTGGCGACCCGGACAAGCTGGCGCGGGTGTTTGACAATCTGCTGAGGAATGCCATTGCCTACAGCTATCCAGGGACAAATATTGATATTCAGGCGTACTGTGATCTGAATACGGTGGTGATTACGTTTACGAATCAGGGAGAGCAGATTCCCCAGCAGAAGCTGAATTCGATTTTTGAAAAGTTTTATCGGGTGGACAATGCCCGCTCCAGTCAGACCGGAGGCACAGGACTGGGGCTTTCCATAGCAAAGGAAATCCTGGAGGTGCATGGAGGGACCATTGAGGCGTCCAGTACTTATGCCAGCACAAAATTTACTGTGCGTCTGCCCAGATATCATGAGGAGCCTGTATTAAAGCGGAAAAGAAGCGCGAAAATAGAGGGAAATGACGGTGCGGCGACCCGCACAGACAGGAGGTAGGCGATGGCAAAGGAGAAGAAAAAAAGGAAGCGCACAGTGGGAGATATCATCCGGACACTGATTCTTGTGGTAGCGCTGGGGGTGTTCTGCTATTCAGGATATCAGCTTTATACCATTTATTCTGTGTATAAAGAAGGGGAAGACGAATACGACGCTCTGGAGGATAATTATGTCAAAGAAGAAGCAGACGAGCCGGAGCCTAAAGAGTTGAACGGAGAGCTGGTCATGAAAAGCCCGGTGGATTTTGACAGCCTGTTGAAGATTAACCGTGAGATTATCGGATGGCTGAAGGTGGAGGCGCTGGATATCAGCTATCCTGTAGCACAGGGTGAGGACAATGATTTTTACCTGCATAATACATTTCGGGGAACGCCGAATATTGCAGGATGTATTTTCCTGGACTGCGAAAATAAAAAGGATTTTACCGACCGCAATTCCGTCTTGTATGGACATAATATGCGGAATCTCTCGATGTTTGGGAAGCTGAAACAGTTCCGTGAGGAAGGAACGATTGATAAGAGCCGGTATTTCTGGGTCTACACACCGGAAAAAATTTATAAATACGAAATTTTTGCCTGCCATGAGGTGGGATATACCAGTAAAACGTACCAGCTTACCTTTAAAGATGATGATGATTTCATGGAATATATAAAAGAAGCCTTTGACCATTCGGTGATAAAGAGCGAAGCGTCTGTAAGTACGGAAGATAAAGTCGTGACGCTTTCTACCTGCACAGGGAATGAGACAACCAGGTTTATCGTGCAGGGCAAACTGATTGAGGAATATAAGACAATAAAGTAAAGCGGTGGAAGCATGATTGTCTGGTGCGGCCGGACAGGACAGATGAAAAATGCATGGGCTGTTGTCCGGTGAAGCGGACAGGGCAGAAAGGGGATAAATGGCAGGGTACGAATATGAAGTGGGTGATGTGGTCAAGCTAAAAAAGAAGCATCCTTGCGGGAGCCAGGAGTGGGAAATCCTGCGGGTAGGAGCGGACTTCCGGCTTAAATGCATGGGCTGCGGACATCAGATTATGATTGCCCGGAAGCTGGTGGAAAAAAACACCAGGGGGCTGCAGAAAAACACTTGAAAAGCCTGTACTTTTATGATAGAATCGACAAATGTGATATATTACTAAATTCCTTGTTCCCTGTTATGGCGGGGGGCCAGAGACCATAAGGAGGTGCGAAGAGCATGAACAAATATGAATTAGCCGTTGTTGTCAACGCAAAAATCGAGGATGATGCAAGGACAGCTACCGTCGAGAAAGTGAAAGAGTACATTACTCGTTACGGCGGAGTCATCACGGATGTTGATGAGTGGGGAAAGAAAAGGCTCGCTTATGAAATCCAGAAGATGAGAGAAGGATTTTACTACTTCATCCATTTCGAGGCAGAATCATCTGCTCCGGCAGAGATTGAAAGACATGTCCGCATTATGGAGAATGTCATCCGTTATTTGTGCGTTAGACAGGATGCATAGATAGAGAAGAGGAGAAAAATGAACAAAGTCATATTAATGGGGCGTTTGACCAGGGATCCGGAAGTGCGTTATTCTTCAGGGGACAGTTCTATGGCAATCGCCAGATACACACTGGCAGTAGACCGCAGATTCAGACGCAATGGCGACGGGGAGCAGACCGCAGATTTTATCGGCTGCGTGGCTTTCGGAAAGAGCGCAGAATTTGCAGAGAGATATTTCCGTCAAGGTTTGAAGATTGTAGTAACCGGGCGTATCCAGACCGGGAGCTATACGAACAAAGATGGCCAGAAGGTCTACACTACAGATGTGGTTGTGGAAGATCAGGAGTTTGCAGAGAGCAAAGCTGCTTCCATGTCAAATGGCGGCGGTGGATATGAACCATCTGCCCCGGCGCCGGCAAGACCGGCTCCCAGCGCAGCGTCAGGGGATGGATTTATGAATATCCCGGACGGTATCGACGAGGAGCTGCCGTTTAATTAAGAGTATAAAACGTTTTGGAAACAAGAATAAAGGAGGGAAACACAGATGGCTTTTAACAGAAATGATAGAGGCGATTCTCCGATGAAGAGAAGAGGCGGCCGCAGAAGGAAAAAAGTATGCGTGTTCTGCGGTAAAGAGAATAACGAGATTGATTACAAGGATGTAAATAAATTAAAAAGATATGTATCTGAGAGAGGAAAAATCCTTCCCAGAAGAATCACAGGAAACTGCGCAAAGCACCAGAGAGCTCTGACGGTAGCTATCAAGAGAGCACGTCATATCGCACTGATGCCATACGTTCAGGACTAAGCGTGTAAAGAATTTTGAGTATATAAGAAACGCCCTGCGGCTGTGCCGCGGGGTATTTTTTTGCTATCGTTCAGCCCTGCAGCACTTATGGTTTGCAGAAGCAAAGGGAAACATGTCAGAACTTGCGATATGTTATCCGTTCCTCACAAGGAAAAATATGGTATACTTTTGGAGTAAGGAGGGGAGTCAATGAGCGAAACCAGGTATATGATTTCTGACATGGCAAAAAAGGTGGATGTGGAGGCCCATGTTCTCCGGTACTGGGAGGAAGAACTGGAGATAGGGGTTTCAAGAACCGAGCTGGGACACCGTTACTATACGGAGGAGGATATCAGATTATTTCGGAAAATTAAAGAACTAAAGGAGCGGGGGCTTCAGCTAAAGGCAATAAAGGTACTGGTTCCTGAACTGAAAAAGAAAGAGGCGGGGTCTTTGGAAAAAGAAGATACTGCAGGCGAAAAGATAATTGCCCTGGAAAAAAAGAAGAGCGAGAGGGAGCAGGCAGAGACGCTTCCGGCAATTGGACCAGATCCGGACAAGCTCAAACAGTTTGAGAGTATTGTTACAGGTATTTTCCGCCAGGTCGTCCAGGATAATAATGTGGAACTGGAAGGGCGGATTACGGACAGTGTGGTTAAGGAAATGAACGTACTTATGCAGATTCGGGAAGAGCGGGAAGAAGAGCGTTTCCGCAGGCTGGATGAGACGATTCGGACATATCAGAAAAACCGTCAGCTGGTGGCGGCGGCAAAAGAACCTATTGTTAATAAGAAAAAATGGCTTCGTTTTTTTAAGCTATGAAAAAGAGACTGGTGTGCGGTGTGTTCTGCCCATATAGAAAAAATGGCGCTTCATACCGTATACCAGCCTCTTTATGTTTTTCATCGTGTGCCTAGATGTTGACTATTCAGCGGAGATAGCACTTGTCGGGCATTCAGCTTCGCAAGTACCGCAGTCTAAACATGCGTCAGCATCGATTACATATTTTCCATCGCCCTCGCTGATAGCGTCTGCCGGGCAAACACCTGCGCATGTTCCACATGCTACGCACTCGTCAGAAATTACATATGCCATAATAGTATCCTCCTTATGTTTTCGGTTTAAACTTGTTTGTCAAGTTCATGATTCATTTTAATACATTTCATGCTATTATACAAGGAAAATCTTTATGAAATTATTGGGTCGGCAGCGGAATGCTGCCAATCCAATAATTTCCTTTGGTTATATTATTTAATTCTCTTTTGGCCTCTCTTTTTAAAGAGTTTTGTGTATGCTTTTTTCTTGCTTTTCGGAACTTTGATAGTGCCTTTTTTATAAGTTTTCTGTAAAGCGTCTTTGGCTACTTTTTTCAGCACTTTACTTTTGACAGTAATAGTTTTGAGCCGCTTGTCATTGTAGAAGGCTTTCTTTCCGATGGTGGTGACATTTTTTCCGATAGTAACGGATTTCAGTTTCTTCATGCCTGCAAATGCTTTATTTGACACGCCTGTTACTATGCATACTACGCCTTTTACTTTTGCTGTTGCCGGAATTGTTACTTTTGTCATGCTCTTTTTGTTAACTCCGTAAACCTCTACCTGTTTTTTTGCAGCGTCTGTCACGCGGTAACGCAGGGTTTTCCAGCTGTCGGTATCCCCTTTCTTCAGTGCGCCTTCTGCCGGGGCAGGTTTCACGGAAACGGGCGGTTTTACGGATGGGTCTCCGGGTGTTTGGACGGGCGGCTTTTCAGTATTATTGCTGTCTGCCAGTGTAAGCTCTTTCTCTGCTTTCTGCAGCTCCAGAAGCAGCCTTTTTACCGTGGTGGTGTCGGCATTTTCTGAAACTTCTGCTGCTGCGCGGTATGCAAGTACAAAAGCATTCCAACTGGTTTCTGTGAATTTGCTTCCGCCTGCATCTATGAGAGCCTTTGCACCGGTTACGGCATCTGCCAAATCTTTTTTTGCCTGTTTGTTTTCCGTCTCTTCTTTTTCGTCCGCCTCTTTCTGAAGTACCAGGCTTCCAGCGGCTTCGTATATAGCTTTGAGCGCTTTTGCCTTATCTTCAGCGGAAGCCGCCTGTTCCAGCAGTTCTTTTGCCGCGGTTATTGCTTTTGCAAATTTATTATAAGATTCTGGGGTATACAGTTCTTGTTTTGTTTCTTCTTCGGCTGCGGTTATGATTGTCTGCAGCTGTTCGGTATCTGTTCTTTCTGTTTTTTTGTATAGGCTTCGTAAATGATAGGACCTTTTTCTTTCCATTCAATTTTTACTTCATTTACCGGACCGTAGAACAGCAGGTTTTCAAAGGTATTCAGACTGTTGGAAAGAGTTCCTATATAATTCCATTGTCCGGCGTTTGTGCGGACAAACACTTTTGCATCAGAGATTACAGAGGCATCCTGTAAGATGTATAAGGAGTCTGCAGCGCCTGCATCAATACGCCAGGTCAGTTCACCGTTTCCTTCCGAGGGGACGAAAGAGGTCAGGATAGAGCCGTCAACGGCCTTTGCTGATTCATGGCCTTCTTTGCCTTCCGGTGTAGCAAAGATGCTTCTGTTTCCGGTATTGTTTTGCAGGGAGATGCCTGTCAGATGGAAAGATACGTCTTCGCTGTTTTTGTTTATTAGGCGGATATATTTCGCATCTATAGTCTCAAAAGAGCTTTCTACGGGATACCATTCAAATCCATTATAACTGTATTCAAATGTCAGTTTGTCTTTGTTCGTATAATCTGCAGTCAGGGACGTAATCTCTCTTGCATCTGTAAAGGCCATTCCAATGTACTCGCCGGATCTCAGAGTAAGGTCTTCTTCGATTTCAGGAATCCCTGCAGCCGTTTTATCTATATCTGTCGGGTATTCTTCAAAAGCATCTACATTGGTGTAGACGAAAGTTGCCAGCGGCCGTGTTGTAACCGAAAATTCACGAATAGAATACCATTTTCCGGTGGAAGTAGATGACCTCAGGCGGACATACCGTGCGTTAATAGACTGGGATAATACATCGGTCTCAATTACATTTGTGTTATGTGTGCTGATGGACGTCCAGTGTTCGTTGTCCAGGGAATACTCCAGTACGCTGGAAGTAAAGATGTCTCCATCACTGTTTGTACGTCCCTGCAGGATGCGGATGGTGCTTAATTTATAGGTATCCCCTAAATCCAGACCAATATAGGCATTTGCAGGCACAGATGTATTAAACCAAGCGTAGGTGTTATCCATACCGTCAATAATTTTTTCAGCGTCTCCCTCATAGAAACCGCCAAGATTATGGTAAAACAGGCTGCTTTCTGTTGATGTGGTGGTATCGTTGAAGCTGCCGTTCAGGACTTCCTGTGCCGCTTCTTTTAACGAAGTGTCCATTTCCCGGGCGAAAGGCATAATTTTCATAGCGCCGGCTTCTACCATGTGCGTTGTAATATACTGTCTGTCTCCGTCTTTGGTCAGAAGAGGGGATTCACAATTTTTGGATGCCTTGTAGTTGTTAATTGCGGTGAGATAGCTTCCGCAGGCTGCGTCTGCGTTATTGTTTTTCAGTGCCAATGCTGTCTCCACATAGCCGACGCATGCTTTTGAAATATAACGGAGGGAATCAACCCATGGCTTCATTTCAACTTTGAGGTTTTCGTTTGTGCCGTTTTGCTGGAATTCATCGGCAGCAGTAATAATTTTTTGGAACTGTTCTATCAAAGCCGTACCGCTTGCAGTGATGTCCTGGTTAGCATTGTAGGCATTTGTAAATGCTGTAATATACGGTTCAAGCGCGGTTGACTCGCCCATGGATGTGATACCTCCCGGACTTGGATTCGTCAGATGTCGGCAGAGCTCTGTTAATGCTTCGGGCGCGCCTGCATCAATATATTTAAATCCGTCCTCCCAGCTGGTAAAACAGGAAAAATCAGAAGTATTCCATGCAAAGTCTGCAATCGCAAATAAGGATGTTTTAGATGCTTCAGCCTGCTGCAGAGGGTTTGTAACGATACCGCGGAAGTTTGTCAGGCCAGGGCTTAAGATGCCTTCTTCTGCCGGTCCCATGACAAGACGCTTATGGTTTACATCGTTTACAGGCCAGTTCAGCCACATAAAAGCTTCCTTTCCGGACTTTTCTTTGAAGTTTGTAAAAGTGTTTTGTGAAGCCGGATGGCATACCCATTCACCTGTCCACATCAGCTCTACATCTGTAAGAGTTTTAAAATAATTAAAATAAGTAGATACCGTATAGCCGCCGCCCCAGCTTGCCGCTGCAGTACAGTATACCTGCGGCACAAAGACCAGGTTATACGTTCCGTCATGTTCCTTGACCCATGCGGACATATCCCGGCAGAGATTCGCCTGTACCTGTGCGTCGCTTACGGCATCATCTGCGGAAATGACAAACTGGCGCACGCCTGCGTCATAGAGCTGCTGAAACTTATCTTTTACGATTTGCAGGCTTTCGCTATAGTTTGCAGAGGTAATCTTATCATTCATAAATGGATGAATAGCCCAGGCAAAGCGGCATTTTGCTGCGGTTCCTGCCGCTACCATCTTTCGGATATCTTTTAATTTATCATCAGGATATAAAGTTCTCCAGTTGCTGTTATGGTACTCATCGTCCTTTGGTGCGAAAATATAAATATTCATCTTGAAGTCGCCGCCGAATTCCATCAGACTGATGCGGTCCTCCACGCTCCAGGGGATTCCGTAGTATCCTTCGATAAAGCCCCGATACTGCCCGTCAGCATAATCTTCTATCTGAAGTTCCCGTACGGTATTGCTTTCTGTCTGGTTTACAATCAGCTTCAGGGTGCTCAGCCCGTAAAAAGCTGCGTCAGTATCTTTTCCCAAAACTGCAATGACATTCTCCTTAATGATTAGAACATGTGCATCCTGTTGGTCGAATAATCCGGAGTCATAAGTTACGTTGCTGTCAAACCAGCGATCTACGGTTCCGCCAGAACCTTTTGTGCCGACTAAAATGTTTAACGTACCGTCGGTAACATTATCTGTGCGTGTGCCTGTAATGTTTTTAATTTTCAGAATATCGTCTAGGCGGCTGGCTGTCGCTGCATCTACTGTGCTTTCAATTACCACGTTGGCAGCATTTCCAAGTTCCAGAGTACCTGCTCCATAGGAAATGCCCTCCTGAGGTATTGGGTAAATTTCATACTCCTGTGCAGTAGCTGAGGGGTCTGCCGCCTGTGTTTTCAGTCCCGTTGTCGGAATTCCTGTAACGAGGATTGCCGCTGTCAGTAAAAGGCTGAAAAGTTTTTGTGCTTTCTTTTTCATTGCTGTCCTCCTTTTTGTATAAATATTACAATAAGCACACAAGTTATTTAATAAATTTGTGCAAATTTGTTAGTTTTATTATAGGAGCCTCAAAGAGATTTGTTAATTATCTGAGAGAATTTTTTTATAATAATATTTTGTGTTATCGGAAATTTCACTGTACAAATCTATTGGATTCAGATACAATAATAAGGAAAAGAAACTGAAAAATTGACCGTAACAGGGGGAAGAAAGATGAAGGTAAGGAAGTGTATTGCCGGGGGCGTCCTTGCAGCCGCCATGCTTTGCCAGAGCTTGTATATGCCGGGAATTTTCGATGTGGAAAATGTGCAGGCAGCCGCAGCAAATGTGGCGCTGAATAAACCGGCTGCGGCATCAGGGGTGGAAAGCGGCGTCGAAAATTGTACACCGGACAAGGCGGTGGACGGTGACGCTACAGAGAACAGCCGTTGGGCAGCACCAAAAATGAGGAACAGTGTCACGGACAACGAAACACATACACCTCAATGGCTGACACTTGATCTGAAGGCTGCCGGGACAGAGGTAGAGACGATTAAAATCACATACCATTTAAAAGTCTGGAGCACGCAGTATAAGATTCAGACCAGTGAGACAGGAGCTGACGGAACGTGGGAGAATGTATACACGCAGCCGTTAAGGGACAGCGGGGATGATAATGCAGTAATAGATACCATTTCCGCGGCGTCTATGACAAATACAAACCTGAAGCGTTATGTGAGGTTTTATTTTGAACGGGTGAATAATAACGCAGGGGGTCTTTCTGTATCGGTAAGGGAAATTGAGATTTTCGGAACCCAGACAGGGGTTATCCATACGGTTTCGAGTGCTCAGGAGGCAATCAATGCCGCAGTGCCTGCGGAGGTGTCTGAGACAGACACTGCATTTGAGATTTCCGAGATACCAGGGTATGATGTGGAGGTACATGGAAGTGAAGTAGACAGGCTGATTGGCGATGACGGAACTCTTTCTCCTCTGCGAATCGGCGACCGTACTATAAATGTCATTGTACAGGCCACGAATAAAACAAACGCAGGTGACACGGCGAAAAAGAACGTTTCCGTAACTGTGCGGGATAACACCAGCCAGTACCCGGAATTATTCCCGGAGGTGGAGAACCAGAACCCGGAGCCGAAGGTACTGCCCTCCCTGCAGGAGTGGTATGGTTATGAGGGGGATTTTACAATCAGCGAGGATACGGAGATTGTGTATCACGATGCGGCGAATCTTGGGCTTGCAGAAGTGGCACAGGAAATGCAGGCGGATTTGACGGAAATCTGCGGGTTTGTGCCGAATGTAAAAGCTGGGACAGTCCATGATTCTGATGATATCTATCTGGAATCCCTGACGAGCGATGCCTACGGTACAGGCGCTGAGGGGTATCTCATAGTAACGGATGAGAAAGGAATCCATATTTCATCTGCCGGAAGGACAGGCGTGCTTTATGGAACAGTTACCGTGGAGCAGATTCTTTATCAGGACAGGGAACATCTGACAGTGCCTAAGGGCGTTATCCGTGATTATCCCCTGTATGCAGTGCGCGGAATCATGATGGATGTTGCCAGGATTCCGACCAGAATGCAGTTTTTAGAGGACTATACGAAGATTATTAAGTGGTATAAACTGAATGAGATGCAGATTCATCTGAATGACTGCCAGTGGTCTGAACCCAGGAATTCCGGGAATTATGCAGACTGGGAGATTACAGAGGCGTCCCATCGCCTGGAATCAGAAATATTCCCGTCATTGGCTGTACAAGACTCCAAGTTTGAGCGGGATGGGGATAATGAAGGCCGCTACGATTATTACTACAGCACGCATACAGGAATGGACGGAGAGCTATACTACACAAAAGAAGAGTTTAAGAATCTTCAGAAGATGGCAGAGGCGAGGGGAATTCAGGTAGTGGCAGAGCTTGACACTCCGGGACATTCCGCGCCTTATACGAAATATGTTTATGCAAACCAGAAAGAGGTAATTGACGCGTTGGTGGGGCTTGGAAAGCTGGACAGGAATGAGTATTTGAATGCTGACGGAAGTGTGAAAAAGAATTTCTATATTCATAATCCTGGAATTCCCGGAACTTCCAGCAGCGCGAATTTTGAGGTGTTGGCGATAGATGATCAGAGCGCCAATGCGCAAATGAAAGAAAATGCTGAAAATGCGAAAATTTTTATGGAAGTCTTATTCAAAGAGTACCTTGGCGGCCTTGACGGGTATGCTCCAGTGTTTACTACAGCTTCTGTCAGTGCAGGAGTCGATGAGTACTGGGATAAGTCAACAGATAATAAGAATGCATTCCGGCGTTATATGAATTTTATGTATGATTTAATCAGCCAGTATGATAAGGAAGTCCGCATGTGGGGCGGATTGACATTAATGGGCGGGAGCAGCGACAGTGCGACTACGGTAAACAGGAATATTATCCTGGATGAATGGGCAACCTATGAGGATAATCCGATTGACAGGATGAATGATGGCTTCCGTGTTATTAATATTCCGCAGCCATATCTGTATACCACGCCAGGACGGTTCCATAAGGATATGCCGAGGGAAGAATATCTGTTCTACAATTGGGATCCTGTCATTTTTAACGGCAGTGTGCGTGCAGAGAAAGGCGAGCCGCTGCTGCTCGGCGCCAAGGCAGCCTTGTGGGGGGATGCAAACCGTTCGGGCACCACAGAGGCGGATTTGAATGAGAGATATGTAAGGCTCTGCGCGATGGTCGGGGAAAAGACCTGGGGAGCGCAGGAGGCAGAGGATACTTTCCTTGAATATGCTCAGACCTTTGACCGTCTGCGTGAAGGTCCGGGGACGAAGATTGCCCTTGAGATTGACAGCAAGACGAACGTGGTGCTGGACTATGATTTTGAAAATGTATCAAAAGATGGAACAACTGTCTACGATGCCAGCGGAAATGGTTACAACGGGACGGTTACAAATGGAACGGTAGTACAGCAGGCGGGAGAAGCTATGCTGAAATTTGACGGGAATACGAAGATAGAGACGCCGCTTACAAGCCTGGGTTATCCATATACGATGAGCTTTGATGTTTATCTGGACGGGTCAGAAAGTAATACGAAAGAATCTTCGCTGTTTTCCGGTTATGACGGAAGACTGCAGATTGCCGGGATGAATGGGAGCTTGAGTTTAAACCGTGATTTTTATTCACAGTCCTTTGATTATCCAGTAGAAAATGGAGCAAAACACAGGATTACGATTGTGGGCACGTATGAAGCAACAAAGCTGTATGTGGATGGTGAGTTCCAGAAAATCCTCTATGCGTCAGCGCGTGACAACGACAATGGAGGCAGCCAGGGAAATGAGAACTGGCGGGACGAGGACAATAATTACCGGACGACATTTGTGTTTCCTCTGAATGTAATTGGAAAGGATTTTTCCGGGTATCTGGGAAATATCAAAGCTTATAATAAGGTGTTGTCCCTGGAAGAATTGGCGGCAGAAGGCTCTGCGGCGGCAGGAGAGGCAGATGTAGCAAGAAACAGACATGCATATGCGGACAATAAAAATACGACATATTTAAGTCCGGGAAGTAATCAGGATAAGATGAGACTTTACCCGGCATGGAAAGCCACCGACGGCGACGGTCATGTGAACGGAACAGCGGGAGTTTCTACAGCAAATGAATCCAGATGGAATTCTTCGGATAATGACGCAGATTTCCTGATGGTTGATTTGGGAGAGACTCGGACGATAAATAAAGTAGTGATTGACTGGGAAGCAAACCGGTATGCCGCTTCCTATAAAATCCAGGTATCGGCTGATGGGAAGAACTGGGAGGACGCCAAGTCTGTGACAGGAAACACAAGTGCGTTGACTACGGATACGTTTGCCGCGAAGCAGGCACGTTATGTTAAGATGCAGGGCGTTCAGCGGAAATCCGGTGCGTCAGATTACGGTATTTTTGAAATAAAAGTTTATGGTTCTGTGGATAAAGGTGCATTAAAAGCGGCTTGTGATACGAAAGCATCCGAATTGAAACAGAAGAATGTGAGCTGGGAGAATGCCAACGCGCAGTTTGAGGGATATGTACTTGCAAAAGCGGTTTTGGGCGATGTGCTGGCAGGGCAGGAAGAAGCAGACAATGCCCTGATAATCCTTCAGGCAGCTGAGAAGAAGGGAGAGGCACTGGAATCTGAGGAAATTAAAGAGGTACTCACTCAGGAAAGTCTTTATGAAGCTGTAAGCTGGGGCGTGTTTAAAAAAGCATATGATGCAGTAAAGAATGCGCCGGCGGATATTCCGATGGAAAAGCTGCAAGTGCTGATTGATACGATGAAAGAGGCACAGGCGGGGCTTGTGAAGAAAAAAGATGACCAGAAGGATCCGATAGAAAACCCAGGGAACCCGAATAAACCTGAGCCGGGTAAGCCAGATCCCGAACCAGGACCGCAGGTAACAGTTACCCAGCTGGCGGCTCCGCCTGTAACGGCAGTCAAGAGTACGGCAGAGGGCGTAAAGGTATCCTGGGGCGCAGCAGCAAATGCGTTTTCCTATCAGCTTTACCGCAAAACAGGCAGTAAGGTTACGAAAGTAGGCAGTGCAGTGAAAGGAACGTCTGCGATGGACACTGCTCCGGTGGGCGGAAAGAATATGTCCTATTATGTAGTAGCGCTTTCCGGGAATCCGAAGGTTTATAAAGACAGTGCGGCGGGCAGTGCAAAGAGCATCATGCTTCCAAAGGCAGCCGGAAAGGTGACTGCGAAACAGGTAAAGGGTAAAAGAGCGGTTTCCATCAAGTGGACGAAAGTGAAGAAAGCATCTTCTTATATGATTTACCGCTCAGAAGGCAAGAAGGGTAAATGGAAGAAGATTGCCACGGTGAAAAAGAAAACTTCCTACACCGACAAAAAGGTGAAAAAGAAGAAGAGCTACTCGTATAAAGTAATTGCGGTATCTGCAAAGAAATATAGTCCCGCAAAAGCAGCAAAAAAAGTGGTGAAAGTGAAATAGGCTTTAGTATCACATCCCTTGCGGGAAGCTGAAAAAAGTATTATAATTGTTACTGTTCACACAGGTCTGTGTAGTAAATGTATCGACTTGTGTAAAAGCAGCAACTTATAATTCCTGGCACGGGTCAGGTGAAAATATTTAGGAGGAAAAATTTATGACAAAAGTAACAAAGGATATGATAATCGGCGAGCTTCTTAGCATGGACCCTGAGATGGCAGGCGTTTTGGTGGCAGGCGGTATGCACTGCGTAGGATGCCCGTCCGCGCAGGCAGAGACTTTGGAGGAGGCTGCGCTGGTACACGGCATTGAGCCGGATGTACTGGTGGCCAGGGTAAATGCGTTTGTGGAAGCAAAGCAGAATTCCTGATAAAATAAAGGAATCCTTGTAGCGCCGCAGGGATTCAGGAAGAGGCAAAACTGAGAGCCAGGCATAGCTGCCTGGCTCTCGGTTTTTTGAAAAAAGAATTTTACAAAAGGCTGTGCAGTTTTTATGAAATCTGTGCCAGCTGTTGAAGCGCATTTTCTTTCACCAGGCATTCCAGGTGCTCAGAGTAGAAAGCGTCCATGCCAGGCGCGAATTTATGTCCTTTTCCATATTCGGAAAGAATGTTGCAGATTTTATTAAATTCTTCAGGGCTGTGCTCAGACTTGCTGATTAACAGGTGGTATTCTTTTGTGAAAGTGTTTTTATACAGGGAGTTGTGTCCAGTATAAATAGAATTCAGGACACCCGCCGCGTGAATTACCGTATCGAAATCTTTAAATTTATAAAGCCGTGTGAGATTTAACGGTATCTTGGCTTCTTCTTCAAGTTCCTGTTTGGAATCCTGCTTTTCTGCCAGCTTTTTCTGTGCCGCCCGGATTTTGTTGAACAGGCCAAGGATATCGTCGGCTCCTTCCAGGTGGGAAGCAATCGGTGAGTCTTCAGCATCCATAACGCCGCTGGCATTGGAAGGTGCAAACTTGGCAAATCTTGTGTCCAGCTCTTCCGGATCTTCTACTTTCGTAATAATCAGGATAATAGATTCTGAGGGCAGCGGAATGGCTTCAATCATCAGCGGAATATCATTTGCCTCAAAGCCAAATTCGTAAGCAGCCTGCTGCATCATATCCCGGAAAAAAGACTTTGCATTTTCAGTTCCGTAAGCAAGCTCGTTCAGTTTTAAATGGCGGCTTGCGAGGTCTTCTTTTGTGAGAGTACAGCGTATTTGTGTATCACTGATTTTTTCTATTTTCATATTATCACATCCTATCTCTCTGCCTTACAGCTGCATGGTTTAAAAAAGCCCGCAGGCTCTTTGAAGTTTATGTTTAGTATAAACAATCAGAGTCTATCTGTCAAACCAGAACAGAAATAATTTGTGAACATTTTGCGAATACACAACAAAAAATAAAATATTTATCACATACTATTGACATGATAAAACTTATGGGTTATACTTTTGGTAAATCAAGGGAAGGCGGTGAAAAATGAGTTCTTTATTTTTACTCGCCGTCACAGGAGCGGCAGTCTTGTGGGATATACGAACCGGGAAGGTTCCAAATGTCCTGACTGCGGCAGGTCTGGGAACTGCATCATGGCTCCAGCTTACGGAGCTTGGAATTTTTGGATTTTGGAGGTTCCTGGGAGGAAGTGCCCTGCCGTTGCTTTTACTGGCGGTATTATTTTATTTTCGTATGCTTGGCGCAGGTGATATTAAGCTTTTTTGTGTGATAGGAGGTTTTCTTGGCACAGAGCGGGTATTCATCTGTATGGCAGTATCGTTTCTGATGGGAGCAGTCATCTCCCTCGTGTTACTAATCAAACGGCGCATTCTGAAAGCGCGCGTTCTATATTTCTTTGCCTATATCGGCAAACTTTATCGGACAGGAAAATATAGCCCTTACAGGGGAAAGGACCGTGAAGCGGAGTTTTGTTTTACGGTGCCGGTATTTCTTAGTGTATTGCTTTGTGTAGGAGGATTTTATTGAAAAAAGATGTTTTTGCAATCTGTGACCCGGAGGAGGATTATGCGCTTCGACTGACAGAGTTTATTCAGGAAAAACAAGGTGCGGCATTTGAAATCCATGCATTTACAAATGTAAAAAGCCTCTGTGAATTTGCCGCTGGACATGGGATTTCCCTGCTCCTGATATCCACGCGCGCCATGTGCCGGGAGGTCAGGGAGCTGCCGATTGAAAAGATTATGATTTTATCAGAGGGGGAAATGCTGGAAGAATTAAGTGAATATTCCTGTATTTATAAATATCAGGCTTCTGACAGCCTGGTAGCTGAGGTTATGGAAGATTATGCTGCGGAAAGGCGGACGCCCCAGGCGCTTCTAAAGAAAAATATGCGCTGCATCGCAGTATATTCCCCGATAAAAAGGGCGTTAAAGACATCTTTTGCCCTCACATTAGGGCAGCTTCTGGCAAAGGATAGAAAGGTGCTGTATCTGAATATGGAGAGCTGTTCCGGGTTTTCACATCTTATGGAAAAGGAATTTGCGGCAGACATTTCAGACTTGATGTATTTCGTAAAACGGGACTGCGGAAGCCTGGTGTACAAGCTGCAGGGGATGGTGCAGAGCTTGGGGAATCTGGACTACGTACCTCCGGCGCTGTCGCCGATGGACATTCGGAGCGTGGCATGTAAAGAGTGGCTGTCGCTTTTGGAAGAAGTGGAGTCATACAGCACTTATGAGACGATTATCCTGGACTTTGATGAGGCAGTAGACGGGTTTCTGGAAATTCTGCGCCGCTGCCAAACGATTTATATGCCTGTGCGTGAGGACAGCATTTCCGTGGCGAAGATTCGGCAGTATGAAAAATTGATGGAGTTTGCAGGATATGGTGATTTAGAGGAAAAGACACGCAAGCTAAAGCTTCCTTTTCATGGAAGTTTTGGACAGGGCACACAGTATGTGGAGCAGCTTATATGGGGGGAACTGGGGGACTTTGCCAGGAACCTGATAAGAGAGGAGTTTGGGAATGGATGAAATAGAAAGCCGTACACAGCTGCTTAGGGAAAAGCTGATAAAAAGGATAGGAGAGGAAACAGAAGTACGGGATGATAGGATTCGCGCAGATGTCCGAATCGGAGAAGGCGGCCAATGCGGAGGCGCTGGTGGGAAAGAATGCCATGTCCGGGTTCCTTGCGGTGATGAATGCCGCGCCGGGTGACATTGAGAAGCTGAACAGTGCCATCAGTAACTGTGACGGCACGGCGGAGAAGATGGCGGAGACCATGCAGGATAACCTTGCGGGGCAGCTTACGATTTTGAAGAGCCAGCTGGAGGAGCTTGCCATCTCCATCGGTGAGATACTGATGCCCTATATCCGGCAGATTGTTGGGTGGATACAGGGGCTTGTGGACTGGCTGAACAGCCTGGACGAGGGCACGAAGAAGATTATTGTCACGGTTGCCTTGGTGGCGGCTGCCCTGGGGCCGGTGCTGATCGTGGTCGGGAAGGTGGTAGGGGCCATCGGGACCATCATGACGGTGGTGCCGCAGATAGCTGGGGCGATTTCCGGCGTGATAGGGTTTGTGTCCGGGACGGTGATCCCGGCCATCTCTGCGGTGGTTGCGGCTATCGGATGGGTGCCTCTGGCGATTGCCGCGGTGGTGGCAATCCTCGTGGTGCTGTATAACAAGTGCGGATGGTTCCGGGATGCGGTCAATGCCATCTGGTCGCAGGTCAAAGAATTTTTTGTGTCTGCATGGCAGGCCATCTGTTCGTTCTTTACGGAGACCATACCAGATGCGTGGAATTCGCTGGTGTCGTTTTTCCAGGGGATTCCCGAGTGGTGGAGCGGGCTGTGGCAGTCCGTGGGTGACTTTTTCAGCGGTATCTGGACGGATATGATGAACAATCCTGTCCTGACCGGGATTGTGGACATGATACGCTCCCTTTGGGAGAACCTTTCCGCGACGCTGCAGGGCGTCTGGCAGGGCATCCAGACGGCGGCTTCCGGGGCATGGGAGCTGATCAAGAATGTCATCCTGGGGCCGGTGCTGCTGCTGATTGACCTGGTGACGGGGAACTTTACGAAGCTGAAAGAGGATGCGCTGAATATCTGGACGAATATACAGAATGCGGCATCTTCTATCTGGTCGGGTATCCAGCAGGTGGTGGGTTCGCTGGCGCAGGGGCTTGTGAACCATGTTTCCATCCTGTTCACCGGGCTGAAAAATACTGTGGCGAATATCTGGGCGGCTATAAAGAATACGGCTTCGTCCGCATGGAACGGGCTGAAAAACCTTGTGTCGTCTATTGCGTCCAATTTAAAGCAGGCGGCGGTGAACGCCTTCAAAAGTATGGTTTCCGGCATCGGCTCCGCGCTGTCCTCTTTGGGGAGCGTGGTGCAGTCCGGGTTCCAGTCCGCCATCAGCTTCATCACCTCGCTGCCGGGGAAAGCTCTGGAATGGGGGAAGGATTTCATCAATGGGATTGCGGACGGCATCCGGAGCGCCATTGGCAACGTGGTGAGCGCAGTGTCGGACGTGGCGGACAAGATACGCTCCTTCCTGCATTTCTCGGTACCGGATGAAGGGCCTCTGACGGATTATGAGGGCTGGATGCCGGACTTCATGAAAGGGCTGGCGAAGGGCATTGAGAAAGGCCGGGGCATGGTGAAGGAGGCGGTGTCCGGCGTGGCGTCTGACCTGATGCTCCAGCCACAGGCGGCAGCCGTCCAGATGCAGGGCGGAGGCGGCGCGTCCGGGGATTCCGTGAGGGAGCTTTTGGGCGGCCTCAGGGAGATGCTCTCCGGCCTGCAGGAGATGGCAGGGGGAGGCACTATCTGTATCCCTGTGTATGTGGGCGGGACGCTGCTGGATGAAGTGGTGGTGGACGCGCAGGCAAGGCAGAACTTAAGGTCAGGAGGGAGATAAGTATGGCATATATACAGTATTTGACGCTTGACGGGGTGCCGCTCCCCCTGCCGGATTCCTACGGGGTGCAGATGAACGATGTGGAGGCGGATTCCGGCGGCGAGACGGAGGCCGGGATCACACAGAGGGACGTGGTGAGGATGGGCATTGTGTCTATTTCTGCCACGTTTTCCGTTTCCCCGAAGTGGCTTAAGGTTCTGACGGGGTTCAAGCAGAAGGGGAAGCTGGCTGTGGATTATTTCGATACGGAGACGCTGGAGATCAAACGGACGGAGATGTTCATTGACGGATACAAGGCAAGCCTTGTGAAGGACACGTCCTATAAGGGGCTGTGGAAGGTTTCCTTTACGTTGAAAGAATTTTAGAATCAAGTGATGGATGATTTTTTACCGCATGTTTGATATAATGGAATGGCAGATTGAAAAAATAATATATATAATTTTATGGATTTATATCAGCAACAGTTTGCTGTTAAATCGAATATGCATATAGATTTGTATCAAAGCGAGGTTAAAAATGAAAGCTGATTGCATAAAGGATATTATAGAATTATATGATAAATTGCCGTATAGATGTATTCTTATAAGTGGTCCATGGGGAGTAGGTAAGTCATATGCGATAAATGAAATGCTGGGGAATAATAGTGATGCGTGTCATATTTCAATGTTTGGGATGGAGGATGCCCAGAAAATTTATCATGAAGTTTTTTTCCGGCTAGTAGTGAAGGATAAACATACGATTCGTAATATTCTTTCTAAAGCGGAAGATGTTGCTGCCATATTTTCAAAAAAAATATCTAATGTAAAGAGTGTTATAGAATCCTTGATACAGGAGAAAGAATTATTTCTAAAACTATCTAAAACTTTTAATAAGTTTCACTTTATTGTGATAGATGATTTGGAAAGAATGAATGAGAATATCAGGCTAGAAGAAGTATTTGGTATTATAGATGAATTAAAAAGGTGTAATTATGTAAAAGTAATTTTGGTTGCTAATATAGAACAATTGTCACAACGGGAAATGTTTGATAAATATAGCGAAAAGGTTATTGATAGAACTTATTATATAACAGAACGCCCTGGAAAAGTTAACTGGGGGGATTTAGGAATCCATCATGATTTTATAGAGGGGTTTCTTGATAAACATCATGTCAAGAATTTGCGAACACTGCAAAAGGCACAGAATCTATATGATGATGTTAAGCTGAAGTTGAAAAATATTTATAAAGAAGAATTTTATGATGAAATTCGATTGGTTTGTTATGCTATAGTAGTTGAGACTATTGAGAACTTATATGTGGAAAAACCTGATAAAAATCAAGATAGTGTTGCTCTGGAAGTTGTGAAACAAATCAATAATACACTCGAAAGAAGAATTATTCTACACTATCTACAAGGAACTAGAATAAGCAATAGTATGGTTGAAATGTTGCAAAAATATTATAAAAATGAAACTGATATAACTGCTGATGAGATTGAAGCTGGATATCAAATATTTATACATGCTGGTGACAAAGCGAATTATTATAAATCAGATGAAGAAATAAAACAGCTATTACCTGATTTGGCTGAAAAAATTAGACAAGGGACTAATATTGCAGCAATAGTGCAATATGCTGATGAATATTTTATTTGGAGTGAGCATTTACAACTGGATATTGGACAAACAAAAAATGAATATAAAGAAAAGCTTATTTTAATGATTTATAATGAAGTTATGAAGGGTGTCATGGATTACCTGACATTTGGCGTAAACGCATTTCATATACAATCTTCAATAAATCAAAGTGTTGTCGAAGATGTATGTAAAATTGTTACAAAGAAGGTAATCAATGAGCATATAAGATATCTTTCGGAGAATACACAGGGGGATCGAGCTTTCCAGTATTCATATAATCTCAGAAAGTTTGTGGACAATGTTTTTTTCCAAAATGATATTTCAGGTAATGTAGATTCTTTGTATAATGAAAAATCGTTTCCGATTTATGACGTAACAGAGCAACGGTATTGGACCAACTATAATATCATGTATGTATTACATTATGAGAATAAAGACAGATTTTTAGATTATTGCAAGGAATTGAAAATGCATTGTGATAATATGGCAGCACATAGAATTGATGTAATATTAGAAGAAATAACAAGTAAAAAATAAGCAGAAAAAGAAGTATAGGGTAAATAGATTGCTGTTTTGTAAAATAGCAATCTCAAAGAGCATCGGTCAGAAATGGCTGGTGCTTTTTCTGTGGAAAGGGGTGTTTTCATGTACCCGGTTAGCGATGCGTTCCTGCAGGCGGTGCAGGAGAATACCAGGCGGTATTACTGGACGGGGGAAATCAGGACGCAAGGCGGCGCCGTGTACCCGTTCGGTTATGAGGATATCGTGAAGGGGAGCGGGTATATCACGGCGCAGTGCTGCGGAAGCGCGGAGATTGAGCTTGGGACTGTGTATGCCGCGGAGATGGGGATCACGCTGTTTTCGCAGATAGACCGTTACACGCTGGAAGGAGCGGAGGTGCGACTTTCCTACCATCTACGGCTTGCGGACGGGAGCTTTGAGGAAGTGCCGATGGGCATTTTTGAGGTCAGCGAGGCAAACCGGACGGCGCACTGCCTGGAGCTGAAAGCCTATGATTATATGCTGCGGTTTGAGAAGGGTTTCAACGGCTTTGAGACCGTGGGGAATGCCTATGCTTTTCTGAATCTGTGCTGCAGAGCCTGTTCTGTGGAGCTGGCGCATACGAAGGATGAGATTGAGGCGATGCCCAACGGGGCGGAGCTGCTGTCCGTCTATACGGAGAATGACATTGAGACGTACCGGGATGTGCTGTACTTCGTGGGGCAGGTGCTGGGCGGCTTTTTCTGCATAAACCGGGAGGGGGAGCTGGAGCTGAGGAAGTATGGCAGGCTGTCGGTGATGGAGGTTAAGAGCAGGCATCGGTTCACCAGCAGTTTTTCCGACTTCATTACCAGATATACGGCAGTCAGTTCCACGAATCTGCGGACGCAGACGGCGGAGTATTATGCATTGGAGCCGGATGACGGGCTGACCATGAACCTTGCGGTGAATCCGCTCCTGCAGTTCGGATTGGAGGAGACGAGGGAGAAGCTGTGCAGGAATATTCTGGGTGACCTGGCTGTGGTGAATTATGTGCCCTTCGATTCCAGCACAGTAGGGAACCCGGCGTTGGACCTGGGGGATGTGCTGACCTTCACGGGCGGGCAGGCGGACGGGGCGCAGATTGCCTGCATCACTTCCTCCAACTGTAAGATCGGCGGGAAGCATACGCTGAAATGCGTGGGGAAGAACCCGCGGCTGGCGCAGGCGAAGTCAAAGAATGACAAGAACATCTCCGGGCTGCTGAACCAGATCGAGGCGGGGAGGATAGGCATCCATACGTTCACGAATGCGTCTGCGTTCACGGTGGCGGAGACAGACGTGAAGATTATCACCATTGAGTTTGCCACGAGCGAGGATAACCATGCGCAGTTTTTTGGTTCTGTCATCGTGGATGTGGAGGCGGATGCGGTGGAGCGGACGGCATTGGCGAAGGGGGAAGTGGTCATCCCAGTGTCCGGCGGTACGGAGGCAGGGACAGATGGGGCGGAAAGCCCCGGAGAGGCAGGGCAGGCGCTGGAGGTGGAGCTGCCGGTCGTCTGGTCTGAGGACGGGCAGGCGGCAGCGCATTTTATGTTTGAGTTCAATGATTCAGTGGTGGCAATCCACCAGCCGGAGGAGACCTGGCATTCCGGGAGGCATACCATCCTTCTGTATTATCCCATTGAGGGCGTGGTGGCGAACTATACGAACGTGTTCAACGTGTATATGCGGATGGCCGGCGGCACGGGAACGGTGGATACCGGTTCCTGCATTGCCAGCATCAGCGGGCAGTCCATGGGGGCGCAGTCCGCATGGGACGGGGAGATCAAGGTTGAGGAATGGATTGCCAGGGCGGCCATTGGCGGCGGCATCCGGGCTGTTCCGGCCGGCGGTGAGGTTGGGATGGAGATTGACGAGACAATGAAGGAGGGATGCAGCGATGTGGTCCCGGGCAGGGCGGCAATCGGAGCATTTGCAAGGCCGGTGGAAATGGAGGTTTGAGATGAGGTTAAAAGGGAACATGGTGATTGAGCTGGTGGATGGGAATACCGGGGAGGAGGAGCGGATCGAGGAGGCCAACATGGTCACCAATGCGGTGAATGACATCCTGGGGCTGAACCCTATGGGGATATTCTATGCGGTCGCCGGGGAGTATGACACGCATCTGCTCTGGAATGATAAGCTGCTGCCCATCTGCCCGAACATGGTCGGCGGCATCCTGCTTTATTCTGACCCTTTGGAAGAGGATGTGGATAATATTTACCCATCCACCGTGAAGCTGCCGGTGGCGTATGCCGGCAATGACGTGAATGCCACGGCGAATGTGGCGAGGGGGAGCCTGAACCTGACGGAGAGCAGGGCACTGGAGGACGGGTATAAGTTTGTCTGGGAGTTCACGCCGAGCCAGGGCAACGGCACCATTGCGGCGGTAGCGCTGACTTCCGCCCTGGGAGGGAAGAATGCATACGGCAGCATGGACAGCTCATCTACTTCTTTTATGCAGGTCATGGAGACGAAGCTGGAGACGCAGACGAAGGAGGAACTGGCGGAGCTGTACAGCGCCGTGGAGGTGGATTTTGGGAACAACCTGATGTACAGCCTGACTTTCGTGGACCAGTCGGTGGTCGTGAAGAAAAAGAGGCTGCCGGTCTTTACGGTAGGGCTCAATGACAGGCTGGATGATACCACATGCACCCTGCTGGAGGAGACGGCCATCCCCTGCAGCACCTTCAAGTTCCAGGGCAGCTATACGCCTTACGGGGATTTCCTTGACGGGCATGACGGGTACTGGTACGGGTTCTCCAATTCCGGGAATTCTTCCGGGAATGCCACGGTGTACTGGGTGAAGATAAAGAAGGATGACCTGTCCATGACTGAGGGCGTGTGGACGCTGTCCAATGTCTGCATAAGGACACTTGGCAGCTTCAAGGTTGACACTTATGTGGAGAGGTCGTCCAGGGGCATCATCCGGGACGGGTATCTGTATACGCCCGCTTATGACAATACGGGCATTTATAAGATCAATCTGGGCAATGTGGCCGATGTCACGCTGATACCCTTCGGGTTTACATCCGCGGGCAAGTCGCAGACCGGTTCCGGCACCTGCTCCAATTACCTGCAGATGGTGAATGACCTGATCATCGGGTGGGATTTCCAGGTGAAGCCGGATGACACGGTGGTGCAGACGGCAGGGGGCGCAAGGTTCACAAATGTGGCGACGCCGCTGTTTCAGTATAAGGAGTTCCTGTTTGGCTGGGGCGGGAACTATGGTTCTGATTACAGGATGGCGTACCTGGCCATGCCTTATCTGGCGAGCATCAACAACCTGGGCTCCGCCGTGGTGAAGAATACGGATAAGACCATGAAGATCACGTACACGCTGACGGAGGAGCCGTGACAGGCTCCTGCGGGTAAATAGATATCATCGGGATACAGGGCTGTCTGCCGTCTGGCGGGCGGTCTTTTATCATACAAAAAAATTTCAAAAACGGAGGGTTTTGACATGAAGGAATTCTGGAACACGGTCCAACTTGTTTTTGCGGCTGTCGGTGGATGGCTCGGCTGGTTCATTGGAGGCTGTGACGGGCTGCTGTATGCGCTTGTTGCGTTCGTTGTGGTGGATTATATCACGGGGGTGATGTGCGCTGCTGCGGATAAGGAGCTGTCCAGCGAGGTGGGGTTTCGGGGCATTGCTAAGAAAGTGCTCATTTTCCTGCTGGTGGGGGTTGCGAACATCATTGACGTGCAGGTCATCGGCAGCGGCTCTGTGCTGCGCACGGCGGTGATTTTTTTCTATCTCTCCAATGAGGGCGTGAGCCTTCTGGAGAATGCGGCGCATCTGGGGCTGCCTGTCCCGGAGAAGCTGAAGGACATCCTGAGGCAGCTCCATGACAGGGCGGAAGACGGGAAGGGGGATGAGTGAGCATGAGGCTGGTGGAGAGTTTCATGACTAAGAATCCATGTTATGCGGCGGGGAGGAAGATCACGGTAAAGGGGCTGATGCTCCATTCCGTTGGATGCCCGCAGCCGAAGGCATCCGCATTTATCAGTTCGTGGGACAGCCCGTCACATGACAGTTCCTGCGTCCATGGGTTCATTGACGGGGAGGACGGGACGGTGTACCAGACGCTCCCCTGGAACCACAGGGGATGGCACTGCGGCTCCGGCAGCAGGGGCAGCGGGAATAATACCCATATCGGGGTGGAGATGTGTGAGCCTGCGTGTATCCGGTACACGTCAGGCTCAAATTTTACCTGCTCTGATACAGCCGCGGCAAAGGCGGTGGCGGAGAGGACTTACCGAGCGGCGGTGGAGCTGTTTGCCATGCTCTGCGGGAAGTATGGGCTTGACCCGTTGGCGGATGGTGTTGTCATCAGCCATAGGGAGGGCTGTGCCAGGGGCATTGCCAGCAACCACGGTGACCCGGAGCATCTGTGGGCACAGCTTGGCATGGGGTACACGATGGACGGGTTCCGCAGGGCAGTCAGGGTGGCAATGGAGGGCAGTTCTTCTGGCACGGATGGCTATACCAGGATCATGGGGAGAGCCGAAGCAACGGCAGAACAGATGGGGGCGTATCTTAAAGCGAAGAATCCGGAGGCGGCGCAGTCTGTTTTTGACATGATTCCGCTGTACCTTTCGGAAGGAGAGGCGGAGGGAGTGAGGGGTGATATTGCCTTTGCGCAGTCCTGCCTTGAGACCGGGAACTTCGGGTTTTCCGGCTCTGCGGTCACTTTGGCGCAGAATAATTTCTGCGGCATGGGCGTGACGGGGAAGGGCGTGAAAGGGAATTCCTTTGATACGCCGCTGCTGGGCATCCGGGCGCAGGTGCAGCATCTGAAAGCCTACGCTTCCATGGAAGGGCTGAAGAATGCCTGTATAGATCCACGCTTCAAGTATGTCGTGAGGGGCTGTGCGGAATATGTGGAGTGGCTTGGGCAGAAGGAGAACCCAGACGGGAGAGGATGGGCTGCCGGGGCAGGCTATGGGGAGAAAATCCTTGCTATCCTGAAAGGTATCCTCAGTACGGAGGGAGAAAAAGCGTTCAGGCCGTATCTGGTGCGGGTGTCTATCCCTGACCTGAACATCCGGAAAGGGCCGGGGACTGATTACGGTAAGACCGGGAAGTACACGGAAACCGGTATTTTCACAATCGTTGAGGAGGCTGATGGGAAAGGGGCTTCCAGATGGGGAAAGCTGAAAAGCGGAACTGGATGGATTGCTCTGGATTACTGTGAGAGTGTGTAGGGGATTAAAAATCATTAACAGCGGTCCAGGCGGCTATAAATAATTGATGCCATAGGAATTTGGAACGATTTGGCGAAAGTATAGAGAAATGGCTTGAAATCAAGGGGTTTCAGGCTTGGAGGAGTTCACCGGAGTAGTTGGTGGACTCCTCTTTTTTTTTGATACCGCTGATAATATGGCGATTGATACAATTTGGCAAAACCTCGGACTTTTGCCAAAAGGTTTAGTTTTGCCAAATTGTTTGAGGTTTCGCTAAAAGGTTTGCGAAATTTGTGTTATGTGTTTTATTATCAGATGAGTTGTGCTATAGTATTGAAATAAACGCTAAAGAAGGTAAAATTAGTTATTAAAAATTTGATTAGTAAATGTGTTAATCAAGAAAGATGTCAAGTAAAAGGAGATATTATTTATGAGTATTGAAGAGTTAAAGGCAGTTATAAGTCTTGAAGAATTTAAAGAGATTGGTACTATATCTGAACTCATCCAAAAGATAAATGAGATTGTGGCACCATTAAAGGTAGAAGCTGACACATATGAAACACTTTATGAAATATTTCAGTGCCTTTTGGAAAAGTGGAGTGATTTTATGAAAGGGCCATTTGTAAATGAAAAAGCAGAATATACATTTTATCTGACTATGTTAGAAGGTAAACAGCGAAATAAAATGTTGGGTATTACAGATGAAATGTATGAATCACCTAAGCTGGCAAAACAATGGTATTTGAAAATTGCCAAGTTAGTTCATCCAGACAACGGAATTACTAAAACGAGTGAGGCTTTTAATGTACTTCAGCAATTATATGATGTAATGATAGATAATAGTGAGGGTGATATTGATGAAAGATGAGAAAAAAGAAACATCACTTATAAAATACAAGGCTGAGGAAATAACAATACGATTTCCTGATAATAAGAATCTTACTGAAAAGGAAAAAGAAAGTACTCGAAATGCTATAAAAAGAGGCGGGATTGTAAAAAATGATGGTAGAACTTTCATTAATAAAAATGAAATGCCCACACTATTGGCTACAGATAAAAAGGGGGCAAATAAAGTTTATAATGACTTAGATAATGATGAGAAGTTTCAAGATGGTAACTCCAAATATGCAGATTCTGTTGCTATAACTAAGGAATTATCTAAAAGAATACAAGAACCGAGAACGCAATTAGAACGTGAAAAACTAAAAGATAGGCGTGATTGTATAAATGCTTTTATTGATTCGCCAGATTTGGAAAAGGAACGAAGTATTGAGGCTGATAGGATACAAAAGGGGTTGCCAAATTTAACTAAGAAAAAAATGAAAGCTGAAAATATTACATGTGATCAATTGACGGGAGAAGAGTTTAATAAAGATGCGGAAGGGCATCACAAAGTACGAAAGGCGGATGATCCTAGAAAGGCATTAGATCAGAATAACATTATAGTAACCAAAAAGAAGAACCATGAGAAAATTCACAAAGAAGGTGCAGAAGATATAGAATCTTTAAGAAAGCTGGCACAAAAAGAGGGGTGGAATACAGATAATATTTAAAGAGATAAATAAGCAGGAGAGTAGTGGAATAATCAAGCCAACAGGTGAATAATAAAAGCGTATTTATTAGGAATAATAACCTTGGCATTAGGGGGTGTCTTAGTTTCCGGCAGATACGGACACGGAAAGCCGAGAAAGCCCGTAAACACGGCGTTTGTGGCACTACATAGGTTTGAAAGTTACATTATTTCCGTGTGCTTTTAAGGGCATTTTTACATTAGCGAGGGTACGAACTGTTGTTCTGGGGTTCTTTTGCCTGATAGTTTATACTCGTAGGCAAAAGTCGATTACTATCACGGAAACTCGGATACTTGCAGGCAAAACTCTGTACTATCACGCAAAAGTCGATACTCGCAGGCAAAACCCTTATACAAACACGGAAACTGCCTATATTATCACGGAAACCTGCTGGGAGTTTTCGTGATAATATAAGGGTTTCCGTGATAGTATAAAAGGTTTTCGTGATAGTGCATGGGAAAGGGATAAAAACTGAATGAAATAACGATAAAGAATAGCAGGAAAACCTATCACGGTTTTCCTGCTGCTTGATATTATTATACGTTTTGTTCCCTCTCTGTAGAAATTTTGATTACAACAGTTATCTGATCTGCATTATTCCAGATAGAATGTGGCACCATGCCATCTACAAAGAAAGATTCATTTTTCTTGACAATCACTTCCTTGTCATCAAGAATAACCTTTGCTTCGCCGTCAACTACGATAAAGATATGGTTATCGTTATGTGTGTGATTCCCCTCCGGGCCGCCACCGCCTTTTTCAATATAGGCGATTGCACCCCATTTAATCTTACCATTTTCGTCAAAAAGTTTCTTGGCAGAAAATCCTTTATGGTTTGGTGGTGTAATAAACTCCTGCATATCGGTTACTCTCCTTATCTGGTTAACTAAAAATTTTGCTTTCTTACAAGGAATTATTATAGCTTTATAGGTAGGCAGTGGCAAGCCTCAAGTTGAAAACAACGAAAAAAGTTCTAATAGTTCATGATTTGTATTCTTGTATGAGTTTTTTGGCGTGTCCTTTTTGCCGGGGAGATTGCTGGATTTCTGAATCCTTTGGGTGAGGGCATTTCTGCTGGGATGGAGAGCGGTTACTGTGCCGCTTTCGCAGTCATGGAGCATTTTGATAATCCATCAATGGTTTGCAAGGCATATCGGCAAAGCACGGTAAATCTGAATTCCTATATGCAGCGTCAATGGAGCCTTGTAGAAGGAATGGCGAGCACGTTTAGGGAGATGGGATAAAAGGATAAAAGGGGGCTATAGTGGCGTTCTTTTGATTTTGTATTTTTTGTTTCTGGGAAATATGGCATTCTTGGCAGTACATAGGTCTGAAATTTACATTTTATTCTTGTGTTTTTAGAGCAATTTTACATTCAGGAGTTGGATGGTTCTTTTGCCCAAAAGCATGAATGATTTGGCGAAAGTCGGATACAATTTGGCAAAGCTGTAGTTCCACCAAATTGTATAAGGGGTTGCCGAAAAGTAAGAGTTTCGCCAAATGATATATGAGTAAAGCTCCATAAGAGCTGTTTTGCAAAGTCTTTTCACGCTTATTTAGGAAATCATTCTTATTGATTCTCACTTTCATATGTAACAATCCAGTTGGCCATTTCTTCAAAAATGGGCATCAATGCCTTTCCTTTAGGGCTTATGGAATATTCAACTTTAGGTGGTACCTGTGGGTATTCGGTACGAATGATTATTCCTGAGTGTTCTAATTCTTTTAATTGCATACTGAGCATTTTATGTGTTATGGGTGTTAGGAGTTTTTTTAATTCGCTATATCTTAATACCCTATGAAGTCCTAAAAAATATAAAATGCGTAACTTCCATTTCCCACCTAAAATGTCAACAACTTTTTCAAATTTTTGATATCCGATTTGAGCCAACTGGCAATATTTATCCATATTACTCTCCTTTTTGATAGTATATAACAAAAAAGTGCGTACTTTCTTTTTGGATTATTATATATTACAATGCTATCGATAGCAAGCATAGTAGCGGAGTTTTAGGAGGAACTGCAATGAGAATATTGGAGGAATATCAAAGAAGACTAAATGTAGCAGTAATAATTATTCTCTTCATTTTATTTATGGGTGGGATGTTTGTCATGCGTTGTTTGGCGGGAAAAGTTGCGGCATATAATGATTTTCAGACAATTTTGGACTTACGGTTAGGATATTCTTTTGTGGAATGTCAGTCATACATATGGGGCTTGGGAGAGGCGGGGCGTTGGTTTTATGCAAATTGCTTCTTTTATGTTGATATTGGTTATATGATTATTTACAATATCTTTTACTTTTCGGCATTATCATTCCTTTTGGAAAAGACAGGATTAAAGAAATATAAATTTGTACTGTTTTTCCCGTTGCTTAGTTTTGTTTTTGATTTAGGAGAAAATCTTTTAATCAGAAAAATGATAAAAGATTTTTTGGCCATAGGCCAAGGAATTTGTTATACATCAAACATATTTACTGTTTTGAAATTTATTTTTACATATGGCTCATTAGGAGTTTGTGGCTTATTGGTTGTTGTACTAATTAAGCACCATGTAGCCCGATAATTAAGGAATTTAAGATTGATTTTTCATAAAATATTTGTTGCATTGATTATGAACCCTACAAAAGACAAACCGCCGCACTATGGACTTTATCCACCATATGCGGCGGTCTGCTTTTTTCCCAGGCAGGCTGGGCGGCCTGATAACGGAAATTACTTGGATGGTGGGGAAGTCAGAGGTAATATGCAAGTGGCGCTATCGGACGAAAGGCGAAAAACTTTAGAGCAATTTTTACATTTTTTAGAAAAGAAAAAAGATTTCGTTCCATTTCAAATAGGGTTTCGTTCCCTCGCGGCGAAATACGAAAAATATCTGCCGATATAAAAAGTAAAAAGAACTGCCCGTGGGGAAGCTATGCTCATGGGAAACGAATTGCAGGTGATGAGATTGAACATAGCCATATGTGATGACGAGAAAGCCATCCGTGAACAGATAAATGAACTGATAGAAAAAGAGAAAGCGGGGGTATGCCCTGATCTTTATGAGACGGGGGATACTCTACTTGCCGCCAGAAAGCAGTTTGACATTGTGTTCCTTGACATACAGATGGAGGGGACGGACGGGATTGAAACGGCGAAGAAGCTCCGGGAGATGGGTGAAGATACCATTCTAATCTTCATAACGGGTATCCGGGAATATGTTTTTCAGGCGTTTGACGTGGCGGCGTTCCACTACCTGCTAAAGCCTGTTGAGGAAGATAAGTTCCGGGAGGTGTTCCACCGTGCAGAGAAGGAACTGGAAAAGAGGAAAAGGCAGAAACGGGAAACGATATTCATAAAGACACGGAACCGGAGTTTTACGCTGGAAAAGGACAGCATCCTTTATATAGAGAGCAGGGGAAAGAAAGTGGAGATTCATGCCACAGGGGAGATCATAGAGGCATATGCCTCCATGAACGAACTGGAAGCACAGCTTGGGGAAGGGTTCTTCCGTTGCCACAGGGGGTATCTGGTGAACATGGCATATGTGGCGGAATATGACAGCGAGAGCATTACCCTGAATAACGGGGAGTATGTCTATCAGGCAAAGGAAAAGTATGGGGAGTTTGTAAAAGCCTATATGCGGTATTTGAGAAACGGGGTGGGTGCTGATGGCTGAATATATCATGAGAATGCTCAGTATTCCGCTGTATTTGTTTGAGGGGTACTGCATCCAGTTCTTTTTTGGCAGGTTTGCGGTGCCAAGACTGTGCAGGATAGGGAATGCACAATGGGCATCCGGGATTGCATGGGTTGCGATAAGGGTTGCCAGCGAAGGGCTGTTTTCGGATACAGACAGTGCAGTATTGATCATGGAACTGCTTTTCACATCCTGCATTTTGTTTGTTTTCTGTGTGTGCTGGTATCAGGGGAATATTCTGTTGAAGCTGTTTATGGCCGTACAGTTTATTTCCCTGCGGGAGCTGTCATTCTGGGCGGGGTACAGCCTGCTCTATATTGGAAATAAGATGATAGAGATGCTGGTGTATAAAGCAGGCACCAGTATGATATCGGCGGAATGTCTGCCTGTGGCGGCAGGCATCCTGTCCTGCTTTTGTATTTTCCTTGTGGGAGCTGCACAGTGCGCCCTGCTTTTTGTTTCTACAAGAAAGATAGCAGGAAGTTATTGCAGTAAGGAAAAAGGACAGATGGGTAAGGAAGTGGTTTTCTACCTGCTTCCAGCCGTGGCAGGGGTTCTGGTTTCGGTGCTTGTGCGTCTGCTGATGTTCACAGTTACGGATGGTGTTCCGGTGCTGCTGCATAAAAGGTATCCGGCGCTATATCTTATCATTCCCATGATAGCACTTGTGTTGCTTGGGGCTATCGTGTTCAGTTTCCACATTTATCAGAACATGGCGGCTTTGCAGGAAGAACGGGCGGAGAAGATCGTACTGGAAAACCAGATCACGCAGATGCAGAGTTCTATGGTGGAAATGGAGCATCTGTATGACGGGATACGCTCGGTCAAGCACGATATGAAGAACCACATGGCAGTCCTGCAGAACCTGATACAGAAAAGGTACAGTGGGGAAGATGAGGAAATCCGTCAGTATTTTGAGGGTATGTATCAGTCGGTAGAGCAGCTTGACAGCAGGGTGCATACGGGCAATGCGGTCAGTGATGCAGTGGTAGAAAGCAAATTCCGTTATGCGGCAAAAAAGGTAAAAGGCATCAAACTGGATGCAAGGGGTTTCATGCTTTCAGATGCCGTTACGATAAAGGCTTATGATATGGGCATCATCCTGAATAATGGGCTGGACAATGCGCTTGAAGCCTGTATACGGATGCGGGAGAAACAGCCGGATGCAGAAGCCTATATCGCGATCCGGTCTTTCAAAGCAAAGAATATGTATTTTATAGAGATTGAAAACAGTTTTGATGGTGCGGTGCTGTTCCATAAGGACAGCGGCCTTCCCATATCAACAAAAGAGGATAAGGAGGTGCATGGGATAGGGCTAAAGAATATCAGAAAATGTGCAGTAAAATATGGCGGCGATATGGACTGTATTGTAAAAGGCAATAGATTCACATTGTCGGTCATGGTAAAAAGTTAATCAGCAGGAAGGAGAAGAATTATTATGAGTATTTTAGGAGTAAATGATATGTTGGCGGCATACCAGTATGCGAATAAGGCGCAGAAAAATAATGCCACAGGGAAAACCAGTTTTGCGGACACCGTAAAGCAGACCGCAGAAAATAGTTCCGCATCAAGGGAAGAGCAGTATGTGGAATATCTGAAACAGCGGTATGGCGCAAACGTGATGGTGAAAAATATCGGTAACGACCAAAGGAGTATTGACAACTTCGGCGCAAGCATAGCGGGGTATAATAATGTTGCGATTGCCCCCAATATTTTAGAGAAAATGGCAAACGACCCGGAGAAAGCAGCCTATTATGAACAGAAAATTCAACAAGCGCTTGCTGATTTTCCCAAACATCAGGCAATAGCGTCAATGAATGGGTTCGAGGTATCTTCTTATGCAGTGGGTATTGATGAGAAAGGCGTGGTGTATAAATATCTTACTGGAGACCTGAAACCGGAAGTGCGGGCGAAGATTGAAGCAAAGGTGAGAGCAGAACAGGCGGAAAAACGGGCAAGACGGGAGCGATATCAGGAACTTGCCGAGGAAGCGGCAGAGAAGCGGAAACTGGAAATGGAAATAGCTTACAAGCGGCAGAGCATGACAGAACTTATTGCTCATAAAATGACAGAAACAGGCAGGGTTACATATGTAGGAACACCGGAGAGTTTGCGTTCTGCGGTTGCGGCTTATGAAATGAGTGCATTTATTACGCCGGGTATTTTGAATTAACTGTTTGGACTTATTGAAAGGGAGCAGATTCAGCCCTGAACGACAGATGGGCTGTCATACAAATATGTTTTAGAAAGAGAGGATTGATTATGAGTATTTTAGGAGTAAATGGCGCTTTGACAGATGCATATCAGTACGCAAACCGAACGCAGAAAACAGGCACAAGCGGAATGGGTTTTATGGAACGGCTGCAGAAAACAGAGGGAGCGGTGGACACATCAGAAGTGGATGCTTATACAGAATATCTACGGTCAAAGTATGGCAATGTGAGAATCCAGAGTATCGGGAAAGACCAGAAAAGCCTTGACAGGGTGGGAAAGAGCATGACCGGCAGTGATGTTGTGATTGCCCCGAACATTCTGGAGCAGATGGCGAAAGACCCGGAAAAAGCGGCTTACTATGAGGGAAAAATAGACGATTTCTTTAATGCCACTCCGATGCTGACAGCTTCGTTTGCGGCAAAGGGACTTGTCTATGAACCGGGTGGAGTGGTCGTCCATGAGGATGGAAGTGTAACGTATATCGGTGGCTGTAGTGATTCACCAGAGCGGGTAAGGGAGGTTAATGAAATCAATAAAGCGAAACGTGAGAAAGAGGCGGCACAGAGGAAAGAGAGTATGGAGCGCAGTCAGGAGGCTGCGGAGGAACGAAGACAGCAGATGGAGATAGCTTATAAAAAACAAAGTATAGCAGAGGCTCTTGCCAATCATGCAATAGACACAAGCAGGGTTACATACACGAGTTCACTAGAAACTATGGATTCTGCAATCAAAGCATATGCGCAGAACATCATGGAGGCGGCGAGCATTTTGAAGTAAAGCAGGATATGCCCGGACTTACCATAAGAGGGCATGGGCGGCTCCGAATGACAGAGGGGCCGCTAATAAAAAATCATGTTAAGGAGGATATGATTATGGCAATTACAGGAGTGGGCAATTACAGCAGTGTTTATGAAAACACACATGCTTCATCAAGGAAGGAAGCGGCAAAGAAAGAGGAAACAGCAGCTACACAGAAAAGCACTGAAACAGCAAAGAGTGGCAGCAATGAGGAATATCTAAAAAATCTGCAGAAGCAAGTACCGTATATCAAATTGCAGACAGGATATGGACTTAACACAAGTAATGACAGTAAAGTGAATGTTATTAGTGTCAATCCCAAACTTCTGGAGAAAATGCAGAATGATCCAAAGGCAGCAAAGGAATATACACAGAGATTGAAAGATGTGGAATCTGCTACCAAATGGGTTGATAATTTTGAAAAATCAATGGGATATACTGCGGTTTGCAGGCATGGCTATGTAGACGAAAATGGTAATTTTTCCAGTTTTGCCGTTGTAGTGAGAAAAGATGAAATGAATGAAAAATTCCGCAAAGAAGCGCAGGAAAACGCCGAAAAGCGGATTGAGAAGTCAAGAGAGAAAGCCCGTGAAAATGCGGAGCAGCTTGCAGAGAAATTAGAGGAAAAGGCAGAGGAAGGCGAAAAGTCGGAAGAAAAGAAAGTAGTAAAGGAAGATGGAACAACAACTCCGAACAAAGCAGAGCAGCTCTTAGAAGAAAAAATGGCTGCTTCCAAAGATGGCACGATTTATCTGGATGACACAGATATGAAAACAATCATTGAAGCTGCCCAGAAAGAGGATGAGGGCAAAAGCACTGTGAAAGATCAGCCACAAGTAGGTGCGAATCTGGATTTGAAAATATAGAGAAGCAGGCTTATTGGTGAAGGAGGTCACGATATGAATATCAGCAGCAACAATATGAGAGGGTTTTCGCAGTATTCCCTTTTGAATAAACTGTTTTCGCAGAAGAATGGAAATAAGGCAGGAGCATCCAAGCAAACTGATGGTAATACTATCGGAGGGGTAAAGCACAAGCACAGCAATTTATACTATGATGAGAACGGTATTCCCTGGATGTCAAAAGAGCAGGCTGACAGATGCATAACGGGAAGAAGCGACTGGAAAAAGATTGTATCCGTGTCAGATGAAGTAAAGGCAGAACTGGCGGAGGTGGTAAAGCAGGATTTTATCAACACCAATGGGAAGAGCATACCGGAAGGAACCAGGAGAAACGATGTCATCAATAAGTATTTAAACACTCTTCCTTCAAAACAGCGCAGTTCTGCTTCGTGGACATTGGACAGAATGGCAGGGGATTATGGCAGTCGTTTAGAGGCATTGGTAAAACAGATCAATCCGGGATGGAAGCCGGGGGACGCTTTTGACACGAGCATTTTAGACCAGCTTGACGGGACACTCGGCGGAGTGGATTTCAAGGCGTAAATTTGGAAATGGAGGATTTGATATGTCAGTAAACGTAGAGGGATATACAAGCCAGGCTAGTGCAGTGAATGGCTGGTATCAGAACAGCAGAGTGGAAAGTCCGCAGGAGAAGGAAAAGGATGCGCCGCAACCGAAGGCGGACAATGCGGTGAAGGTTTCTATTTCGCAGGAGGGCATTGAGAGCTACCGGAAACAGACCCGCGAAAAAGGTATATCTGGCAGAGTCATTGCAAAAGGGAATAAGGAGAGCATTATAAGGCAGGCAAAACAGGCGGCAAGCGCACTGACTGCAAATTCATATGGCAACGAACTGGCCGGGGAAATGGAAAAGCTGAAAGAGCAGAGGGCAGGCAGCACATACGGCATTGCAGACCAGATGGAGGATTCCGTCAGAGCTCACGGGAACCTTTATGGCGAGATCGTGCAGGGTTACCAGAACGGCACAAGGGAGCGTTATGTGGAGGATGAAAATTCAGAGACGGGTTTCCGTAAAATGACAATGGAAGAAGAATTAAGCGGGCTTGACCGGGCGTTCCAGAAAATGGCGGATAGAGCGGATACCAGAGAAATGATAGAGGGCGAGTTTAAGAGGCTTAGAACTGAAGGAGGGAAAGGGCTTTCCCGTAAAAAGCCGCAGGGGACGGATGAAAACGTCCCGGAAACAACCGGGCAGAAAATGAAAAGGCTGGCGCAGGAATGGAGGGATGCTTACAAGACCTCTGGCTCTAAGGAAAGCGGCATGGAGAAAGTGCTATCTATGCTGAATAGTATGTTTGGCATTAGTAAAAAGGTATAATTAGATATACAGATATAATCTATACACCTTATTCCGCAGAGGCGCATAAAACTTTGCCTCTGCGGACTGCGGGGGTGCAGGGGGCGGCTCTGAACGGGAGAGGGGATGTTGTATAAAATTGGTGGAGGTTTCTGTAATATTATGAAAAAGGCTTTTATTTTATGGTTGGCGATTTCGGCAGTAGTCATACTGGCACTGCCGTGGCTTGCGGTTACTTTCGTAAAAGGCGATGCAGGAATGGCTGTCTGCCTGCTTCTGTTTTTTGCCATTAATCCAATATACTTTGTGGCTATCGGAGTTTTTGCGGGAAAAGATGTGAAGCATCTTTGGAGCCTGCCAGTTACTTTTGCGGTGCTGTTCCTGATCGGCACATGGATATTTTTTGATATGGGTGAAATGGCATTTGTTTTGTATGCGGTGGTCTATCTCGCTTTAGGAATAGTGTCCATGTTGATTTCTATGATCATCAGAAAGAAGGTACAAAGATAGTAAATGCATACGGTTCTACAGTAGCATATCCCCAATAAGGCACAGAGGTCAGGCATTCTCGGTTTCCGGCAGATTGGGGAATCGGGGAGCAGGGGGCTTCACACATTAAACTTTTGGGAGGCATGGTGTGAAAAAGAAACTCATTATTATTTTTGCAGTGATAGCGGTGGTTTTGCTGCTGATTCCAGTAAAAAAGGTTTATGAGGATGCTTTTCGGGAGGCGTTAGAGGCGCTTCGGAAGGTTTCAGGAAATGGTTTGGTGGAGAAAGAGTTTTCTCTGATAACGGCACAGCTGTCTTTTAACAGGGCGTTGGAGGATCTGCTTTCTGACTTGGCGAAACGGAGCGGGGAAGAAGATATCCGTAACTTTGCGGAGGTCTTTGGGGTGGCAAAACGAAGCGGTGGGGACTTGGCTGCTATCATTCGAAATACTGTGAAATCTATCAGCCAGAAAGAAGAAACGCGAAAGGAAATCAGGGTGTGCATTGCCTCGAAGAAGCTGGAACAGAATCTAATGAGCGCTGTACCGCTGTTTATTCTGGCGTACGTGGGGACAGCATCGCCGGGCTTCCTGGATGTGATGTACCATAATGCCGTGGGAATTGCGGTAATGAGCGGATGTCTGCTGGTGTATTTTCTGGCATGGATACTTGGAAAACGTATTGTGGAAATTGAGGTGTAAAAATGAAAAGGTTGTTATTTCCATTTTACAGGATAAGCCTGTGGATAACAGGTAGGATACCGGATAGCCTATGGAAAGAAAAAAAGAGGGAGGAAGCAGAGAGACAGAGCGTCTTGTATCCAGGGAAGAAACCGGAGCCAGAGAAATATTATGCCCAGCGTTTGGCGGCAGTACTGGCGATTCTGTTCTGGGGGATAGGGTTGGCAGTTTTCGCGGAGATGACAGTGGGTAGAGAGGATGAGGGCATGTCAAGCCGGCATCTTTCACGGCCTTCCTATGGTGAAGGGGATAGAGAGACAGAGCTGGAGGCTTTTATCGAGGGGGAATCCGAGAATACAGTGCTCCCTATACAGATTAGTGAGCGGGTATACACCGCAGAGGAAGTTCAGGAGGTTTTCAAAGAAATTACCGGGAAGCTGGAGCAGCAGATTTTGGGTGAGAATTTCAGTTTGGATAAAGTAAGAAATGACCTTGTATTTCCGGCATCTCTGTATGAAGGGGCGGTAGAGGCAGAGTGGATGGTTTCTCCCGCAGACTTGCTGGATACAAAAGGCCAGATTCTGAGAGAACCGAAGGAAACAGGGGAATTAGCAGAGATTCACGTGTTGCTGAAATATCGGGAGTATCAGGCAGAGTATACGTGTTACGCGTGCATATATCCGCCTGCCAGGACGGAAGGAGAGATATTGGGAAAACGTCTGAAAGAAGAAGTTGCACGTGCCAATGAAAAGGGAAGATACGGGAGCGAGTTAATTTTGCCAGAGGCTGTGGATGGACGAAAGGTAATCTGGAAAAAACCATCCATGCATATAGGCGGGTATCTGACTGTTTTGGTGTTGATAGGAGCTGTACTGGTATGGATTCAGCAGAAAAGAAGTATACAAAAGCTGGAACAGCAGAGAAAAATGCAGCTTATCCACGATTACCCGGAAATCCTTTTTAAAATAGCTATGCTTCTGGGGGCGGGGTTGACATTAAAAGGCACATTCCAGAAGATTGCCGGGGAATACCGGGAACAAAAGTCAGCAAAGCTCCGTTATGCCTATGAAGAAATGCTGTTTGCCTGCAGGGAGATGGAGAATGGTGTAGGAGAAGCGGCCGCTTATGAAAGATTTGGAAAACGGTGTGGGGAACCCGGATACATAAAGCTTGGCTCTATTTTATCACAGAATCTGAAAAAAGGAGCGAAGGGACTGCAGGAGCTTCTGGAGCAGGAGGCGGAGACAGGGTTTGAGGACAGGAAACATGCGGCGAGAAAGCTTGGGGAGGAAGCAGGGACGAAGCTGCTGTTTCCTATGATGCTGATGCTGGCAGTCGTGCTTGTGATATTGATAGTTCCTGCAGTACTGAGCTTTTAACTCTGTTTTTTAGCAAATTTTTGAAATATGCAGACAAATTTTGAAAGGGGGTGAAATGTATGGATCATGTGAAAGACTTTTTGGCAGAAGAAGACGGAGTAGGCGTTGTGGAAGTGATTTTAATTCTTGTAGTTCTGATTGGGCTGGTTATTATTTTTAAGAGTCAGCTGACGAATCTGGTGAATAGCATTTTCAAGAAAATCACAAGCCAGAGCAATGGAATTTAAAAGTGTGCAGCAGATGTGAAGGAGGAAACGATGAAAAGGTACAGATACCGGGGAACGATTACAGTATTTTTGAGCCTGGTCAGCGTGCTGTTTTTATCCCTGGTCTGTACCATGGTGGAATCGGCGAGGCTGCAGGGAGCCAAGGCATGGGCAGTGGCAGTGACAGATATGGGGATTTTCTCTGTATTTGGAGAGTATAACACAGAGATTTTAGAAAAATACGATGTGCTGTTTCTTGATGGTTCTTATGGGGGTGGGAACTTTGAGGAGGAAAGAATAGCGATGAGGATGCGGGAGTTTATGAAATATAATGCGAATCCCGCAGAAGGAATGAAACTGATAAAAGGACGGAATCTGTTTCCCATGGCAATAGAGAAATGTGAGGTTTCGGGATATACACTGGCGACGGATGAAGATGGGGCAGCTTTTTATCAGCAGGTGGTGCAGAATGTAAAGGAAAATCTGGGGACAGAGCTGCTGCTTAAATATCAGGAAGCAAGAAAGGAAGCCAAACGGCAGCAGGAAGCGGCAGATATTTATGAGAAGAAAGATGGAATTGACTGGGATAATCTGGAGGGTTTAGAACAGCAGCAAAAGGATTTAGAAAAGGAAGAGGCAAAAGAAAAAGGCGGGGAGGAAGCAGCAGAAGATATCCAGCCAGCCAAATCTGTGGAAAATCCGCTGGATGCAATTAAGAAAATAAAGAAGCTTGGGCTTTTGGGAATGGTGGTAAAGGATGCTTCCGGTGTGTCTGGAAAGAGTGTCAAGGAGCAGGAAATGGTGTCGGGGAGAAAACGTAAGAAAGGGAATCTTTCAGTGGAAAAGAAGAATACAGGAGCAGCAGCTGATGTTATTTTTCAGGGTTACCTGCTGGATCACTTTGGAACATGGAGAAAACCGTGCAAGGATGGAGCGCTGGAGTACCAGATGGAATATATACTGATGGGCAAAGACAGTGATGAAGCGAACCTGAAAGCTGTGGTTAACCGGCTGCTCCTTATGCGGGAGGGCGTAAACCTTCTCTATGCGGCATCTGATACAAAGATGAGAAGCCAAGCGGGAAGTCTTGCAGTGTCTATTGCCGGAGCAGCTCCTGTTCCGGGGCTGGTACAGGCGTTAGAGGCTGTGCTGCTTTTGGCATGGGCTTATGGGGAAAGCCTGCTGGATGTGCGTACCCTGATGTCCGGAGGGAAGGTTCCGCCTACAAAAGATGCGTCTACCTGGAAACTTTCGCTTGTAAAGCTTGCGCAGGTTACGGAGCTTCTGGAAGAGTGCGACAGCGGCGGGGGAAGCGGGCAGGATTATGAAGATTATTTAAGAATTTTGATGCTTACCGGAGGAAAGAAGAGGTATCCTTTACGAGCGTTAGATATGATGGAACAGGAGCTTCGAGGGCAGGCGGACAACTGGGTAGTGAAAGCAGAAATAGTGGTTTCCTGGAAGTTTCCTGCTGTATTTCTGAGAATTCCTCAAGTATTTATGGGGGTGTCGAAGCGGCTGCCGGGATATGAAGTAAAAGGAAGTTTTGGTTATTGAATCAGTTTTTGGTTAGGAGGTGGACAGGGATGTTCTTTCTCTGCTCAAATAAATATAAAAGAAAGGAAGCAAGCTCTCTCCCGAGACAATATTGTTTTAGAAAAGAGAGCAGGGAAAGGATATCCCTGTCTGCCTCCTGCAAAGGAAGCCTTACTGCAGAAGCAGCGTGTGTGCTTCCCATATTTCTATGCGGAATCCTGGCATTTTTCTATTTCTTCCAGGCGGTAACTATGGCTGGGAGCGTGGCGGAAGCGCTGCAGGATGCGGGAAAGCAGATGGCGGTGTATGCCTATGTGAAAGAACAGGCTCTGGGGGAGGAAGAGACTTCAGCATCTAAGATTGTGAGCCTGCTTTATGCAGAAAATAGAGTCAGCCAGGCATTGGGGGCAGATGCTCCATCTGTCAGTTTGATGCGCTCTTCGGTTTTGAAGAGGGATGAAATGATAGATTTGGTTGCAGAGTATAAGTTTCAGTGGAAGATGCCGTTTTTTACGCTTCCAGATTTTCCGCTTCTGCAGAGAGCCAGAATCCGTGCGTGGACGGGCAGGAGCAGCGCAGACGGCGGAGAAAAAGAGAATGGGGAACCCAGAGAAAAGGTGTATGTGACGGCAAACGGAAAAGTGTATCACTGGAGCCGGGATTGTACTCATATCCGTTTGTCGGTTCGTCAGGAATCCAAAAGCCGGGTGTCTGGGCTTCGGAATGCGGACGGGGGAAAATATCATTCCTGTGAAAAATGCGGAGGCGGCAGTGGTTCGCAGGTGTATATTACGGATACAGGGGATAGGTATCACAGTTCTGCGGCGTGCAGCGGCTTGAAACGGGAAGTAATAGAAGTACCGCTGTCCCAGGTAGAGGGATGGAAGGCATGTTCAAGATGTGGGTAAAAGGAGTAGAGAATGGAAAAATGGATGATGGGGATATTTTTGGTAATAGGCAGTGTGGAAGATGTAAAAAAGAAGGAGATTTCTGGTATATATTTGGGAACATTTTTTCTCATTGGCTTGGCAGTACGTTCTGTGGAACTGTTTTTTGGAAATGAGATAAGTCCTGTGGTGAGCTGGATTGCCGGAGGTGCAGCGGGGGTCATACTGGCAGGTGTGGCGAAACTCACGCGGGAGGCGATAGGATATGGGGATGCATTTACGGCGGCTGTACTTGGTATTTGGCTGGGGTTCCCTGCGTTGATAGAGATTTTATTTGTTGCGCTTTTTTTATCGGCTGTATATTCCGCATGGCTGATTTTTGTAAAGAGTACAGGAGGGAAATACAGAATTGCATTTTTGCCATTTTTGGCGGCAGGATATTTGATTTGGCTATTGTTGACAGGAGAGGGGGACAGCAGATGAGGCTGAAAGGAAGCTATACTGTGGAGGCGGCGTTATTAATGGCTCTGATAATTCCGCTTTTCGCCGGGATTATCTATCTGGGGTTTTACTTGCATAACGGGGCGGCGATGCAGAATGCTGCCTATGAGCTGGCAGCATTAGGGAGCCTTCATTATGGCGAAAAAGATGGGGAGGAAATTGTAAAAGAGAGAAAACGGGAGATTGTCTCGCAGGCGTTCCTGGGGATTCAGGGAATAGAAGCAGAGATACATATAGGTAAGAAAAAAATTGCTGCAGATTTTCAGGGAAGCCTGCAGGTACCGGGGCTGGTTATGCGGTTTTTCTGCGGAAATAGGCTGCAAGTCCGGGGACATGCGGCGTTGTCGGCGCCGCAGCCCCAAAAGACAGTTATGCGTATCCATCTGTTGAAAAAAATTAAGGAGGAGGTTAAAAATGGAAGTAACGTATCGCCGTGACAGCGAGCATAATTATATGATATTGAAATCGGATGAGAAGCTTCGCGGAAACGAATATCAGGTTAGAATGCTTTTAGGAAATGAAATACCTGGGCTTTTGCACTGCAAGCTGCGGATGGTAGATGGAGAAGCGTATTTTTATTATGAGATTACATCCCGTCAGCCCCTATCCAGGATTTTGGGTCAGCGTCCGGCAGGCTGTGAAGATATCTGGGCAATTTCGTCAGGGCTTGTCAGGGCACTGGAGGGGATGGAAAGATATCTGTTGGCGGAGGAGGGGCTTCTCTTAGAGCCGGATTTTCTTTATATGGACGTAGAAACAAAAGAGATAAGTTTTTGTTACCTGCCATTTTTTCAAAAGAGTTTTTCAGGGGCGTTTCGGGAGCTGGCGGAATATCTTTTGAAAAGCCTAAATCATGAAGATGACCAGGCGGTATTGTGGGGGTATCAGCTTTACAGCGGGACAGTGGAGGAAAATTATCATGTGGGTACAGTGGTAAAGAAATTGCGCCGAACAGACAGCAGCGGAAAGAATAAGGCAGTGGGGGAAGAAAAAGAAGTTTTGGTTCGAGAAGAGACAGTAAGCTGTAAAGAGACGGAAAAACAGAAACAGTCTCTTTCGAATCCCGAAAGCTTAAAATCACCAGTATGCCGAGGACTGACAGGGCAGGAGTATTTGAAAAAACGCAGGCAGTACAGACATATTCTGTGGATGGCTTTAGGAGGCATTCTGCTCGTGGCAGGCATTGCAGGACTTGCTTTTTCTGGGGTGCTGACACTGACACAGGCAGGTGGGACGGCGTTTTTGCTAGCAGCGGCGGTGTTTTATCTGGCGGGTGGAAAAGAAAAGAAACAGCGGCAGCAGCTACAGGAAAAGAGGCAGCAAAGGCAGGAAGAAAGGCCAGCGGAACAAGAAATGCAGGCCAGCGGACAGCAGCGGCAAGAGCGGGAGGAAAAAGTCTGTGATTTTTATGAGGAGCCTGGGGAGGAACCTTATGGGCAGACGACACTGTTCCGGGAAGGAATGCCTGGGGAGGCTCCGGTACTGATTAGCATTTATCCAGAGCAGAGGGGAAATGCAGTGGTGGATCAGGAGAAATTTATTATAGGAAAGCTAAAAGGACAGGTAAACCTTATTCTGGATTTACCTCCAGTCAGCCGTATCCACGCCGGGATTGAGCGGCGGGATGGAAACTATTTTTTGACAGATTTAAATTCCACAAATGGCACGTTTTTAAATGGAGAGCGGATGGAAGCAAATGAGTACAGGCAGCTTCATTCGGGGGATGAAGTTTACTTCGCAGGAGCAGGTTATTATTTTAAAGAATAGTAGTAAAAGGGTTGCAAACAGAAATCTTTCTGTTAAAATATGGGTAAGCAAAAGGAATATATGGTTTGTGGAAAAGGAGAACCCAGATGGATGAGGTAAAAGACTTTTTGAAATCCCGGACATTCTGCAACCTTTTTATTATTTTCGTGAATATTGCCGTTTTTCTGATTATGGAGATAATAGGAGATACAGAGGATGTGGAGTTCATGCTGCGTCATGGGGCGTCTTATACACCGTGGATTGTAGGATATAGAGAGTATTATCGACTGGCGACCTGCATATTTCTCCATTTTGGATTGGATCATCTATTTAGTAATATGTTTGCCCTGATGTTTTTAGGAGATGGGCTGGAGCGCACGGTAGGGAAGGTGCGTTACCTGATGATATATTTTGGCGGAGGAATTTTGGCGAATGTAGTATCCTGTGCGCTGGAATACCGGACGATGGATTTTAGTGTAAGCGCAGGAGCTTCCGGTGCGGTTTTCGCTGTGATAGGCGCATTGGTTTATATTGTTGTAGTAAACAGGGGAAGAGTGGATGAATTTACAGGAAAGCGTCTGGTTCTTATGGCGGCGTTGACGCTTTTCGAAGGTTTTACTTCTACCGGGGTGGACAATGCAGCCCATGTGGGCGGTTTTGTGTTTGGGCTGCTCTTTGCGGTTTTGCTTTATAAAAAGCCGCGTCAATCAAGTATGGAGAGTGATTGGAATTACTGATTATGTAAGTGGCAGAAGGATAGTAAAGCAGGTTCCTGTGCCCAGTTCTGTTTCGAGTAACAGCTGTCCGTGGTGGGCTTCGATAATGCGTTTTGTAATGGCAAGTCCCAGTCCGGTGCCGTTTGGCTTATGGGTAGTAAAAGGCTGAAACAGAGAATCTATGTATTCAGCGGGGATTCCACAGCCGGTATCTGAAATCTGAATGGACAGATACTGCTCGTCCGCGGAGGCAGCCAGGGAAACTGTGCCGTCACCTTCCAGGGACTCAAAACCATTTCGGATTAGATTGTGAAGCGCCTGACGCAGTTTGGTAGAATCGGCGTGAACTTTAGGAAGCCCCTGTGGTATATGAGAAGAGAAGTGGAAAGATTCCGGGAGCATGAAGCTTAAAGATGCGGTTAGCTCTCTTAACCAGTGGCTGGTATTTAACAGTTCCAGGTGGAGAAGCATACTGTTGTTATAGCGCGAGACATCTTCCAGCAGATTCAGCAGATGTGCCATATCTCTTCTGACATCGTTCCAAAACGCAAATTCCTGAACTTCAGGATGTTGTTTCTCTATAAGCTTTAAGGAACCGTTAATCAAGGTCACAGGATTGCGTATTTCGTGCGAAATTTGAGAGATGGCCATTCGCTGATCTTCAATTGTTTTTTTCAGTGTTTTTAGCTGATGTTCTTGTGCCATTTTAGAAAACCTCCTTTGACGAAACTATAGAATATCCAGGCATTACCATTCGTGTCCGATTTAGTGTACCACTGTATAAAGAAAATAGCAAATACTTGTTGTTGACATTATTTTGCAAAAGAATTACCATGAAATGGCCACAGACTAAAAAAACGAGGTGTTTTACAAGCATCTGCGGCAGATATAAGCGAAAGGGAAAAAGTTTGGAAGTAAACTTCCAAATCTATTAAGACGGCGCGGCGAATGCGTCAGAAGGAGGAAAAGATGAAAGACGAAGCTTGCATTTTTTGTAAACTGGCGGCCGGGGAGATTCCTTCGGCAACAATCTATGAGGATCAGGAGTTTCGCGTGCTTCTGGATTTAAATCCGGCCACAAGGGGGCACGCCTTGATTTTGCCCAAAGAGCATTTCATGAACATTTTTGAAATGCCAGAGGAGTGGGCGGCGAAAGCATTTGCACTGGCAAAACGGATGGCAGGAAGGATGAAAGAAGTTTTCGGATGCGACGGGTTTAATATTGTACAGAACAATGGCGCGGCAGCCGGGCAGACAGTGTTTCATTTTCATATTCATTTGATTCCAAGGTATGAAAATGACGGTGCGGGTATCAACTGGCCGCAGGGAACTCTGACAGAAGAAGAGAAAACAGAGATTCTGAGAAGCTTTCGGTAAAAGCATTTGCAGCTGTTTGGAGCTGGGTATCAAAAAATTAAATAGCATTCTGAGCCGGATTCGAAGGGCTGCGAACATTCTAGAGAAGGAATTTCGGGCACAAATGAAGAATAAGAGGTTTACGGAAGTCTATAAGAGATACAGCAGACTGATTATAAAGATAGCGTATGATAGCTTGAAAGATGGATTTGCCGCAGAAGAAATCTGCCAGCAGGTGTTTGTGAGTCTTTATGAGAATATGGAGAAGATATCAGAAGAGCACATGAAGGGATGGCTGATTATTGCGGCGAGAAATGCGTTGATTGATTATGTCAGAAAGCAAAAGAACAGAAGTGGAAAAGTATTCTGGCTGTATGGAGTTGAGGAGATGCTTACAGTGGAGGATAACGCGGAGCGTGTGGTAGAGCGTGTGGTGCAGAGTCAGCTGTCTTTTCAGATTCTGCAGGATCTTCGGGAAAAGAACGAGGAATGGTATGAGATAGTCATGGCAGTCTGTGTTTATGGAATGCGGCTGGGGGATGCGGCAAAGCACCTGCGGATGACGCCGCAGGTGCTGAGCGCAAAGCTTTATCGTGCGAAAAAGTATATCCGTGATAAGTATCAGAGAGAATATCATCAAAGCTGACGCATCCTATCGAAAGCTTTTGCTGCAGAGTTCTGAGGATATTCTTTAGAGTGCATAGAAACTTCAGGTATGGAAGAGTAAAATCAGCGGGACAGATCCTCAATCAGAGAGATAATTTTGGAAATGGCGTCGCTCTGTTCACTGGTTTCCATGGCAGCGATATAGGCAGCACGGTTATTGTATAATTTCATAATTCTTGAAATTAAAATGGTAGGGGCGAGTTGATCCTCGGTAAGAACTTCGCTGAAGCCCTGGTTTTCAAAGGAATCCGCGTTTAGTATTTGATCGCCCCGGCTGGCATTTGCAGAAAGTGGAATCAGCAGATTCGGTTTTCTGAGAGCCAGGATTTCGCAGATGGCGTTAGCTCCGGCACGGGAGACACAGACGTCTGTCAGCGCAAAAAGGTCGGCCAGTTCTTTTTTTACATACTCAAACTGAATATATCCTTCCAGATGGTCAAGAGAGGAATCCAGCTTGCCTTTTCCGCAGAGATGGATAACCTGAAATGTTTTCAGAAGTTCAGGAAGAATACCGCGCATGGCGTCATTTACTACTGCGGAGCCCTGGCTTCCGCCAATAATCATCAGGACTGGTTTATTTGCTGTAAAGCCACAGAATTTCAGCGCATTCAGCTTATTTCCTGACAGAAGTTCCTGCCGTATTGGAGAGCCGGTCAGCACAGCTTTGTTTTCTGGCAGATGTCTCATGGTTTCCGGGAAATTGCAGCATACTTTATCCGCAGATGGAATGCAGAGCTTGTTGGCGAGCCCCGGAGTCATATCCGATTCATGGATAATCACGGGTATATGTTTTCTGTGCGCAGAGATGACTACCGGAACAGTAACAAATCCGCCTTTGGAAAATATCACGTCAGGTTTTAGCTGTTTGATTAGTTTCCTGGCCTGTTTGTATCCGTGCAGAACTTTGAATGGGTCCGTAAAGTTTTTCGGATCAAAGTAGCGGCGGAGTTTGCCGGAATCAATGCCGTAGTAGGGAATATCCATTTCCTCAATGAGTTTCCTCTCAATACCATTATAAGAACCAATGTAGTGAATATCATAATTCAGCTCCCTGAGTGTTGGGAGCAGCGCAATATTCGGTGTAACATGCCCGGCAGTACCGCCGCCGGTAAGTATGATACGTTTCATAATAATCCTCCAATTAAATAATCCTATGATAATCTTATACTGTTATAAGAAAAAGTCAAGAAGGGAGTTGGTGCATTTTATGGAGAAACAGAATAAAAAGAATAAAATCAGCCGATTTTCCGAGTTGGAAGAGTATTGGGGAGACAAGAAACGGTAGAAAGAAATGGAAAAAGAGTCTGTACCTGATAGTTTATGAGCTGTTGTCGGACGAGGATAGAGAAGCGCTGGAGCTTGTGCGGGAAATCAGGCTGGAAATATGTATATTATATGTATATTAAAGGAGAAAAAATGAGAAAATGTGTTAAGGGAATCTATATAGATTAATAGCCTAAAGGGGGGACTTAAGATGAAACTGATGTTTTTGGGGGCAGCGCATGAGGTTACGGGGAGCTGTCTGTACTTGGAGGCGTGTGGAAAGAAGCTGTTGGTGGACTGTGGCATGGAGCAGGGGGAAGATGCGTATGAGAACCATGAAATCCCTGTGTCATGCAGTGAAATTGATATGGTGCTCCTGACACATGCCCACATTGATCATTCCGGGCTGCTGCCATTGCTGTACCAGAGGGGATTCAGGGGGCAAATTTTTGCAACTATGGCAACAAGGGATTTATGCGAGATTATGCTCCGGGACAGTGCACATATTCAGATGTTTGAAGCAGAGTGGAGAAACAGGAAAGGCAGGCGCGCCGGAAAGGAAGAATTTATTCCTCTTTATGATATGGAGGATGCAGACGGGGCAATTAAGTGTTTTGTGGGATGTCCATATGATAAAGAAATCCTTCTGGGGGAAGGTCTGCGTATACGTTTTGTGGACGCGGGGCATTTGTTGGGGTCTTCTTCCATAGAAGTATGGGTGAAGGAAGAAGGGTTGGAGAAAAAAATCGTATTTTCCGGCGATATTGGAAATAAAAACCAGCCGCTAATCTGTGATCCGCAGTATATCCAGGAAGCTGACTATGTAGTAATGGAATCTACCTATGGAGACAGGAGCCATGGAGCCGCGCCGGATTATGTACAGGAATTAAGTAAGGTTATCCAGGAAACGTTCGACAGGGGAGGGAACCTAGTGATTCCTTCGTTTGCTGTAGGCAGGACGCAGGAGATGCTTTATTTTATCCGAGAGATTAAGGAGAGGCATCTGGTCAAGAACCATGAAGATTTTGAAGTGTATGTGGACAGTCCGCTGGCAATTGAGGCAACCCGGATTTTTATGGAGCATATGTATGATGATTTTGATGAAGAGGCGATGGAGCTTGTGGAGAGGGGGATTAATCCAATCGGGTTTACGGGACTGCGGACCTCTGTTACAAGCGATGAGTCAAAGATGATTAATTTTGACATGAAGCCGAAGGTAATTATATCCGCCAGCGGTATGTGCGAGGCAGGCCGGATTAAGCATCATTTGAAACATAATCTGTGGAGGCCGGAATGTACGGTGCTGTTTGTGGGATATCAGGCGCATGGATCACTGGGGAGGGCGCTTTTGGAGGGCGCGTCCAGGGTAAAGCTCTTTGGAGAGGAAATCGAGGTATGCGCACAGATACGCAGGCTTGCTGGTGTAAGCGGCCATGCGGATAATGAAGGGCTGCTGGAGTGGATTCAGGCATTTAAAACCAGGCCGGATAGAGTTTTTGTGATTCATGGAGAAGATAAAGTCTGTGAGTATTTTGCGGAGCGTCTTAGAAATGAGTTGGGAATGGAAGCAGAAGCGCCTTACAGCGGTGCAGCCTATGACCTTGCGGCAAATAAGTGCATTGAAGAAGGGCAGCCAGTAAAAGCAAAGAAGAAAGTGCTGATGAAGCTTCCTAAGGAAGCCAGAGGAAATACTATCTTTACAAGACTGTGGGCAGCCGGCCAGCGCCTGCTTACAGTTATCCGCCATAACGAAGGCGGTGCAAATAAAGATTTGGCGAAATTTGCCGACCAAATTAATGCGCTTTGCGATAAATGGGATCGTTAAGCTATAAAAATTAAAGAAAGGAAAGGTAAAGTGAAATGAAAAAGTATGTTTGTGAACCATGCGGCTATGAGTATGATCCGGAGGTAGGCGATCCGGATAACGGAATTGCACCGGGAACGGCTTTTGAGGACATTCCGGAGGATTGGGTATGCCCAATCTGCGGGATGGGGAAAGAAGTATTTGTAGAAGCATAAACAGACGGCAGCCCGCCCTCTTTTGTGGAAAAAAGGGGGCGGGTTACTGAGAATCAGGAGGCCGGCGTCTGCGTGGAAGCAGTTTCTGTTTCCGAGGGCTGGAGAAGATATTTTTCCAGAACGGAAAAAGGCGCAGGTCCGATTTCAAGCACATCTTTATGGAATTCTTTGAGGGTGAATTCTTCGCCCTGCTGTTCTTTCACTGCATCCCGCAAGTCCATAAAGCAGAGGCATCCTACATAATATTTGAGATAATTGGCGGGAGCCTCGATAATCATGTCATAAAGAGAGTCGGCAGCAGCGGCACTCTGGAAGCCTACTTTTGAAAGATACGCCTCTGTCTGTTCCCGTGTACAGCCACGATAATGGATGGCAATGTCGAGGGCGCTGGAAATGCCCAGGATAATGGAGCGGTTAAGGCGGTTCAAATCTGCGGTGACAGAGTCGACATCTGCGGTTGAGTAGGAATACATTTCTACATAGGTAGCCCACCCTTCAATATACCCTCCGAAATTCAGGATACTGCGGACTTCGTTGGAAGGAACGCTGCCAGAGTAAACTGTCTGGTAAAGGTGTCCCGGATATCCCTCGTGGGCAAGGGTAGTGTACAGTTCCAGCGGAGAATAGCCGGAAATATTATTGATGTATATGACATTAGAAGAAAGGTTATCCACGGGAGGCGTGAGGTAAAAGGCCGGGCTTAAAAAATCCTCCAGCGATTTATGTACATATTTTACATCACAGGATACAGAGGGAGGAGCAGGGAAGTCCTCGATGCATTTTTGCTGAAGTTCTTTCAGGATAGTCAGCGGTTCGGCGGTATTGACAGAAGCGGAAGAGCTGAATACCTCAGGGTGTGCGGCAATAAGCTCTTGAAGCTCCTGGAAGTCTGCCAAGAGTTGTTCTTTAATACGGTTTTCGATTTCGGCAATTGAGTCGTAGCATCCAGTAGTGTCTTTTACAAGATATTCGTAATATTCTTTTCCATGTTCGAAGTATGCCAGTCCTCCGGAATTCTTTCCAGTGCCTTTTAGTGCGGTCAGTCCGTTAATCAGGAGCTGATAGGCGGGAATCACATGGTTTTCTACAAGCTTTTTGTGTTTTGCTTTTAAACTGTCCTTCTGCGGTTTAGAGAGGCATTCCATAGCTTCGATATTTTCATCAAAAATTGGAAGCAGGAAATTTTCATCTGCGTCAATAAAAGCCCGGCATTGTGAAATAATATTATCAGCGGCGCGGTCGCTCATAAAAAGCCCGGCTTCTGATTTTGCTTTTTCGAAATCCAGGATGGAGGCATAGTAGGTGTCCATCTGGGATATCAGCGTTAGGTATTCTTTGACATCTTCTGTGCTTCGAAAACCGTATTCTGCAAGAAGAACAGGAAGCTGTGCCTGTGTACCGATGGTAGGGCCGAGAGGCTCAGAATAGAGCGCGTAATCCTTGCCCTGTTGCTGTACATCCAGATAAGAAGACAGGATGTCGTAGGTTAGTTTGTTTTTGTCAGAAAGGCTCTTGCGGGATATCTGGGACAGAGAATTCCGGTAATTTTCCAGTGTGGAAATTCCCTGAGCCAGCGAATCCGGCGCAGCGTCTCCCAAAGTAATGGGATAATCTTCGATACCGAAAGACTTCGGATTCGAGAGGGTGTAATGAAGGTTCAGGGTATTGCCTGTGATTTCACTGCGGAACATTTCGCGGGTAAAGTCTGTGAACTCCTTGTTATCTTTGTAAAAGCGTATGGAGAGCACAAGCAGCAGAGCCGCAGGAATCAGCAGGAGCCTGAGGATAAGAGAACGTTTGTCTTTAAGCATAGGCTACCAACTATAATGTTTGTTTTTCTATAGGTATGCCGAGCAGTTGAAAGAAATGTGCTTTTATGGTAAAATAAGCAACTATGTGCAGAGATTATCACAGGCGGCAAAGGGACAGGGGTAGGAGAAACGCCTAAAAAGCCCTGATTTGATTGGAAAAAATTATAGAGCATTACCAAATTCTTAATTTTTATTTACAAAAGTAAAGAATGTGATATAATATAGGCGAACGCAACGAATCAGGCGCCTGCAGAGCAGGTTTTTGGAATGGCTGAAAAAGTGTAAGGGGAGACACTATAAATACGGGAAACAATCTCCGGGAAGTTTGGGTAGTATAAAATAAGGACAGCGGTTTTCTGCATTGACATGGAAGGAGAGGCATCATCTGGGCAGGGCTGTTGCGAGCATGAATTTGAGGTGTACTATGGAACAGTATATAATAAGGGGTGGAAACCCATTAGTCGGCGAGGTGGAGATTGGCGGTGCTAAGAATGCAGCGCTGGGGATTTTGGCAGCAGCCATTATGACAGACGAGACGGTAATACTGGAGAATCTTCCGGAGGTGCAGGATATTAAGGTTCTGCTGGAAGCGATCAGCGGAATTGGTGCGCGGGTGGATAAGATTGAAAAAGGAAAAGTGGCTATCAACGGTTCGATGATTGGAGATGTCAGCGTTGAGTATGAATATATAAAGAAAATCAGGGCTTCTTATTATCTGCTGGGAGCGCTGCTGGGAAAATATAAAAAGGCAGAGGTGCCGCTTCCGGGCGGATGCAATATCGGCAGCCGGCCGATTGATTTGCATCTGAAAGGATTTAAGGCTCTTGGTGCGGAGGTCCGCATTCAGAATGGTTCAATTGTGGCGCAGGCTGAGAGACTGCACGGCAGCCATATTTTCCTGGACACTGTTTCAGTAGGGGCGACCATCAATATCATGATGGCTGCGTCCATGGCAGAAGGGCGTACGATTATTGAAAATGCGGCAAGGGAACCACATGTGGTAGACGTGGCGAACTTCTTGAACAGCATGGGAGCAAATATCAAAGGCGCAGGAACAGATGTTATTCGTATCCGAGGCGTTGAGAAGCTTCACAAGACGGAATATTCTATTATTCCGGATCAGATAGAAGCCGGAACTTTTATGTTTGCGGCAGCGGCTACAAAGGGCGATGTGATGGTGAAGAACGTGATACCGAAGCATTTGGAAGCCACTACAGCGAAGCTGGAAGAGATAGGGTGCGAAGTAGAGGAATTTGACGATGCAGTCCGTGTAGTGGCATCAAAGCGTTTGCTGAATACCCATGTAAAGACGCAGCCTTATCCCGGCTATCCTACGGATATGCAGCCGCAGATTGGCGTGGCGCTTTCTCTGGCATCGGGAACAAGTATTGTGACAGAGAGTATTTTTGAAAACCGTTTTAAATATGTTGCTGAGCTTGTCCGGATGGGAGCTATGGTAAAGGTTGAGGGAAATACAGCGATTATTACAGGAGTAGATAAGCTCACAGGGGCGCAGGTCAGTGCACCGGATCTCAGAGCCGGAGCCGCGCTTGTGATTGCGGGGCTGGCAGCAGAAGGAATCACGATTGTAGACGATATCGTGTATATCCAGCGGGGATATGAGAATTTTGATGCAAAGCTGCGTGGGCTGGGGGCAGAGATTGAAAAAGTAACCAGCGAGAAAGAAATTCAGAAATTTAAATTCAAGGTAGTATAATTTGTGGAGGCGGGTAAAATCGTACAGATTTACCCGCTTCCATTCTATTTTATATCGTTGCAGGCAGGCTTAAGAATTTTTATGAACATAAGAAATTTCGACAGACAGTGTATGAACCTGTTCAGGAAGCGGCTTTTGAAGAAAGATTTCTGCCCGCAGAATATGCGGTTTCATAGGAAGCAGACGTTTCTTACCCTCTTAAAGTAGAACATGAATCTCCCTGTTTCGATGGGGCTCATGGAAGAAAATGCCCGAAAAACCGAGGTTTTCAGGCTATTTTTGTCGGACGATTTTACTTTGCAAATGGAAAATCTGAGGCTATAATGGCGGTGAAAAAAGCAAAGCGGCCCGGTTTTGCGGGCAGCGGCAAAAAAGGGGGAAGATATATGTTATTAGAAATCATGCAGCAAAACGTTTTACTCTACGGAATAGCGGTTCTGGGTATCTGGGGGGTAGCCAGCCAGATTATCCTGCGGATCGTATATGATAAGCTTATCCACGATATGGAAAAACCGGCGTTTGCCAAGGGGAAATATGTAAAGCATCTGAAACAGAAATACAATGTCTATAAACGGATGCAGGCGGGAGCCGATAATGTGAATACTTTTATTCAGAAAAGTTTAATGGAATATAAATTTTTAGGTATGAACCTGCATACCTGGAGGCGGATGGGAGGCGCGGTATTTGTGCTGTGTGCAGTTGTGGGGGCCGTGGGATGGTATTTTGCCGGAACCCTGCAGCTGGCAGAGGAGATAAGGCAGAATTATTTGTGGGCGGTATTGGCTTCAGCGCTTTTAATTGCGGGGGCGTACGGAGTTACGGATACGGGATATCGGAGAAAGTATCTGGAAACCGGACTCCGAAGCCTGTTTTCCGGCAGCAGCACGCAGACAGTACAGACGGTAGATTTGCCGGAGCAGCGTACAGAGTCTGCAAAAGAGACAGTGAAAGCGGAGAAAAAGCCTTTCCCAATAAGAGCTTCTGCGGAGAAAAAGAAACGGGGAAAATCTATGGAGACAAAAGCCCAGAGGGACAAGCGTGAATTAAAAGAAAATCTGGCGAAACTTAAGGAGGGAACTGCGGAGACTGCGGCGGCCGAGGGAAGCCGGAAGAGGAATACGGAAATTTTACAGCAGATGGACCCGGCAGAACAGGAAAGAGTTATTCGGGAGGTACTGAAAGAATTTCTGTGATTACGTCTTGATAATGTGATATAAGTTTGCTAGAATGAGGGATGAATACAGGCAGATTTTAGGCTGCCGGTAAAAAGAACAAAAAAGAGGAGTGTTTGAAATGGCAGAGAAAATTACATTTGACTATTCAAAGGCAATAGGTTTTATCGGTGAGAATGAGATAGCGCCGATGGAAAAACTGGTACAGGATGCCAAAGAAGTCCTGGTAAGCAGGACAGGAGCAGGAAATGATTTCCTGGGATGGATTGATTTGCCTGTAGATTATGATAAAGAAGAGTTTGGCAGGATTCAGAAAGCTGCTGAAAAAATTAAATCGGACAGTGAGGTGCTGGTGGTAATCGGCATTGGCGGCTCCTATCTGGGAGCAAGGGCAGCAATTGAATTCCTTCGTCACGGCTTTTACAATATGGTTTCGAAAGAAATCCGCAAGACGCCGGAAATCTACTTTGTAGGAAACAGCATCAGCAGCACGTATTTAGCACAGCTAATTGATGTCATCGGGGACAGAGATTATTCTGTTAATATCATATCAAAGTCGGGAACTACCACGGAACCGGCGATTGCTTTCCGTATCTTCAAGGACATGCTGGAGAAGAAATATGGAAAAGAAGAGGCAGCAAAGAGAATCTATGCGACTACCGATAAGGCAAGAGGAGCCTTAAAGAATCTGGCGACAGAGGAAGGCTATGAAAGTTTTGTAGTGCCGGACGATGTAGGCGGAAGATTTTCCGTACTGACCGCAGTAGGGCTTCTTCCAATCGCAGTCAGCGGGGCTGACATCACGAAGCTTATGGAAGGCGCGGCAGCCGGGAGAAAACGTGCCATGGAAGCTGACTTTGCAGAAAATGACGCATTAAAGTATGCGGCAGTCCGTAACATCCTGCTCAGAAAAGGGAAATTAGTTGAGATATTGGCGAACTATGAGCCGAGCCTGCACTATGTATCCGAGTGGTGGAAACAGTTATACGGTGAGTCCGAAGGAAAAGATCAGAAGGGTATTTTCCCTGCATCTGTAGACCTTACTACAGACCTTCATTCTATGGGACAGTTCATTCAGGACGGAAGCCGTATTATGTTTGAGACCGTAATGAACGTGGAAAAACCACGGTGTGAACTGGTTATCGGTGAGGAGCCGTCAGATTTGGATGGCCTGAATTATCTGGCAGGAAAAACGGTTGATTTTGTAAACAAGAGTGCTATGAACGGAACCATTCTTGCACATACGGATGGAAACGTGCCGAACCTGGTCGTAAACATCCCGGAACAGAATGAGTACTATTTAGGTGAGCTGTTCTATTTCTTCGAGTTTGCCTGCGGTGTCAGCGGATATCTCCTGGGTGTGAATCCGTTTAACCAGCCGGGAGTTGAGAGTTATAAGAGAAATATGTTTGCCTTGCTTGGGAAGCCGGGTTATGAGGCAGAGAGAGAAGAGCTGTTAAAGAGATTATAGGGAAATTGAAAGAGGGAGACAGTCCGCAAGGAAACTGTCTCCCTTGTTATGGGGAAGAAAAAAGCCAAGGTAAAAAATGTAGTTCAAAGCAGTTCCTGGCGAAAACTGCTTTCTTCAACACCCGGAAGCAAAGTATAAATAGAACAGCCAATTTTCTTTTCGAATAATTGCTTTATCTCCAGTATTTTCTTCCACCTATCCACTGTGGCCGGGTGAATGCCATACCGGATAGTTACGTCTACAAATCTTTTTTCTAAAAGGCAAAAGCCTGTTGGCATAGCCAAAGCGTCACACAGCTGTACTAAGCGGTCATAATCGTCATAAACGGCATTTGCAACAAATTCCTTCATAAACAGGTAATCATCGTCACCTACATCAAACTTACCAATAGAAGTGTTAATATCCTGTATCATGAACGCATGGGAAATGCATATTTGCGCCGCTTTTTCCCATCCTCGCTCCATGCAATAACGATAACCGTCTATCAGGTGTTTTTCTGAACTTACTCCGGCGTAGCGTCCAATGTCGTGCAGCAATCCTAAAACATATGCTTTGTCTGCGGACAGATGTTTACAGTGGGCGGCTATATTTTGGCACGCTTCTGCTACATAGCGGGAATGAGCTTCCCATGGCCCCGGATTGGATTCAGATGCTTTTTTAAGTGCCTGTTCTGCAAGTTGTCTGTTTGGTTCCATTTTTTCTCCCCCCTAATATGAAATAATCGGTAAATTTCTTTTCGATTATCATTATAGTGCGGTTTTTACCTTATATGCTTATCATACGATGTTGAGTTTATAAATTTAATATACGGAATAGGGGCGGAAGTGTCAATCTAATATCAGCTGTTTATAGAAAAAAGGCGTTCACATAGGTATGTGCAAAGATTTTTTCAAAAAGTGATTGACAAAACTGTATCGACTGTATATACTGTTCATATACAGATAGGGGAAGGAAGAGCAGATGAATATTTTTATTGACAATAAACGGGGTGCGCCGATTTACGATCAGATTTATTCTCAGATTAAAGCACAGATAATAAATGGAGTACTCAGGGAAGATGAGGCGCTTCCATCTATTCGGAATCTGGCGAAGGATTTGCGTATCAGCGTGATTACCACGAAGCGGGCATATGATGAGCTGGAAAGGGAAGGATTTATCTATACACTTCCCGCAAAGGGGTGTTTTGTAGCTCCGAAGAATGTGGAACTGCTTCGTGAGGAGAGCTTGAAAAGAATAGAAGAATATATGCAGAAAATTGTGCAGCTTGCGGCATCCTGTAGTCTGAGCAAAGAAGAGGTTGTTGAAATGTTTATGATTAACTGGGAGGAATAGAGAATGAATGCATTAGAAATCAAGGGACTGACAAAAGCATACAGGGATTTCCGCCTGGATTCTCTGAATCTGGTACTGCCGAGCGGATGCATCATGGGGCTTATCGGGGAAAATGGGGCAGGAAAAAGTACGACGATTAAGTTGATTTTGAATACAATCCGGCGGGATGCAGGCACGATTACCATTTTGGGACAGGACAACAGGAAAAATGTGCAGTTGATGAAAGAGGATGTAGGTATCGTACTGGATGAAGTGGGATTTCCTGAGTGCCTGACCGGGAAACAGGTGGGAAAAATTATGAGGAATACTTACAGGAATTGGGACAATAAGACATATGAAGATTATCTTAGGAAATTTTCTGTTCCGATGAACAAAGAGTTTAAGGATTTCTCAAGGGGAATGAAGATGAAGCTTGGGATAGCAGTGGCTATGTCCCATGATCCGAAGCTTCTGATTCTGGATGAGGCGACCAGCGGCCTTGACCCGGTAGTGCGTGACGAGGTGGTGGAGATGTTGAATGAATTCACCAGAGATGAGGGACATTCTATTCTGATTTCTTCCCATATCGTGAGTGATTTAGAGAAGCTCTGCGACTATATTGCATTTTTGCATAAAGGGAAGCTGCTGCTCTGTGAAGAAAAGGATGTTCTTTTGGAAGAGTTTGGGATTATCCACTGTGCTTCAGAGACTTTAAGAGAACTGGATGCATCGGCGGTAAAGGGAAAGAAGGAGACGGCATATGGGGCAGAGGCGATTGTAAAACGTGATGCGGTGCCTGCAGGAATGGATATCAGTCCAATAGGCATAGAAGAGCTGTTTGTGTTTATGGTGAAGGAGGGGAAATGATTATGAAAGGACTGCTTCTAAAAGAGTCTTATATGATAAATAAATATTGCCGTATGTACCTGGTGCTGGTATGTGTGTTTGCGGTTATTTTCGTGATGTCAGGAAATGAATTTATGATGTTTTATCCGGTGGTGCTTACAGGAATCCTGCCAATGAGCCTGGTTTCCTATGATGAGAGAAGCAAATGGTGCGTATATGCAGATGCGTTCCCTTATACTCGAAAGCAGATTGTTTCGGCAAAATATCTGATTACGCTGTTCTATCTGTTGGCAGCAGTTGTTATACTCGCGGCGGCGGGGGCGGTAAAGAGCAGTCTGTTTCCAGACGGCGGAATGGATATGAAGGGATATCTTTTCAGTATTAGCATGATTCCGGTGGCTGGTCTTTTTATACCAAGCATTATGCTGCCCCCAGTGTTTAAGCTGGGCGTTGAGAAAGGGCGTATTGTTTACTATGCCGAGATTTTTGCGGTAGCCTTGATTTTCGGTATTTTTACGGAGTTCCAGACAGAACTTGCACAGTGGCTTGCGCATTTTGGAAGACTGATAGTACCCATAGCCCTTGCAGGGATGATGTTGCTGTTTGGGATGTCTTGGATACTGTCTGTGAAGTTTTATGAAAGCCGGGAGTTGTAGAAGGTGCAGGCTGTTCATTCCCGCGAGAGATGAGTCAGGCAGCGTATCTGTGCGGATATTTTGCGACTGTTGCGAGAGCCTTTATACCCCGCCGCTTGCGGCGGGGTTGTTGACTTTTTCATCGAATTTTGGTATAAGTTTCAAGGTAATTACTGAAGGAATGAGGGAAGAAAATGACAGGGCTTGGGACGTTAATAAATGTAGCGGGTATTCTTTTTGGTGGGTTTGGCGGTATGATTTTCGGGAAACTGATCAGTGAGAGGTATCAGGATACCCTGATGAAAGCGGTGGGAGTGTGCGTGCTGTTTGTAGGCATTGGGGGCGCCATGGAAAAGATGCTTAAAGTCAGTCAGGATGGACTTTCCGGCAGCGGAACGATGATGATGATTGGAAGCTTTGCCATAGGTTCTCTGGCAGGAGAATGGCTGGATATTGAGCGGCGGCTGGAGCAGTTTGGAGAATGGCTGAAAATAAGGACAGGAAATGGCGGTGACAATTCTTTTGTTAATGGCTTTGTTACTACTTCACTGGTTATCTGCGTGGGTGCAATGGCAATTGTAGGTGCGATTCAGGACGGCATTTTTGGAGATTATTCCATCCTCGCGTTAAAGGCAGTGCTGGATTTCCTGATTGTATTAGTGATGACGGCGTCCATAGGAAAGGGCTGTATCTTTGCGGCAATTCCGGTATTTTTGCTTCAGGGGGCAGTCACTCTGTTTGCCAGGATGATAGAGCCGTTTATGACAGAGCAGGCTCTGGACAACCTGACGCTGACAGGTTCGGTGTTGATTTTCTGTGTAGGGGTGAACCAGATTTGGGGAAAAATGATTAAAGTAGGGAATATGCTGCCAGCCATTCTGGTAGCGCTGGCATGGGCATTTGCGGCGTGATGAATAGCCGTGAAATTTGAGACACTGTAAGGCTTTGAAAAAGATAAAGATAAATTCTACAAAGGTGAAAAAAGTTGCGGTTTGAAAGAGCCGCAGCTTTTTTGTTTCCTTGCTCAAGAAAGATGAGGCGCCCGCATACATAAGAAAACTTCTTCCTTGATGAACCTTTGCAGAAATATTAAGAGTTAAAAAATGTGAAATAAGATTGCAATAGATTATCGGCAAAAGATATGATAAAATGACTTTAAGCTTTATTTAAAAACAAAGAAAATATTTTTTTGCTACAAACAAACGGAAAGGATGATGAAGATGTCGGAGATTACAATTGTAAAAGGCGAAGAGTTTAAGATATCGGTAAAGAAAGAGATTCAGGAAAATGATATTTTTATAAATGAATACAGGCGGGCTGCAGTTATGCTGAATGAGATTGCGGGGGTTTTGAAGGAGGCGAAAAAAGAAGAGGCAGTTTGTTTATGGAAAGAGAGCGATTTTGAAAATAATATTATTGCATTTTGCGGGGAGCGGGGCGAGGGGAAAAGCAGTGTGATGCTGACCTTCGCCAATGCGGTGTATGAGGATAAAAACAGGGAAAATGCTATTTTTTTGGAGTGTAAAAATTTAAAGAAGCTGCATTTTGCAGAGCCGATTTTGATAGATCCGTCTTTGTTTGATGATGTACATAATGTGCTGGATATTGTATTGGCGAAGCTTTTCCGGCGCTTTTGTGTATATTATGAAAATAACAACCAGAGTGTGGGCGAACAGGCAAGGGAGCGGCTGCTCAATCGATTTCAGACAGTTTACCGTTATGTTTCGCTGATTAATAACCAGAAACAAATGCTGGACGATGAGTTTGATTATGAAGGAAATATCAGTAAATTGAAGAAGCTGGGAGAAAGCTCTGCGCTGAAAGAGGAATTGGAAAAACTGGTGAAAGAGTATCTGAAAGTTATGGGCGGATGTGAAAAAGAGAGCCAGCTTCTGCTTGCAATTGATGATTTGGATTTGTGCAGTGCAAACGCTTACAAAATGACGGAGCAGATTCGGAAATATTTAATCATTCCCCATGTATTTATTGTTATAAGTGTGAAGATTGAGCAGCTGGAGCTGTGTATCCGGGAAAAGAATCTGAAAGATTTTCAGGAAATTTATAAAAATAAAGAAGAAAATATATATGGGCAGTTAAACAGGGAAGTAGAGGTGATGGCTGAGCGGTATGTGGCAAAGCTGATTCCGAAGAAGAGGCGGATTTATCTTCCGAAGGTACAGAATTTTGAAGAAGTGCGTATTGTTTATAAAGAAACGCAGGAAGGGGAAAAGCTATGGGATTCTAATGAAAAGAAGGGCTTTATTTGTGCAGTGCTGGATTTGATTTATGACAGGACAGGAATGCGCTTTTTGCCGGAAGAGGGCGGGAGCAGCTATCTGCTGCCAAACAACTTGAGAGATATGATTAGCTGGATGGCGGTAATTGCAGAAATGGAAAATCCGGAAGGCAAGGATGCTGTTTATCTCCAGAATATAAAGAAGTTTGAAAAATATTTTCAGGAATGGACAGAAGATAACCTAAAGCTATATGACGGACTGGATTTGCAGGATATAGGAAATATGAAGGCGTTTTATTTACATAGGGCGGCACGGTGCATACTGGAAGAAATACGCCAGGATATTGACAGGAAATTTGCGGAACAATCCGAATCATTTATAAAGAATCAGCCGGCTGGTTTTTCACAAATCATGAGTTGTCTTGAGAATTTAAAAAACAGGCTGGTGGACATGCATAAAGGGGCAGGTATCTGTCAGCTGCGCACGTTGTATACGATAAAGCTGAATAAATTTTTAAGGAGCAGCCGGGGGAATGAAATGGTAAGGTTTCTGGACGGATATATCTGGGGGAAAGGGTTTTCAGGTTTGATTCCTGCGTATGGGAACACAAAGATCGACCGCTCACGGTTTTCTATAGGAATGATCAAGGCTTTTAATAAAATCTTGGAAAAAGTGGATAAAAATGCAGAAGGATTGGAGATTCCTGAGGACGTGAAACGGTATACGTTGTCCAATATTCCGGGACAGAATCGGGAGTCTTATATAAAAGCGTGGATGCTTCTGGGACTGCTCTCAAACCTGCAAAATGATAAAGGGGAACTCCAATGTTTGGCGGATGGCGCGCTTATATCGGGAAACAGGCAGCCGTCCAGCTATATTCAAATCAGCCTGGAAAATTATCTGGCAGGTTTATGCAGCCTGGAGTTCATGTATGAAAAGATGGGGATGAGGCTGCTTGGTATAGAGGATAAAGAATTTCAAGAGGTAACTGCGGTTTTAGCGGATAAAAATCAGGCGGGCATTCAATGCGCAAGAACAATTGCTTCAAATGTGGATGTGGCGCTGGGAGTCAGGGGCTACTGCATGAAAAACCGGAATTACAAGGAAAGGACAAAAGATGAAACAGAGCGCAGCTGGAGGCTGGCAGAACTTTTCTTTAAGAATGTGGCGGGCTATATGAAGCAGCAGGGAATGGAGTATAACCCACATGATTTGGATATTTTTTCGGTAGGTACAGAAGAGGAGGGAATTTGCATCAGTGAATTGTATGCGGAGCTTTTGGATTTGAGTATACAAGATATGGAGTTAAAGAACCAGCAGGAAAAAAGCGAGCAAATAGAGAAAGCCGTAGCAGAGTTTAGAAGGGATCTGGAGGAAATCCCAGAGAAGTGGAATCCGAAACCAGTCAATGTAGCTGGATGGATAAATAGCACAGTAGCAGAATCGGTTAAGAGAAACTTGGAGAATCTGGCCCTTGATGTGAAGAATTACATGTGGGAACATAAAAGACAGCCAGAAGGCTTGGATGTGGAAGGGCTGTGCAAATTATACGAAAGTGTTATGCAGGGCTATCTGAAAGGGAAAAGGACAGAACTTCCAGAAGAAGTGAAAGAAGAGTATAAAAGGTTTGCAGCAGTTTTGAACAGCATGAAAATAAAGACAGATGAGAATTAAGACAGCGCACGAAAAGAGGAGCATATATGGATATCGAAAAAGGGAGCCTGGAGATATTATTTTTGAAAATTCCATATAATAAAATTTCAGTCAGGCAATCCATAGGCGGGGGACGGCACGATTATGGGAAAGTTTCGGAAGAATTGTACATGCAGTATGCCCAAAGCGTTTTTCCGCGCTATTCTGAGGATGAGAGGCAGAATCACTACCTGAAATTAGTCCAGGATATGAAGCAAAATCCGGAAGGGCAGCCGAATGTTTTCCGGTTTATTATGGGAATTGCAAAGAGGCTGCTCATATATGACGGAAATGAGATTACATGCAAATTTGACGAAATGCTGCGGTGGCGGGAGATATCCTTTCAGTTGGGGCAGGACTTTTTCGCTTGCGCGTTTCTGGCAGCACATGATTTAGAGTGGGGGTATCAATGCAAAAGCTTTTCGTGGCAGCCAATTATACGCAGCGATGACAGCCGGTTACATAATATTTTGGAACAGGGGCTGGCAGAGAACCATTTTCATCTGACAGGTTCTACGAAGGTGTTTGAACTGAACTGGATATGTGTGATGAATTTGATTGACGGGAGATGGCATGATTTCAGGAAGATTCCCGGCGCTTTGCAGGTTCATCAGGCGGACAGGGTCAGGAGTGAAGGGAAGCAGGAGGGATTTTATGCGGAATGCCAGAGAGCGGCGCTTTACCGGGTTTATTTGTTTGCAGTTCTGAAAGGAAATGAGGGCTTAAAGAAGGTAATTTCAAAAATCATGGAAAAGGCAGATAGCCATATTCCGATGGAGCTGCTGGTGGGGGAAATCCAGGATGCCATAGTTCTGGCAAAACATGTCTATGGCGCGCGGGTGGAGGACAGATATATTTTGGATTATGCGTTTGAGAAAGATATGACAGATTGTAATCAGAGAGAGTATTATCTGCTGGCGGGTGAACGGAGGTTTTTGTATGAATGTTATAAGGCGTGTGTTTCTGGGGATTTTGGCGCTTATGAAAAAAATCTGTTTTATGTTTATCTCTCTATCCGTACCCATTTCCGCGGGGAATTGATTCAGGTAAACAGACAGGTAGGATTTGAGAATTTCAGCAAGTATCAGGACAGGAAGGAGATTTTTATTGAAGGGCAGAAGGAGTATGAGGATGAGCTGGTTCGGCTGGCTTTAAATGGAACGTTGAAATGCCAGAATATAGTTTCCCTGGAGGCGCGCATCTGTCCGAAGAAGAGCGCTTTAAAGTTGTATGGCGCCATTAAAAAGAATCAGGCAATCGTGAAAGGGAATTCTGACAGAAGTAAGGAGGAGAAAAAACAGTCAGATGAAAAGCAAGCGAAAAAGATCATATATGTATTGCATTTTCCTAAGCAGAAAGACGAAAAGTTTTCCGTGGGTTTGCCGAGAAACCACAATGTGAGGATGGATACAAAAAGAAAAGCGAGGAGTATTGCGTCGCTGCTGGAAAAGGGAACAGAGGTAAATGGACAAATCCGGGGAATCGATACGTGTTCCAGTGAAATCCATTGCAGGCCGGAGGTATTTGCCCAGGCATTCCGGTATCTGTTGGATTTGGAGTTTTCGTGCAGGGAAGGAGTGCATAGGCGGCATGACAGGCATGGATGGAGAACGAAGCTGCACGCTACGTATCATGCAGGGGAAGATTTTTTGGATATTGCGGACGGGCTGCGGGCGATAGATGAAACCCTGTTGTTTTGCGGTTTAAAAAGGGGAAGCAGGATTGGGCACGGTCTTGCCATGGGAATAAATCCGGATGAGTACTATAAATATAAAGGGTATAAGCTGGTCATGCCAAAACAGCTTTTACTGGATGACATTGCCTGGCTGTTAAGTAAAGCGGAAGAGACGGGCTGTGTCATAGAGAACCGACTGAAGGCAGAGCTTAAAGAAAGATATTGCAGTTTGTATGATGAGATTTACCGGGAACATGTGAGAGGAAAGTTTAAGGCGTCGGTGGCGGAATATTATCAGAGCTGGAAACTCAGAGGGGATAATCCGCAGGTATATCGGCTGGAGGAACGGGAATTTCTGAAAAGGCTAGAACAAACGCCGCTGCTCAGATTTGACAGATATGAGTTCAATGACAGGGTTAGTAACCATATCAGAAAAATAGAATCCTGCAGGGAACTGTATTTTGCCTATCATTACCATCAGAAGGTGCGGGAGATTGGAGATGAGAGGATAGAATTAAAGGTAGACCAGCGGTATGAGGCGCTTATATGTCAGATCCAGGATAAAATGATTCAGCAATTGGTACACAGAGGGATTGGAATCGAAACAAACCCTTCATCAAACTATTTGATAGGAACTATCACAAAATATGAGGAACATCCAATCCTGCGGTTTAATTCAAGAAAGCTGAAGCCAGTTCAGCCGAATATGTCCCTGAACGTATCAATTAATACAGACGACCAGGGAGTATTTGACACTTCGCTGGAAAATGAATATGCGCTTATGGCGCTGGCATTGAGAAAGGCAAAGGATAAGGACTGTCGGCCGCTGTATGATATTGAGGATATTTATGAATGGATAGATTATGTCCGCAAGATGGGATTGGAGCAGATTTTTTCATAAAAGTTCCCCTGTATTTTCACCATATAAGGAGAAAATACAGGGGATTATTCTACATATCAAAAAACCAGTCTTTTTCTCTTTTGGCCCGCCTGCGCCTTTTAGGGGGGACCGCCTGCGGCGGCTGTGAAGGGCGCGGCGGCTGCTCATCGATTCCCCAGTCATTTGCCCTCGCGGGGTCTTGCCAGTCAGGGGAATAGGTTTCATCACGGGGGCTGTCGATGTCGATAGCTTCCTCGTCAAGCCATTCCTCTTCCGGTTCCTGATAAGACCGTTCCGGCCGCTGCCAGTAATCATCCTGTGTACCACGTGAAGGGGGCGGATAGCTGCTTTGCTGTTGGCGGGGTGGTTCGTAATAGCTGCCTTGCGGGGGATAGGGCGGTTCACGATAGCTGCCCTGCGGCGCATAAGGTGGTTCATGATAGCTGCCTTGCGGCGGATAAGGCGGCTGCCGATATCCTTCCGGTTCCCGGTAAGGGGGCGCCGGATATCCTTCCCGGCTGTAAGGCTGACGCGGATACGGTACATCGGAATATTCGCCGTCATAGCCGGTTGTATCTTTGAACCGCTGTTTCTTTCCGCGCATTTTCCGGTTCCTTTTCGGACGGAAAATGGTTTTTCGTCCCGTCCACCCGATAATGCGTACCAGAAGAATTCCAAAGAAGATTCCTACGCTGTCGATGCATACATCCTTTGCAGAAGGGCTGCGCCCCGCAACCAGGGACTGGTGATATTCATCCCCGCAGGCAAAAGCCACGCAGATGAAACCCGCCGTCAGCATCAGCAGAAAACCATGGAGGCCGTATACATATAGTGGAAAAGCCACAGCCACGGCAAGGGCGAAATATTCAGCCATATGTGCCAGTTTCCGTGTGATAAAATGGATTTTATCTGCCCACTCTGCTATCTGCCATTCTTCGAGGTTTGCGTCGAAAATGTAGTCGGCCGCCTCTATGATTTTACAGCTGGCTTTGTAGCTCATCTGTGAGGAAACCTCCCCCGGCTGGGCAGAAAAGGAGAAAATCATATACATAAGCAGCAGTGCCGGGAGAAACGACAATGGCTTTAATAAACTTCGAATCATAAAATTTGTACCTCCTTTTAAGAAAGTGTCCAGGGTCAACCTATCATAACACCTTGGAGGTCTGCTGTCCAGAGGCGTTTAACCCAATCCCAGCAGCCGTGTGGCAAACTGGAAGTAAACCAGCAGTGAGATAGCATCTACAATCGTGGTGATAAACGGGCTTGCCATAACAGCCGGGTCGAATCCGAGCCGGGATGCAATCAGCGGCAGGGTACAGCCTACAACCTTCGCGCAGAAGATGGTGACAAACAGCGTCAGGCAGATGGTGAATGCCACCAGTATCGTTAGATGGTCGACGAGCAGCAGTTTTCCGAAATTGCACACGGCCAGGGTAAGCCCGCAGAGTAAGGCTACACGGACTTCTTTCCAGATGACACGGAAAATATCACGGAACTCTACTTCTTTCAAAGAAATTCCGCGGATGACGGTTACGGACGCCTGGCTTCCTGAGTTTCCTCCGGTATCCATCAGCATAGGGATGTAGGCGGTCAGGACGACATATTTTGACAGGGCGTCTTCGAAGCTGGTAATGATAAATCCGGTAAAAGTCGCGGAAATCATCAGGAGCAGCAGCCAGGGCATACGGCTTTTCCAGAGATCGAAGGTGGTCTGTTTCAGGTAGGGTTTGTCTGCCGGAACGATAGCAGCCATCTTTTCAATATCTTCCGTGGTTTCCTCTTCCATGACCTCCAGCACGTCATCAATGGTGACAATGCCCACCAGACGTTCTTCACGGTCAACCACGGGCATAGCCAGGAATCCGTATTTGGAGAACTGCCGGGCAACGGTTTCCTGATCCTCCAGGGTAGATACGGAAATGATGTTTTCTTCCATCAAATCTTCCATGGTTTCGTCAGAACCTGCCATAATCAAATCGCGGATAGTCACGACGCCCATCAGCTGCCTGCCTTTTGCGCAGACATAGCAGTTGTTAATCGTTTCTTTATTAATACCGCTGCGGCGGAGATGCAGGATAGCTTCTTCAGCTGTCATTTTTGGGCGCAGCTCTACAAACTCTGTGGTCATGATGCTGCCGGCGGAGTCGTCAGGGTACTGCAGGATGGTATTAATCATTTTACGCTTTTCAGCGTCTGCCTGGATAAGAATACGCTTTACCACATTAGCAGGCATTTCTTCCACAAGGTCAACGGCATCATCCACGTAGAGTTCATCTACGACTTCTTTCAGCTCGTTATCGGAGAACCCTTTAATCAGCATATGCTGTGTGTCGGGCTCCATTTCAACAAAAGTATCGGCGGCCAGCTCTTTAGGGAGCAGGCGGTACAGAAGAGGAACAGTTTCCTCGGGAATATCTTCAAACAGAGAAGCCACATCGGCGGCGTTCATTGTGGTGAGGATATCACGGAGCGTTGCGTACTTTTTCTCCTCTGCCAGCGATTTGATACTTTTTTTCAGGGTTTCAAAAGCATCGGTCATTGGTCTTTCCTCCTATTTACATTTTCTGCATATACTTCACCGGAAAAACGGAAAAGTACAGATAGTGAGTAAAGACACAACAAAAGAACCGTATAGAGAAATCAGCAGCCAAATGGACACATAGGTGTACATCTGCCGCATAAAGGAACCTTTGCCGTGCCGCTACTGCAACTGTCTGCGTCCATAAAACTGCCTCCTTTCAAAGAATTTTTAAAAAGTCAAATCAAAGTCCCCGCCGCAAGCAGCGGGGCATCAAACTTGAAATAAAAAACCACTGCCTGAACAGTGGTGCGCATAAAAAAATCCGCAGACCGTTCAAGCTTTAGCATCACAGGGCGTGAAACTGCATTAGGTAACGCCTTCTACGACGTCACCTGCTGACCTTCTCGTTGTGTCTCCACAGCTTCGCGGCAGCAGTCCATATCCCTGCGGTAGCCTCACCTACCGAATCAACGATATTGTTTATGATATCTATATCTAATCTACACGTTTCGGTTTGCTTTGTCAATATTTAAATTCAGGATTGCTGCTGTAATCGGCAATCTCCGCAACAAACTATGTCTGTATCCGAGAAAAGTATATAAAACAACATGCAGGTATGCTATACTAAAAAGAAATTTTTGAGATTTTCAAGATAAAGGAAGGATGTGTGCAGCATATGGCAGATGAGACGAAAATACAGCTTTTTGAGCAGAAGCCTGTCCCGGCGGCGGTTATGAAGCTGGCGGTTCCGACGGTTATCAGCTCCCTGGTGATGGTGATTTACAATCTTTCGGATACTTTCTTTGTGGGGATGGTAAACGACCCAATACAGAATGCGGCGGTTACGCTTGCGGCGCCCGTACTGCTGGCATTTAATGCGGTAAACAATCTGTTTGGGGTGGGAAGCTCCAGTATGATGAGCCGCGCTCTGGGAAAGAAAGATTATGATACGGTTGCCCGCAGCTCGGCTTTTGGGTTTTACTGTGCCTTGCTGTGCGGGGTTTTGTTCGCGGTGGTTTATACGGCAGGCAGCGGCCTGTTTTTGGAGCTGCTGGGAACAGAGGCGGAGACGGCAGGGGCAACCGCGGAATACTTAAAGTGGACGGTCAGTTTCGGGGCGGTTCCGGCAATCTTAAATGTGGTGATGGCGTATCTGGTGCGCTCTGAGGGGGCTACCCTCCATGCCAGCATCGGCACGATGAGCGGCTGTCTGCTGAATATTGTGCTGGACCCTATTTTTATCCTTCCTTGGGGGCTGAATATGGGAGCGGCAGGCGCGGGATTTGCGACGTTCCTTTCGAACTGTTTTGCCTGCCTTTATTTCTTTGTGCTTCTGTTTGTAAAGAAGAAAAGTACCAGCGTCTGCATCCGCCCGTCTATGTTTGGATTCCGGAAGAAGATTCTGCTGGGCGTGTGCGGTGTGGGTATCCCCGCAGCGATACAGAACATCTTGAATGTAACGGGAATGACGATTCTGAACAATTTTACTTCCGGTTATGGCTCGGACGTGGTGGCGGCGATGGGAATCGCCCAGAAAATCAATATGGTGCCTCTTTATATTGCACTGGGGCTGTCACAGGGAATTATGCCTCTGGTGAGTTACAATTATGCCAGCGGAAATGGCAGGCGCATGAAGGAGGCGGTGCTGTTTTCTGTGAAAATATCGGCTGTTTTTATGGCGGCTACCACGCTGGTTTATTATTTGGGGGCGGATTTTTGGACGTCGCTGTTCATGAAAAATGAGGTGATTGTTGCGTATGGAGGCCGTTTCCTGCAGGGGCTTTCCCTGTCGCTTCCGTTCCTGGCCATTGATTTTCTGGCAGTAGGAGTTTTTCAGGCGTGCGGTATGGGAAGCTGGGCGTTTGTTTTTGCGATTTTGCGGAAAATTGTTTTTGAAATTCCGGCGCTGTATATTCTGGACAGGCTGTTTCCGCTCTATGGGCTTACTTATGCCCAATTTACGGCGGAGCTCATTTTGTCTGCAGCAGCAGTTCTGGTGCTTGTGCGGATTTTTAAAAGGATGCCCGGCGGCGTTTCGGCAGAGGGAAAAAGGGATTCTGTTTGATGGGGGATGGTATGGGGAATTTATTTTGGAGGAGAAATCCTTATGATATCCAGGGGACGGACGCAGTATTTTTGCAGAAGGTGGTTGAGAATGCGCTGTTCCAGTATGATAACTGCGGGGAATACCGCCGATTGCTGGAGCAAAGGGGCTTTACGCGGGAAAGGATTTTGAAGCTGGGAGCGCCGGAGGAGCTGCCGTTTCTGCCAACGCTGTATTTTAAACATCACAGGCTTTTGTCGGTGCCGGAAAAGAAGCTGAAAATGAAAACCACTTCATCGGGAACCAGCGGGAATAAAAGCATGGTGGGATTTGATATGAAAAGCCTCTGGGCGGGGCTTGGGATGGTTCTGGCGATGGGCGGGAGACATAAGCTGTTTTCGGCTGTCCCCAGCCATTATGTAATCCTGGGATATGAATATAACCGCCATGAGAGCATGGTGATTATGAAAACCGCATACGGGCAGACCTGGTTTACGCCTGCATTGTCAAAAACTTATGCGCTGGCATATAAGAATGGGAAATACATGCTCCAGCTAGAGCGTGTCAAGGAACAGCTGATACGGCTGAGCCGGCAGAGGTTCCCGGTACGGATTTTGGGATTTCCTTTCCATGCGGCGTGGCTCCTGAATCAGATGAAAGAAGAAGGAATCCGTTTAAATCTTCCCAAAGGTTCCCGGATGATGTTCGGCGGCGGATGGAAAAAGCATTTTTCTGAACGGGTGGATAAGGAGACAATGTACCGCCTGGTCTATGAGGTTCTTGGCATTCCGGAAGAAAACTGTCTGGAATTTTTTGGGGCGGCGGAGCACCCTATTTTGTACTGCACATGTCCCAGGCATCATTTCCATGTCCCGGTTTATGCCAGGGTGGTAATCCGTGATACAGATACTTATGAACCAGTGCCAAATGGCACGCCGGGACTGGTGAATCTGATTACACCAATGATGAACAGTGCGCCAGTAATTAGTATTATGACAGATGATTTGGGCATTCTGCACGATGGTTCTGCATGTGGCTGCGGGATTCAGACCCCTTATCTGGAAATCCTGGGGAGGGTGGGGATAGAAGATATTACGACCTGCGCAGCGGGTGCAGAGAAACTATAGAATATGGTAAGAAATGCAGCGGGGAGAGGTAGATTATGATTTTATTTCATGGGAAGATTCTGCCTGATAAAGAGTTGGACAGGATTATGGAAGGGCTGCAGGATTTCTGCATCCGGGCAGTTGAGGAGCAAAAACTCAGTGCGGCGAAAGTAATAGAAGCCTGTGATGTTCTTTCGGACAGGATTCGAGATGGGGTTTATGATGAAATCCTGCAGCCGCTTTTGGAGAAAGGGGTATTTACGGAACATCAGCTGGAAGAGGCAGTTACGTTTTTCTGCCGTGAAAATCTGGAGTACAAATACCGGACGGAACTGGGGAGCCTATACAGGTATCCTGATGTGCAGAACTCTAGCGGCCGGACGCTGGGCAAAATGGAATGCCAAACAGAAAATCCTGGGGATTTACAGCCGCCGGGATATAGCGGCACAGTCAGGCGGCGTCTTATGCCGCTTGGAGTTTTGTTCCATATCGCGGCCGGAAATGCGGAAGGGCTTCCCTTTTACAGCGTTATAGAAGGGCTGCTGATGGGAAATGTAAATATTTTAAAGCTGCCCTCTGCGGATGACGGGCTGTCGGCGCTTCTTTTGCAGGAATTGATGAAAATTAACCCGGATTTGGTGCCCTATCTAACAGTTTTTGATATTCCGTCTACAAATCTGGAGATGCTTCAAAAGGTTGGGGAAATGGCGGATGCCATCGTAGTCTGGGGCGGGGATGAGGCCATCCGTGCGGCGAGGAGTCTGGCCGGTGCGGGGACTCAGATAATCAGCTGGGGGCATAAACTGAGCTTTGCGTATGCCGTCTCGGATGCACCAGAGGAGGAGCTTCGCAGGCTGGCATCTCATATTTGTGTGACGAACCAGCTTCTGTGCAGTTCTTGCCAGGGGATTTTTGCAGATACGGAGGATATGGAAGCTGTGGAGCTCCTGGGGCGGCGGTTTCTTGCCGTTCTGGAGGAAGAAGGCAGAAGATATCCGCAGCTTCATCTGGGAATCCGCGGGAAAGTTGGGATTTCCCTTTATAATGAGGAATTGGAAGCTCCGGTTTCCCGACGGAAAATACTCAGGGGGAAAGGCGTCAGCGTGATTTTGGCGCAAGACCATACGCTGGAATTATCCTATATGTTCCGGAACTGCTGGGTAAAGCCCCTGCCTAGAAAAGAAATCGTAAAGGCATTAAAGCCGTATCGGGGTTATCTGCAGACCGTAGGGCTTATCTGTCCCAGGACAGACAGGGCGTATCTGGAGGAGCAGCTTTTTAAAGCCGGGGTTGTCCGTATCACAGATGCGGGAGGAATGTCCGATATGGTGGCGGGCGGCGGTCATGACGGGGAGTATCCGCTGAGGAGGTACAGCAGGATTGTGGAAGTATATAAACAGTAATGCCGGATGAACATAATGTAAAGATTGTATTTTCTACCGGGATTCGCTATACTAAGCCTAAATGGGCTTTGAAAGCCCGTGTTGTGAAAAGAGGGGATGACATGGAAAGCAGCATCAGGAACGGATATGGGAACAGAAGAAGATATAGAAAGACGGCGGCAGTATTCCTTATGGCGCTTCTGCTGGCAGGGTGCCAGAAGGGAGAGAGGGAGCTTACCGAGGTAGAAATCGGGATGGAAGCTGTCGGTAAGGGTGATTACAAGGGCGCTTTGGCGTCTTTTGAGGCAGAGATTGCAGGAGAAGGAGATTTGCTCCGGGCGTATCGGGGAGCAGGGATGGCATATATGGGGATGGGCGAGTATGAACAGGCAGTCCAGCTCTTTGACGCGGCGCTCCATGAGACGGACGAGAAGCAGGAGGAAAACAGAAAGGATATCCTGTATTATAAAGCGGCGGCGCTGTACCGCCAGCAGGACTATGACGGGACGATTGGGGTATGCAGGGAAATCCTGGATATTGCTCAGGAGGGGGATGCGCTTTATCTGACCGGGACATGCTATCTGGAGAAGGGCGATGAAGAGGCGGCGCAGATGAACTTTGATTTGGCGGTGCAGGCCGCGCCCAAGGATTATGATATATACCTGAATATTTATGAGAGTTACAAGGAAAAGAAACAGTCGGCGAAGGGAGCGGAGTATCTTCAGCAGGCGCTTCAGGTTGAGAGCGGAAAGCAGGAGGATGCTTATTATAAAGCCAGGATTTATTACAACCTGGAGAACTATGAGGAGGCGGGCGCGCAGCTTACCGGGCTTTTAGAAGAAAAGAATGGGGATGCGCTGCTTCTGATGGGAAAGATTTATCTGGCAGTGGAAGACCCTGCACGTTCGGCCAAGATGTATGAGCAGTATCTTGCGGAAATCGGGGAGAGCCCTGAGGCGTACAACGGGATTGTCTTGGCAAAAATGGCGCAGCAGGACTATGACGCAGCGCTTGCTGCTGTGGCAAAGGGGCTGGCGCTGGATACGGAACAGGGAAAACAATCTCTGCTTTATAACGAGATTGTGGCTTATGAACATAAGGGAGAATTTACGGCGGCAAAGGTGAAAGCCGAGATTTATATGGAAAAATATCCTGCCGATGAGGCGGGACGGAAAGAATATGAGTTTCTTTTGAACCGTTAACGGGAAGGAGGCACAGTATGGAAGCATTTGAGCTGAAAGAGATAGAAGAGAGAGTTATCCTGGTGGGGGTTCAGGAAAATAATGGGGAAGATACGGAAGAGTCCCTCCAGGAACTGGCAGAGCTGGTGCGCACGGCGGGCGCAGAGGCGGTGGGCAGCCTGATTCAGAACAGGGAGGCCATTCACCCGGGAACCTACATTGGAAAAGGAAAAATCGAGGAGCTGCGGGCGATGGCAGATATGCTGGATGCCACCGGGATCGTGTGCGATGATGAATTGTCCCCGGCACAGCTTCGGAATCTGGAGCAGGAGCTGGACATGAAGGTTATGGACAGGACGCTGATTATTCTGGATATTTTTGCGGCGCGGGCGAGCACGAATGAAGGAAAAATACAGGTGGAGCTTGCCCAGCTCAAATACCGCCAGGCGCGTCTGGTGGGGCTGCGTGATTCCCTTTCCAGGCTGGGAGGAGGTATCGGGACAAGAGGGCCGGGAGAGAAGAAGCTGGAGATGGACAGGCGTCTGATTAAGGATCGTATCGCTCAGCTGAACCGGGAGCTGGCTGACGTGAAGCGGCACCGGGAGGTGACAAGGGCAAAGCGCAGTAAGAATAAGGCTCCGGTGGCGGCCATCGTGGGTTATACCAATGCGGGAAAGTCCACGCTTTTAAATACGCTGACAGGGGCGGGAGTTCTGCAGGAGGATAAGCTATTTGCGACTCTGGACCCTACAACACGGACGCTGGAGATGGAGGGGGGCGCACAGATTCTGCTCACGGATACGGTAGGGTTTATCCGCAAACTGCCCCATCATCTGATAGAGGCGTTCCGCAGTACCCTGGAGGAAGCGAAGTATGCTGATATTATTCTTCATGTGGTAGACGCATCGAATCCGCAGATGGAAAAGCAGATGCATGTAGTCTACGAAACGCTGGCAAACCTGGGCGTGAAGGATAAGACGATGGTGACGCTGTTTAACAAACAGGACAGGGTAGTGGAAAAGGAAAACCTGCGTGACTTTAAGGCGGATTACTGCCTGAAGATTTCCGCAAAGACAGGGGAGGGGCTGGAAGATATGAAATCCCTTCTGGAGAAGCTTCTCCGGGAGCGCAGCGTACTGATTGAACGGACGTATCCTTACGGACAGGCGGGGCTTATCCAGCTCATAAGGAAGCATGGGCAGCTTCTTGAGGAGGAATACCGCCCCGAGGGAATCTATGTGAAAGCGTATGTGCCAATGGAAATTTATGGAAACGTGGCACTGTAAGGGTGCGGCGCGGTATTCACAATATGTCTCATCTATTTATAAAAACACTACATTTTGTAATGACGAAACAAATTTGTCATATATGTAGTGTTTTTTCGTGTTGACGCTGTAATATATCTCTGATAGAATAGAACGTGCCTGTTCAGCCAGGCTGAACGGCTGTGAGAAACGGAGAAAACATTAAGCGCACATTTGGGGCGCATGCGATAGGTTTTGCATGGAAGGAGAAACGGTATGTTCAAGGTAGTAAAAAGAGACGGAGAAGTTGCGGAGTTTAATCTGGAGAAGATTTCCGATGCCATTGCGAAAGCATTTGACGCCACGGAGATGCAGTATAACGGAGATATCACGGGGCTGCTGGCTCTGCGGGTGACGGCAGATTTCCAGCCGAAGATTAAGAATGAGCTGATTGATGTGGAGAGTATTCAGGACAGCGTAGAAGAGGTGCTGGTTCAGACCGGATACGCAGAGGTGGCAAAGGCATATATCCTGTATCGGAAGCAGCGGGAAAAAATCAGGAACATGAAGTCTACAATCCTGGATTATAAAGAGATTGTAAACAGCTATGTAAAGGTGGAGGACTGGCGTGTCAAGGAAAATTCTACCGTAACCTATTCTGTGGGAGGATTAATTTTGAGTAATTCCGGCGCGGTGACCGCCAATTACTGGCTTTCAGAAATCTATGACCAGGAGATTGCAGATGCCCACAGGAATGCGGATATCCATATCCACGATTTGTCCATGCTTACCGGATACTGTGCGGGCTGGTCGTTAAAACAGCTGATTACAGAAGGGCTGGGAGGCATTGAGGGGAAAATTACTTCGGCTCCGGCCAAACATCTTTCCGTGCTCTGCAATCAGATGGTGAATTTTCTCGGAATCATGCAGAATGAGTGGGCGGGAGCACAGGCATTCTCTTCCTTTGACACCTATTTGGCGCCTTTTGTAAAGGCGGATAAGCTTTCGTATCAGGAAGTGAAGAAGTGCATTGAGTCCTTTATCTATGGGGTAAATACGCCGAGCCGCTGGGGGACGCAGGCGCCGTTTTCGAATATTACGCTCGATTGGACAGTGCCGGATGATTTGGCAGAGCTTCCGGCAATCGTAGGCGGAAAGCCGATGGACTTCTGCTATAAGGACTGTAAAAAAGAGATGGACATGGTAAACCGTGCTTTTATCGAAACGATGATTGAGGGGGATGCGAATGGAAGGGGATTCCAGTATCCGATTCCGACCTACTCCATCACACAGGATTTTGACTGGTCAGATACGGAAAATAACCGTCTGCTTTTTGAGATGACTTCAAAATACGGGACGCCTTATTTTTCAAACTATATCAACAGTGACATGGAGCCAAGCGATGTGCGGAGCATGTGCTGCCGCCTGCGCCTGGATTTGCGGGAACTGCGCAAAAAGACAGGGGGATTCTTCGGCTCCGGGGAGAGCACCGGAAGCGTGGGCGTAGTTACGGTGAACCTGCCCAGGATTGCCTATCTTTCGAAAAATGAGAAGGAATTTTATAAGCGGCTGGATCATATGATGGATATTTCCGCACGCTCCCTGAAAATCAAGAGGGATGTTATTAGTAAGCTTCTGGATGAGGGTCTGTATCCGTACACGAAACGTTACCTGGGAAGCTTTGACAGCCATTTTTCCACGATTGGTCTGATTGGCATGAATGAGGTGGGGCTGAATGCCGTGTGGCTCAGGAAAGATTTGACGCATACAGAGACGCAGGCTTTCGCCAAGGAAGTGCTGAACCATATGAGGGACCGTCTGGTTATGTACCAGGAGGAATACGGAGACCTTTACAACCTGGAGGCGACGCCCGCAGAGTCCACGACATACCGCCTGGCGAAGCATGACAGGCAGCGGTGGGCGGATATCCGGACAGCGGGCGGAGAGGGAGATACCCCGTATTATACGAATAGTTCCCATCTTCCGGTAGAATTTACGTCCGATATCTTTGACGCACTGGATATCCAGGACGAGCTGCAGACTTTGTATACGTCAGGAACAGTATTTCATGCGTTTTTAGGCGAGAAGCTTCCGGACTGGAGAGCGGCGGCAAATCTGGTCAGGAAGATTGCGGAGAATTATAAACTGCCGTATTATACGCTGTCGCCGACCTATTCTGTGTGCAAAAAGCACGGTTATATCACAGGAGAGCATTTCACCTGCCCAGCCTGCGGTGATACGGCGGAAGTTTACAGCCGTATCACAGGCTATTACCGTCCGGTGCAGAACTGGAATGACGGCAAGACCCAGGAATATCATAACCGCCAGCTCTATGATATTGAAAATTCGTGCATGAAGAAGGTACACAGCAGCATTGTCACAGTATCAAAGGAGGATGTGAAGATTGAACCGGTAGAGAGTAAGAAGTATCTGTTTACAACAAAGACATGCCCAAATTGCCAGATAGCAAAGGAAATGCTGAAGGGCGAGCCGTGCCGGGTGATCGATGCGGAGGAAAACCAGGAGCTGGCTATGAAATATGGAATCATGCAGGCGCCGACTCTGGTAGTGGTAAATGGAAACCAGGCGAAGAAATACGTAAATGCTTCGAATATTAAAAAGTACGTGGACGCAAGCCAGCGGCGTTAAGCGGCGTATCATGTAAAAGCGGATTGCCCCGGCAGGGGCTTTCGCTGTATAGAGGGAAAGACCAACTATTAAAAGTCAAGTAGATAATTAAAAAAGTCAAAAGAAATTATGCTGGAAAAAAGAGTATGACAA
>JBCLQO010000010.1:0-86678 GCA_041223665.1 Lachnospiraceae bacterium 46-15
AGGGTTGGGCTGTTCGCCCATTAAAGCGGTACGCGAGCTGGGTTCAGAACGTCGTGAGACAGTTCGGTCCCTATCCGGCGCGGGCGCAGGATATTTGAGGGGAGCTGACCTTAGTACGAGAGGACCGGGTTGGACTGACCACTGGTGCACCGGTTGTCCCGCCAGGGGCATGGCCGGGTAGCCAAGTCGGGAAGGGATAAACGCTGAAGGCATCTAAGCGTGAAGCCCCCCCCAAGATGAGATATCCCCCGCAGAAGCGGTAAGACCCCTTGGAGACGACGAGGTTGATAGGGCAGGGGTGGAAGTGCAGCAATGCATGGAGCTGACTGCTACTAATAGGTCGAAGGCTTGACCATAATACTTGATGAATGTCAAGTTTAGTGGATTTCCGGTTGAAATGTCTTAAGGAATATGTTATACTGTATGTGGTTTTGAGGGTGTATACCCTTAAGAAAGTGGCCCAGTGGCTCAGTTGGTTAGAGCGTCGCCCTGTCACGGCGAAGGTCGTCGGTTCGAGTCCGATCTGGGTCGTTCATATCGGAAGATATGGTACAATTTAATAAGCATGGGATCTTAGCTCAGCTGGGAGAGCATCTGCCTTACAAGCAGAGGGTCATAGGTTCGAGCCCTATAGGTCCCATTTAGTACTACAATGTGCCGATGTGGCTCAATTGGCAGAGCAGCTGATTTGTAATCAGCAGGTTATCGGTTCGAGTCCGATCATCGGCTTAGTACTAAAAATATGGATGGATTCCCGAGTGGCCAAAGGGGACAGACTGTAAATCTGCTGCAAATTGCTTCGGTGGTTCGAATCCACCTCCATCCATTTGAATCATTGATTCATTAAAATTTTATAATTGACGCGGGGTGGAGCAGTCTGGAAGCTCGTCGGGCTCATAACCCGAAGGTCGTAGGTTCAAATCCTGCCCCCGCAATTTATGCCTGGTTAGCTCAGTTGGTAGAGCAGAGGACTGAAAATCCTCGTGTCTCTGGTTCGATTCCGGAACCAGGCATTTTGTGGGATATTAGCTCAGTTGGTAGAGCACTTGACTTTTAATCAAGTTGTCCGGGGTTCGAATCCCCGATGTCTCACTAAAAAACCCAAAACGAATGGGTTTCGAGAAAAAAGCGCTCTTATATAAGAGTGCTTTTTTACGTTGACTGTGCTTTTTTATTTAAATTAAAGATAGCCTAACAAAGCTAAAAGCAAATGTCTCAAAAATGTCTCAGTAACAAGCAAAGAACCTGCCGAAGCAGGTTCTTTGCAAGGAAAGAGAAAAAATAAAATTTTGAGGGAGTTCTCCGCAGCTTTGTGGAAGCTGCGAAGAGTGAGTTATGAAAATATATTAGCTATTTGCTAATACGTTTATAGTATAAGCGAAATCTGTGTTCAAAGTATGTTTTTTATCTAAAGAAAATGCAAAGATTATTAAAAATAAAGGTAAGTAGAGGCAAGTGAAATGAATTTGTATGATGAGCTTTTACAATATCAATCGTCAGAAATGTATCCTTTTCATATGCCGGGGCATAAGCGCAGGAAAAAAGATTTTGTGAATCCTTTTTTGATTGATATTACGGAAATTAAAGGATTTGATAATCTTCACCATGCAGGAGGGATTTTAAAAGATGCGCAAGGCAGGGCAGCGGCGCTGTATCATTCCGAAGAAACGCATTTTTTGGTCAATGGCAGCACTTGTGGCATTTTGGCCGCAGTATCAGCCTGTACAAGCAGGGGTGGAAAGATTCTTATGGCGAGAAACTGCCATAAAGCAGCATATCATGCAGCATATCTGAGAGGTCTGGATATAGAATATCTGTATCCGGAGAAAGAGGAGATCTTTGGAATTAACGGAGGAATTCATGAGGATATAGTAGAGAAGGCTTTAGAAAGGTCTCAAGATATCCAGGCTGTCATGATTACTTCGCCTACTTATGACGGCGTAGTATCAAATGTGGAAAGGATAGCGCAGATTGTTCATAGAAAAGGGATTCCATTGATTGTCGATGAAGCTCACGGAGCTCATTTCGGACTTCATCAATATTTTCCGAAGGGTTCGGTGGAGATGGGGGCAGATTTGGTAATTCATAGCTTGCATAAAACGCTGCCTTCTCTTACACAGACAGCGCTTCTTCATATGAATGGAAACAGGGTGGATAGAGAATGTCTGAGAAGATTTTTGGACATTTATCAGACCAGCAGTCCGTCTTATGTATTTATGGCTGGAATGGATGCGTGTGTTTGTCTCCTTGAGGAAAAGGGAAGGGAGCTTTTTGAGAGCTTAAGAGGGAACTTAGATATTTTTTATAAGCGGACGGAAAATTTAGGATGTATTCATCTGGCAGATCATCGGCTTGTGGGGAAAAGCGGGATTTATGATTTTGATAGATCAAAGCTGGTGATTTCTGTAATGGATGCGGGAATTACAGGAAATGAGCTGGATAATCTTTTGCGGAATAAATATCATTTGGAACTGGAAATGGCGGCGGGAAGTTATGGGCTGGCACTGACTTCGATAGCAGATACAGAAGAGGGATTTTGGAGGCTTTCTGAGGCTTTAAAAGAGATAGATGCCTGTCTGGAAAATAAAATGGAAGAAAATACGGAAAAAAATAAGCGGAGAATAGAGGATACAGTTATTAAAAATGAGGTGCAATGTAGAATTCATGAGGCTATGGAGAGCCCTGGCGAGTATATTTTGCTGGAACAGTCAGAGGGCAGGATATGCAGAGAATTTGTTTATCTTTATCCGCCGGGGATTCCGATGCTGGTTCCAGGGGAAATAATCAGCAGGGAGGCTTTGGATAAAATCAGGCGGTTTCTTAGGGAAGGATATTCTGTTCAGGGGATGACAGATTATTCTGCAGAGCATATACAGGTAATGAATCCTGGCAGATAGAACCCGGTTTTGCAATAATTTATCATTTGAAGGTTACCATTTTTTAAAGAGTTATAAATTTTTAGATATTTTTCTAGGTAAACGCACAAATGTGTGTTATAATCTTTATTAAATGAAATGAAAATATTTTGCTGCAGAAGGGGAAAAATGTGTAACATTCGTATATGCGGCAGAATGCGGATAATGTATATAATGAGATATAGATGAACTGTTATCAAAGTGCAGATAAGCACAGGATGATTATGAGGTGGTAATATGCCGGGATTTAGAGATATTGTTGGACATAAAGAGGCGATAGAGCATTTGGAAAATGCGATGAAGCTGGATAAGATTTCTCATGCTTATATTATAAATGGGGACAAGGGTTCTGGGAAGAAGCTGCTGGCTTCTGCTTTTGCCCAGGTGCTCCAGTGTGAAGCGAAAGAGAAGGATTCCTGTGGGGAATGCAGATCGTGCAGGCAGGCTGAGAGCGGAAATCACCCTGATATTATACGGATAGTGCATGAAAAGCCAAACAGCATTAGCGTAGATGAGATTAGGGATCAACTGGTGAATGACGTTCAGATAAAGCCATACAGCAGCAGATATAAGATTTATATTGTGCCGGAAGCAGAAAAGCTTACAGTGCAGGCACAGAATGCTTTGCTGAAAACGATAGAAGAGCCGCCGGCTTATGCGGTGATCATGCTGCTTACGGTGAATGCATCCGCATTGCTGCCTACGGTTTTGTCCAGGTGTGTGATGTTGAATATGAAACCTGTGTCGGATAAGCAAGTGAGGCAGTACCTGATGGAACATGTGCAGATTCCTGATTACCAGGCAGATATCTGTTCGGCATTTTCCCATGGAAATATTGGGCGTGCGCTGGAACTTGCCACATCGGAAAAATTTCAGGAGATTAAGAGCGCTGTTTTGGCTTTGGCCAGAGATGCAGCGAGTATGGAAATACAGGACATTATTGTGTCTGTAAAATCAATGGTGGATTTTAAGCTATTTATAGAGGACTTTTTTGATTTACTTGCAGTATGGTATTGTGATGTTCTGTATTTTAAGGCTACGAAGGATGTGGACGGGCTGGCGTTTAAAGATCAGGTACAGATGATTTCAGATCAGACAAGTAAAAGTTCCTATGAAGGATTGGAAAGGATTCTGGACGGTATTCAAAAGGCGAAACAGCGTCTTAACGCTAATGTGAATTTTGAATTGACGATGGAATTGCTGTTTATGACAATAAAGGAGAGTTTAGCATAATGGTAAAGATAATCGGAGTAAGGTTTCGGAATGCCGGGAAGATTTATTATTTCAGTCCGCGGAAGTTCCATATAAACAAGGGCGACCATGTTATCGTAGAGACTGCTAGGGGAGTAGAGTATGGCACAGTGGTTATGGGTCCGAAGGAATTGCCGGAGGATGAAGTAATCCAGCCGCTGAAACCAGTAATCAGAATGGCTGCGCCTGAGGATGATATGAAAGTAGAGAGAAATCATGAGAAGGAAAAGGAAGCTATAAAAATCTGCCAGGAAAAGATTAAGAAGCATAATCTGGAGATGAAGCTGATTGATGCAGAATATACATTTGACAATAATAAAGTATTATTTTATTTTACTGCAGACGGCAGGATTGACTTCCGTGATTTGGTAAAGGATTTGGCATCGGTATTTAAGATGCGGATAGAGCTTCGCCAGATTGGGGTGAGGGATGAAACGAAAATTATCGGCGGTATCGGTATTTGCGGGAGGGCGCTGTGCTGCCATTCTTATTTGTCAGAATTTATCCCGGTGTCTATAAAGATGGCAAAGGAGCAAAATCTTTCCCTGAACCCATCAAAGATTTCAGGGGTATGCGGGAGACTTATGTGCTGTCTGAAGAATGAGGAGGAAACTTATGAATATCTGAACAGCAGGCTTCCTGGAATTGGAGATATGGTTCAGACAGATGACGGATTGAAAGGCGAAGTACAGAGTGTCAATGTCCTGCGTCAGTTAGTGAAGATTATCGTAGATGTTGACGGAGAGAAGGAAGCCAGGGAATATAAGGCAGACCAGCTTAAGTTCAAACCAAGGCGCAAAAGAGAAAAGGTGTCCGTGGAAGACAAAGAGTTAAAAGAGCTGGAGGAATTGGAAAAAAAAGAAGGGAAGCCTAAGAAAGATGGAAAGTAATTTGCTGCCCGGAGAACGTCTGGATGAATTGCACAGGAACGGATATAAAATTATTCAGAATGAAAATAAATTTTGTTTTGGAATGGATGCCGTGCTTCTTTCTGGTTTTGCAAATGTGAAAGAAGAAGAGGTTGTGCTGGATATGGGAACGGGAACAGGAATTATCCCGATTCTTTTGGCAGGAAAGACAAAAGGGAAGCATTTTACCGGACTGGAAATCCAGAGCGCCAGTGCAGATATGGCGAGAAGGAGCGTAAACTATAATCATCTGGAGGAGAGAATTTCTATCGTGGAGGGTGATATAAAGGAAGCCGGGGTGTTGTTTAAGCCGGCTTCTTTTGATGTCATTACGAGCAATCCACCCTATATGACAGGAAGCCATGGACTGGTGAACCCTGATATGGAAAAAGCGATAGCCCGGCATGAAATCTGCTGTACACTAGAGGATGTCATTAGCCAGGCAGCCAGGCTTCTCCGGGTAGGAGGACGGTTTTATCTGGTTCATAGACCTTTCCGTCTGGCAGAAATTATACATATGCTGGTAGAATATAAGCTGGAGCCAAAAAGGATGAAATTAGTATACCCTTTTGTGGATAAGGAGCCGAATATGGTTTTGATAGAGGCCGTCAGAGGGGGGAAATCAAGGATTACGGTGGAAAAGCCGCTGATTGTATATCGGAAACCAGGTGTATATACAGATGAAATTTATGATATTTATGGATATTAGGTGACAGCCCGGGAAACAGAAAGGATTCCGGGTTTATTTGCATAGTATCGACAAAGGAGACAGGAAATGCAGGGAAAATTATATTTATGCGCAACGCCAATTGGGAATCTGGAAGATATATCTATGCGTGTATTGCGGACGCTTCAGGAAGCGGATCTTATCGCAGCGGAGGATACGAGAAACAGCATTAAGCTTTTAAATCACTTTGGAATCAAGACACCTATGACAAGCTATCACGAGTATAATAAAATCGAAAAGGCGTACACGCTGATTGAAAAAATGCGTCAGGGTACGAATATTGCATTGATTACGGATGCGGGAACTCCAGGGATTTCAGATCCCGGAGAGGACTTGGTAAGAATGTGTTATGAGGCGGGAATTGAAGTGACTTCGCTTCCGGGAGCAGCAGCATGTATTACGGCGCTCACACTTTCAGGGCTCCCTACCCGGAGGTTTTGTTTTGAGGCTTTCCTGCCTGTGGATAAAAAGGAAAGACAGGCGGTTTTTTCAGAGCTTTCGCAGGAGACAAGGACAATTGTTGTTTATGAAGCGCCCCATCGTTTGGTTCGTACGCTTGGAGAGTTTTTGGAGGTGCTGGGGGACAGGAGAATCACGGTGTGCAGAGAGCTGACAAAAAAACATGAGACGGCATTTCCCACAACAATAGCACAGGCTTTGGAGCATTATAGGAACACCGGGCCGAAGGGAGAATGTGTGCTTGTGATTGCGGGAAAAAGCAGGAAGGAGATAGAGCGGGAGGCACAGGATTCCTGGAAGGAAATCAGCGTTTCAGAGCATATGGAGAGGTATCTTAGCAAGGGAATGGAGAAAAAAGATGCCATGAAGCAGGTGGCAAAAGACAGGGGAACCGGCAAAAGGGAAGTATACAAAATGTTATTGGAGGAGAATGTTCTTCCATAGGAATTTTTGTATTGCATGTTACAAGAAAATATGTTTATATTAATCTGTTTGGCAGATTTAAGAAAAGCATAGTAGGAGGAATTAAGACAAGATGAATCATTTAGCAAGGAAACGCGGTATTATTTTGGCACTTGGAATGGCAGTTATGCTAGTGGCAGGAATACGGACGGATGCTATGGAGGATGCTTATCGGAAACCATCTCTATCCGGAACCGTAAAGACCTGGGTTTATCAGGGAGATACCTATGAGGAAAGCAGAAACAGAGTATTTGCAGATGACCAGGAGGATGGGGATTTAACTAAAGAAATTGTAAAGACAGGGAATATAGATACATCTGTTTTGGGAGAACAGACGATTTCTTATGAAGTAACAGACGCTGACGGAAATACTGCAAGGATGGAGACTGCAGTACTGGTATTGGAAAGGGATAATGATGGTTCAGAAGGAGAAAAGAATATACAGAGAAAGTTGTATACCTTGCCGGAGGCTTCCCATCTGACGGATATCGGTTTCGATAGAGGGTATTATCATGACAGACAGAACCTTGGTATCTGGCTGCCTGCGGACACAGAGATGAAAATCCGTTTGGTAAACCATGAGGAATTTAATAAGAATCTTGAACTGGGATTTATGAATGATGATTCGCATACAGAATCTTCAACAAGTATCCCTTCCAGTGGGGAATGGGTGACAGTAAAGAACAGCTTTCAGGAAGACGGAACAGAAAAGAGTAAGGATAGCGTCCCCTTTATAAAGACACCGAAGAATATTTCTGTACAGCCGGTCGTTGAAATTGAATGGAAAGAAGAGCTGAAGGAAGTACCTTGTTACCGGTACGGAGATAATGAGTCCGCGTTTTTCAGGAAATGGGATGATTCTCAGGCACCCTTTGCGATTATAGAAGGGGATGCCGCTACATTCCTGGTTCCTGTTCTGGATAGGAATCAGATTATTAACCGTACTACAGCCCAGGGCGAACCGGATGCATATTCTTTTACGTCGATTGATAAGATGCTGGAATGGTATGGGGAATTTGTGGAGCAGTATGACAGATATTCGGGACTGAAATTTTATCCTGGGGAGGCGGAACCTTACAATCAGAATGTGAGAGCAAAGTTTTTTATCAAGGCTAATAAACATGGTGCAGGCGCAGCTTACTATAGTCAGGACCATAGCGCAAGCAACAGTGAAAGTATGGAGGGGTATTTGGTAAAAAATTGGCTCAGCCTTCATGAGTTCGGACATGGCTATGAAGGGGCAATCGCGAAGAGGGAGCATCCTTTTGTAGAAACTACAAATAACATTATGGGATATTATTTTGAGCAGACGTACCGGGAAGGGGATTTGGGCTGGATGCTTGGCTATGCCCCGATAGAGCAGAAGGCACAAAAGTTTGCGGAGTTGGGAAAAAATGCCGAGGATAGAAGAAATTCCAAATCCACATTTATGGGGATTGTGGACGGTGCATGGAACTATGGGGAAAGTCTTTTTATGTTTATCAACGTATTGGATAAACTGGGGCCGGAAAATACTGTGTCGGCTATGCACACGCAGTATCGGAAATATTATTATGAGAATAAAATGCATACATCGTCTTCGGATGTGATTATTGACAGTTTCAGCCGTGCAGGAGGATATAATGTAATTCCTTATTTTGAGGGATGGCATATTGAACCTTCTGAACAGAAGGAATCACGGATTTATGATATGGATCTGCCAATGGTTTATTATCTGAAAAATCTGATAGCGGATGATGAAAAATGCGAGGAAATAAGGGAAGATTTGGGGCTGAATGGAATTTACAGCCTGGTAAGCACAGACGATTTGGCAGGTACAGGGTGTAAGAGCAGGGCAGAACTTCGGATTTCTATTGATGATATGGCTCAGATACAGAGTAAAAACATTTTGATTAAAAATGGAGAAAAGGTTGTGAAAGAAGTTCCTGTTACGGGAGAAACTATTTCTGTTGAGCTTCCTGTAGGCATTTATGAAGTGGAGCTTCCGGCGCCCCGTGCGTCTGTTTATCAGTACGGGAATGAATATCTGATAGCCTCTGAGGGAAATGTATCAAAGACATTTGCATACTCCAGAATAGCGGGGAACCCTGTAGGGGATGATATGGAATTCCGGCTGACAGGATTTGATGATGTGGAAGTAGCGGTTATTTCTGTAAATTCCGCAGATAAAAAACTAAATCTGAGAATCAATCATGTAAGTCCACATGTGTACTATGATACGTCTTATATAAAGATAAAAGCAACAGATCCGGAAGGAAATGTTATTTTTAGCAAAGATATGATTGGAAATGTGACAGTGGAAGAAGAAATCGGTGAATATTCTTTTCCAGTAGGCTCGACATTGGAAATCTATCATGGTGAGCCGGCAGGCCGGCTGAAGTTGGTGAGCGGTTATGATAACAGGGAGGATAGATTTAAAGAATACGGGGCGGCCTCAGGTGAGGAAAAGACTATTACTTATGTGCTGACAGAAAAAGGGCTGATGAAAAGCAGCTGGGATGAGGAAAAACAGATGGATGCCTATCTGTCTGTCCTTAAGTCTTACTCAGAAGCAATGATAGAAAATATGAGCCAGAGTGATATGGCTGATGCAGGAAAGTATCACAGTGAAAAATTGATGGTGTCTGCAGCGTATGAATTTCTGAGTGAAGAAGCAAAGGAAAAATATAATGCGTCTTATGGAGTGCTGGTTGGCATAGAGCCGGAAGCTTATACGGGATATGCAGAGGTGGATTCCTCAAAGATGAACGGCTTCGCGGACAGCGAGCAGGATAAGAGCGATAATGCAGCAGAAAATGCCCTGGATGGCAACGAGGATACGATCTGGCATACAAGATGGACTGGGGAAGGTGTCTATGCAAATCCTGCAGAGGGGGAGAATAATACTTATACAATCCTGCTGGATGAAAACATGGATATTGGAAAGCTGGAATATGTGCCCAGGACAGGAGAATCCAGCAATGGAAGAATTTTATCTTATCGCATTTTTTACAGTATTACAGAGGATGGAGATGATTTTCGGGAAGTTTCATTGGAAAATCATATATGGGCAAACAACAGGGACGTAAAAAGCGTGGAATTTGATGCGCCGGGTGCGAGAAGAATCCGTATAGCGGCGACGTCTACGGCAGGGGATTCAGAAAGTCAAAAAGATAAATTTATTTCTGCGGCGGAGTTTCGTTTGTATGAGAAATATAAGGTTTACAATAAAAACACGTATTTGACAGATTTTTATATGGAAACAGCAGACCAGTCCGTACAGAGGAATTTAAATGGAAACGGACAGGTGATTTCCCTTTCTGTAAATGAGAAAGAAAAGACCTTTGAAAAGGGAGTCGGGATGGAAGCCGGAAGTGCAGCGTCCTGGGATTTGGAAGGTAAAGGATTTGATACAATGACAGCCTGGGCAGGCGTAGATGCGGGACAGACAGGAGAGGAACAGGCGGTAGTAGAAATCTACGGGGACGGAAACTTGTTGTACCGCTCTGAAACATTGGCAGGAGGCGGTTTGGCAGAGCCTGTCCAAGTGGATATCGCGGGGGTTAAGAAACTGGAAATCAGAACTGTCAATGTGAAAGGAAAGGCATATGTGTCCCTGGCAGACGCCAAACTAATAAATCGTGGAGATAAGCAGGAAATCACTTTGACGGTTGGTGAGTCAGCATCCGTATCGGGGAATAATGCTTTGATGCCTCAGGATAAAGGCAAGGCTGTGTGGAGCTCTTCAGACATATCTGTAGCGTCGGTGAGCGAAGATGGAATTATTACGGCAGCAGGCAAAGGAGATGCTGTGATTACGGCAAGATACCCGCAGCAAACCTTTACATGCACGGTACATGTACAGGAATTGTCAGAAGAAGCGAAACAGGTGTTGGCACAGAGAAAGACAGATGCGGAAACAGCCCTGGAAACGTATAAAAATGCTGAAGATTACCGAGAGGCGCAGAGGCTGGAACTGTCACAAGCAATAGCGGACGGAAAAGCAGCCATAGAGAAAGCGGCGGATGCCGGGGATGTGAATGCCGCGCTGGCAGCGGCAAAAGCAGTTATTGACAAGATTAAAACAGACGCACAGCTTACAGAAGAAGAGAATCCGGGAGGGACAGTAACTCCTCCCGATAAAGAGCCGGGAGAAGATGTGGCTCCGCCAGACAAAAAGCCGGGAGAAAATGTAACTCCGCCAGATAAAAATTCAGGAGGAAACGTAACCCCGTCTCCAGAAAAACCAGAAGATACCCTGCCGAAAGTGGGAAGCACGGTGGAATCCGGAAAGTTTATGTATAAGATTTTAACATCCGGAAGTTCCGGAGGAACAGTGTCTGTTGTAAGACCAAAGAAAAATACAGAGAAACGAATGGTGGTTCCTGATACAATAAAAGTAAAAGGGTATGTGTACCGTGTGACGGAGATCAATGCGAAGGCTTTTGGTAAATGTAAAAAGCTTACGCAGGTAACAGTGGGGAAAAACGTTACGAAGATTGGAAAACAGGCATTTGCCGGATGTAAGAAATTGAAAAAGGTTACGATAAAATCAGCGAAGATAAAAAGTATAGGAAAGAAAGCATTTTCAAAGATAAACAAAAAGGCAAAAATCCGTGTTCCAAAGAAAAAGCTGAAGAGCTATAAGAAACTGCTGAAAAAATCAAAAATTGCAGGCAGTGTAAAAATTACAAAATAAAAGATTTAAAGGCGCAAGATTGAATGGTTGTCTGTGAAAATGAATGAGCAGTGTGTATAGCGCTGCTGCAATGCGTCGGTATAGATTTTACGAATCCTGCATATTTATAGGCAGAATGGCAGGAGGTGGCGACGTATGATGAACTATCTGTGGGGAGGGATGATACTGGCGGGAATCGTCTATGGGGCATTTACCGGAAATATGCAGGAAGTGACGGATGCTGCGATTTCATCCTCAAAGGAGGCGGTAATGCTCTGCGTCACAATGGTCGGAATCATGTCTCTTTGGACAGGAATTATGGAAATTGGCAGCGAGGCGGGAATGATACAGGCGATTTCCAGGAAAATACGGCCGTTTATCCGGTTTTTGTTCCCGGATATACCGGATGAACATGAAGCAAATAAACATATTACAACAAATTTTATTGCCAACTTTTTAGGACTTGGATGGGCGGCGACACCGGCAGGGCTGAAAGCGATGGAAAGCCTGGCAGAGCTGGAGGAAGAGCGGAGAGAAGGCGGCGGGGCAGAGCAGGCGGAAATGTCCTTTTGTGGAAAATCCGCCTGTCCCAAAGGAACGGCCAGCGATGAGATGTGTACATTTTTAATTATGAATATTTCGTCACTGCAGTTGATTCCAGTATCAATTATCGCATATCGGGCGCAGTATGGCAGTGCCAACCCTACGGCAGTCGTAGGGCCGGCGATTGCGGCTACGGCGGTGAGTACAGCGGTGGCGGTAGTATTTTGTAAGGTGATGAGTGGGAAGCGGAGAGTGTAGGCTCTCCGCTTTTGCAATGCAGCAGTTCTTTTGGAGAGGACAGGATGACATCATATAATTTTTCGTGTATAATATATGTTAGTGTACGCAGGAGGAGGTGCGTGAATGAGGGAGGAGAATGAGGTAAACCGCGCAGTGGAGGAGTATGCGGATATGGTGCGGCGTGTTTGCTTTTATCATTTGAAAAACAGGGAAGATACAGAAGATGTGTTTCAAAATGTGTTTTTAAAATATATGATGTGTGATAAATTATTTAGAGATAGTGAACATGAAAAGGCATGGCTGCTCCGGGTAGCGATTAATGCCTGTAAAGATTATTTGAAAGGTTTTTTTCGGAGGAATTCCATCCCTCTGGATACGTTGAAGGAAATGGAAGCAGGGGGGATGGAGGAACACAGGGAAGTCCTGGAAGCAGTGCTTGCCTTGCCGGGTAAATATAAAGATGTGATTTATCTGCATTATTATGAGGGATATTCGGCATCTGAAATAGGAAGGATTCTTGGAAAAAAGGAAAATACGGTGTATTCCTTGCTGTCAAGAGGACGGGGAATTTTGAAGGAAGAGCTGGGAGGTGAAGGAATCCATGAATAAAATAAGGGATGCATTTGAAAGTATTCACGCAGATACACAGTTGAAGGAAACAACAAAGCAGTTTTTGGCGGAAAAATATGAAAAGAAACAGAGGGTGGTTTTTCGCCCGGCATTTAAAGGAGCAATGGCGGTTATTTGTGTATTGCTGGTTCTGTTGGCGGGAGTGGGAGGATATTCGTGGATTCAAGCCCCGGCTGCTTATATGAGTATTGATATTAACCCATCGATAGAGCTTGTCTTGAATCGTTTTGATAAAGTAATATCTGCTACGGCATACAACGCAGAGGGAGAGGAAATCCTGGAAGCTTTGTCTCTGAAAGGGAAGAAATATACCGCTGCGATTGATGCAATTATGGAAAGCGGGTGTATGAAAGGATATTTGACGGAAGAATCTGAGCTGGTTTTTACCATAGCAGCGGACAGCGATAAGGGGAATGAATTAAAAGCCGGAGTGGAATACTGCTCTGGCCATATGGGACACGCCAGCGAGAGCATTTATGTGGATAAGGAGATAGTTTCTGAGGCGCATGATAATGGATGTTCGCTGGGAAAATATTATGCTTATCTACAGCTATCGCAATATGATGATTCTGTAACCATAGATGACTGCAGGGATATGAGTATGTCAAAGATACATGACCTGATTAAAAGTCATACGCATGGGGACGGATTTTCCCAGAAGGAATGCGGGCAGACAGGGGGCGGTGGACAGGAAACGGAGTGCGGGCAGATTGGGGATGATGAGCAGGAAACGGAGTGTAGACAGGTTGAAGAACAGAACAGGGAGGCAGAATCCGTAAATCCTGAAGAGACTGATTGGCCGGATGGTAATATGCAAAGACGACACAGGAATCATCATGGATATTCCGCACATTAAAGAAAGAACAGGTTCTTCATTTTTAATGAACAACCTGTTCTTTCTTTAATGGTGGCGGGATGAGCGGTGTTTCAAAGAGTGTCTTTTGCCGTTATAGTGGGTTGTTTTGTGCTTTTTGCAATAGTTCTTACAGCGTTTTTTGTTTTTGTGGAAAGTTTCATGGTAAGAACAATAGGTTCTCTTTGTTTTGCTGTAAGAGTTACTGCCGCTGTGATAGCCGCTTCCATCGCAATAGCTGCTTTTGTAACCATTTCCGTCACAATGTCCGCTGCCATGCCCATGTGCCATGGCGGGCATGGATAAACTACTTGTCAGCAGCAGAGCTGCCATAATTCCTGCCGCGGCTTTTTTTCCTTTTCTTAAAATCTTCATTTCCAATTCCTCCTATTGCTGTTTTATCTTTACATAAATAACACGATTCAGGGTATTAAAACCTTGCAGGAAAAATAAAAAAAATAGAGAATGCTTAACCGTTGACAAATCTCTGGGCGGTGTTATAATGAATGAGAAAAGAGAAAACACGTTGAAGAGAAGAGTAAGGTATGGAAGCATACAGAGAGAGATGCATGTGGTGGGAGCGTCTTATGCCGGAAATATCTGAATACCGCCTCTGAGTGGCCTTAATACGGTCCGGTGATTCCGTTATCATCAGAAATAAGTGGTTTTGAAAGAAACAAGCAGGGTGGAACCGCGATGAAAAATCGCCCCTTTTTGCATAGAGATGTGCAGAAAGGGGCTTTTATATTAAGAAGGAGGAAACGAAAATGATTATCACACTGAAAAGCGGCGACAAGAAAGAGTATTCTGAGAGTAAATCCGTATATGAAATCGCAGCGGATATCAGCGAAGGTCTGGCGCGTGCGGCATGTGCGGGCGAGGTGGATGGTGAAACCGTGGATTTGCGTACTGTAATTGACAGGGACTGTGAGCTGAATATCCTGACAGTAAATGACCCTGAGGGATTGGCGGCATATCGCCACACGGCTTCCCATATTATGGCGCAGGCAGTGAAGCGCCTTTATCCGGATGCGAAGCTGGCAATCGGGCCGTCAATTGCAGATGGATTTTATTATGATATGGACAGGGAAATTCCGTTTACGCCTCAAGATTTGGAAAAAATCGAAGCAGAGATGAAGAAGATTATCAAAGAGTCCCTGCCGATTGAGAGGTTTACCAAACCGAGAGATGAAGCTATCGCGTTTATGGAAGAACGTGAGGAGCCATATAAGGTTGAGTTAATCAGAGATTTGCCTGAGGGCGCAGAAATCAGTTTTTACAGCCAGGGAGAGTTTGTGGATCTCTGTGCAGGCCCTCATCTGATGAGTACAAAGCCTGTGAAAGCATTTAAGCTTACGAGCCTGGCAGGTGCATACTGGCGTGGAGACGAGCATAACAAAATGCTCACACGTATCTATGGAACTGCATTTGGAAAGAAAGCGGAGATGGAAGAATACCTGACCATGCTGGAGGAAGCGAAAAAGCGCGATCACAGAAAGCTGGGAAAAGAGCTTGGGCTGTTTATGATGAGCGAAGCAGGTCCAGGATTCCCGTTTTTCCTGCCGAAAGGAATGGAGCTCAAAAATGTACTGCTGGATTACTGGCATGAGCTTCACCGCAGGAATGGATATCAGGAGATTTCTACTCCGATTATACTGAATAGGAGTCTGTGGGAAACATCGGGACACTGGGCGCACTATCAGGAAAATATGTATACCACTGTGATTGACGAGCAGGATTTTGCAGTTAAGCCTATGAATTGTCCGGGAGGCATACTGGTATATCAGTCGGAGCCTCGTTCCTACCGTGACCTGCCTCTGCGTCTGGGTGAGCTGGGAATGGTTCACAGACATGAGAAATCGGGACAGCTCCATGGACTGATGCGGGTACGCTGCTTTACACAGGATGACGCCCATATCTTCATGACTCCAGAGCAGATTAAGGATGAGATTAAGGGCGTGGCAAGGCTGATTGACGAGGTTTACAGCCTGTTTGGATTTAAGTATCATGTAGAGCTTTCTACCCGTCCAGAGGATAGCATGGGAAGCGATGAGGATTGGGAGATGGCTACAGATGCCCTGAGGGGGGCGCTGGATGAGCTGGAGCTGGACTATGTGGTAAATGAAGGGGATGGCGCATTCTATGGTCCGAAAATTGATTTCCACCTTCAGGATTCCATTGGACGGACCTGGCAGTGCGGAACGATTCAGCTTGATTTTCAGCTTCCTCTGCGGTTTGATTTGGAATATATCGGTGCAGATGGGGAGAAGCACAGGCCGATTATGATTCATCGTGTGGCGTTTGGTTCGATTGAACGCTTTATCGGTATCCTGATTGAGCATTTTGCAGGGGCGTTCCCCACATGGCTGTCTCCGGTACAGGTTCGTGTGCTTCCGATTTCTGAGAAGTACATGGATTATGCGGGGAAAGTGCTGGATGCGCTTAAGGAATCGGGAATCCGTGCGGAAATGGACAGCAGAAGTGAGAAGATAGGATATAAAATCCGTGAAGCACGTCTGGCAAAGGTTCCTTATATGCTGGTAGTGGGCGCAAAGGAAGAAGAAGGAAACCTTGTTTCCGTGAGGAGCCGTTTTGCTGGGGATGAGGGACAGAAAGCGCTGCAGTCGTTTGTTTGTGATATAAAAAAGGAAATTTCAGGAAGGGAAATCCGTGAAATAGAGACGGCAGAATAAAGTGTAGCTGTTTATCCGCAGATGGAACGGTTGTGATAGGTTTTATGAATAAAAATGTTGTCGTGGCAGATACTATAATGTATTCGTTTCATATATGTGATAAAGGAGGCCATGACAATGCCATCATTAGTTTGTTCAGCACAGAGCTGCGTCTACAATAATGGGATGTACTGCAGCAAGGGAGATATCAAAGTAGGCGGTGATAACGCTGCGACTTCCGAGGAAACCTGTTGTACCAGTTTCCGGGCACGCACCAGTGAAGGAGCGAAAAGCTCTATGGGTACGCCGTCCCAGAAGATTGAGGTAGCTTGTGAGGCTTGTGAATGTATGTACAACAAGGATTGTGTCTGCGATGCAGATAAAATTGGTATTTCCGGTGCGTCCGCATGTAAATGTGAGCAGACGGAGTGCAGCACCTTCCAGAAATAGGAATGGTTAAAAATCCAGGGATTTGCTGGTATCAGTAAATCCCTGGATTTTTTATGCTTTTATTTGATTTTTGCTTTTTTGCTCATGCCTGCTTTTTTCATTTTCTTCAGCAATGCGTTCCGCTGTGCCTTTTTCAGCTTCTTCGGAACTTTTACGGTCATCTTTACAGAGGTTTTCTTGAAAGCGCCTGTTTTAATGCTCTTGAGCACTGTGCCTTTGAGCGTAACCTTGGAGAGTTTTTTACAGCCGTTAAAAGCCTGTTTTCCGATAGAGGACACGTTTGCGCCTATGGTAATCTGTTTCAGTTTTTTACAGCCGTTAAAAGCTTTTGCGTCAATCTGGATAACTTTGTAGTCTGTGCCGTTAATCTTTACCGTGTTTGGTATGGCTATGGAAGCAGCTTTTGTGTTTTTGCATTTTGCTGCAGAAACGGTCTTTTTATCTACATCCAGTACTTTGTACTCCACATTTTTGTAAGGGATTTTATCTCCTTTTTTTGTGACAGGCTGCGGTTCAGGAGTAGGATTAGGTTCAGGTTTAGAACCAGTAATTTTTTTCAGGCCATTCTGCGCGTTTGCCAGGTTTGTCAGCAGGGCTGTCAAAGCTGACAGATCTGCGTCGGCAGGTGCGTTTACAGCGGCATTGTATGCGTCAGAAAATGCTTTCCAGGTGTCAGGCGTATAGTTTGCTGATCCGGAGGCATAAATGCCTTGTGCGTTGGTAACTGCTGCTGTGAGGTTTGATTTGGCCAGGTTAAGTTTTGCGTCATCCAGCTTCTGCTGTGCCAGAACCAGTGCTTTGAGGGCTGTATAGAGCTCCTCAGCGCTCCCGTCACCGGCGGCAGCCTGCTCTGCGTTTGTGAGGGCAGTTGAAAACTCTGTCCATATATCAGTTGGAATACCTGAAGATGCAAGTGTGTCTTTTTTTGCATTATTCAGTGCTGCAGTCAAATCATTTTTTATGACGTCAGCAGATTTCTTGGTAAGCGCTGTGTTGGCAGTTTCTAAAGCTTCTATTTTTTTGTACAGTTCCAGGCGGTTTATGCTGCCGGCTGCTGCCTGTGCACAGTCTGCCAGAACAGCTTTTAAAGAATTCAGGGATTCTGGTGTATAGAGTCCTTCATCTTCACTTGCATTGTTGGCTTTTTCGTATTCTTTTATAAATTCGGCGTATGCGGAAGTATATATGATTTCGGTTTTTGTGTGGGAAGCATCGCGGCGGCAGTGGTAAATCTGTTCGCCGTTTTCTGTTTCCGTAACAGCCTTGCTGATAGAACCTTCATCCCATTCATGCCTCAGGGCAGGAATTACCGTTCCGGCGGTTATGATACCGTCGCATTTGGTGCAGATGGTATCCCCGGTATAGCCTGCTGTGGTGCAGGATGCTTCCAGTTTATTTTTTTCTACAGGGTTATGTGAACATCCTTCTTCCAGTGCAGGATGCTCTTTCGTTACCTGGATGCTGTAAGGTATGCCGTCAATGACAGCCTGGGTGCGTCCTTCGCCAACTCCGGTAATAGAGACAAAGGTGCTTGTAAGCGGCTGTGTGAGATCTATACGTTTTGTCTGTGCGTTTGTACCGTTTGTGGGGTACAGGATGATAATATTATTTTCGTCCCAGATGCGGGCAATCAGGTAACGCTTGCCGCTTGTGATGGCAGATGTCCTGGACAGCCGTTTATATCCCGGAATTACATCGTCATCGGAGACAGTATCCTGTTTCTCCAGAAGAGCCAGTTCATAGCTGACGTCGTTTGCAGTAAAACCACTGTTTGCATTAAAGGTCATGCTAGGAGTATGGAATATGACATATCTTGAATCGTTGTGCTGGCAGAGATAGAAAAGATCGCTGTCAGATGTCGGGGTCACTTTCATATTTATAGCAGAGGCATTAAAGAAAGTAGAGGCGTTCGTATTTGTCAGATATAGGTTTGCTGACTCATTCTTAATGTGCCAGTAACTGCCTGAGCTGGTAAAGGTGAACTCTGCGTCTGCAAGATTCAGTGATTTGTTGGGAGCTGAGGAAAAGCTGTTTAAGCTGGAAGCGACAGCAGTTCCGCTGTGTTCGTACAGCCCGTAAGAGGTTTCCTGGCGGATGGATACTGACGCACAGGAAGCGTCTGGCTGCGTGTTTACAGTACCGGTGCCTCCGTGTGTAAGGGTTTTGGTGTAGGTCTCGCCCTCGGCAACTTCCACTTTTACAGGAGTGTTGTCAATGATTCCGTTGGGGACAACATCCTGGACATCATAACTGTTGAAGAAGATACCGCCGCTATTGCCTTTTTCCCACAGCAAGGCAAGAGAGCCGTCGGCCTGTTCTGTCAGGCAGGAGTAGGCATATCCGCCGCTGCCGAGCGCATAGGCATTTAGAAGTTCTATCGTGTGCTGGTCATCATCGTTTACCAGGAAGGTGTATATTTTACCGTTGGAACGTCCTGAACTGGGGCAGGCAACCATAATGGCCTGTTTTCCATTAATTTTTTTGGAATAAGAGATAGCGGATAAATTACAGTCGGAGCCGGAGGGAACATTGGTAATAATACTTGTCTTAAATGTATAGTCCCCGTTGTTGTTTTTCTCAGCATCTGCGTAGCATATTTTTCCGTTATAATTGCGGAAAAACATACGAAGTGTACCTTTGCCATTCTCTATCTCTACGATTTCGTTTTCAGAAGATTTCATACCGGGTACATCGTTTGTCCGCTTCCATGTCTGTCCACGGTCGGAGGAGTAGACGATACTGGCGTTTTCCTGCTCGCCCTGGATGGTTCCGGAGTTGTCATATACGCCAAAAACAATCGTTCCATCGCTTGTGACAATTCCCTGTCCGGGTGAGACAAGGATGGCGTGCTCGTTGGTGTGTCTCTTTACCTGGTCGTTAATATCCCGTGGGTTTGTCCAGGTTTTGCCGTTGTCTTTGGAAGTTACCATCCAGATATGGGCAACGGAGTAAATGTGGAATTTGGAACCTTCATAATATACGTTCTGCTGTACTTCACCGATAGGGTCTGTATTAATGGAATCAGAACGTACCTGCATTTGTTTTAAATCGTCAATATATTCTCCATCATCATTTATTGTATAGAGGTTGTACCATTCATCTACGCCGAAGCCTGAAGGGGTATTGTCTGTTCTTGATAGAATAGGGGCGAAGCCGTCTGTAAAGTCACCCACGTAATAAGGATATGTTTTTAAATCTGTGTCGGATGGTTCTGTCATGACTTTTGTGTAGTCTTCTGTCAGGGCAAGGCGGCGTTTGCCGTCCACTGTCACGTATCCTGTTCCGGTTCCTACGCTTCCTGTGCACGGAAGAGCCTGGTTATTCCCTACATAGCGGGGGGATTCTGGGTTTCTTGGGTCTATGTGGTCTTGGTTTTGGTAGAGCGTGGTAGCCCCGGTGGGGTTTACATCTGCAAAACAGTAAATGGTGCCATCCGGCCCCTGCAGGATACAGGAGTCGATAATAGTCGTAGCATCGCTCCAGAGGGGAGCAGAATCGTGTCCGGAAAATCCATTACTGTCTGGGAAAAAAAGAGGGAAGCTGTAATTCCAGGTCTTTCCGCCATCGCTGGATACAGACGCGATGGTGTCCAGTCCGCCGCCGTCGGCAAATCTTTCCCACCGGGCGTCAGCAGTTGCCAAAAGGTCGCCGTTTTCTAAGGTAATCAATGCAGGGATACGGAATCCTCTGCTGCCTGCCGTATTTGAGGCAAAAGGCTGGTTCTGCGTGACATTCTCTTCGCATACAGATAAGCTTCCAGCCTTTTTAAGTACAGGCTTGTCTGTGGCTGCAGCAGAAGAGGAGAGTGAAAATGCCGGGAGCATCGAAATTGCCATGGTACTTGCAGTAACGATGGCTAAGCTGCGTTTCCACATCTGTGAAAATTTCTTTATCATATAAAACCTCCTGTTAAGTTAATAATCTTATTATAATAAAAAAAGAAAATTCTTTCAATACAAGAAAGTAAATAATTGAAATCATTAAATTTAGGAAATTTCGAATTTTTTGGGGATGGTTTCAAAAAATTACGAAAATAGAAAACCGCCCGGGCGATACCCGGGCAGCCATTCTATTTAATTTTTGCTTTTTTGCTCATACCAGCTTTTTTCATTTTTTTCAGCAGAGCAGTGCGCTGAGCTTTTTTGAGTTTCTTTGGCGCTTTTACAGTCATTTTAGATGAAGTTTTTTTGAATGCGCCAGATTTGATGTTTTTCAGTTTTGTTCCTTTTAGTGTTACTTTGCTCAGCTTCTTACAGCCCTGGAAAGAGTTCTTTCCAATGGAAGCCACATTTGCGCCGATAGTAATCTGTTTGAGCTTTGTGCAGTTTTTAAACGCATTTGCGTCAATTTGGACAACCTTGTAGGATTTGCCGTTAATTTTTACTGTTACAGGGATTGTGACAGAAGTCATCTTTTTATTTTGGCATTTTGCTGCGGAAACTGTGAGTTTCTTTACGTCCAGAACCTTGTAGTCTACGCCCTTATAAGGAAGGATATCTCCTTTTTTGGTTATAGGCTCAGGCTGGGGGACGGGTACAGGGGCAGTTTGTTTCAGGTTCCCCTGTGCGCGAGTCAGGTTGTCTAACAGTGTTTTCAGGGCGGAAGCATCTGCATTTGCCGGTGGGTTTGAGGCAGCATTGTACGCTGTGGTGAATGCATTCCAGGTTTCAGGGGTATAATTACCCTGTCCCTTTGCATAGATGCTTTTTGCCTGCGAAACAGCGGCAGCTAAATTATTTTTTGCTGTGGCCAGCGCTTCGGCCACGAGCATTTCTTTGGCGTCATTCAGGTCTTTCAGCGCCTGGTTCAGATTTTTCAGCAGTGTCCAGATGTCTTCTGCTTCTGCATCATCTGGGACAGGCGCAGAGGCTTTTTGTAAAGCATCTTGGAACGTGTTCCAGACATCAGCGGAAACTCCTTCCTGAGAGACGGTTTGTGCGGCAGTTACTGCCTGGGCAAGTTGATCCTTGAGATTTTCTGTGTTTTTTGGTTTCAGCGCATTTTTTGCAGCGGTCAGAGCAGCTTCCAGACGGTACATTTCTGCCCGGTCTGAGTCTTTACTTGTGACAGCCTGCTGTGCGGAATCATAGGCTTCTTTTAGTGATTTTGCAGTATCAGCTTCGTACATGTCGAGATTTCCTATTAGATCTCTGGTATTTTCATATGCATCCATCAGGATAGAGAATGCGGATGAATAGATGATTTCCGTTTTTTTATGGAAAGCATCGTTCTGGCAGGTATATACTTTTATGCCGTCCTCTGTCCGGGAGACTTCTTTTGTAATGTTTCCATTGTCCCATTTGTGTCCGCCAAGGGAAGGGATATCTTCACCAGCTTCAATAAGGCCGCCGCAAAGACTGCAGACTTTATCTCCGGTGTATCCTTCGTCCTCACAGGAAGCGGGCATTGCATTTTTTACCACGATGCTGTGGCTGCAGCCGGAATCTGCTTCACCGTGTTCTTCTGTTACACGTATCTGGTAACGGATTCCGTCAATGACTGCCGTGGTATATCCTGCGCTGAGTCCGGTAAAGGTAAGCGTAGGGTTGTTGACGGAAACAGCAGGATTCAGAAGTTTGGTCTGTGCAGCTGTGCCGTTCGTGGGATAGAGGATAATCGCTTTATTATCCTGTAGGTGCGCGATCAGGTATTTTTTTCCGTTTGTAATAGATGAAACCTGCTTGTAACCTGGAATGGTATCAGTTTCTGAAACCTTGTCCTGCTTTTCAAGCAGTACTATTTCATATTTACTGTCGCCATTTGTGTAATTTGTGTTTGTGTTAAAGGTCATGTTAGGAGTGTTAAAAATAATATAACGTGTTCCGTCCTCTTTGCAGATGCGGAAAGTATTTTGCCCGGCAGTCGGTGTAACGGTCATGTTAGCTGCTGTAGTCGAAAAAAATGATTCCGCAGAAGTTTGGTTTGTCAGGTGCAGCTTCTTAGATTTACTTTCAATTTTCCATGTATTCCCTGAACCTGTAAACGTAAATTCCGCATCAGAGGGCAGAAGGGAAAGGTTAGCTTCTGCTGAAAAACTGTCCAGGCTGGAAGCAACATCGCTGGTGTGGTCGTACATTGCAAAATGGGTATTTTCCTTGCTTATAGATACAACCTGGTTATCTGGCGCCTGGGTGATGTTTCCTTCGTAGTTGTAAACTTTTGAGAAAGTGTTCCCGCTTTCCAGGTTTATTTTAGCGGTGGTTCCTTCAACATTCTTGTTTGGAATGACATCTGAAATGTCGAATCTGCTAAAACGGATAGCGTAGTGGTTTGGCTCCCAAAGCAGGCCAAGGCTGCCGTCTTCCAGTTCTGTAAGGCTGCAATATACGAAGCTTGCATAACCGCCTTGTCCTTCGGGAATTTTGAAGGTGTTGATAAGTTCCATGGAATGTTCCGCATCATCGTTTACTAAAAGAGTGTGGATGACGCCGTTTGCGCGCACACCGGAAGGACATGCTACCAGAATCACCTGCTTGCCGTCTATTTTTTTGGAATAGGAAATCGCGCTGAGGTTACAGCCAGTCTGGTGGGAGGCGGGACTGGCTTTGGGAGCGCCCATCTCATAAGTGCCGTCCGGCTGTTTTACGATGTCTGCATATGCCAGGGTCCCAACAGGGTTCATATAACCGCCGCGGCGGAAAAACATGCGCAGAGTGCCGTCCCCGAGCTCTACGATTTCATCCTCAGAAGAACAGGTGTAATCTTCGGTTGTAGGAATATTTTCTGTACGCTGCCAGGTAGAACCATTATCGGTAGAATATACCATACTGGCCTGCTCGCCGCCTGCTGTTTTATAAAAGCCTATAGTGATGTCGCCATTGCTGATTGTCGTTCCTTTTCCGGGGGAAACCAGGAGGGCTGTCTCGCCTTCTTTCTTAATCTGTGTATTTAGAATCTGTGGGTTGTCCCAGGTACGTCCGTGGTCTTTCGATTCTACAGACATAATATAGCCTGTCCGGTACACATGAAGGTCAGAACCGGCATAGAATGCATTCTGCTGTACCATAACATCCGGCTCATCTTCGTCGGCACTTTCCTGTTTAACCTGAACCTGCCGCAGAGTGTCTTTATATTCGCCGTTTTCAACGGAGTAGAGGTTGTACCACTCATCGACGCCATATGCAGAGGGAGTCCCGTCTTCCATATTGAGGACAGGGGCAAAACCTTCTTCATTAAAATCACCTACATAATATTCGTAACCTGCATTATCCCCGTCCGGGCGGTTGTTAGATTTGGAATAATCGGATGTAAGCGCGAGACGCAGCGTGCCGTTTACATCCACATAGCCAGTTCCGGTTCCGGGAGTCTTGAATCCATTCATGGTGGTGACCCCAGTAGGGTTTACGTCGGCAATACAATAAATCGTGCCGTCGGGTCCTTCCACAACGCCCGGGTCGATGATAGTGGTGGCGTTTGCACGGGTGCTGTTTCCGGGATAGCCGTCGCTGTCCGGAAAGTAAAATGGGAAGCTGTAGTACCAGGTCTTCCCTCCGTCGCTGGAAACGGAAGCGATGCTGTCCAGACCGCCGCCGTCAGGCGCATCAGATCCGTCAACGACTCCGTACCTGGCGTCTGCAGTAGCCAGAAGGTCTCCGTTCTGCAGGGTAATCAGTGCAGGAATGCGGAAACGCTCACAGCCTGCAGTGCCCCTGGCAAACGGCTCGTTCCGTGTGAAGTTTTCCGCGCTGACAGGGATGCTCCCGGCTTTCAGCAGAGAAGGTCTCGTGGTAGCTCCGGCAGAGACGGTCAATGATAGGGACGGCAGCATGGAAATCACCATGGCTCCGGCAGTGACAATGCCCAGGCTGCGTTTCCACAGATGTGAAATGGTTAAATGTTTCAGTGACATGTGGCACCTCCTAAAGTTTAGTAATTTTTGTTATATTATACGAAAGAAATTAGGAAGTTTCAATAGAATGGCCAGACAAAAAAATAAAATAGTTAGATGAAATTCACAAAATTGTAAGGTGTGTAATATAAGAAGCAATAGTAGACTTTCTATTTTTTCTGTACTATAATAAAAATAATAGCCGCAAAGCTTTACATATATAAGGGAGGAAGGGAAAAATTATGAAACAAAAAGTAGTTTCAATACTGTTGGCTGCGGTTCTGGCATTGCAGCCGTGTATGGCAGGAGCAGCGCAGGGCAAAGCAGAAGTTCCAGAGACGGCCTATCTGGAGGAAAGCCAGCAAATGCAGGATGGGAATGAGCCGGACAGAGAGGCGGCGAATCCGGGCGTGGAAAAGGAGTTTGCGGAAGAAGCGCCGATAGAGCCGGACAATGGGTGGATACAGGTAAACAGAGGCGTTTTGGATAAGAATACAGAATGGAATCTGGTGGATGAAGGAGATGAACAAGAAGAGAAAAGTAGAGTAAAAGCACGCGAAGCAGAGATAGCTGATACGGATACAGTAACAGGCGCTTATGGGGAAAATATTACATATTCTCTTGATTTATCAACGGGAGTGCTTTCGTTCAGCGGCTTCGGCGATATGGCAGACAGTACGGGGGATGCTTCCAATTCTCCGTTTTATTCGTATCAGGACAGGATTACTTCGGTAATCGTTGGGGATGGCATCACATCGATCGGGAATTTTGCCTTTTACCGATGTACGAAGCTGAGGACAGTCAGTATGCCGGGAAGCGTGAACCGTATTGGCAGCAGCGTATTTCGAAGTTGTGAAAAGTTAAAGGAAATTGTAATTCCGTCGAACGTGACGGTGATTGGACAGTATGCTTTTATGCACTGTTATAATCTGGAGAGCATAAGCCTGCCATCCGGGCTGAGAACGATAGGGGATTCCGCTTTTTTTGAGGCTTGGAAACTTGCGGAGATTCAGATTCCTGACAGTGTGACGGAGATTGGGAGGAGTGCGTTTACACAGTGCTATGAGCTGGAAAGGGTAACTTTGCCATCCGGAATTACAGAGATATCGGACAATCTTTTCTTTAATAATAGAAAACTGCGGGAAGTGGTATTTCACAAAGGAGTCCAGAAGATTGGGGAAAATGCATTTGCCGGATGCGCCTTGACAAGCATTGAGATACCGGAAGGCGTGACTTCCATCGGGGAATGGGCATTTTCAAGCTGCAACAGCCTGGCAGAAGTTACATTGCCGGCTAGTCTGACGGTGATTGGTGCAAATGCGTTCAGCGGTACTGCTTATGAGAAGAGCTTTTCGGGAATTGAATTTGTGGTGCTGGGGAACGGGATGCTGTATCAATACAACGGCAGCAGCACGTCGGTAACGGTGCCGGAGGGAGTAACCCAAATCGCGGATACCGTATTTAAAAACCATAAGGAGATTGTGGAGATGAAGCTTCCGGAAAGCCTGCGATCCATTGGAAAATCCGTATTTTGGGGATGTACTGCGCTGGAACGGGTGACAGTGCCGGAAGGTGTGGAATGGATTGGGGAAGATGCGTTTAGAGGAACGCCGTTTCTGGAAGCGCAGGAGGATGGTATCGTAGTGCTTGGAAAAGTAGCATATGCCTACCAGGGACAGGAGAATCCTGTACAGCTTCAGATTCCGGACGGAGTAGTTTCCATCACGCCTTTTGCTTTTCGCTTCCTGGGTTCTATTGAGCGGGTTATGATTCCGGAAAGCGTTACGTCTATTGGCGAGGGTGCATTTCTTGGCTGTACTGCGCTGACACAGGTAAGTGTTCCTGAAAGTGTGACAGAGATTGGCGCGCGGGCTTTTGGGTATTACTGTGTAAATGGAAGCAGCGGGACATATCTTTCGATGCATATCGCACTGGCAGGATATACGGGGACAGCGGCGCAGGATTATGCGGAGGACACACAAAACGATGTGACATTTCTTCCGCTGGATGCACTTTCCGGTACCTGTGGGGAAAATGCAGAATGGTCGCTGGATAGTAATACAGGGGCGCTGGTAATCAGCGGAAGCGGCGCTATGAAAGATTATACTTCTTATGGGCAAGAATTATCGCCTTTTATGGCTTGCCGAGGCTTCATTACTTCTGTAACCGTTCAGGAAGGGATCACTTCTATCGGCGCATATGCGTTCTGTGAGCTGGATAAGCTGGAAGAGGTCAGGCTGCCGGGAAGCATTACGGAGATTGGGAATTGTGCTTTTAAAGGATGCGTGAAGCTGGATTCCCTGGAGCTTCCAGAAGGGGTTTCGTCTATTGGTTCGGAAATTTTGGGCGGATGCAGCAGCCTGAAATCTATCGAAGTGGCGTCAGGGAATAGAAGCTATTGTTCGGACAATGGGATTTTATATGACAGGGAAAAAACACAGCTTTTGATAATTCCGGGGAATTTTCCACAGGAAACGCTCCGCATTCCGGAAAGCGTAACAGAAATTGGAAATTATGCGGCCAGTGAGAACAGGAACCTGCGTTGTGTATATTTTCCGGATGAACTGAGTTATCTTGGGTATGGAGCTTTTTCGGAATGTGTCTCCCTGAAGAATCTGGTATTTAAAGGGAGTGCGCCGAGTTTTGGATCTTATAATACTGTAAATACAGAGGGAATTACAATTTACTGTGGTTTTTCCAAACAGGGATGGACAGATAAGATGGAGAATCTTAGCTACCCAAGAGAGAAAAGCTGGGTGGATTTGGATGAGCTGACAGGCGTTCAGACCTTGGAGTTGGAAGCGGAAACAGATACCCTTGCAGCAGGGGATACGCTGAAGCTGAATGCAAAGCTGGATCCGGCGCTTGCGCTGGATTTTGAATGGACGAGCAGCGCACCGGAGATAGCCGGAGTCGCCTCAGATGGGATGCTTTCAGCGTATCGTCCGGGAACAGTTATGGTTTCTGTAAGGAGTCTGGACGGTGTTTATCAGGCAGAGCAAAGATTTACAGTTACGGGAGAGGCTTATGAGCTGCCGCAGGTTGAAGTGGCAGAGCTGCCGCAGGAAGCGCTTTCTTATACATCCATTAATACGGAAACAATGCAGATTCCGTGCACACAGCAGAATGGAATTTATTTCCTGAATGGAAATAAGCTTAGTTTTTACTCGCTGTCAGCGAAGCAGGTTACTCCAGTGTATACATTTTCCGGGGTTACCCGTTCTTACAGCACGGGGGAAAAGCTGTATATCGTATACCAGCAGCAGTGCACGGTTTATGATTTGCTGAAAAGAAAGGTAGACAGGACGGTCTATATACCAGGATATACGGCGACAGCCGTGGGCGCGGATGAGCTGGGGCGCATTTATGTTGCGGCGGATAACAGCATCAATCAGTATGACCACAGAATTTTCCTGTTTAGCCCGGAGGGAACACTTCTTTCCTGGATGGCTTCGGGAACCCGCGTATACCGCTTTAACGGATTTGACAGTACAAACGGAAATTTCTATATAGAGGTGTCTTATGACTACTATTCCTGGGGATATTCGCATCCGGGCCTTGCGCTTCGTATGGGAAATGTTACAGATAACGTGATAAAACGCGTAGACGTATATAGTTCGTTTATGGAAAGCGGAATAATTACGCGGGAGATGGACAATATTATATATCTTTGCCAGGATGCATATAAGAAGCACCAGAATAATGCAGTACTGCTTGGCGGCCGCTATCTGACGGCAGTTAGTGTACTGCTTGGCGTGGTGCGGGTGATGGATTCTCATTCAGAAAATCTCGACATTTGCCAGAGTTATTTAAGGGAACCTACAGAATACGAGCAGGAAAGCAGCTACAGCGATACCTCCAGTATTGGTGTGCGGACGGTTTACCATGAAGGACATGACAGCCTGATTTTATATGAAAATGGACGGCGTCTGACAGAATATGATATAAAAACGGGCAAGCGCACCGCAGAGTATAACGCTGCCCATTATGTGTTCAACATGTTCTGGATGGACGAAACGCTGGTTCTGATTGAGAAGGAAAATGATGTCTACTATGTAGAAATGGTAGACTGGAGCGACCCGGAGAAAATTGAAATTACAGGAGAAACAACGATGCGGGTAGGCGAGTCCCAGCGCCTGACAATAAGCCACAATAAACCATACAAGTCTTATTATGAATGGAGCAGCAAGGATAAACGTACGGCATCCGTATCAGAAAATGGAGATTTGACGGCATGGAAAGCAGGATCGGTGGAGATTACGGCATCAAATATCAGCGGAACTCTGAGAGCCAGCCATAGCGTTACAGTACAGGAAAGAGAGGGCGCAAATGAGGAGGGCGGCGTTGTTACTTCTAATGGAACGGTGAGCCAGAATATTTCTCTTAATAATTACCAGGTATGGAGCCGCCCTGTAAATTCGTATCTGACGGAAAGAGAAAACCAGACGCTGGAGAGAGTGGAGTATATCAGAGACAGAGGAGTTTTGGTAGAAACCTATTCGAAAGACGGCAGCCGCATAAACAGCCGGACGATAGAGCTTCCGCTTCCGCTGTTTGGAGGATTTTTTGCAGGGAAGGATTACAATTTCCTGGTATTTGGACAGAAAAATGAGCAGGAAAGCGATAGCTGTGAGATTATGCGAACTGTAAAATATTCAAAAGACTGGAGGAAACTGGGAGAATATTCAGTATATGGCGCGAATACTTATATTCCATTTGATGCCGGTTCGCTGCGTATGGCGGAGACTGACGGAAAGCTTTATATCCATACGTGCCATGAAATGTACCTGTCAAGCGACGGGCTGCATCACCAGGCGAACATGACTTATGTCGTGAATGAGGCAGATATGACAGAACTGCAGTCTTATTACGATGTGCTGAACATTTCCCAGGCGGGATACGTGAGCCATTCGTTCAATCAATTTGTCCAGACAGACGGTACGTATGTGTACCGTGTGGATCATGGCGACGGAGGCCCCAGGGCAATAGCCCTTACACGTGCAGATGTGGACGGGGAGATTACGAACGTTCGGTATACGCTTCCCCTCCCCATACAGGGAGGTTATGGAAATAATGCAACGGGCGTATCCGCGGGAGGTTTTGAGCTTTCAGCAGATAATTGCCTGATTGTGGGAAATTCTGTGGATCAGACAAGTGAAGAAAATTATTCTGCGGCGGGGCAGAGGAATATTTTCCTGACAGTTACGAGTAAGAGCCTGACAAAAAACAAGATTGCCTGGCTGACGGATTACCAAAAAACAGACGGAGTTGTGCCGGGGACGCCGCAGCTTGTTAAGATTAATGACTGGCAGTTCCTTATTCTGTGGGAGGAGCATTACGAAGGTGTGGATACTGTCTGGACAAAGATGGTAACTGTTGATGGCGACGGAAATCAAATCTCGGATATCATAAAGACAGACATGCGCCTGTCAGACTGCCAGCCGGCTGTAACGGGTAACGGTGTGGTGAAATGGTATGTGTCTGACGGGAACAGCGTACGGTTTTATACAGTAAATCCATATCGCTTAGAAAACGTGGCAATATCGGATTCCTGTGAAGGTTCCCACATGTGGAATAGCGGGGTGTTTGAAAAGGAGACTTCCTGTGAAGAAGGTGGAATCTGTATCTATACTTGCATAAGGTGCGGGGAGAAAAGGCAGGAAATCATTCCGGCAGGACATAACTGGAGCGAATGGCTTAGGTTTGGCATAAGAGAGGAAATAAGATGGTGTCTTAAGTGTAACAAAGAAGAAATAAGATTACAGGGCACAGGCGGAAATGAGCCTGGCACTTCTTGGGATGATACAGATGAGGATGAGGATGGAGAACCATCAACGCAAAATCTGCCCAAACCAGGAACGAAGCTCACTGCGGCAGATGGAAGCGTCTATACTGTCGTAACAGCAGGTTCTGCCGTGGAATTCACAAAAGCCGGAAACAAAAATGCGGTATCCGTGTCTATCCCTTCCACGGTAACCATCAATAAGGTAGTGTATCAGGTGACAGCAATAAAAGCGAATGCCTTTAAAGGCAGTAAAAAGCTCAAAAAAGTGAAAATCCCGGCTTCTGTTAAGACGATAGGTGACAACGCATTTATGAACTGTACATCCCTAACCTCCGTGGTTATTCCGGCGAAGGTAACGAAAATAGGGAAGAAGGCATTTTATAACTGTAGAAAACTGAAAAGTATCACGATAAAAACTACAAAACTTACGGCAAAGAAAGTCGGGAGCAAGGCATTTACCAAAGCAGGGAGCAGCGGCTACAGGAAGCTTAAAGTCAAAGTGCCTGCAAAGAAATTGTCTGCTTACAAAAAGCTGTTAAAGAAAAAGGGTCTTTCACCAAAAGTAAAAGTGAAAAAATAGAAAGAGCGGAAATTCCGGGTTTACGGCGGGAGCTGTAAACCCGGAATTTTGAAGGCAGAGCAGTATAAAACTTGCGAAAACCGTTGACAGGGAAAAGTAATTGTGGTAAAGTAGCAAAGGTTGGAAAAGAAAGAAGAGTATCCGCTCTCACCGCAGCGCAGGAGGCGACTGTCGGTTAATATGGAACATAGGACTTTCGGATGGGAGTTTTCTATGACGATATTTTGGGTGGATAGTCTGGCTATCCACTTTTTTGGATGGAGAGATTTTAAAGTGTTGATGGAGGTGCACGACTATTAGCGAATTAATGATTAACGAGCAGATCAGGGACAGGGAAATCCGTCTGATTGGAGAGAATGGAGAGCAGTTAGGTATTATGTCCGCAAGAGAGGCGATGAAAAGAGCACAGGAAGCGGAGCTCGATTTGGTAAAGATTGCTCCCACAGCGAAGCCGCCGGTTTGTAAGATTATTGATTACGGAAAGTACCGTTATGAAATGGCGCGCAAAGAAAAAGAAGCGAAAAAGAAGCAGAAAATCATTGAAGTGAAGGAAGTGCGTCTTTCACCGAACATTGACAGCAACGACTTGAGTACAAAGATAAATGCTGCCAGGAAGTTTATCCAGAAAGGGAATAAAGTTAAGATTACATTGAGGTTCCGCGGACGTGAGATGGCGCATATGAATGCCAGCCGCCATATTCTGGATGATTTTGCAAAAGAGCTGGCAGATATCGCTGTTGTAGAGAAGCCTTCGAAAGTAGAAGGCAGAAGCATCGTGATGTTTTTAACGGAGAAGCGTTCATAAGGACGGTTCGTGTTAAAAGGATACAGCTGATTCTGGCGCTGCAGAAGCCGGAGGATGGCTGTATATAGACAAATATACAAATAAGGAGGAACATATACAATGCCAAAAATGAAAACAAACAGAGCTGCTGCAAAGCGCTTCAAAAAAACAGGTACAGGACAGTTAAAAAGAAATAAAGCTTATAAGAGCCATATCTTAACAAAGAAATCTTCCAAGAGGAAGAGGAACCTGAGGAAAGCAGCGATTACCGATGCTACAAACGTAAAGAACATGAAGAAGATTTTACCGTATTTATAAAATCAGGCGAAGGAGGATTTGAGAAATGGCAAGAATCAAAGGTGGAATGAACGCTAGGAAAAAACATAACAGAACATTAAAGCTGGCAAAAGGATATAGAGGTGCCCGTTCCAAACAGTACAGGATTGCAAAGCAGTCTGTTATGAGGGCGCTGGCAAGCTCCTATGCAGGAAGAAAGCAGAAAAAGCGTCAGTTCAGACGTTTATGGATTGCACGTATTAACGCTGCTGCACGTATCAACGGCTTATCTTACAGCAAGTTTATGTATGGACTGAAGCTGGCTGGAGTAGAGATGAACAGGAAAGTCCTGGCTGACATGGCTGTAAACGATGCGGAAGGTTTTGCAACACTGGCTGAGCTGGCAAAGAGCAAAGTTGCATAAATTTCATAAAGAATGTAGAAGGGAACCGCAGTGATGCGGTTCTTTTTTTGTAGGAATAAGGATTTGAAAAATAACTTAAGAAAACTGGAAAATATGTAACAAAAAAAGAAACCTTAGATTTCTAAGATTTCTTTTTTGATGCGGAAGATGGGACTTGAACCCACACGGTATTGCTACCACAGGCACCTGAAGCCTGCGCGTCTGCCAATTCCGCCACTTCCGCATTCAAATCATTGCCTGATTTGATATGTTGGAAAGCCGCGTTCGCAACTCACGAGTTATATAATACAACAGGTTTGTGGGTTTGTCAATACAAAATTTTAAAATTAAATCACAATTCTTTTGTGCATAATACATTTGAAGGCTGAACGGTAAGTGTTCCCAGGAATGTGGCAGCTTAAAAATTAAGATGCGTCTTACATCAGGAATCTTGCCCAGTAAGCCCAGAGCCGAATTATATCAATGCTGAATTTTTTCTGTGCAGTGAGCGGCCGGGGTGACTGGCCGTCTGCCAGTTCGTAGGAAGAGATGTCCTTAACTTTCAGGGCGTTTTTTTCATATTTCAGCATTTCTTTCCGAAGCTGGCGGTTTAGTTCTTCGCTGTCTATAATTAGCATCAGCTCTGTGTCCAGATAGGTGCTGCGCATGTCCCAGTTAAAGGAACCGATTGCAGATATCCGGCTGTCAATGGTAAAGCATTTTCCGTGGTAGGAGATACCGCCGTCATATTCCATAATCTGCAGTCCGGTGTCCAGCAGCTTTTCTTTGTTTTCCCGGTAGTCCATGGCGCCGAAGGGGTTTCCGTTGTTGGCTACGGAGTTGGTCATCATCTGTACCTTAGGAATCTGTGTGCAGATTTCTTTAAGACGTCCTGTCATCCAGTCATTGCAGATGACGTAAGGGGTATGGAAAACAACGGATTCTTCTGCCTGCTTCATCAGCTCCGTGATGGTGTAAAAGACAACAGGTTCTTTTGCATGGACATGGGAGGGATTGGAGACAAGCTGGATTTTGCGGGTGGGGACAGTGGCGGCCAGGATATTTATGGGGGAAAACCAGTCATTATGTTCTGCCTGTGTCTGCTGATAGAGATTTTGAAGCTTTCGGCGGCAATCTTGTACAGCGGGATGGTTTTTAAATAAGAGTTGTTTTCCGGCAGCATGACAGTCGGGCAGTTGCCAGACGGAATGGAAATAGCTTTGAAGCTGCCTCATGGAGCCGGAATCAGGCGAGTTATTCGTGAAGACAAGCACATCCCAGTCATAGTTTTTGTAGCCTTCCTGGTCTCCGAGAAAATAGTCGTAAGAATTTCTGCCGCCCAGGATATAGGCGGTGGAATCGGCAATCAGGTATTTGTCATGCAGCCTGCCCATAAGAGTCCAAGGCTTTATAAGATTTATAGGATTATATACTTTGAGGCTTACATTATCGGTTTCTGTCAGAGCCAGGAACCAGGGATTGCCCTGGATTCCGGTGGTGTATGCCAGGCCGTCAATCAGGATTTTTACACTGACGCCCCGGTCTGCGGCGTTGAGCAGTGCGGAGAGAAGGATTTTTCCGCTGGAATCGGCGTCAAAATCGAAGGTGGAAAGGATGATTTCTTCTTTTGACTGGGAAATCAGGCGCACGCGTTCTGCCAGAGCTTCTCCGTTGTCGGAAATTACTTTTGCGCGCTCCCCGCCGTCCGAATCACCGTAAAAATCAGATGTCTGGAGGTTCTGCACAGTTTCTTCAGAAACTGTCGGCTGTTCGGCATACGGAAGGATGGCGGCGGATGCGTAAAGCAGTATCAGAAGAATTACCGCCAATAAAAATTTCCACAACTTTTTTGATTTTGTGTTGGTTTTTTCAGGGTTATGATTGTTCAGGTCACGGTAAGCTGTCCAGTACATCCGGAGGTATTTTACAAAGGAAAAAAGCATGACAAGGGTGGCAAAAATAGACAGTAGGTTAACATTGAAATAGGAAATGTCCGGGAATACCAGCAACAGGAGCATGGTAAAATCCAGAACTGCGGTGCAGAGTTTCCCATGCTTCTGTGCGCCATCCATCCGATACTGGCGTTTCATCATATAGATTCCCAGGAACAGCATGCACAGTTCTTTTAAGAGAAATACCAGCAGCAGGATGGTTATGGCTGGGTAGCGGAAAGAGAATCCCAGGGCAAGCGCTCCTTGTGTCAGTTTATCGGCCACAGGGTCCAGGATTTTCCCAAATTCTGTGACCATATGGAAACGGCGGGCGATTTTCCCGTCCAGAAAATCCGTTAAAAAGGATAAAAGCATGATAAAAATGGCAAGGCGGTAAGACTTTACGCAGATATAGAGATAAAGGTACAGAGGAATCAGGAGAATACGGAAATATCCCATCAGATTCGGGATGGAAAGGTATTCGTTTTTCAGGTTCTGTTTCAAAAATAAGACCTCCTTAAATATTCAGGAAGGGCTGTGCATATGGGGGCACAGCCCTTATATCTTTTTACTCAAAGTCTCCGATGGAGGGGACGTCTTCGGTGAAGATTTCTTCTCCAAGTTCATTGACGGTTGTCTGACCGGCTTTTCCATATTGATATAGCTGGTCAAGGAACTCGATAGCTGCCCGTATTTTTGTACGGAGCAGATATCCTCCTGATTGGGTGGATTCTACCAGGGAGGAGAGGGAGACGTTTGGCGTCCATTCATATGCTTTTCCGTGGAAATCTTGAATTTTGTACAGTACTTCCTGGATTTCCTGACGGGTCAGGGGCAAAAACTGGGGAGTCCTTGAAAGAGTATCCAGGACTGTCCGGGCGGGTTCCTGCTCTTCAGGGTAAACCGTAGCCAGGTTTTCATACTCATGTTTTCCTTCTATCACGTCCTCCGCATAGGAAGCGCTGAGGGCAAAGATACTGAAAGTGCTTTCCGGGCAGAGTTCGGGCAGCAGGAAGCGCGCCATATTCCGGTAGGCGTTCAGGCGGGCTTTCTTTCCCAGGCGTCCCATAAGCTCTGTCTCGTCAATCAGGATTACCCAGCCGTGGTAGCCCATCTGGGTAAATAGATGGCTCATAAAGCAGAAATAATCTCCGCAATGCCGGGTTTTTGTAAAGTTCGTGTTGTATTTTACAGGTTGACCGAAAATCCGGCGGTAAATCTTTTTGAGAGGCGCATTTGCCACGAAGTCTCCTTCCATATCTGCCTGCAGCAGAAACTTTTCGTCGGAATCTTCTGTGTTCAGGTAAGAACGGAGTAGGTAGTACAGCTTGTCTGTTTCCAGATGCTTTGCCGCATAGAGCAGCATCTCATTGGCAACGGGGCTGTTGGCTGATATTTTCTCCAATTCATGCACAAAGCCCGGCTGCTGTCTCTTGGGGAGATAGGTGTTCTGGATAACCTTTTGGTAAACCAGGTAAAGTTTATCCATGGGGGTATCTTTGCTCAGTGAGAGGTAAGAGACTACCATGTTGTTTGAGTGCGCCAGGTTAAATACAGTGTTTAACAGATGAGTTTTCCCTTCCCCGTACTTTCCGCAGATTACCATTCCGCTTGATTTGAATGAGTTGGGGAATACCTACGGAGCCGGTTCGCGCCTGCTCTGCGATTTCCTGGGCGGTTTGCCTGTTAAGCGGGCAAAGAGGATTCTGGTTCTGCAGGCTGGCGGATGCTTTCATAGGTATCTTCACGTTTCATTTTCGTGTAATGTACCGGCTCCAGACTGGAACGGCTGATGAGGATTTCCAGGTTATCAATGGCAATAAACAGGCCGGGAGAGCCGCCCATGCGGATAATTTCAGCCAGGGAGCGCAGCATGTGCCGGGCATTGTACCGGGTGATGCGGCTGGGATAGAAATCCAGCGCCCGGAGATGGGAAAGCTTTATGGTGCGGTCGCCTTCCAGCCATGCCAGAAGCAAATCGCGGTTCTGCTCTTCAAGAACCGGATAGCCAAGAATACTGCCCGTAAGCATACTGCAGGCCAGGGCAAAATTGTTGTCGAGCATGGGATTGTCCAGGAACATCTGGCGGAGCAGCGCGCGGATTTCGCGCTTGGTCAGCGTATCGCCAAGACCATTCTGGGAAAGGTAGTCGATGAATTTCATGCCTTCCGGAATGTCATGGTAATCAAATCCCATTTCCTGTATCAGATGATGGCTGATTCCTTCCAGGCATTTCATGATGCCGCACTGACGGAAGATTTCTATGTAGATTTCTTTAAAATCATGCATCCAGATATTTTTTGCGGAAAACTGGACGGTCTTGTAATTTTTTTTGGGCGATAGAAGTCATCAGCCGCAGAAAATGGGTTTTTCCGCTGCCTGTCCGCCCGGTTATGAATTTGATTTTGCTGCCGCCATGCCGGATATATTCACGGAGATATTTCTCTGTCCAGAAATCCGTAAGGAACTGGATACCGCAGGTAAGGCGCTCAGCCGGAAGAGCGGCGGAAAAATCCGCCGTCCTCGGAATTTCGTTAAATTCTGGTTTCATAAGTCTCCTTTTTATTCATAGAAGCGGATGGTGGCGAGGAATTGCTCCTGCCCATCCCTGTCCAGGATACGGATGGCCTTGATGTTATTCCGGCTGGGACCAAACTGGAATTTTCTTCCGCTCTTTGTTTCTTCTATTTCAGACATGTATAGATGGGCTAAATCAAAGGCGAAACTCTGGGGACGCATGCACGGTACCTTTTTTCTGTCAAGATACAAATCCTGATTTTCTGTATCTAGCTTTACGCGGTATGGGAACATCTCGTAGACAGGGAAATCGCCTCTGACATCCACACTTTTTCCCGGCAGATTTCCAACATCTGCGCGGCAAAATCCCCGCTTTCGAAATATGCTTTTGTATCGAAACTGTCAACTGCGCCTTTCATATTCTCTAGGGCGGAGGAAATGGAAGCGGCAGCTTCCGCCATGGCGTTTAGATCACGAACAAGGCTTTTTATATCCCCGTTTTCAGTTTCTTTGTGAATGGCCTTGAAAAGCTTCTGCAGGGGTGTGAGGCTGTCCTATATGCTTTGCTTAGGGTTTGATTTAGCTTTAAGTATAAACGAGATAGGTAAGGTTTTCAATAACTTGTTTCAAAAACAGACAGGGTATGATAGAATCAGTTATAAAATTTGCGCAATAAGGAGCCGCTATGAAAAGAGAGCTTTATCAATGGCAGGAGGAGTGCCTGGAGCGCTGGTTTTCAAATAAAGGAAGAGGGATGGTGCAGGCAGTGACCGGGGCGGGAAAGACATTTCTGGCGCTGATGGCTGCCGCGCGTCTGGAAAAACAGCAAAACAGAAGCCTGCGCGTGAAAATTGTCGTGCCTACAGCTGCACTAATGCGCCAGTGGAACCGGGCTTTGCGGGAATTTCTGGAGGATTCCGGCAGGGATAGCGAAGAGTGGGGAGAAATCGGTTTGCGGGGAGTCTGTGTTGCTGATTGCGGATGAATGCCATCATTATGGAAGCGGCCAGAATAGCCTCATTTTTGAGTTTCTGCCTTATATAGAACCGTACAGGGAGAATTTCTTTTCTATGGGGCTTTCGGCAACCCTGCCTGCGGGAGAGAAACTACTGGGTGTGTATGAAGAAGATGGGGAGTTTGAGGGAAAGAATGGGGGATGGATGAAATAACAGCAAGGGGCTGTGTAATCAGCCCCCATGGATTAAACAAATGTTCCGTCACAAATTTTTAAAATCCTGTCTGCATAGTCTGCCATCTGGCGGTCGTGGGTTACCATAATAATTGTCTGATTATATAACCGGGCGGCCTTACTCATAAGCATCACGACTTCATTGGCGTTTTCTGCGTCGAGGTTTCCGGTTGGCTCATCAGCCAGAATGACAGACGGAGAGATGCAGAGCGCCCGGGCAATTGCTGTGCGCTGCTGTTCTCCTCCTGACATTTCGGCAGGAAATTTATTGCTGCAAGAGAGTATTCCCAGTGTTTCCATGATATCTCTTATAATGTGCCTGTTTTCTGTCCGTCCATCCAGGTGAATCGGCATTACGATATTTTCATAAGCGGTGTATTCAGGAAACAGGCTGTAATCCTGATAGATAAATCCGATTTTCCTGCGCCGGATTTCCGACAGTTTCTTGTCGGAGAGCCTGCACACATTTTCACCGTCTAACAGCACTTCACCGGTATCTGGCTGCTCCAAAGTACCCAGGATTCGCAGCAGGGTGGATTTTCCAGAGCCGCTTTTTCCTATAATAGCGGTAAATTCCCCCTGGGAAAATGCCAGGCTGCTTTTTTTTAGTGCATGTACTTTAATTTTGTCGTTTCCGTAAGTTTTTGATACGTCTGAAACTTGTAAAACATAGCTCATTGTGGTTCCTCCTCTTTTTTATGCGTTCCTGCGGATTGCCAGCCAATCAGAATCAGGGTAAGCGTCAGCAGGAGTACAAAGGTTATCGTGTAACTGAGGTTTGTATAAGAATAAAGGTGATCCAGAGTCACCCAGTACAAATCAGAGGTATAATCTCCTAGCGATTCTGACCAGATATACATGCCGCTGGTATTCTGTATTTTTTTATTCTCCAGATAAAAGTTTCCTGCCATGACAGCGTAGCTGCACGGGATACTGAGGAGTATCCACAAGGACTGCCCCAGAGATTCTTTGATAAGCATGTGCCGGAACATTCCATTTTCCATGCCAAGCTGCTTTAGGAGACGGTAGTTCTGTTTACGGTACTGGTGTTGTATCTGGTGGAAGCGCAGTTCCAGCAAAAGGAAAATAAACAGTATTGTACAGAACAGGATACCGTAAATACATGCCTGCCGGATACAAGAGTTCCAGCTTTCCTGCAGTTCTTCGGTGTATGAAGTGTATTCAATATTGTTTTTTTCGAACATGGATGCCAGCCGTTTTTGCGTGGATTCGAAGGATTGATTTTTGTTTAAATCAATAAGGAGCCTGTTATTCTGCAGTGTCTGTCCATCGGCCTTTGCCACGCGGGCGGCCAGTTTCCTGGATGCGATAACTCCATAGGCATGGCTATATCCAAAGAGGGCTTTCCATTCAAAAGAAGGATTCTCGATAACTGCCCCTATGGTTACAGGGATGTGTCCTGGCAGGGAGTATTCTTTCATTTGTGTAAAATCAGATTCGAGCGGTTTGTGCCCGGTATTTTCCTCTGGTATATGAAAAATAGATTTCCGCCCGGAAATTTCCACTGTGTCGCCAATGTGGGGAGGAGATTTAAGGGGATCTTCGTCTGTCAGAGAATCTTCAAAGCCGAACACAAGCAGGATAATCTGCTCTCCGTTTCGGAAAGCTGCTTCATCCAACTCCGGGAGGTCATAATCTTTTTTCAGTTTCTGCAAAGTGCTGCTGTCTGCATCGTGGTAATGGAACAGTGGGGACAGCACATGGTTATCATTCTTATGCTTCCACTGCAGGCTGTGTGTTTCGTCCCAAATCTGCCTGTCAATGCGGTGAATGCCGATAAGCGAACGGAGTTCTTCTTCTGTCTGTGCGCTTATTCCGTCATACATATAGTAGGAAGCTCCACTGTTTTCACCATAGTTTCCGTTGCTATGTTCGACCCATTCTATGAGAGTTTTCCTGTAGGATGCATGAAAATCGGAAGCGTTGTTTGCTAATTCCCTGTATTTTTGTGAAGCCTGATAGATTTTATTGAGACATAGTATCAGAATCAGGCAGGTTACGGCAGAGAAAAGGATAGATGCTGCCCTCTGGAATGGGTGCAGCTTTCTCTGGCGGTGAAGAAAGATGCGCGCCGTATTTTTGGCGGTTCGGCTGTCCCTCCGCAGGCGTTTTATCTGACGCTTTGTAATTTCCGCACGGTTTCTTTCCAACTGTTTATCCCGGCTGGCAAGCCATGCGCATAGGACTGCGAATAAAATAGCGCCAAGGACAGTCCCTAGCTGCAAAAGAAAATCTGCCGGGCGGAATTCAAAGAAATAAGGAAGCCGGAAACCTGAGGATACTGCATAGCAGATTGCCGCGCCCGCAAGATAGGGGAGCGCCATGGCAGCAAGCGCATAGGGGAGCGTGCCGTACATGGCTTCTGTCAGAATCATAATCCGTATCTGCAGCTTGTCAGCTCCGGTGCACCGGAGGCGGTAATACCATTTCCTCCTCTGGGAAACGTAAGACATCATCAGGTATCCTATGGATAAAGTCCCGGTAAGCAGCAGGACAAATTCTGCTGTATGAAACATGTCCTGTGCCCCCCAGACCCTATTTTCGTAAGTATAGCTGTTATACACCATAGGTTGGTTCCGTTTTAGGAATGCAGATGCAAACTCTTCGGTATCCAGGTTCTCATAAAGTCTGTCCAGGTGATAGAAATGCGTGGTAAACAGTGGTTCCCCGGTTTTTTTCAGCCCTTTTTCCGTTACAATGCCGTTTGGGAGCGGATATCTGCTGAGGTGTTTCCAGTTTTCTGCAAAGCTTTTTATGGTTCCCGTAAGACGGAACGTTGTTTCCCGGATGCCTTTTTCGTCCTGGACAGCGGCCCGTATGGTTTGCCCAAGCTCATAGCTGTAACCCAGAGTGGAAAGGGAAGACAAATCCATTGCAATTTCGTCTGGTGATTCGGGAAATCTTCCCTCGTAGAGCGCGATATTTCCAAAATCCCTTACTGCGGCATCAAGGGTTCCCAGGTTTACGCCGCTGGGTTCATTCTGCTTATCCAAAAGTTCCGCCCCGGTCTGGCAGATGCCGGATGCCGCCAGATATGGATGTTTCAGTTCGGAGAACAAGACGCCGGTTTCCTGGAAGTCTTCTACTGAGGACAGTACCCAGTCTCCATAGTTCTGATAGTTCGTTTCCATCAGGTAGTTATCCATAATGTTCTGGAATAAAATCACAGAGGAGATAAACAGCACGGAGAGAAAAGTTACGGCAGAGACATAGCGCATTTCCTTTTTTCTTCTTTTTAACCCCTTTATAACCAGTTTGAGAAATATGTTCATGTTTTTACGCCTCCTTTCAGTGGTTCTATTTTACTGCGGGAACCTTACAGGAAGGTGACAGGCATTATATTTTTCTTTTTAAAGAATATTCGGGGAGTACAATGGAAAATACAGCGCCTCCTTTTTCATGATTTTTAGCTTTTAAAGTTCCGAAGTGTTTTTCAATAACGAGTTTTGCCAGATTCAGGCCAATCCCTGTATGGGAGTTTTTCTGGACTTCCGGGATATAGAATCTGTTGAAAATATAGGGGAGGTCTTTTTCTGAAAATCCTTTTCCATGATCCCGTATTATAATTTTGATGCCTTCCGGTGTCTGGGAAAGAGAAACAGAAACGGGTTCTTTCGTACTGCCATGTTCCAGGCAGTTTTTCAGAATGTTTAAAAAAGCTTCCTTTAACCACTCATAATCTCCGTGGTACTCAATGCCGTTTTCGTCAGGCATCTCTGCCAAAATGGAAATCCGGTGTTTTCCGTCGGGCAGGATATCCCTGCATTCCATGAAGAGATGATTCATACAGAAAGGTTCACGGTGCATGATGGTTTTTCCGGATTCCAGACGGCCGATATCCAAAAGTATTTTTAAGAGGGATTCAATACGGTTTAAATATAAAAAGCTTGACAGGATACGTTCTCTTTGTATCTGTTCTGCTTCTTCCAACATTAAATCCATAGAAATAGAAATGCAGCTTAGGGGCGTCTTAATCTGGTGTGCGATATTTTCAATAAATGCTTGTATGGATTTATTTTTTTCGGACAGATATGCTTCCTTTGCATGAAGCATATCCAGAAGTTTTGCGATTTCTAATATAACTTTATTATCCAAAAAGCGGTATTTCGAAATTTGAAGTTTTCCATTTCGGATATCCTGGATAACAATCTCTTCCTCGCGGAAGTTTTGTTTTTTTACATAAAAAAACAAGCAGAGAAGAAGCAGCGCAAAAATTCCCTGAAGGCTCAAAATACCGAAAAAAATCTTACTCCAGCCCATGTGCCGGTAAAGGTAATATCCTCCTTTTTCTGTATATCCCAGGGAAATGAGAGCCTGCATCCCTTTTTTGGCAGCTTCTTCGGTGATATCTTCATTGAAGACATATTCGAGGGTTTCCGCACATATTTCAGGGCTTTTTTCGTACAATTTTCCGATTATGGCTTGCTGCATGGTGATAAAGGAATTTTTTATGAAAAACAATGAAAGGCTTCCGATAATAAGAATCAGGAGTGTTCCGGCTGCAAAGCCTGTTATCCAGAAAGAGTCTCTTTTTTTAAACATAGTCTAAACCTTCCTCTACCTGTTTTGTAAAGCGGTAGCCGAATCCCCGGATTGTTTCGATATATTCGGCGCCTGCTTTTCTGCGCAGACGGCTCATGTTCACAGAAAGGGTATTGTCTTCTACAAATTTTCCTGAATTATCCCACAGTTTTTCTAAGAGAAGTTCCCTTTTTACAATGCGCCGGGCATTCTGCATGAGAATTAGCAGGAGCTGGTATTCCATTGTGCCCAGGTTCAGGTTTTCACCGTTTTTATATGCGCAGCCCTGCTGGTTGTCCAATTTAATTTCCCCTCCCCGCAGTATTTTTACGGCATGTGCAGTATTCTGCCTGCGCAGGTTTGCCTGTATGCGGGAAATCAGTTCTGCGGCACGGAAAGGCTTTGAAATGTAGTCATCCCCGCCCAGATTCAGCCCTTTTACTACGGACTCTTCATCGTTGCATGCCGTGAGGAAAAGGATGGGGTTGAGGCTGTGCCGGCGGATATGGCGGCACAGCTTAAAGCCGTCTCCGTCAGGGAGCCAGACGTCCAGCAGAAATAAATCAATATCATCCATGTTCAGGACATAGTGCATGGCGTCAGACAGGCCGGAGGCCGTTATGGCATGATACCCGTACTTTTCCAAAAGCTCTTTAATGGTTTTCTGTAAATAAAGTTCGTCTTCAACAACCAGTATCCGTTTCATCTGTTTATCCTTTCCGGTAAGCCCCATGCCCATACGGCCAAAATGAGTGCAGCAGGCTTATTTTCTATCAGTGTATAAGAAATTTTTCGTGAATACAAGCTTTAATCAGGGAAAAGAAATGGAAGTTTTCTGCTTTTTCTTGACGTTCCATCTATAAGAGGGGTTATAATAAGCCCGAAAGGAGTGGGCTGTCTGTTTCTTTTGGACGGAAAAAATATGCTGCAAAGGGCGGAAACAGGCAGGGATATATTATGGAAAAAAATTTGACGTCTGGAAGTGTATTTAAGAATATCGTATATTTCTCATTACCTTATCTGCTGTCGTATTTTCTGCAGACTCTATATGGGATGGCTGATTTGTTCATTGTGGGGCAGTTTAATGGTGTGGAGCATATAACGGCGGTTTCTGTGGGCAGCCAGGTGATGCATATGCTGACGGTTATGATTGTGGGGCTGGCCATGGGAGCTACCGTGACGATAGGAAAAGCAGTCGGGGCGAGGAAGCAGGAGGAAGCATCCCTTGCGGTGGGAAATACGGCGTCCCTGTTTATGGGAGTATCGGCGGTGGCCACGGTGCTTCTGCTTTTTCTGGTGAAGCCGATTGTGGCAGTGATGTCTACCCCTGAGGAGGCAGTTTCCGGAACGGTTCTTTATCTTACGATCTGTTTTGCAGGCATTCCGTTTATTACAGCCTACAATATTATCAGTTCTATTTTCCGCGGGCTTGGGGATTCAAAAAGTCCAATGTATTTTATTGCCGTTGCATGTGCTGCAAACATTGTGCTGGATTATCTGTTTATCGGTGTGTTCGGGCTTGGCGCGGCCGGGGCTGCCCTGGGGACTGCGCTCTCCCAGACAATCAGCGTGATTTCCGCACTGGCGGCTGTTTGGAAGAAGAAAACAGGGCTGTCATTGAAAAAAGAGTATTTCAGGCCGCAGGCAGGAATGATGAGGCAGGTATTAAAAATAGGAATCCCAGTTGCCGTACAGGATGGGTTTATACAGATTGCGTTTATCGTAATTACTGTTATAGCAAACCGCAGGGGACTGAATGATGCGGCGGCTGTCGGGATTGTGGAAAAAATTATAGGAATCGTGTTCCTGGTGCCATCTACCATGCTTTCTACAGTTTCGGCGCTCTCCGCACAGAATATCGGGGCGGGGAAGCATGAGCGGGCGGCTCTTACGCTGCGCTATGCAGTTTTTCTGGCAGCGGGCTTCGGGCTGGTGGTGTCCGTGTTGGTACAGTGGAGTGCATAATCTTAACTGTAAGCAACACCTATATTGACGCAGGAGGATATGCACATGAATGATTACAGCAAAATCACAGCTCTTTACTCCCGCCTATCCGTGGGGGACGAGGACAGGGACGGTGGCGAGAGCAACAGCATACAGAACCAGAAGAAATTTCTGGAAAGCTATGCCAGACAGTTAAAATTAACCAATATCCGGCACTACATTGACGATGACGAAAGCGGCAGATTTTTTGACCGTTCTGCCTACTCCCGCATGATAGAGGACGTGGAAAACGGCAAAGTCGGCGTGTGCATTATGAAAGATATGACCCGTTGGGGGCGCGACTATCTCCAAGTGGGAAACGCTATGGAGATTTTCCGCAGAAACAACGTGCGCTTTATCGCGGTAAACAACGGAATAGACAGCGAAAAGCCCGACACGTTGGAGTTTGCGCCGTTCATCAACATCATGTCAGAATGGTACGCAAAGGACATCAGCAAGAAAGTAAAAACGGGCATTAAGACCAAAGGCATGAGTGGAAAGCCAATCGCAACCGAAGCCCCCTATGGTTATGTAAAAGCCCCCGACAACAAGGATTTTTGGCTGATTGACGAAGAAGCCGCCGAAGTTGTCCGCCTTATTTTCCGCCTGTTTCTGGACGGGAAAAACCGAAACCAGATTGCCGTATATCTGAAAAATGAGCAAATCCCGACCCCCACATTCTACATGAAAGACCGTGGACGGGGAACTTGTAAAAATAAGACGCTGAACGAGGAAAACCGTTACAAGTGGAACAAAGCCACGCTGACCCATATCCTCACAAGGCAGGAGTATTGCGGCGACGTTGTAAACTTCAAGACCACAAAGCATTTCCGCGACAAACGAAACCACTATGTAGACAGAAGCCAGTGGCAGATTACAGAAAACGTGCATGAGCCGGTTATTGACCGCGCCGATTTTGAAAACGTACAGAGGATTTTGGAAAATGCCCCCGTCAAGCGACCAAACGGGGACGGGGAAATCCACCCTTTGTCGGGCTTGCTTTTCTGTAAGGACTGCGGCGCAAAAATGCACATACGGATAGATTACAGGAACGGCGGCAAACGGCACGTTGCCTTTTGCAGTGAATACCACAAGGGGAAAGCCAGAAACCCGAAGTGCCATTCCCCGCACATCATGGACGCGGATTTACTCATGCAGACCGTTGCGGACGTGCTGAAAAAAATCGCGGAATACTCCATCAGCAACAGGGCGGATTTTGAAGCTTTAGTGAAAAAGAGCCTTGACGTACAGCAGACCGACAGGACGAAGAAACAGCAGAAGCGCGTACCGCAAATCACAACACGGCTTGAACAAATCGAAAAGGTTCTGGATAAGCTGTACGAGGACAACGCACTGGGCGCTATCCCGCAAGACCGTTATGAGCAGATGTCGCAGAAGTATTCAGAAGAATACTATACACTGAAAGCGGAGCTTGCGGAAATCAAAGAGCAGTTGTCCGCTTTTGAGAACGCGGGAGGACGGGCGCAGAGGTTTGTGAAGCTGACAGAACGATACGCCGACTTTGCCGAACTCACCCCCGCCATTCTAAACGAGTTTATCAGCAGGATTGAAGTGCATGAGCGCGACCAGAAGCGGGCGAGATACGCCATTCAGCATATCGGGATATACTTCAACCATATCGGAAAATTTGAGAACGAACTGACACAGCTTGCAGAGCCGACAGAGCAGGAAATCAGACAAATGCGGGAGGAAATCGAAGAAGCGAAAAAGGAAAAGAGCCGCGCCTACCACCGTGAATATTCCAGAGCCTACCGCGCCAGAAACCGCGAACAGCAACGGGAGTACAACCGTATCAAAGCGCGGGAATATCGGGCAAGGAAAAAGGCGCAAGCCGCCGCCACCGCACAGTAAAACAGCTAAACCGAATAACTGACAGCAGAGAGGGATTTTCCAATTACGGGAAATCCCTTTTTCACGCCCAAAGAAAGGAGCGACCCATTGACAGAAAAGAACAAAACCACCACCCCGCCCCGAAAGCCGGACGGTATCATCACAACGCAGAGGAACGGGCAGACCATTGTTGCGGAGTTGTTTTTCAACCACAGCGGCACAGAAACATTCCGCGACAAGATTTTGAAAATGATACTTGCCGACAAGCAGGAATAAAACGGGAAAACGGTTATCTGTAAAAATCCATTCCATTCCCATCCTATCCTATCCAATCCATACCAGACATGAAAGGAGCGATTGACCCGTGGCAAAGACCAAAGCCGAAAAAATCACGAGCATTGAAGAAGAAATCCGACAGCTTGAAAACAGGCGCAGACAGCTTGTGCAGGAGCAAAAGGCGCAGGAGCGCAAGGACAGGACGAAACGCCTATGCCGCCGCATGGGGCTTTTTGAAAGCCTTGTCCCCGACACGATACCGCTGACAGAGGAACAATTCAAGACCTTCCTTGAAAAAACTGTAATGACCGACCACGCCCGCCGCATACTGGACGAATTGACCGCCCAGAACGCCCCCACAGCCCCCGCACAGGGCGCAGAAACAGCGGCACAGGGTAACACGCCACCCACCGCCCAGACAGCCCAGACAGCCCGCGAGGGCGGCGCAGGCGGGAGCATGAACGGGGGCGGCTTACAAGGGTAAAGGGCTTACGCCCCTACCCTTGCCAAAAAGCAAGGGCGCACTTATATACCACATAAATGTGGTATGTGCGGTCTTGCAGACGGCGTTTTGTGCCTGTCGGCACAAAAGGAAACGGCGGGAGTTACCCGCAGAAAGGAGCGCGGCGCGTGGCAATCTACCATTGCAGTATCAAAGTCATATCCCGCGGCAAGGGCAAGTCCGCTGTTGCCGCCGCCGCTTACCGGGCGGGGGAAAAAATCACAAATGAGTTTGACGGAATGACCCACGACTACACCCACAAGGGCGGTGTCGTCCACACTGAGATTTTATTACCCGACCACGCCCCCGCTGAATATACGGACAGGGCGGTTTTATGGAACGAAGTGGAGAAAATCGAGAAAGCGAAGAACGCCCAACTTGCACGGGAGATTGAAATTGCCTTGCCCCGCGAACTGACGAGGGAGCAAGGCATTTCCCTTGTCCGCGAGTATGTGGAACGGCATTTTGTGGCGGCGGGAATGTGCGCCGACGTATGCCTACACGACACAGGCGGCGGCAACCCCCACGCCCATATCATGCTGACAATGCGCCCTTTTGACGAGCGCGGCGAGTGGGGAGCGAAGCAGAAAAAGGAGTACATTCTTGACAGGGACGGGAATAAAATCTATGACCCCAAAAAGCGGCAGTACAAATGCAAATCCATTCCCGCTACCGACTGGAACGAACAGACCAAAGCGGAGGAATGGCGGGCGGCATGGGCGGAACTCTGCAATCAGGCATTGGAGCAGAACGGACACGCGGAGCGCGTAGACCATCGCAGTTATGAACGGCAGGGGATAGACCAGATACCCACCGTCCATTTAGGCGTTGCCGCTTCCGCTATGGAGAAGTGCGGCATCCGCACCGAGCGCGGCGACCTTAACCGCGAAATCGAAGTGACTAACCAGAAGTTACGGCAGTTAAAGGCGCGTATCTCCAAACTGCAAAACTGGTTAAAGGAAGAAGCCGAGAACACCGAGCCGCCCACCCTTGCCGACTATATTCAAGGCATACTGTCACGCAAGGTACAGACGGGAAAACCGGGATATTCCCAATCCCTCTATAACCTCAAAGACGCGGCAAAAATGCTGAACTTCCTGCAAACCAACAACATCATGGATATGACGGGGCTTGATGAAAAATTCAAGTCCATGATAGGGGAACAACTGGATATTCAAGGGAAACTGAAACCCGTTGAACGGCGGTTAGGCACTCTGAAAAAGCACTTAGAGCAAGCCGACATTTATTTCAAGTGTAAGGGAAAGAAGCCGCTGACCGAAGCCGAGCAAATCTTATTCACAACAGCGAAAGATTATCTCAAAGGCATAATGAACGGCAAGACCACAATCCCGACAAAGACATGGAAAGAAGAATACACCAAGCTGACCGCCGAGAGGAAAACGCTTAATCAGCGGTATCTTGCATTGAAAGAGGAAGTGAAAGAAGCGGAGAAAATCAGAAAGAGTGTTTACAGTATCTTGCGGCAGGAACAGCGGGAACAACAGCCCCACAGAAAGCAGGATATGGAGCGATAACAGACAGGGCGGCGGGATTGTCAATGCTTGCCACCGCTGCCCTGTTTTGGACTTTTATTAGACCGATAAACTGGAATTTATCTTCGTACTCCCTCTTCAGTAAACGTTCTTTTTAAGGCGTATTCTGTTGGGAAAATAGCTAATACTAAAATCAGACATTGTGTTGTACATAGAATCGCCGCAACCGTTCCAATTATATTCTCTGAACTATGATAAAAAGGAAAATGGATAACAACTGATGGTATCAAAATAACCCAACCAATTTTCCGCCATAAGCGGCCACAATGCGCCTGTGCAAATTTCCATGTGTCTATATTTTTCATAGAACGTGCTGTTCGATAACCGATTATTCCATTGATTTTTTTAGGAGCATGTTTCCACATCATATTACCAGCAATAATCATTGTGATTGGAATAAGTAAATCGCAAACAAATATGAACCACCAAAACCACATATATTTCCCTCACTTTCATAAATCCCAATTTATCGGTTTGTACTGGGGGAAATTATAGCATACCCAATTACGAAAAGCAATCCCCCGTTCTACGTCCGTTCCGACTATCCAGACCGTCAAGGGACGAGTAGTATTTTTTCGCAAAGAGCGCGAAAAAATCTCCACTCTTAAACCCTTGACCGTCTGGATTTTTGCCGTTGCCATTTCGCCGCCGAAAACGGGGAACAGGATAAAAAAATCCTGCCCCTGTTTTCGTCTGCTCCATTCTAACGGCAAAACCGTCTGCACTACTTCGGCGGCGGGCGGTAGGTTATGCGGTGGCTCTGCCCCCGCGCCCCCGACCTCTCCCAAAGAACAGAATGGAGTGTTACGCAATAGGGCTTGAAAAGGCTTGATTTTTAAGGCGTTTCAGACACGAAAACCCACCGGGCAAGGGTTTTATACTACCCACCCGCGAAAACGGCTTCTAAATGTCCACAGGCGCGTTTTGCGCCCTTTTTCCTGCCCCGTTTCCCACCGCACTAACAAGGGCTTGCGTCAATAACTCAAAAAAGCACTTGACAAAACGCTTCATGGATTGCCGAGCCGGTTGTCGGGATGTTCACAGATGAAGCGCAGGTGATTATGCTGGGCGGGCAGTATCTGAAGAGCTATATTTGGGACTGCATGTTTGCCGGGATGCATTTTAGCTTCAGCGGGTATTTTTGTGCCTATGGCATGTCGGGGATTTCTTTCTTACATAATTCCCTGTCCATTGTCTGTGTGCGTATTCCCGGCGCGTACCTGGCTTCCAAATATTTCGCAGACACGCTTTTCCCGATGGGGATGGCGGCGCCGGGCGGGTCTTTGCTGTCGGTAGTTGTATGCGTGATTGCATTTGTGTGGATGAGGCGCAGGAGTGGGAGGGGTTAAGAACTGAAAAAGAAGATAGAAATATTTTGTAATATTTGTTATGCTAAAAGATGATAATATAAGAGGGGAAGTGATTTCATGGCAAGGGCAGTAGGGATTGGGCATCAGGATTTTGGGGATTTGAGAAAAAACGGGAGGGAGACGGAAAGATTAAGCAGACATTCGAAAGGCTTTTGCAGAAGCGGCGGGAAGGACGAAATACTGGCTTACTTTAACAAACAGAGAAGTAAAGTTGATGTTTGAAAACATGATCCGCGGATAGTTTTCTGAGAGGGATGAGAACTATAACGATTTTGTTAAGGCGCTGCTTCTCGGTGACCTGGATGCGATGAATGAGTATATGAACAGGGTGACTCTGAATATATTCAGCTATTTTGATACAGGGAAAAGCGCTTACGGCGAAGAGCCGGAGAAGTTTTATCAAGGGTTCGTGCTGGGGCTGATGGTGGATTTGAGCGAAAGATATCTCCTCACTTCAAACAGGGAAAGCGGGTTCGGCAGATATGACGTGATGCGCTGCGGGCAAAGGGAATTTCGCAGGAGAGGATACGAAAGTATGGGGTGCGCTCCAAGGGAAGGAAGTGTTGATCGGGGGAATGTAAGTCTGCGCCATTGCCCTGTCACCCAGAACACTAATATACAGTTTTCAGTCATTTTTTCCATCAATCAGGTAATCATAGGAAACATGGAAAAGTTCCGAAAAAGCCTTTAATTCCAGGTCAGTAACATAGCGCTTATTTGTTTCAATCCGGGTAATGACGTTTTTGTCAATGTCGTATCCGGCGAGCTGCAGCCAATAGGCAAGAGCGCGCTGTGACAGGCTCTCCCTTCTGCGCAGCTCGATAAGGCGGGAGCCGATAAGGTTTTTTTCACCGGAAGCAGTTCTTGGTTTTGGCATCGCTCTATCCTTTCCTGCAAAAGGTACGCGTCTCACTTTTTATTAATTTTACCTATGAGTAAGGATAGAATCGATTGCAGAAGTGAGACAAGAAAAATTTTATCAAGAGTTTTGTGCGCAATTGAAAATGCATATTTACATTAGGCTCATATTGATGGGGGAGATTATAGTCTAATCTTTGACTTAATGATTTTCTATACATTTGCCTGGGATTGTGCTATATTAAATAGAGAAACTAAATAACATTGTATAGTTATTTGTGCAAAATCAAACACCGTTTGGTTTTGCACGACATGGGGAATTGGTATGACTGCCCACAAGTGTGGGCGGAAAGGAAGGGATTTATGAATAAGGTATTAAAAAAAGCGGTGGCAGCAGTTATGGCAGTTGCTTTAGTTTTGGGAGGAGTAATGTTTCATCCTGCTCCTAATCTACAGGCGAAAGCAAAGAAAGTGCGTATTGCCAAATCGGCAAAGGTAACAGTTGGGAAAACTGTCAAGGTAAAATTAAAGAACAATAGGAAAAAAGTTAAGTGGAAGGTTATAGCAGGTAAAAAAAGAATTAAAATCATAAAGAAATCAAAAACATATGTGACAGTAAAAGGGCTTAAAAAGGGTAAATCAAAAATTCAGGCGGTAATCGGGAAGAAAAAATACACATGCACAGTGACGGTTGTGGCTAAAAAGAAACCGTCAGTATCGCCAAATGAAGCAGAAACGGATGTGGAGAAATATTCCTATGAGGTGCTTCCGCTTATGGCGCCGTTTAATTCATATTTTTACATCAAGACAGATAATCCAGATCCTGACTCATTCCGGTTTGTGGATAAGGAGACCAAATATGCGGATAAAGGTGAGACGGGAAGCGTAACCCCGACGGACACTGTTTTTTCCGATGTAAAATACGAGAATATCAAGACGAAGAGGGTTAAGGGGGGATATATTGCAGAGGGACTCGCAACAGATGGCGGCGAACTAAGGCTTCAGGCAGGAAAAGTAACAGGAACACATTCGGTCTACGATATAACAACAGGCGAGACAACTACAGAAAAAGACTATGAATATAAAGATACTAAGGCCACGGTTCAAGTTGCCGGGCTTAAGGATGTTGTCGATTATTTGATATCAACTTATGGAGACAGCAGGAAGCCGTATTTTGATAATCTATCGGGAATCCAGAGTGGCTTTAGCAGCGAATCTCTTTATAGCGGCGTATATGTGCTGGGCGAGCAGAAAAAGAGTACGGCAGCGCCATATTACGGCCTTTCAACTTCACCGCATGTGGATCAGGCTTTCTATATTCAGAGCCCATATTACAGGACTGACAGCAAGTCCATGCTCGTATCCGCGCTGCATCCAATGAAATGTGACTCGCTAGGTTTTCCGTCCGTCATGATGTCGGTTGCTAAGAAACTTAACAGCGCAGTGACCGTTGAGTGGTCTTCTTCGGCACATTATCTTGTAGATGTAACCTATAACGGTGAAACCAGATCCTATGGCGGCCAGGGTTCAGGCAAAGGACAGGGAATCAATGCCAATCAGATTAAATATTGGTATTCATTTGACGGTTCCAGTGGGGATGCTTACAGGAAGCGTAACCTAAAAGATGTCCGGGCAATGATTCGAGAGTACAGCGCAATGGAAGTTCCGAAAGAACCCACAGACCAGCCAGAGCTTACATGGGCGTCTGTTCGGCGGACAGTTGGCAAAGAGGGTAGCTATGTAAAGCTTACTTTGCTGACCTCAATATTTGGGGGAAGTGCAGACGGTTATACATTTATGTATGATGATGGCAGTACCAGCGAGGGTTTTCAGGGCTGGGGATCCGTCGGGCATTTTTCAAATGCGTGGTATGACGGAAGGTATTTTAATAAATGGGAGTATTATTATCCCGGCGCCAAATTCGAGGATACCGTTGAAACGGAGTCGCCTTCTATCATCATGAAAGATGTAAGCATCAAGCTTCCTGATGACGGAAAAACTTATTATTATGATTACAATACGATGGACGAGGTAAGCCGATATAATGCTGAGACAGGTGTGTGGAGTGGTTTTACAACGTATTACTATGATTCCGGAAGCCAGACATGGAAAGCAGCTATTCTCAATCGCATAAAGTATCGGGAAGAATATAATTACAAGGATATAGAGGATCAGAACTTTATTGACGCCTGTACGATTACAATGGATGAGGCGCTTGCGATGAATTTGGATGCTAATACCGATAAAGAACCGGAGAATTATTACATCTATGATAGGGTGACCCGTCCGGGGACTTATCACAGCGCGGGGAATTGAGAAACATTGCAGGTTAAGAGATGCGGCAGGCAGCGAAGTTGCCTGCCGTAAAAGTTATAGTAGAAATTGAAAAAAGAATATAAGAGAACACCTTGACTTTTCTCATTGATAAATTTATAATAGCACTTGACTTGGAAAAGACTATGAGAAAGACAGTACATCTATCGGAAAGGTACAGAGAGCCGGGGCGGGTGGAATCCCGGTGCGAGTAGGGTAGATGGAAAATCACTTTTGAGTTGCGGGCTGAAAGAGGAGTAGGTCTTGACGGTTTTCCCCCGTTACCGGGAACGCGTATGTTGGTATGTGTGAGAGGTGGTTGCGTAAGCATTGGCTTTCGTCCTGTTACAGGACGGGAGCCTTTTTTGCTATTGTTCAGTCATGCGTAAATATCAAAGGGCAGATTGTGAATAGCTGAACATATTTCAGGTAAACGAAAAAGAATGGAGGTAAAGTATGTACGAGAAGGTTTCAACAGACCTGAACTTTGTGGAACGTGAGAAACAGACGGAAAAGTTCTGGAGAGAGAATCACATTTTTGAAAAAAGTATCGAATCCCGGAAAGACTGTGAGACGTATACTTTTTATGACGGGCCGCCAACAGCGAACGGCAAGCCGCACATTGGGCATGTGCTGACACGTGTCATTAAGGATATGATTCCTAGATACCAGACCATGAAGGGAAAGATGGTTCCAAGGAAGGCTGGCTGGGATACCCACGGGCTTCCGGTGGAGCTGGAAGTGGAGAAGCTTCTGGGACTGGACGGAAAGGAACAGATTGAAGAATATGGCCTGGTTCCTTTCATTGATAAATGTAAGGAAAGTGTCTGGAAATACAAGGGCATGTGGGAAGACTTCTCAGGAACTGTAGGTTTCTGGGCGGATATGGATAACCCATATGTTACTTACCATGATGAGTATATTGAGTCTGAGTGGTGGGCGCTGAAGCAGATTTGGGATAAAGGGCTTCTTTATAAAGGCTTTAAGGTCGTCCCCTACTGTCCGCGCTGCGGTACGCCGCTGTCCTCCCAGGAGGTGGCGCAGGGCTACAAGGATGTGAAGGAACGCTCCGCAATCGTGCGTTTCAAGGTAAAGGATGAGGACGCTTACATTCTGGCATGGACCACGACGCCGTGGACGCTGCCTTCGAACCTGGCGCTCTGTGTAAATCCTGCAGAGGAATACGTGAAAGTAAAGATGAAAGAGGACGGCCGCATCTACTACATGGCACATGCTCTTAGCGATAAAGTACTGGGTGAGGACACTTACGAGATTCTGGAAACCTATGTGGGAAAGAATTTGGAATATAAGGAATACGAGCCGCTGTATGCCTGTGCCGCAGACAGGGCGGCAAAGCAGCGGAAGAAAGCGTTTTTTGTGGTATGCGATTCCTATGTAACGCTGACAGATGGTACAGGTATCGTCCATATCGCACCGGCGTTTGGTGAGGATGACGCGAAAGTGGGACGCAGCTATGATTTGCCGTTTGTGCAGCTTGTGGACGGGAAAGGAAATCTGACAGAAGATACGCCGTTCGGCGGTGTTTTTGTAAAGAAAGCAGACCCGATGGTGCTCAAGGATTTGGATGAGAGAGGGCTTCTCTTTGACGCACCGAAGTTTGAGCATAGCTATCCGCACTGCTGGAGATGTGATACGCCGCTGATTTACTATGCGCGTGAGTCCTGGTTTATTAAGATGACGGCAGTGAAGGATGATTTAATTCGCAATAACAATACGATTAACTGGATTCCTGAGAGCATCGGAAAGGGCCGTTTCGGTGACTGGCTGGAAAATGTGCAGGACTGGGGCATCAGCCGAAACCGTTACTGGGGAACTCCGCTGAATATCTGGGAGTGTGAGTGCGGACATCAGCATTCCGTGGGAAGCCGTGAGGAGCTGTTCGAGATGAGCGGCGATGAGCGGGCGAAGGATGTGGAACTGCACCGCCCATACATTGATGAAATCCAAATTAAGTGTCCAAAGTGCGGGAAACCGATGCACCGTGTGCCGGAGGTTATCGACTGCTGGTTTGACTCAGGAGCTATGCCTTTTGCACAGCATCATTATCCATTTGAAAATAAGGAGCTGTTTGAGCAGCAGTTCCCGGCACAGTTTATCTCCGAGGCGGTAGACCAGACGAGGGGATGGTTCTATTCCCTGCTGGCGGAGTCTACGCTGTTGTTTAACAAAGCGCCTTATGAAAATGTCATCGTTTTGGGACATGTGCAGGATGAGAATGGGCAGAAGATGAGCAAGTCTAAGGGAAATGCAGTCGACCCGTTTGAAGCTCTGGAAAAATACGGTGCAGATGCAATCCGCTGGTATTTCTATATCAACAGCGCGCCCTGGCTGCCGAACCGTTTCCACGGGAAAGCCGTGCAGGAAGGACAGCGTAAGTTCATGGGAACTTTGTGGAATACTTATGCGTTTTTTGTACTGTATGCGAATATTGATAAATTTGACGCTACAAAATATACGTTAGACTATGAGAAGCTTTCGGTTATGGATAAGTGGCTGCTCTCCAAGATGAATACGATGGTTCAGGCAGTGGATACGAACCTGGCGAATTACAGGATTCCGGAGACGGCGAGGGCGCTGCAGGAATTTGTGGATGATATGAGTAACTGGTATGTGCGACGCAGCCGTGAGCGTTTCTGGGCAAAGGGCATGGAGCAGGATAAGATTAACGCTTATATGACCCTGTATACCGCACTGGTGAATGTGAGCAAGGCGGCAGCGCCGATGATTCCGTTTATGGCAGAGGATATCTACCGGAATCTGGTGTGCAGCATTGATAAAAATGCGCCGGAGAGCGTACACCTGTGTAACTTCCCGGAAGCAGAGCAGGGGCAGATTGACAAAGAACTGGAGGCCAACATGGACGAAGTGCTGAAAGTAGTCGTTATGGGACGCGCCTGCCGGAATACGGCAAATATCAAGAATAGGCAGCCGATTGCAAATATGTTTGTAAAAGCGCCGTTTAAGTTACCGGACTTCTTTGCCGATATTATCCGTGAAGAACTGAACACCAAAAAAGTGACATTTACCGATGACGTGAGGGATTTCACCTCCTATAGCTTTAAACCTCAGCTTAAAACAGTGGGTCCGAAATACGGAAAGCTTCTGGGCGGAATCCGTGAGGAGCTTCCGAAGCTGGACGGAAATGCCGCGATGGATGAATTAAACGCAAATGGCTGTTTGAAGCTTGACATCAAAGGGCAGGAAGTTGTATTATTGAAAGATGATTTGCTTATTGACACCGCACAGATAGAAGGATATGAGTCTCTCCAGGAAGGAGAGATTACCGTAGTTCTGGATATGAACTTGACGCCGGAGCTGATGGAAGAAGGATTTGTGCGTGAGTTAATCAGTAAAATCCAGACCATGCGAAAGGAAGCAGGGTTTGAAGTGACTGACAGAATTTTGATTTATGCATCAGGGAATGAGAGGATTGAGGAAATCCTGAAGAAAAACGCAGATGGAATCCAGTCAGAAGTACTGGCGGACGAGATTGTCCTGAAATCTGCAGACGGTTATGTGAAAGAATGGAACATCAATGGCGAGACAGTGACGATGGGTGTAAAAAAACAGAATTCATAAAATGACCGGATGTGCCCGGAAAAGGGCATTCGGGAGGAGGACGGAAAATGAAGAAAAAGTTTGACAAAAAGAAATTCATCGCAGAGGTGAAGGATAATGTAAAAACCCTTTACCGTAAAAATCTGGACGAGGCGACACAGGAGCAGATTTTCCAGGCAGTTTCCTATGCGGCAAAAGACACAATTATTGATAACTGGCTGGCAACGCAGGAGCAGTATGAGAAACAGAATCCAAAGATTGTGTACTATATGTCCATGGAATTCCTGATGGGCCGTGCCCTGGGGAATAACCTGATTAACCTCTGTGAGTATGATGAGGTGAAAGAGGCTCTGGAAGAGATTGGCCTTGATTTGAATGTTATTGAGGATCAGGAGCCGGATGCAGCGCTCGGAAACGGAGGGCTGGGAAGGCTGGCAGCATGTTTCCTGGATTCCCTGGCGACCTTGGGATATGATGCGTATGGCTGCGGTATTCGCTACCGTTATGGTATGTTCAAGCAGAAAATAGAAAATGGATACCAGATTGAAGTGCCGGATAACTGGCTGAAGAACGGAAACCCGTTCGAGCTGCGCCGTCCGGAATATGCAAAAGAAGTAAAATTCGGCGGCCATGTGCATGTAGAGTATGATCCGAAAACAAAAGAGAATAAATTTATCCAGAGAGACTATCAGTCCGTGCGTGCGGTTCCATATGATATTCCGATTATCGGTTACGGAAATGGTATCGTAAATACCCTGCGCGTATGGGATGCAGAGGCAGTAAGTGACTTCCAGCTGGATTCCTTTAATAAGGGCGATTACATGAAAGCTGTTGAGGAGCAGAACCTGGCAAGGAATATCGTGGAAGTGCTTTATCCGGCAGATGAGCATTACGCAGGAAAAGAGCTGCGTCTGAAACAGCAGTACTTCTTCGTTTCCGCAAGCGTACAGGCGGCAATTGCGAAGTTTAAGAGCCGCGGCGGCGATATCCGGAAATTTTATGAGAAAGCTACGTTCCAGCTCAACGATACCCATCCGACCGTTGCAGTTGCAGAGCTGATGCGTATCCTGATTGACGAAGAAGGCCTTGGCTGGGATGAGGCATGGGAAGTTACGACAAAGACCTGTGCATATACCAACCATACGATTATGGCAGAGGCATTAGAGAAATGGCCGATTGAGCTGTTTTCCAGGCTGCTTCCCCGTGTATACCAGATTGTCGAGGAGATTAACCGCAGGTTTGTAGAGGAAATCAAGGCAAAATATCCGGGCAACCAGGAGAAAATCAGAAAGATGGCTATCATTTATGACGGACAGGTGAAGATGGCGCATCTGGCTATCGCAGCAGGCTATTCTGTAAATGGTGTGGCTGCCCTGCACACAGAGATTCTGAAAAATCAGGAGCTGAAAGATTTCTATGAGATGATGCCGGAGAAGTTTAATAACAAGACCAACGGTATCACTCAGAGACGTTTCCTGCTTCACGGAAACCCGCTTCTGGCAAAATGGGTGACAGACCATATCGGTGACGAGTGGATTACCGATTTATCAAAGATTTCCAAGCTGAAGCTGTTTGTAGATGACAAGAAAGCACAGCAGGAATTTATGAATATTAAATACCAGAACAAAGTGCGTCTGGCAAAATACATCAAAGAGCATAACGGCATTGACGTAGATCCCCGTTCCATCTTTGACGTACAGGTAAAGAGGCTTCACGAGTACAAACGCCAGCTGTTGAACATCCTTCATGTGATGTATCTGTACAATACGATTAAAGACCATCCGGAGATGAAGTTCTATCCAAGGACATTTATCTTTGGCGCGAAGGCGGCAGCAGGCTACCGCCGTGCAAAACAGACAATTAAGCTGATTAATACAGTAGCCGATGTGATTAACAATGATGCGTCTATCGGCGGTAAGCTGAAAGTCGTATTTATCGAGGATTACAGAGTATCCAACGCAGAGATGATTTTTGCAGCGGCAGATGTATCCGAGCAGATTTCTACGGCAAGTAAAGAGGCTTCCGGTACAGGTAACATGAAGTTTATGTTAAACGGCGCTCCGACCCTTGGAACTATGGACGGTGCAAACGTGGAGATTGTACAGGAAGTTGGCGAGGAGAACGCGTTTATCTTCGGACTTTCTTCAGATGAAGTTATCAACTATGAGAAAAATGGCGGTTATTGTCCGATGGATTACTTCAACAATGACCAGGATATCCGCCGCGTGCTGATGCAGCTTATCAACGGCGAATACTCAGGAAACGATTCTGAGATGTTCCGCGATTTGTACAATTCACTGCTGAATACACAGTGCAGCGACAGGGCTGACACATACTTCATCCTGGCAGACTTCAAGTCCTATGCCGAGGCACAGAAGAAAGTAGAAGAAGCTTACCGAGATGAAGAGCGCTGGGCAAAGATGGCTATGCTGAACGTGGCATGCAGCGGAAAGTTCACATCCGACAGAACCATCCAGGAGTATGTGGATGAAATCTGGAAGCTTGACAAGGTGACACTGTAGGTCGGAGATTGGAAAAGATGTATCCATGCAGCCGCAGGCTTCTGAAAATTAAATAAAGATTTTAATAAGGCTTTCTATGGGAAACTCATAGGAAGCCTTAATTTGTGGAATAGATAAAAATGTATGTATTACATATGCAAGATAATGTTAAGGATAAAAATATTGACAGTATATATAATCAGTATTAATATAAAACTATGAATAATTTACACAAAAAGTATTTTTAAGCGTAAACAGGAGGGAGATTGGAAGTGGGAAGATTAAAGAGGAGCTGCGCGTTGTTTTTAAGCCTGACGTTGGCGGTAGGAAATGTCAGTTATGCGGCGGAAGAAAGCGTTATCTGGCAGGGGGGAGAAGCAGTTGAAGAAGCGGGGGAAGTAGAAGAACTGGCGGCTTCGGATATCACGCTTCTGGAGGAGATGCTTCCAGTCCGTGAGGACTTTTCCAAGAGTGAAGAGGGGGTAATGGAGAACGTTATTGCCAGGGCAGCCGACGATGCGGCGCTTGCGGCAGAGCAGCTAAATGAGATTACAGACGAGAAAGTCTATGACGCGGCGCTTCATGAGGTTCTGGATAAATATTATGGAGAAAATCTACAAGGGCAGATTGAACAGTTTGCGGAAGCAGCGGACGAAAGAGCACAGAAAACCTTAAAAGAGTATGAAGAGGCAAAAGAAGAACGGGATAACCGGGCAAACCTGGATTACGAGACAGGGGAAGTGCTTGTTACCTTTGACAGCAGTGTGACGGATGAAGAGATTGCGGCAATGGCAAACCGAATCGGCGCTTATTATGAGATACTCAGCGATTTTACCATAGACGAGACATTGCCGGAAGAAAAATTAAAACGTCTGAAAGCTTCGCAGGGACAGGAATTTCCGAAAATAGTTTCCATTCATTTGGGACTGGATAAGTCTGTAGGGCGTGCGGAAGAGATACTACAGGAATTGTCCAGCGTGGAGGATACTTCGAAAAATTATACGGATCTGGAGCCTGATTCATTGGCGTCTGTGTTGGGGGTAAATGATACGCATGTAGGAGAGCAGAAGTATCTAGAGCAGATTAATGTTCCGCCTGCATGGGAAGCATGGAATGAAGCAGGCCAGGAAGCCAATGAATTTAAGGAAGTCTGGGTGGCAGTGATAGATACAGGGATGGATATTAGCCATGTGGATCTGAAAAATGTTTATTTGCCGGATAGAAGCGTAGTTATTACAGGCGGTCAGGTAGATGAGAATAATTGTGTAATAACGGGTTCCCAGATAGTACCTATGAATGCCTCCAACTGTTATGTACGCGACGCATATGCGGACTATCATGGGACGCATGTGGCGGGAATCATTGCTGCAGAGGCAAGGAATAATAAAGGGGTGGTAGGAATTGCATCTATCTGTGAAAAAGAAGTGGATAGTATGTACGGGAATTGTAAAATAATGGGAATTAATGTAGCGCACAGAGGATGGAGTCAGATAGATAAGAGATATAACTGTATGATTAATCATGCGGATGTGATTACTGCGATTTATTATGCAACCAATAATGGCGCTGATGTCATTAACATGAGTCTGGGAGGACAGTATAATAGTCCATGTTACCAAAAAGCAATTGATTATGCACATGCTAATAATGTAGTCGTATGTGCTTCAGCAGGCAATGGAGATTATAAGAGAGAGGCAAATGGAGATTATATTAAGGATGCAAATGGAAAATATATTATAGATACAACGACATTAAATGTGACAAATTATCCGGCGGCTTGTAATCATGTAATTTCTGTTGCTAATGTAGATAGTTCAAACCAACGAGGAGAACTTTCAATCTATAATGAATTTGTTGATATTGCGGCGCCTGGAACAGATATCTATAATTGTGTTTTGAATGGGGATTATTACAAGCATAGTGGAACATCCATGGCAGCGCCCATGGTATCAGCTGCTGCTGCGATTTTGTGTTCTATGTATCCGGAAACAACGCCAGATGAAATAGAAGAAATACTTACAAAAACGGCTACGGATTTGGGAACACCTGGGAAGGATATATATACAGGCAGCGGATTGCTGAATGTAGGCCTGGCAGTTCAGACATTAAAGACAAGGAGGCTAAGCAAGACGTATCCTCAGAAAGCGGCTGTAACGTGTGTGGATTATCAGGCGGCAAAACTGGGCTGGGATGCCGTGCCGTGGGCAGAGAGATATCTGATTTTCCGTTCTACGAGCGCAAATGGGGAATATACAAAAATAAAATCTATTCATGCGCTGGACTGGTATACGTATACGAGTTCTTACGGCAGATATCGTTTTACGGATAAAGGGCTTGCTACAGGAACTACGTATTATTACAAAATAAGAGCGGTATGTGCGTATCAAGACGGTTTTCGCTTTAGCCAGTACAGTCCGGTGCTGTCTATAAAATGTACACTGAATATGCCTACAGGTTTAGTATTAACACCGACAACAGGAAAAATGAAGGTTTCCTGGGCAAAAGTAAATGGAGCAGAGGGATATCAAATCTGGCGCGCAGACAGCAAGACGGGAACGTATAAACGGATTCATACCTTGACAAGCGGAGCAACCGTTTCCTACGATGATGCTACAGTGAAAGCCGGAAAGACGTATTATTATAAGGTTCGCGCTTACCGAAAACCGAATGGAACGGCAGTATTTTCTGAATATTCTGGTATTGTAGGGAAAAAGGCTATATAGGCAGAGGGGATTTGTAAGGAGGATTTCTATGAACAGGAGAAGAAGAAGCATATGGTTTGTTTTAAGTATATGTTTTGTATGTATGATTTTTACCATGCCGATGTCGGCGAAAGGAAAAAGCGCAGCAAAAAAGAATGTGCCGAAGAAAATCGTACTGAACCGGACGGAGCTTTTGCTCTACCCGGGTGAGGAGAGAAAGCTGAGCGTAGAACGTGTAAAACCGGAAAAGGCATCTGCAAAAGTGGTATGGAAGTCAAAAAGGAAAGCTGTAGCAGCAATATCTCCGAAAGGAAAACTGAAAGCCAGGAAACCGGGAAAGACAACGATCATAGCAATTTCAAAAAAGAATCCGAAGGTAAAAGCAGCCGTAAAGGTAACTGTAAAAAAGAGACCAGAGAAAAAAGAGAAGGAATGTGTTTTCAAGACAAAACGGCATGCCTACAATAGTAGCGATAAATGGCTAGATGTATATGCAAATATAAATCATTTGGAACCGGTTATTTTCAGGAATAAAGAGGACATTTTAGAATATGTAAGATGTGCAAGAATATTACATGTAAAAAACAATAAAGGCTATGATACGTATGATGAAGTGATAAAGATGAACAAAGGAGAATGGTATAAAGAAACATCAAGAACATTTTTGGGCGAATACTTAAATATGGATTTTAAAAAGGAAAGTCTTCTGGTTTTGTTTGGTCGATGTAATCAGGTAATCTCTTTAAAAACAAAATTTGATGTTAACGGAAAGCTTCAGGGGATTATAGGTTTCCAAACAATAAGAGAGAGAAATAGAGGTATTGGGCTAGGAATTACTGCGATTGATACGGTAGCATTAAAGATAAGTAAGCAGGATGAAGCAATGATAGATTATTATCAGTTTTATTATCAATTTCAGGAAGTGGAAGAGGAGCCAGAAAAGTAGTAAGGGAAGGAAAGGAATGTTATTTATAGGGTATGTGCTTACCGAAAATTGAATGGAACGGCAGTGTTTGCTGAATATTCTGGTATTGTAGGGAAAAAGGCGAAATAGGCAGAGGGGATTTGTAAGGAGGATTTCTATGAACAGGACAAGAAAAACGGTATGGTTTGTTTTAAGTATATGTTTCGTATGTATGATATTTGCCATGCCAGTATCGGCGAAAGGAAAAAGCGCAGAAAAAAAGAATGTGCCGAAGAAAATCGTGTTGAACCGGACGGAGCTCTTGCTCTATCCGGGAGAAGAGAGGAAGCTGAGAGTAGAATATATAAAGCCGGAAAAGGTGTCTGCAAAGGTGGTATGGAAGTCAAAAAGGAAAGCTGTGGCATCGATATCTCCGAAAGGAGAACTGAAAGCCAGGAAGCCGGGAAAGACAACGATCACAGCAATTTCAAAAAAGAATCCGAAGGTAAAAGCAGTCGTAAAGGTAACTGTAAAAAAGAGACCAGAGAAAAAGGAGAAGGAATGTGCTTTTGGAGGGAAAAGACACTATAATATCGGCTCGCTGCTAACTGGATATGCGAGAGAGAAGCGTCTGAATCCTGTTGTTTTCAGAAGTAAAGAGGATATTTTGGCATATATAAAAGAGGCAAATGAAGATGATTATATATATAACAAATATAGCGATTATTACAAACAAAAAATAAATTGGAACGATAGAAAGTGGAGAAAACATCTCTCCAGGACGTTTTTATCGGAATATTTTGACATGAATTTTAAGAAAGAGAGTCTTGTCGTTTTTTTTAACAATTATACGAAAATTTTGTCTTTACAGACAAAATTTGATGATGCCGGAAAACTTCGGGGAATCATAAAATTTCGTTCTTATCCATCAGAACCGTTGGAGCCAGGAATAGCCGTGCCGGCAGTTACTCCTGAGGAGGCAACAACGTTAAAGATAAGCAAGCAGGATGAGGCAATGATAGATTATTATCAGTTTCAGGCAGTGGAAGAGTAACCGTCGAATGATAAGCCCAACGCAAAAGAGAAGTAAAAAAATTGAAAAACAAGTTGATTATTTCGGCAAAATCTATATATACTATAGGCAGGAATAGATGTTTGCCACTTGTTATTACAGGTGGGATATAAAAGGTATGCACTGCACGAGCGATGCATACCTGGCAGAAGAACTGGAACAGGAATACCTGGCAAAGCGCTAAGAACCCTCTCGCTTTTATCGTATTGATAGAAGTCCCGATGTTTTTTTGAAAGAACGTAGGGACTTCTATTTTAATGGTATGTATTGGTCTTAGTTACTGATGAATTATTTTTATTATAAGATTTATTTCACGGTTTCACCTTCAAAATGGAAATAATCAATCATAGCTTCATCCTGCCTGTTTATGCGCAGGGCAGTGACAGAGTCAGGACGATACCAGGTGACTGTTGTATAATCGTCAGATTTATCATGTTTCAGTTGAACTTTTACAGTGCATTGCAGTTTTCCCAGGGCGTCAAATTGCGTGTTGGCAGATATGATTTGCAAAGGAAGAGCTTCAGAAAAAAATAGAACAAGGCTTTCTTTTGTAAAGTTCATATTTTTATATTCTGCAAGGAAACATTTATTGAAATTATAGTTTTTTAATCCATCTTTCTTTAAACGGCTGATAAGTTCCTGGATGTCCTCTCTGCTTCTGAGAATGATGCAGAGATTGTTGTCTGCGTATTGGCAGAAAAATTTTATGGAAGAGTAATCATCTTTGTAAAACTTTCCAGTAAGGGAGCATGTTTTCTCCTGCTTTTTTGGACGTTTTTTAACGATTATACGAATGGCAGATTTTACAGAGGGATTCTGCCTGGAGACAGCGGTAATCACAGTTTTACCGGGTCTTTTCGCAGCAGCTTTCCCGTTTCTTGATACAGAAGCTATCTTTGGTTTTTTTGAATTCCAGGTAACTTTTGCCGAAGCCTTTGCAGGGCGCACTTTTTCAACCCAAAGATTTTTTGATTCGCCCACGTATAGCAGGATTTCTTTGCGGCTGAGAATTAGTTTTTTGGGTGTACTTTTTGATTTGGCGGCTACGGGCAAGGTAAAAACTGTCAGAAAAAGGCACAGTGTACAGAGTAGGAATGTAAGTTTTTTTGTTTTCATAGGCTTCTCCTTTATGGCATGGACGGAATTTTAAGCATTTCTTGAGTGAAAGCAGAGATTTCCGTCCATGAGTTTGTTTTGGATAGTATATTATTAACTAAAAGTAATTAATCTGAAAATAATCAATCATGGCTTCATCTTTACGGTTTATTTTAAGCGCGATATTACAGCAAGGCATATAGGGAAGAATTACATGGTCGCCAGAAGAGCCCAAACCATGAGATCGTACTTTTAAAAGACATTGCAATTTTCCGGAAGCGTCCAGCTTTGTGGAACAAGACAAGACGTCTGCACTGAGACCGTTTGCAACGAGCACGATTAAGCTGTCCTTTTTGAAATCCATATTTGCATACTCCGAAAGGAAAGAGTTTCTTGTGTCAGGGTAATTATCAAATCGATGGCTAGTGAGTAAGGGATTCATGATTTCATCAAAATCTTCTTTACTCCGGATAATTATGGGGTTTCCATGTTGCTCAGCCTGTGGGGGGGCAGAAATGGTGCCAGGATAAGAGTTTGCCTGAAATACACAGTCCTTTTCCTGTTTTTTTGGACGTTTTTTAATGGTTACTTTCACTAGGGCTTTTACTTTGGGATTTTTCTTTGCAGCCGCAGTAATAACAGTTTTTCCTGCTTTCTTTGCAGTTACTTTTCCCTGTTTGGAGACAAAAGCTATTTTTGGCTTTTTGGATTTCCAGGTGACTTTTGCCGAAGCTTTTGCAGGACGTATTTTTTCAACCCAAAGATTTTTTGATTCTCCAACGTATAGCAGGATTTCTTTGCGGTTGAGGAATAGCTTTTTCGGAATGTTCTTTGACTTTGCGGCTACAGGGAGAGTGAAAGCTGCAAAGAGAAAGCACAATGTACAGAATAGAAATGTAATTTTTTTAGTTCTCATAGAAATCTCCTCTCTAAATACTATTTTGCTTTTTTTGATACGATGCTTGTTAAATTTGAAAGCACTTTTTTGCCGTTAACTGTACGGTATGCTCGCATTCGGTAGTAATAGGTCTTTCCAGCAGTCACAGAAGTGTCTGCAAAGGAAAGAGTGGATCCATTGGTAATTTCTTTAATACGTGTAAATGTACCGTTCTGGCTGGTGGCTTTAGAAATTAAATACCCGCTTGCGCCGCTGACTTTCTTCCAGGAAAGGGTCATTTTCTTGGAAGTAGGAGTCAAAGTGAGTCCGGTTGGAGTATCCAGCGTACATTTGGCGCTGACAACAGCGCCGTATTCTCCAAAACGGTAGGTGTCTTGGTACGCATCAGCCGCCCGAACTTTATAATAATAGGTAGTTCCGGTATCAAGCCCAGTATCAGTAAAGTAAACATTTGCAAAGCCAATAGCATTTATTTCATTAACTTTAAGGCTTCTTATTTTTGTATAAGTACCGTTTGGAGACGTAGAACGGTAAATCAAATATCTGTCTGCCCAATCAAGATGGTTCCAGCTTAATAATATGGACTGATAGTCTTTCGGAGATGCTATCATATTTTGAATTGCTTTACCTTTTACAAAGCGGTATCTTGCTGTTTGCAGCGCCAGATTCATGTTTAGCAACCCATATCCACTATAATCATCTTTACCAGAGGTGAATAAATCCGTTGCAGTGCTGTACAAAATGCTTTCTATTTCATCCGCGCTTAAATATTCTCCTGATGCAGTACCCATAGAACGCATAAGGGCGGCAGTGGCAGAAACCATAGGGCAGGAAAAAGAAGTTCCATAGCGCATATTCTGATAATTATTGTTAGGTGTGCATCCCCACATATCTTCTCCTGGTGCGGCGATATCCACTGTGTTGTGATAGTTAGAGAAACGGAAATGAGCATTGTTTTTATTGACAGATGCCACAGAAATTACATGGTTGTAACTGGCGGGATAGTATGGAATATTTTGACCTATATCTTCGTTGTTGATTCTTATGCCATTTCCTGAGGAGGCACATAGGACAACATTAGCATTGTGGGCATAGTTAATTGCTTCTTGAACATTGGGATTATAATTAGCTCCGCCAAAGCTCATACTGATAACATCAGCTCCATTATTAACAGCATAGCGGATTGCTTCGATTAAGATATTATCAGACGTGTATGAAAGGCATTTAATCCCGTCGTCATTATAATATTCTTTGTCAAAGATGTTAATGGCCATAATTTTTAACATATCATCGTGATTATATGTGCTATTTGTTAAGGAAGCTATACCAATATTTCCTTTTCTGTTATTAGATTGTGCTGCGATAATACCAGAAACTTTTGTTCCGTGTTCGCCATCAATAATATTTTTTCGATAACAATTGGCAGTATTCATGGGTTGTATTTCGATGTTAGCACCGTTTTGTTTTATCACGACGCTTTTATCTTTTGCATATTGATTTATTAAATCTTCATGTGTAATATCTAGTCCTGTATCAAGGACTGCTACATACATTTGGGCTGCGTAACAAGAGGAGCTGTGCCAAGTATTCCAAGCCTGTGGCGCTTGTATCTGGCTTAAATATGTTTGATTATTTACATATGGATCGTTAACACCCATATCCGTAGCAATTGAGTCTAACTTTAAAATTCCATCTGCATCAGCGGACGAAACGCAGGATAGTTCTTCCAGAATCCCCGCTGCCCTGTCAACAGTTTTATCAAGACCAATATCCATGTATGCGATATCAGGGAATTTATAGTCCCTTACTTTTTCTAATCGTTTCAGTTTATCTTCCGGCAGGTTTTCATCAATAGGGTAAGTGTTAAGAAGCCGATAGCCTCCACCCATCCGCTCTGCAATTTCTTTTATTTCTTCTTTTGTGGTTCCGGATTCAAAGGTTACCAAAATTTTTCCGGTCTGGTAATCCAACGCTTCCTGCTTATCCCTTTCTGCTTTTGCTTCAGCATAATTTGCGAGCATGGCGTCGGCTCTGCTGTCAAGGATTTCTGAGAATTCAGCAATCTGCTCTTCACGGGTATTAGCATCTTCGGCATAGTAATTGTCCAGTACTTCGTGGAGAGCTGCTTCATAGGTCGTATCATCTGCAAGCTGATTTAGAGATTCGGCAGCGAATATTGCGTTATTTTCTGACAGAGAAATAATATTGTCGATACTGTCCTGGACTTTGGACGGCATATCTTCTTTTTGTGCGGGCAATACTTCGTCTAGGATAGCGATATCTGCTGCAACGGATTCCCGTGTAATGACAGTTTCAGTCTGCTCATCTGGGAATTTTTCAATGCTGGATTCATCCGGGAAGATATCGGTTGAGGTGCTATCCGGTTCTTCTGACAGAATGATTTCAGAAGGTTTAACAGTTTCTACAACTTCGGCCGCGTAGCCGACATTTCCCAATAACATAGAGAATCCCAGAACGGCGGCGCATAATTTTCTTATCTTTTTCATATAAAACTTCTCCTTTTACATGGTGCAAGATTAAATGGTTCCTAAAAAGTTTTTATCACGCTCCTTTTAAAAGTGAAAATTAAATTAGTTTGTCTTAAATTAAGAATATAATTATTAAAAACATATGTCAATGTCCGCAAAATAAATTTAAGGATTCTTAAGAAATTAAAAATGCAGTTTACATAACATGTTTGTATTTGCGAAAAAAGAGAAAATCTGCAAATCATATAGACAGGCGTATATTTTTCATGGACAAGTCATAGGATAAATGAAAAAGGGTGCGTGTGTTTATGTGGAGAAGTGTTCAGAGACTGGCTGCTGCGCTGGTGATTGTTTTTTTGGTGCCGTATGTAATCGTGACGCTTGGTTCGAAGGAGGAGCGGGAGGCGTATGCGCTGCAGAGGGCTTCGGAAAATTTTATTTCTATTAATACGAGGGACGGAATCCGGGAGATTGGGTTTGAGGACTATGTGTGCGGAGTGGCGGCGCGGGAACTGGGGGAGAGCTGCGGGATAGAGGCGGCGAAGGCGCAGATGGTGGTGGTGCGGACAAATCTTAAGAAATTCCAGGAGGACAACCCTGGAACATTGCTGTCGGAGGAGTATATGACACTGGAGGATATGGAGGAAAAAGGAATTTTAGAGGAGATGCTGCAGGCGGTGGAAGAGACAAACGGACAGGTTCTTACTTTTGAAAATAAGCTGGTGCGGGTTCCGTTCCATGCGGTGAGCAGCGGGAGGACACGATCGGGTGAGGATGCAGGGCTTGCGGCGGAATATCCTTGGCTGACGGCTGCGGAGAGCCGCCGGGATGTGGAATCGGAGTGGTATCTTTCGGTGACGCTGCTGGAGTCCGAAGCTTTGCGGACATGCATTGCCGATGGGTGCCCCGGGCTACTGACAGAAGAGCCGCTGATGGAACAGATAGAGATTCTGTCTCGGGATGAAAGCGATTATGTGACGGTTATGCGGGTGGGAGAACAGCAGATTACCGGAGAAAAATTCCGGAGCCTTCTCGGACTGTCATCGAGCTGCTTTTATATAGAAGAAAATGAAGGGAAAATCCGAATTACAACAAAAGGGCTGGGACATGGGCTGGGTATGAGCCTGTACGGTGCAGTACGGATGGCGGAGGCGGGGGCAAATTACAGGGAAATTCTTCAGTATTATTTTGAAAAGTGTATAATCGCATAGGTTTTGGAAATGCTATGATTAGGCGTAGCTGTTGGTACAGCAGGAGAGAAAATACCCGCTGTTCCGAAGGAGTACGTAGATTATAGTATGAGGTGAACATTATGCAGAATAAGAAAGGAAAAGGATTTACGACGAAAAAGGGAGCAATGGTAATCTTGAGTCTCTGCCTGGTAGGGGGTGCGGCATTCACTACTTATTACACAATTGACCGTGCGGATAAGGCAAAGGAAGAAAAGCAGCGTCTCATGGATTTGAATGCGGAGATACGGGAAGAGGCCCGCGCGGAGGCTGAGAAGGAGAAGGCTTCCGAAGCACAGAAGGCAAATGCGGCAGATGCGAAGGCAGACCTTCCTCTGGCAAATGAGATGGATGTAGACCCTGCCACACTGGTAAAAGAGGACGAGACAGAGCCGGTTACGGAGATGGAGACGGAAGAAGCGGTGGATGTTTCGTCTGCGAATATCCAGCCTACGGTGGCATTTGATGATTCCATACCACTTACCTGGCCGGTGGCAGGAAATGTACTTCTGGACTACAGTATGGATGCGACGATTTATTTCCCGACGCTGGATCAGTATAAGTACAATCCGGCGCTGATTATCGGTGCGGAGACAGGCGGGCAGGTAGTAGCTGCCGCAAAGGGAATCGTGGAATCCATTGATGTGAATGAGGAGACAGGTACGACTCTTACCCTTGATTTGGGAAATGAGTATGAGCTGGTGTACGGGCAGCTGAAGGAAGTGACGGCGGAAGTCGGTGAAGTGGTAGAGGCAGGCCAGCTTTTGGGCTATGTAAGCGAGCCTACAAAATACTATTGTGAAGAGGGCAGCAATCTCTATTTTGAAATGAAAAAGGATGGGGTACCGGTAGATCCGTTCCTGTATCTGGACGCAGAATAGGTGTTTACACTGCCTGTAGGCAGGAAAGCAGCAGTTTCCCGGCGGACATACACAAAAGCGGAAAAATGTAGTATACTATTAAGGAGAAACAAGGAAAATCCGCAATCGTTTTTTATACACTGCCTGCGGGCGAATAGAAATGGGAGCTGTCGGGAAGCCCTGGGGCAGACGGCGGCAGATGGATGTTTCCTGATGGGTAAAATACTGGTTTTATCGATTGCTTTTCATAAATTAGCGCATACACGTTGGGTATGCGCTTTACATAACAGAGGTGTACAGAAGGATGAATTATACTTATATCGTAAAATGCTGTGACGATACACTTTATACGGGCTGGACGACGGATTTGGACAAGCGTATAGAAGCGCACAACAGCGGAAGGGGCGCGAAATACACCCGGAGCCGCAGGCCGGTGGAACTGGTTTATTTTGAAAGTTTCAGTACAAAGCAGGAGGCGATGCACCGGGAATGGGAAATCAAGCAGCTTTCCAGAGAAGAAAAGCTTCGGCTGACAGGGAATCAGCCCCCTGGGTAGAGGGCTGATTTTTTGACACTTCAAGCATCCAGTATTCTTTATTTTCCCAATGATACGAGGCCACGGCTCGTTTTTCCATGTCTTTGTATTTTTCACGCTGGTCGGTCAGCACATAGTAAGAATCCGATTTGACAGCTTCTTTGTCGGTGGTGACGACAACTTTATCCAGGTGATAAAAGACGGGCGTATGAAGCAGGATTTTTTCGCTTGGAACATTTTCTGCAAGCACATACAATTTTTTCCCTGTATACAGTTCTGACAATGTTTCTGCCATTTCGATGGCATAGCGCTGGGAAGTCTGCTTTGCGGCTTCGTTATTTGTGTGTGCGGTTGTCAGGTAGGGCGCGGAGCCCCACAGCTCTGTGAGCAGCAGGACGGCGGCAAAAGCGGCGGGGAGGTATTTTTTGTATTTTTCCCGCCTGGAATCATATAGGTACTGGTATATCCAGCCGGAGAAGGGCATCACAAATAGGAATCCCGTGCCCATAAAATAAATTTTCCGCAAATCGCTGCACTCATAGGTGTCGATAAAGCCGTCCGGAAGAGGGTGCCATGCCTGTTTCACAATAACCAGCCATGCCAGGGCGATAGCGCCTGCCGGGAGCAGCCAGGTAGTTACAATGTTTATCCATCTGTGCTTGAAACGGGGGTTCTTATGGAACATCACCACGGCTCCCAGTATGACGAACAGCACGGTAAAATATATGACATACCGCCCTTTGATTTTGGTAAATTCCGGGTAGTTGTAATAAGCCCGCCAGGAATGCCGGGTGACGGCTACGAAAATAGCTCCTGCCAGACCGCACACCATTACCCAGAGCTGGTTGTAGGCGCTGAAAATCTTTGAGCGCCCGATATCCAGGGCGCGGATGGATTTTACTGCCAGACCCAGAACCGGAGCCGTAATCAGGACAAAATACCCCAGATAATACCCGGCGGAAGCAGCCAGCCTGGAAAGGGTGAGCTGTTCGGGGTTGGTCTTAGAGGCGATGGTGAAGCCGATGATTTTCTTCAAGCTGTAACCGCCTTTGATTCCATTGTATACCCATGGGGAATAGGCAAGGCAGAGAAGGGCTAAGATAAGGAAACCCCGTCCCAAGATAGACTTCCAGCTTTTTCCCAGATCTTTCTGTTTCATAATCCACACCAGGGCGAATACCGGAATAATCACCAGTGTAATATGGCGCGTCATAAATAGGAGTCCCAGCGTAATCCCCAGCGCCGCATCGCCGGGAAGTTCCCGTTTGTGCTTCCTAAGAACCAGATAAATGGCAAGCAGGAGCATAGGGAACCAGAGATTTTCGCTCATCAGGCACATAGGAGTGATGTACTGGAAAGGAATCACTGCAGAGAAAGCTGCACAGATTCCGCTTGGCTTTTCTTCCATGTATAAGCGGCAAATCATATACGTAAATGCAGGCACGAAAGAAGAGTAGAAGCTGTTCAGTACCTTCATTGCCACATAATAATTATCGCCAAACAGATAGGCAGGCATCAGCGACAGCGGGTAGAACAGAGGGTATTGTACGCTATGGTATCCTCCGTTTAAGAGCAGCAGGCGGCTCATTTTTTCATATTTAAATTCATCAAAAATAAGAGGGAAAGTCCTGTTTTCAATAACCACTGTCAGCTTAAATAAAAAGGATACAGAAAACAGGAGGAATGGGATCCAGAAATCCATCCGTCGGAATAATTTTTTTCTTTCCATGATACCTCCTTGGGATTTACATTTTCGGTTAAGATGCGTCCTTATACGGACAGTTACAGGATATCATAAAAAATAATATATGAAAAGAATTAAATAGGCGGCTTCCTGGAGTGCCGCAGGAGGAAAATTCCAAGGACAGCAGCGGCCAATTCCGTGGCAGGAAAAGCAAGCCACAGCCCAGTCATGCCCCAGAGACGGGACATCACAAATGCCATGGGAAGAATCAGCAGAAATCCCCGCAGTACCGACAGAATACTGGCAGGACGGGGGTTGTCTGTAGATGTGCAGTACATGGAAAAAATGATGTTGGTTCCGGCAAAAATACAGGCTGTAAAATAGAGCTTCATGCCATCCACGGCAATCGCCTGCAGTGTGAGGTCGCCTTCGCTGTTAAAAACGGACGCAAGCCAGTCTGCACAGAAAAATACGCCGAGATAGACGATTACGGACAGAAGAATTACCGTATACAGGGCATACTGGAAAACAGACCGCGTATTTCTATCGTTTCCGGCTCCATAGTATCTGCTCAGCAGAGGCTGGATTCCCTGAGCGATGCCTGTATAGAGGGCAATCACTACAATAGACAGGTTGGCTATGATTCCATAGGCGGCCACACCAGTATTTCCCATCAGCCCCAGGATAATGGTATTAAATGCCATAATAACAATTCCGGAAGAAAGCTCGGTAATCAGCGAAGGGATTCCCGTTGAAAAAATTTGTCCCAGAACTGGCAGGCATGGCATGCACTTCACAAGGCGGAAGTGGTTTTTTTTCTGAATAAAAAACGTTGACTGCACGGCAAGCCCAATGGCCGGGGCAAATCCTGTGGCAAGCACCGCACCGAAAATTCCCATGCGGAAAGAAAAGATGAAAACATAGTCAAGGATAATATTGGAAAAACTTCCTGCCAGCATGGATGCCATGGCAAGCTGGGGGGCGCCGTCATTCCGTACAAAGCACAATATCACATCATTCAGCATAAACAAAGGTGAAAACAGGAGCAGCACCTGCAGATAAGTCCTGCACATGGAAAATATAGCGTCATCAGCTCCCAGCAGCCGGGCGATGTCCTCCGCTCCCAAAAGCCCCACGGTAAAGAATACCATCGAAAGGGCACACATAGAAAAAACAGTGTGGGAAAAAATATGGTTCATTCGGTTGGCCTGTTCCTGGCTTTTGGCGATGGAATATCTTGTGGCGCCTCCAATCCCCAGCATCAGTCCGCTGCCGTGGATGAAACTGTAAATAGGAATCGCCAGGTTCAGGGCGGCAAGGCCATCACTTCCCAGGCCCTTTGCCACGAAATAGGTGTCTGCCAGGATGTAGCATGACAGCCCGAGCATTCCGAGAACATTAAAAAGTGCATATTTTGCATATTCTTTGAAACAATTCATAAGTACCTCCTTGTGTGCTGCACCAAAAAGGCACTGGGAGTCCATATCTTCTAAGGCCTATCGATATGGAACCCAGTGCCTGATATTTTTACCCGGCGGCAAAAATGACACGCGTGTAATTTCCGTGGGCAGCGCGCGGCTGCCGGACGGTTACTTGGATTGTAGCATAAAGAAGGTGGGAAGGCAAGTTGGAACCTAAGCAGTAATTAACGTTGTATATAGCAAAAAGTGATTGACAAAAGAATACGGCTGTGTTTAAATAAACATATGAACAGTTATTCATATGTTTGTCTGGAGATAAGGGAGGTTATTATATATGAAGAGATTATTTCAACCAATGGAACATTTACATGATGATAGCGGTCATGGACATCATCATGAGCATGAGGAAGAATGCGGCTGCGGTCATGGACATCATCATGAGCATGAGGAGGAATGCGGCTGCGGTCATGGATATCATCACGAGCATGAGGAAGAATGCGGCTGCGGCCATGAACACCATCATGAGCATGAGGAAGAATGTGACTGTGGCCATGAACACCATCATGAGCATGGGCAGGAGTGTGGCTGCGGCCATGAGCACCATCATGGGCATGGAGATGAATGTGCGTGCGGTCATGAGCATCACCACGGTCATGGAGAGGAGCATGGATATAGTCAGCGTTTGCATGAGGGTGATGAGTCTATGAAGCATGTTTTCATTTTAGAAAACTTAGGGTGCGCGAACTGTGCGGCGAAAATGGAGAGGAAGATTTTGGAGCTGCCAGGGGTGCAGGATGCAGTTATCACATATTCGACGAAGCAGCTTTGGCTCTATGCCAAGGATGGCGCAGGCTTGCTTCACCAAATCCAGGATATCTGCTCTTCGATCGAGTCGGAAGTGAAGGTAGTGCCGCGTGATACAAGGACGTCTACAGTGAAGAAAGACAAAGAAACGGAGCAGTTGAAAAAGAAAGAAGAGAAGTCCAGGCAGAGGAGGGAAACCGTCGGAATCCTAGCAGGGGCGGCGTTTTTTGCGGCAGGTATTGTTTTGGAGAATATGGGCTTACGTGAGCAGGCGGTGCTTCCAGTGTTTATTATTGCTTATCTGATTCTGGGAGGAAAGGTAGTACTGGAAGCGCTCAGGAATATCGGAAAAGGGCAGATTTTTGATGAAAATTTCCTGATGAGCCTTGCTACAATCGGCGCGTTTGTGATTCGGGAGTATCCGGAAGCGGTGGGAGTAATGCTGTTTTACCGTGTAGGTGAGTTTTTTGAGGATTTGGCAGTGAAGAAGAGCCGCGGGCAGATTATGGATGCGGTAGATATGCGCCCGGAGGTCGTAAATCTAGTGAAAGGGGAGGAAATCACAACTGTAGGCGCGGAGGAAGCCAAAATAGGAGACGTGCTTCTGGTGCGCCCGGGGGACAGGATTCCTCTGGATGGCGTGGTTGTTGAAGGCGAAAGCCGTATTGATACCTCGCCGATTACGGGAGAGCCGGTTCCTGTAAAGGCAGAGGCAGGCGATAAGGTAGTTTCCGGCTGTGTAAATACTTCAGGTCAGTTGAAGATTTGTGTGGAAAAGCCGCTTTCGGAATCGATGGTGACGAGGATTTTAAATTCCGTGGAAAATGCGGCGGCAAGCAAGCCCCAGATGGAGCGTTTTATTACGAAATTTGCCAGGATTTATACGCCAGTAGTAATTATCCTGGCTTTGGGAACAGCGGTGCTGCCATCACTGGTAACAGGAGAATGGAATTACTGGATTTATACGGCGCTGTCATTCCTGGTAATGAGCTGTCCGTGCGCGCTGGTTCTGAGCGTTCCGCTTTCCTTTTTCTCTGGAATTGGCGCTGGGTCTAAGAAAGGAATTCTTTTTAAAGGCGGCGTGGCGCTGGAGGCGCTGAACCATGTGAAAGCAGTTGTTATGGATAAGACGGGAACTATCACGAAAGGAAACTTTGTACTTCAGAAAATCGTATGTGCCGGACGGATTACAGCAGATGAACTGTTGAAAATCTGCGCAAGCTGCGAGCAGAATTCTACGCATCCGATAGGAACCGGTATCGTAGCAGCGGCAAGGGAAAAGGGGCTGGAGCTGGAAAATCCGGCGGAGCTGGAGGAAATTGCGGGACATGGCATACGTGCTGAGATTTTAGGAAGTGAAGTGCTCTGTGGAAACAGGAAGCTGATGGAGAAATATAAAGTTTCTCTGAAAGATTATAAAAATGATGCATATGGGGCAGAGGTATTGGTTGCGATTGACGGAAAATATGCGGGGTATCTGTTGATTTCGGATACGATAAAAGAAGATGCGAAAAGCGCAGTCCAGAGGCTGAACCGTCAGGGGATTTTTTCAGTCATGCTTACGGGAGACGCCCAGGGGAGCGCTCAGGCGGTGGCTTCGGAAGTGGGGATTGACGAGGTTCATGCAAAACTCCTTCCCCAAGATAAGCTAACAGAGCTGCAGAAAATCCGTGCCGAAAAAGGCGAGGTCATGTTCGTAGGAGACGGAATCAATGACGCCCCGGTTCTGGCGGGAGCAGACGTCGGCGCAGCTATGGGGAGCGGAGCTGACGCTGCGATAGAGGCGGCCGATGTGGTGTTTATGACATCGGGAATGGAGGCGATTCCCCAGTCTATCGCCATTGCGAAGTACAGCTGCCGTATTTCCAGGCAGAACGTGGTCTTTGCACTGGCAGTTAAAGTGCTGGTGATGATTCTGGGACTTTGCGGGTTTGCGTCCATGTGGGCGGCAGTGTTTGTAGATTCGGGAGTTGCCATGATTTGCGTGCTGAATTCTGTACGGGTGTTGTATAAAAAATAGGATATATAAAATCTCGTAGTTTTTATGGATAAGAACTGCGAGATTTTTTTTGCGGTTACGGGATGTGAGCGTTTTACTCTACGAAAATTCTGTACAGTTCGGAAGAGTCCCTGAAAATATGGAGGGAGTTTGCAAAAGAGTATGGGATTTTATAAGGAACGTGTGCCGGGGCTGTTGCCAGGCTTTTGAGATGGAAAAATAGGAAGGGTGCTTGACGCGGCAGGGGGAGCATCGGTAAAATCGCAGAGTAGGAAGTATAAAGATTAAAATGCTCTGAGAGCGGAAAGGGAAAGGTGAAAGCGAATGGAAATTAGAAAGCGGAAGATGAAATTTATAACAGCCTTGTTTGTGGCAATGGCGTTTTTTATGTTTTGCGAGGCAGGGGATGTGAAAGCGTCGTATGATGGATATTGTTATCAAGTATTAGACGATATAGTACGGATAACATCTTATGATGGGGAGGGTGGAAATATTATTATTCCCAATATAATTGAAGGGTATCCTGTGGGAGAAATAGAGGAACGTGCATTTTATGACTGCACTAGCCTGATAAGTATAGAGATGCCAGATAGTGTGAGAGAAATAGGGGAAGAAGCATTTCTTAATTGCACTAGCCTAACAAGTATAGAGATGTCGGATGGCGTGACAAAAATAGGGAAAGACGCATTTTGTAATTGTACTAGTCTGACAAGTATAGAGATACCGAATGGTGTGAGAGAAATAGGGGAAGGGGCATTTGATAATTGCACTAGCTTGACAAGTATAGAGATACCGGATAGTGTGACAAAAATAGAGCGAGAAGCATTTAGAGGTTGTATAGGTCTGGTAAATATAAAGCTTTCAAATAGCATTACAGAATTATGTTATGAGACATTTTCTGGTTGTGCTGGTCTGACAAATATAGAGATACCAGACAGTGTTATGGAAATAGAGCCCTATGCATTTTATAATTGTACTGGTTTGACATATCTTTCGATAGATACAGTTCCGAATGGTATTGATAAGAAGGCATTCACAGGATGCAGTAATATTACATATTTCAAATTGGGAAAGACTATAGTAAATGACGACAGCGCCCGCTATATAAACTCCCTGTTGGAAAATGAAAAAAGAGGAGGCACATCATCCTATCATGTTGAAATTAAAGCTGGTACAGAATTTATTGGATGTCAGGCTTTTGCCTTCTGTGAAAGATTGGCTGGCATTACGATACCAGACAGTGTGAGAGAAATAGGAGAGAATGCGTTTACTGGATGTAAGAAATTGTCGGATGTTACGCTGCCGATTAATCTGACCCAAATTAGCCCGGTGTTATTTGCAGGTTGTAGCAGTTTAAAAAGCATTTCTATACCAAGTAGTGTTACAGAAATCGGAGCCTGGGCGTTTAAGGGATGCAACGCAATGCGTAGTGTTACGATTCCTAAAAGTGTATCAAAGATTGGAGAATATGCATTTGGATTTTCCGACTATGTGGATGGTGTGGATAGCAGTGGTAATCCAGGAAAGGGACATTGGGTACGGGATAAAAATTTTATTATAATCGGATATTCGAATACGGCTGCGGAAACATATGCAAAACAATACGGTATAAAGTTTCAGGCTTTGAATACAAAAAAAAGTAATAAGGTATTCAAATATGCTAAAAGCAGTTATCAACCGACAGGAAAAAGAACAGCGATATTGATTCAGGTTGGCAATACTGGAACAGTGTTTAAAATTCCTGATACAGTTAAATCGAACGGCAAGACATATAAAGTCACGTCAGTAGGCAAAGGCGCGTTCCAGAACTGTAAAAAGCTGAAAAGCGTTGTGATAGGAAAAAATGTGACGTCTATCGGAGCAAAAGCGTTCAGCGGATGCAAGGTGTTGAAGAAAATCACCATCAAATCTGCAAAGCTGAAAAAAGTCGGGAAAAACGCTTTTAAAAGAATCTATGCGAAAGCCGTTATCAAAGCGCCGAAAGCGAAGCTGAAAGCCTATCAGAAGCTGCTGAAAAAGAAGGGGCAGGGGAAGAAAGTCCGGATTACAAGGTAGATAAGAGCCCGAAGAAATTCCGTTTTACATTTGTGAGCCGCATACAGAACTTAAGCCTAGATATCCTGGATAACCTGTACCGGGCGAACTTTGTGTATGTGAAGGATAAAGAAGATTCGGTTCACATCGCACAGAGGAAAGATTACCAGAGAAACGCCTATGTAGCTCTGAAGCTGCTGGGCTTTCTGGCTCTGGCGGCAAAGGAGCAGGGATGTATCCTGCCAAAGCAATACGAACAGATATCTATCCAGTCAACAGAGGTTACGCGTCTGCTGCTGGCATGGTCGCGGAGCGACCAAAATAGATATAAGGGATAAGGTTGAAGGTGGCTGCGCTCGCCGGGCAATAATTCAAATAATGCAATGAACGTCAACAATGACGGCCAGGTCAACAATAATGGCAACAATGTCAACAACAATAATAATGGTATTTGCCCGGATTTGAAATGCCTATGGCCTGTTACGGCGTTTATGGAAACACTGTCCGCGCCTTATTTCAAAGGAACCGAATCCCTTTCCGGATGAGATATTTCGGAAGAACACATACCGTCGGACGGAGGGGACGGGAAACTTTTTCCTCTTTGCAGCGTGCGCTTTCCTTGATAACTATGGGAGCAGGCTGCCCGGCGGCTCTGGAAAGGATGTGAAGAAAAAGTATAGAAGTGGCTTATGAGGAAATGTGCAGGTTTGAAAATCTGTACCAGGCGCATTTGAAGTCGCGGCGCGGAAAGAGATGCCAGAAAGACGTCATAGCGTTTGAAATGGATTTGGGGCAGAAGCTGTATGAATTGCAGTGGGAACTCCTGAATGGGAAGTACATGCCGCGCAAGTATGAGCAGTTTAAAATATATGACCCGAAAGAACGTCTGATTCACGCCTTGCAGTACCGTGACCGGATTGTCCAGCACACGCTGTGCGACAATGTGATAGAGCCTTTTATGGAAAGGCATCTTATCTTTGATAATGCGGCAAGCAGGAAAGGAAAAGGCATGCACTTTGCCATGAACCGCCTGAGCGGGTTTCTCCGCCAATTTTATCGGGAGCATGGGACAAAAGGATATTTCCTGAAATATGATATTCGAAAATACTTTGACAGTATCGACCATGAAATCCTGTACGCGCTCTATCAGCGCGCGTTTGGCGAAGATGTCAGGGTATGCGGGCTAATCCGGCAGTTTATCGACAGCTACGAATGCGCCCCATCGAAAGGGCTTCCGCTGGGAAACCAGACCAGCTCGTGGTTTGCGCTGTATTACTTGGACGGTCTGGACAGGCTAATCAAAGAGAAGCTCCGGGTACGCTATTATACGCGGTATATGGACGATGGCATTCTGGTCCATCCGGACAGGGAATACCTGAAACACTGCCTGTCGCAGATGGAAGTGTATATCGAAAAGGAAAGAGGGCTGGAATTTAACCAGAAAACACAGATCGTGCCGCTTTCGCAGGGTGTCGATTATCTGGGGTTCCACTTTTACCTGACAGATACTGGGCGAGTCATACGGAAGCTGCGTACAAGTAATAAAAAGCGATTGAAGCGGAAGCTGAAACGCTACCGCCACGCCTACCGGAACGGCGTCATGGACATGGAAGCCGTCTCCCGCAGCCTGGCAAGCTACCGCGGGCATCTGTCCCACGGAAATACCTGGCATCTTCAGAAAAATATATGTAACCATCTTGTCTTATCGAAACAGACCAAGGAGGAGAGAGAAGAATATGAAAGAAAAACCAAAGAACAAATCAAGTAAGCCGAAACGCTTGCTGTCTTTGCTTCTAACAGCTGCGCTGGTTCTTTCGCCGCTTCCGGCAGTGATGCCGGAAAGAAATACTGAAAAAGCAGAAGCGGCGGACGTCGTGCTGAAAAACCCCCGCATCGTGCCGGACGACAGCATGGAAGCAGGTCAGAAAGTCACCTGGGACTGCGTATGGTTTGGCAGCTATCCGCAGGCAGAGGTGATACCGAGCGGCGCGGAGTACACGGCGTTAGATGAAAATCTGCGGCGGGACGGGGACGTTATCGTCTCGGACAGCATATACGCCGCTTTGCAGAGTGCGTCTGGCTGGGACGCAAACAACGATATCACTCTGAACGGGGCAAAGTACCGGAGGATGAAACAAGAGGACGCAACTTACACAGGCGGTGGAAGCGGTTTTTACCAGTGGGGCGGCAGTACAGACTACCGCTATTTCAAATACGAGCCTATCAAATGGCGGGTGCTTCACACTGACGGGAACCAGGCGCTGCTGCAGTCTGATGCGGCGCTGGACGACCAGAAGTACCATACCGTATATGAAGACGTCACATGGGAAACCAGCACGGTACGGAGCTGGCTGAACGGCTATGGAGCCGGGAGTAATCAGCAGTCTGTGGACTATGGTGGGAAAAACTTTATCGGCAGCGCATTTACAGCCTCCGAACAGGCGGCAATCGTGAATTCATCCCTGGAGAATGCCGACAATCTTAAATATGGAACAGAGGGCGGGAATGATACCACGGACAAAATTTTCCTGCTCTCCGAGTCGGATGTGTGGAATACGGACAAGGCGGAATCCTATGGGTTTACAAAGGACAAGTATACAGCGGACGAAGCCCGCCGCCGTAAGAGCAGCACATGGGCAAAGGCGATGGGAATGTGGAGCGTTACCAGTACAGATTATGCCGGGAACGGCTGGTGGTGGCTGCGCTCGCCGGGCTTTTATTCGGATCGTGCGATGTACGTCAACGATGACGGCCAGGTCTACTATAATGGCGACAGTGTCATCCCCATTTCTAGTGGTATTTGCCCGGCTTTGAATCTTAATCTTTCATCCCCTAATCTCTACACCTATGCGGGGACGGTGTGTTCCGACGGAACGGATGCGGAGGTGGGCGGAGGGACGGTTCCGCCGGGAGGGGAGACGCCTGAACCGGGGGTTCCGGGTGGGGAAACGCCACCCTCCACCCCATCCGAAAATGACGGAAATGTGACGGAGGTTGACAATTCAAAAATTGCTATTCAGGTAGTAGATTATGGGAACCCTTTCAGTGAAATTGAGGGAGCCAGGGTGGAAATAGAAGGTATCGGCACAGCGGTTACCGATCAAAAGGGGACTGTGCAAATCAAAAACTCCCTTACGCTTCCATCTGCTATGAAGCGCATTACCGTGACAAAAGAAGGATACCGGGACTATATTTTTTATACGACAGTCGTGCATCCGGAGGCTGTAAGTCTTTTTGAAACCAATAAATTGTTAGTCTTATTAAAACAAAAGAAGGCAGAGGATAACAGGAAACCCTATGTATCAACAGCCGTATATTATCGGTGTGAACACGCCCAAAAGTGTGCGGGGCAATATTTTGAAAAATCGGATATTATTACATTCCGTGTATGCGGCGTCTGGAGCGGAAAGGAGCCAGGACGTTACTGTATTTATCAGGAGGGAGGAAAAACTTTTGAAAGCCGGGACGGAGTATTTACGCTGGATATCGGGAAATCATTTTCAGGCGATGGCAAGATATATGCAAAATTGATAGCGGCAGATGGAACGGAGAGCGAGCCAGAATGGCTATATATTAGAGTGCCCAAAGCCGGGAACAGCTTTGCGGACAAAGGAGAAATCCCGATCCTAAATGAAACAAGTAAATCAGGCGTCTTACGGGATGTTCCGTTCCTTCATAATGATGAGCTGTCTTTTGACTTAGGAAAGATTAAAACCACATTCAAAAGGGATGGAGAAAAAATCAGAATGATGCTGGGAGGGGAGTTTGGTGAAAAGACTATTGGGGATGATGAAGCATGGAAAAGCTGGAAAAAGTTTTTTGAAAGCCAGCCCTATGATTTGTCACTTTCTCAGTGGAAGAATGTTCTTGCACCGGATAATCTGGAGACCCACTGGACGTCAAAGTTAAGTGTAAACGCGGGAGCATATGGATGGCTGGAAAATGACATGGCAGCAGACAGCAGTACCCCTATGACTGGAGGTATCAAAATAGAAGGCAGCGGAGGCGTTAATTTTCAGCAGCAATATACAGTAGGGCCGGTTCCGGTCTATGCGGAGGAATCCTTTATTCATAATTTGGAGTTTGAGGGAAGTGTTTCCTACGATGTAAAGGAACGGGAATTTGTCGGAAGCAAGGAACTGAAATGGACTCCCACATTTACTGTTGGCGGCGGCGCCGGTGTTTTGTACGTAGCAAAGGTTGGGTTAGAGGGAGAGGCTTCCATGCCCGTGACCATAGATTTTCCAATGAGGCTGTCAAAGGCAGAACTTACCGGCTCCCTGAGCCTTAAAGCAGATGTTCTGGGATTCAAATATTCAAAAAAAATAACAAAAGACCCGGATCCGCCCTATATTATTTTTCCCTTCGAGGATGAAAAAGCAAAAAGTATAAAGGCAAGAAGAGAAAGGGGAAGTGATAATTCAGAAAAGAGATTCGAGAATACTATGGGAGCGTATGATATGGACGGCTATACCCTTCCGGTGCAGATTTTGTCGGAATCCTGCTGGTATGGCGATAAACAAGAACAGGTGCGGAAATCCCGCGCGGCAGTTTCCGGTATGTCGGAGAAACTGCTTCAGACAGGCGTATCGGAGCTGACGGAGCCAATGCTGGTGCAGGAAGGGGACACGACGCTGGCGGCATTTTTGATAGAGGATAGTTCCCGGCCGACGATTCACCGTACGAAGCTGGTGTACACGGTTTATGACAAAGAAACTGGAACATGGAGCGAGCCGCAGGCAGTGGCGGAAGACAGGACGGGAGATTTTTATCCGCACCTGACCGGAAAGAATGGACGAATTGCCGTGTCATGGCTGAACTATGACGCATCTGTGACGAATTCCTCTTCTATGGAAGAGGTGTTCCAGAGCGGAGAAATCTGCACCGCTCTCTGGGATGCGGATGCCGGATGTTTCCGTGAGGCTTCTGTGGTGGTTTCTTCCTCGCCTTCGGCCGCCTATAGCAGCGCGCGTATCGTGATGGATGGGGACGGAAACCTTACGGCGGCTGGATTGAAAAATACGGCGGCAGATATTTTCGGCCTGACAGGGGACAATATTCTGTTTATGGAAGGAACCTGTGGGAATGCTGCGGTTCACAGGGAGTTTACATTGTCCCAAGGGCTTCCGGTTACTTACGACGTGTCTGAAACTGGAGGCGTGGTGACGGCGGCAGTATGCGTGGATACGGACAGAGACCTTGCAACGCTGGAGGACAGGGAGATTTACCTGTTTACTTCTAACGGAAATATAACAAGGCTGACACAAAATGAGAGCTATGATTCCGCACCCCAGTATGCCAGGTATCAGGGGGAAACGGCGCTGTTCTGGTATACGCTGGAGGGATACAGGATCCTGGATGCTTCCGGGAAGCAAAACCTGGTTCCGGCGGAAAAAACAGGGATTTCTGAAAACTTTACGGTAGTAAACGGTGAAGGAAACCAGACAGCCTTAGTATGGTCAAGTGTGGATGAAAATCAAGTTTATCAGCTGACGGCAAGCCTGTATGATGAAGCATCCGGGACGTGGAGTTCCAAAGTACTCCTGTCTGACAGTGGGGAGAGTATTTTCCGTCCCAACGGCTATTACAATGCAGATGGGGAGATGGAAGTCCTTTACCGGAAGGGCAGCTCCATAGGAGCCGGGAAACTGTACGCTATGCAGCTTACGCCGAAACCGGATGTGGAGATCGTGGACGCCTATATCAAAGACGGCACGGAAATTCCTGGCGAGAACACTACTATCTATGCAGTAGTACGGAATCTTGGAACAGAAAAAGTGACAAAATGCAGGGTGACGGCAGACGGTCAGGCGACGGATGTGAGAATGGATATCCTTCCGGGCGAGAGCGTGCTTCTAGAGGCATCCTATACAGTGCCGGAGACTGTTTCCCACAGGGAAATCGTGGTTCAGGCAGATGTAGAAAGGGATAAAGATACTACCAACAATCAGTTCCGGCTGACAGCGGGTTATGCGGATGTATCCGCAGTCGTCACAGAGGATGTGTGGGAAAATGGAAAAACCGTCCATGTGACAGCAGGAAACAGTGAAGCAGTGCCCACGGAAGCAGTGCTGGAGATACATAAAGATACCATAGATGGGGAATTAGTTTCTTCTGCCGAGCTTGGAACTTTGAAACAGGGAGACCTGGTTACCGTAGATTTTACTTATCCGAAAGGAAAAGACGGGTATGAGACAGATGCGAATGCCCTGTACTATGTAGTGACATCAAGCGCCCCTGAAAAATACGAAAGCGATAATTATGATTATACCGTGTTCCGAGTGGAAGAAAGCGGCAGTTCCGGAGGCGATACGCCGATGCCGCCAAAAACAGAAACCCCGTCAGCAGGGCAGGACGGCACTTCCAAGCCTCCCGCGCCCGCCCCAGCAGAACCTTCCGTTAAAAAGGGACAGACCGTAAAAATCGGACGCCTGAAATACAAAGTAAGCAAAGTCCGCGCAGACGGCACAGGCGAAGCCACGCTGACAGGAACCGCCAGCAAAAAGGACGCGAAGAAACTTACATCCCTGAAAACGGGCAATACGGTCAAAATCAATAAAAAGAACTTTAAAGTGACCGCTATCGCCAAAAACGCGTTTAAGCAATGCAAAAAGCTAAAAAGCATCGTGATAGGGAAATATGTGTCGTTCATTGGGGCAAAAGCGTTCAGCGGATGCAAGGCATTGAAGAAAATCACCATCAAATCTGCGAAGCTGAAAAAAGTCGGGAAAAACGCTTTTAAAGGAATCTATGCAAAAGCATCCGTAAAAGCGCCGAAAGCGAAACGCAAAGCCTACCGGAAACTGCTGAGAGCAGGGGGCGCGGGTTCGAAAGTGAGGATAAAATAGAAAAATACGGGGAAATGTATGCGGCAGACGGGGAAAGGCCTGTCTGCCGTATTTCGTCCCGCGGAGAAAAACTTTATACAATAAGATACGCGCCAAAAAGTTTTGGTGAAAAAGTTGTGTTTTCAGTGGAAAAGTAAGAACAGATTGGTTATAATGGAAAAAAGGTCTTTGGGATGCTTTGGCCTGAAGAAACGGAAGGTATAGACGGTGAAAATGGAAGGAAGTGATTCTATGGCAAGAACTGTGGCAATCGGGCACCAGGATTTTGAACAGGTACGGAAGAATGAATGGTTTTACATTGATAAGACGAATTTTATAAAAGAGTGGTGGGGCAGGGGAGACAGCGTGACCCTGATTACCCGTCCGAGGCGGTTTGGAAAGACGCTGAATATGAGCATGACGGAACAGTTTTTCTCTGTGGATTATGCCGGGCGGGGAGATTTGTTCGAAGGGCTTTCTGTATGGGAAGATGAGGAATACAGAAAGCTGCAGGGGACATATCCGGTCATCAGCCTTTCTTTTGCGAATGTGAAAGAAGGAACTTATGAAATGACAAAACAGGGAATCTGCCGGATTCTGACGGATTTGTACAATAAGAAGTATTTTCTGTTGGAAACAGGTCTGCTGACAGGGGAAGAGCAGGAGTATTTCCGAAGTATTTCTATGCATATGCCAGAAGTGACGGCTGCTGCAGCCGTTCATAAGATGTCAGAGTT
>JBCLQO010000011.1:0-71609 GCA_041223665.1 Lachnospiraceae bacterium 46-15
TTGTCATACTCTTTTTTCCAGCATAATTTCTTTTGACTTTTTTAATTATCTACTTGACTTTTAATAGTTGGTCTTTCTCATTCTTTCTCTAAAATTTCAGTTACATCAACATTAAGAGCTTTTGCAATCTTCTGCCCGACTTCGTCAGCGCAGGACTTTCCAGAACACACGTAATTGATTGTGACTCTTGATACATCTGACAATTCCGCAAGCCGCTTTTGAGTCATGTTACGCTTTTTAAGTTCTACCACAAGCTTTACTCTATCAATTCTCATTTTCTCACCTCCGTAAATTAAGTTTTAACTTATATTTTACATTATATGTTAAGTTTTAACTATAGTCAAGACATTTTTTTAAGTTTTATCTTTATCTTTATTTGGTTTTGTGTTATTATTGGGTTGAAAAAGGAGAAGTGATTGTAAAATGCAAAAAACAACAGGTGAGTTAATAAAAGCTGCTCGCAAAAAAGCAGGCCTTACACAAGCTGAATTAGGTGCAAAATTGAATATAACATCTGCTGCAATCAGCCAATTTGAAAAGCCTAGTTCTAACCCCACATTTGAAACGCTTGAGAAAATAGCGGATGCTCTCGGTTGTAAAATTTCAGAACTTTGTGAACATTATGATGTCGTTAGAGTGCAACCTGACATAACCAAAATCCTTAAAAGATATAACAGTCATAACAATTCTAATAATATAACAAATAACGATTTTTCAGAACTGCAAAATGATTCTCTGTCATATGAACATTCTCATTCTTATGCCAGCTCTACGGAAGAACTTGACAAACTGCAAGATGCCAAGCAAATAGAGCTTGAAAAGAAAAGAGCAAAACCTTTTAAACTTTATGAAACAGAGGGACCTCCCAAGCCATTTACGCGACCATTACAAGGCAGAGAATTACCAAAACAGAATCAAAGCAAAAAATTTGATTTTCTTGATGAAAACTATTTGAATTACATTCGGTTTAAAATGGCACGAAGAGAACCTTTAACCGAAGAAGAGGAAGCATATAGAATGTTCCATCTTAGTAAAATTTTTAGAATAGATGTATTTGCAATATACTATTTTCTTTTAAATAAAGAGGGAAAAAGCAAGGCAGATGAAATAATAGACAGGGCAATAGAACAAATAGCGTTACTAACCAAAATACCAGAATACCAACCAAAACTACCACCCGAACCCCCACAGGAATAACCCCTTGGGCGACAGGTAAAAGAAAAATGCCCTTCTCCAGCATCAGAACGATGCCCCAGATCAAGGCATCATCTGCCAGAGGACACAGCCAAATGGCTGCATCTATTCAGATGCAGGGGTGCTGGTAATTATGGGGCAGGGGTAAAGAACAAATATCCGTCACTAAGCCCCAAATGGGGCTAACCACGGACAAATAGCTGCCGTTGGCAGTACAGCAGAATTATCCGCTCTATTCGCCCAATACAGGCGTTTTATGCATTTATTGATAAAACTACCATCAACAGGCATTTCGACCGCATATGGGCGAATTAGAATGATACATGATACTTTCTGCGTTTCAAATGTAGAAAGTTGGCTTTAGCAACTTTTGAAAATACACTCAACGCAATCTTGCGCCCACATTTCAAATCCGACCTGTTTTTCGATTTTAAATCGGGAAACTGCTGCACCATGACAATATAATATGCTTAACCGGGCAGCCGGGAGGGCGTGCGGCCATTCCGCTCCGAGTTCTGCGGAAAGGAGTGGTGCTTATGACTACATATGAGGAATTTATGGTTATACTGACAATCGGACTTTTGATTGTTGCAATTCTGAATCTGAAAAATAAGTAAGCCGCCCTGCTCTCTGGTAAAGAATAGGCGGCTTACTTAGCGTTATAATTCGCCGGGACGGATAGGCTCAATCTATCTTCCGGCTGTCCTGTTAAACATATTATATGCCATAAATGCAGATTTTTCAACCATAATTTGAAAAAGCCCCGGCACGCCAATACCGGAGCCTTTCAGATAGATACCATAAGGATTATGATATATCTCTCAACCATTTTCAGTATATCACGGTCCTTTATAAAATGCACCTATTTTTAAGAAAGGACTGATTTTTTATGCCAGCGTATTATGACGAACAAACCAAAACATGGTTCTGCAAATTCTACTATACCGATTACACAGGCGCAAAGAAGCAAAAAAAGAAGCGCGGATTCAAGCTCCAAAGAGAAGCCAAGGAGTGGGAACGGAATTTTCTGGAAACACAGCAAGCCGATTTATCCATGAGTTTTGAGAGCTTTGTAACGATATACAATGAGGATATGAAGCACAGGCTCCGGGAACATACCTTCATCCAGAAGCAGTATGTCATCAATAAGAAGCTTCTTCCCTTCTTCAGGAAAATGGCAGTATCAGAGATTACCCCTGCGCACGTCCGCAAATGGCAGAACGGCCTGATTGCCTACCGTGACGATAAAGGAAAACCCTATTCAGCGACATACCTCCGCACCATAAACAATCAGCTTGCGGCCATTATGAACTATGCCGTCCGCTATTACAACCTAAAAGACAACCCATGCCGCAAGGCCGGGACTATCGGGAAAGACCATGCTGACGAAATGAACTTCTGGACTTTAGAAGAATTTAAGCTATTTTTAGAAAAGATTTCTGATAAGCCGCCAGCACATGCCGGATTCCTTACCCTGTATTATACAGGTCTGCGAATCGGAGAACTGCTTGCCTTAGAATATGGTGATATCGACTTTGAGAACTGCACGCTGACCGTCAGCAAGTCATACCAGCATCTAAACGGAAAGGACGTTATCACGCCGCCTAAAACGCCTAAGAGCATCCGCACCGTATCTATCCCGGAATTTCTACGGGATGAACTGAAAAGCTATACAGAACGGCTCTATGGCATACATAAGCATGACAGGATTTTCCCCTATACAAAGTCTTTCTTTGAGCATGAAATGGTAAGAGGAACAAAAGACGGGAAAGTAAAGCGCATCCGCCTGCACGATATCCGGCACCCGTATGTCAAGCCCACGACAAAAAAATTTATAACTTTTTTGAGAATTTCCGGGCAGCCGTATAGCTGCCCGTAGCTGTTTAATACGGTATTTATGGCTTATGCCTCCTTTCCCGGTTTTTCTGTTCCTAAAAAGTCCTGCGTCACATATTCAATCTCAATCCGGTCTCCTGGAAAGATATACACCTTACTGATAAGCCGGTCAATCAGAGCTTGCGTCAGAGTGTCGGCATTGCCTATTTCCTGAACGATTTCACGCTGTTTCAGCCTTGCTTCGTAATCGCTTTGTATCTGTTTAGTCTGTGCGGTAATAGCGGCATGGACATTCTTTGCCTGCACCAGCTCCGCATCATATACCGCTTTCCGCTCCCGGTAGGTTTCCAGGTCAATCTCTCCAAGTGCATACTGTTCATAGAGCTGTCGTTTGCTGTCCTGGATAGAGCGCAGCTTATCTTCATGCTCGGCCTGCTGAACCGTCTGCAAATCCAGCTTGTCTTTGCTGCTGTCAATTCCCAGCGCCGGACACATATGCGCCCGGATTGTTTCAAAAACCGCCTGCTCCAGATCAGCCATTTTTACCCTTATTCTGTGACAGGGAAGATTTTCTGCCACTTCGGAATGGCGGCAGTAAAACCACGCTCCATTTCTAAGTGACATGGCATGGTCGCAGCAGCCGCAGAATACTTTTCCACGGAGAAGGTAGTCGCGCCGCTTTTTATTGGGAAGGGAGAAACGCCTGATTGAAGCATTGGCTTTCTCAAACAGTTCCTTGCTTACGATTGCCGGGTGGTGGTCCGGGATTTTGAACCACTCGCTTTCATCCTTTAGCTTCATGCGGCGGCTGCCAATCTCCTGTACCTTGCGCTTGCCGATCACATAGGTGCCGATATACCGCTGATCCTCCAGTATACGCAGAACCGTAGAACTGCTCCAAACGCCGTGCGTCCTGGAGACATTGTAGTGATCCTTGCCTTTATCCCTCCGGTATTCTCCGGGCGTAGGAATCTTCAGGGCATACAGTTTCCTCGTGATCTCTGCGGCTGTATTGCCGTCAGCCGCCCATTCAAATATCTGCCGGACAATCCCTGCAACGTCCTCGTCCGGCTCCATGCGTCCGTCTGCGCTTTTGCGGTAGCCATAAGGACAAATGACACTCTGGTACTCGCCCCGGCGCATCTTTGCGTATTTGGCGCTTTTCGTTTTCATGGACATATCGCGGCTGTAACACTCGCTGATAAGATACTTAAAGGCTATGTCGATTCCTCCGGTATCCCCTTTGAAATTGGCGGTGTCAAAATCGTCGCTCACGGAGATAAAACGGGTATGGTAGAGCGGAAACACCCGCTCAATGAAATAGCCGGTCTCAATGCTGTTGCGGCCAAACCGGGAAAGATCCTTCACGATGATACAATCGATCTTCCCAGCCTGTACCATCGTCAAAAGCTCCTGTACTGCCGGACGTTCAAAATTTGTTCCCGTATGGCCGTTATCAACAAATTCCAGGACTTCGCTGTTATCCCATTCCTGTAGCGACATGGCCTTTTCCCGGAGGAGCAGCTTTTGGTTGGGAATACTCAAACTTTCCGTCTTGAAGTCCTCCACAGACAGGCGGATATAAAGGGCAATCACATATTTCTGCTTCATTTTACCGCCTCCCCCTGAAATTCGCTCTTAAACCGGAAAGAAACACGGATATTCCGCTCGTGGTCGATTTCGATCCGTTCAATCAACCGTTCAATCAGCTCTGTCGTCAGCACATGGTCCTGCACCAGTGATTTTGCGTCTTTTTCCATTGCACGGTAGCGTGCAAGCTGGTCGTCCAGAGCATCTATACCTTTTTCAAGCGCCTCAATATCGCCGGAAAAAACAGTGATAGATTCCTCATAACCTGCTTTCAGTTCAAAATATTCCTCGCTGGTTAAAATGCCCTGTACGAAGTTTTCATACAGCCCGCGGATCAGACGCCGCTGTTTCTCTATATCCTGCCGTTTGGCAGACATTTGGGATTTCAGACCGTCTTTTTTCTGTTTCTGCCTTGCCTCCAACTGAAAGAGAGGGAGAGACATACCCAAAGCAACGGAAAGCTCTTTTTCTAAAACAGCGGTGACAGTTGCAATCAGCTCTGTCTCCTGCATCATCACGCCTTTGCAGGTATCTTTCGCCACACGGCTGTTCGTGAGGCAATGGAACCAGTAAATATCCGGGCCTTTCTTACGTTCTGCCCGCTGCCGGTGGAGGCTCCTGCCACAGTCGGCGCAGAATATCTTACCCTTGAAAATATTCGGGGTATAGGGGCGTTTGGGGGCCGCCCGACTTTCCTCGCAGACTTGTTTCCGGTACTCCTGTACCGCAGTAAATAGTTCATGGCTGATAATCGGCTCATGGGTGTGTCTGGCAATAATCAGGTTGTCGTCGCCAGCCTTGACCTGCTGGTGGTCCACCGTCTTTGTTTTGCCCTGCACCAGATCACCGGTATAAACCTCGCTTTCCAAAAGCTTCATTACCGTGCGGGTCTGCCATTTTCCGCTGCCGATTAGGCCGGGGCTGGTGATCTCGCCGGTAGATTTCTTGTAATGGCTTGGCGCTGTAATCCCCATTTCATTGAGATTACGGACGATGCGGTTCAACGCTACACGCTCATAAGCCCATTCAAAAATCTGTTTCACGACAGGGGCCGTTTCCTCGTCAACCAACAGTTTGTGACAGTTATCCGGGTCTTTCCGGTAGCCATAAGGCGCCCGTGCGCCGATATAATCGCCGTCTTTCATGGCCTGCCTTGCCTGCGCCTTGATCTTCCTACCTATATCCAGAGAATAGGCTTCATTTATCATATTCTTCAGGGGAAGCATAATGCCTCCATGAAGGTTGCCGGGGTCCGCCGTGTCAAACTGGTCTGTGACCGCAATAAAACGGACATTGTGTGCGTAAAAATACTGCTCAATATAGTAGCCGGTATCAATGGAATTGCGCCCCAGCCTGGAAAGGTCTTTGACGATCACACAGTTGATATGGCCCGCTTCAATATCCGAAAGCATCTGCTGGAATCCGGGACGGTGGAAATTCGTACCCGTCAGGCCGTTGTCGATATATGTGTCATAGACTACAAAATCTGGTTTATCCGCCAGATAATCATTCAGCACCAACTTTTGGTTCTCCACGGAACAGCCGCGTTTCTTGTTATCCTCCACAGAAAGTCGGATATACAGTGCCACATATACATATAAGGACGGCGCCGGCATGGGAGATTCCGTCTGTTTCCTGCTTTTTCTTGCCATTTAGCTCACCTTCCTTTCTGCGGCCTGTTCCGCGATCTGCTCCGCCAGTGCGACGGCCTTTTTATATTCATCCTGATAGTTAAATTCAATATGTAACTCATCCTTGCCGAGCACCCGAATACTGCGGATAAGCTGCATGACCGCACGGCGGTCAATTTCCTCCATCGTGGAGAATTGCATGAAATGATTGATCCAGCGGTTCCGCTCGCTGCGGTTCTCCAGTACATCCGTCAGGCGTTCTTCCCATCCGGCAATCGCTTTTTGCAGAAGTTCAATGTCGGCATTGTATTTCCGTTTATAGGAAAGATATTCTTCTTTGGTAAGAATCCCGCTTACCAGGTTTTCATAGAGCTTTGTCTTGAAACCCTCAATCTGCGCCCGCTGTTTTTCGTTCGCCTTGATCTGCGCAGTATATTCCTGAACCAGTTCCCGGTTGATCCGTTCCTGGCTGATACTGGACAGCAGTGCGTCCAGGGAAGCTACATTTTCAATATGGCCCTTTAGACTGTCCTGCACACACTCAATCAAGTCCATTTCCTTTAACATGACGGAGGAAGTACAGCCGTTCTTCTTTCCAGTCGGACAATAGTAGTAATGGTATTCCTTATCCTTATAGCGGTTCGTCTTACGGGTCATACGGCAGCCGCAGCACCCACAGATCAAAATGCCGGAGAACAAATATACCTTATCTGATTTGGGGGAAGTCCGGGTGTCAATCCGGCGAAGCCTCTGCACCAGGTCAAAATCATGTTTCTGGATAATTGCTTCATGGGCGCCCTCCACACGAATCCATTCGGAAGAAGGCTTGTCCTCACGCTCTTTCAGTTTGAAGTGGGGCGTCGTCTGTTTCCCCTGGACCAGCGTTCCGGTGTAGGTTTCATCCTGCAAAATACGGATAATCGTAGTCGCAGACCATTTACAGTCCTTACGGTCCGTATAGCCACCTTTGGCATGGGGCATCCCGTGGCTGCGCTTATAAGCCAGAGGGGAGAGTATGCCCATCCGGTTCAGTTCATCCGCGATATGGGAAGCGCTGAATCCTTCCAGCCGCTTTCTGAAAATATCCCGCACCACGCCTGCAGCATACTCGTCAACTTCCAGACCTTTATGCTTGTCGCCGGTTTTCACATAACCGTAAATGGGAAAGGCTCCGACAAAATCACCGCTGCGGCGTTTCACATCCAGGGCGCTCCGGGTCTTTACGGAAATATCCCGGCTGTATGCCTCGTTCATAATATTTTTGACAGAGACGGTAAGGTCATCGGCAGCGTCATTTTCTGTGTCCACGTTATCATTGATGGCGATAAACCGAACGCCGTAGGCCGGGAATACCCGGCGCATATATCGGCCGGTCTCTATATACTCCCGCCCCAGTCGGGAGAGGTCCTTCACAATCACACAGTTGGCTTCTCCCTGCTCGATCATCCGCATCATTTCCTGGAAGGCCGGACGGTCAAAAAGTACGCCGCTATAACCGTCGTCAATCTTTTCCGCCACAACCTCAATCTCCGGGTGCCGGGCAATGTAGTCGTCAATCAGCCGCCGCTGGTTGGCAACGCTGTCACTTTCCACTGACTTGTCATCCGTATAAGAAAGACGGATATACTTGATTGTTTTGTAAACCTGCATAAAAAAACACTCCTTTCGTTGCGCAGAAAAATCCCCGCAATTCAAGAAGTGTGGCTATGCCGTATTCAATTCCTTTTCCGATTCTTATTCTACCACGACTTCGCGGGAAAGTCAGCCCCTTTCTAAAAAATATCCGGCTTACCGCAGGATTCCCTTGATACATTCCTCCAGGGTGGCACCGCCCTTAGCAAAGCTGGCCTGTACGGTGAACCGCCCACACTTAAAGCGGTAAGGATTTTTAATCTGACGGACAAATTCGGCAATCCGGTCCTCACGGGAAAGCTCCCTATCAACCGTAACATCCCGAATATCTACCAATGTTCCGGCCCCGCCAGCAGCAGTTACATGTTCCATAATATCAACTCCTTCCTGAACATTCCTGGCTATCAAAACCACATGAATAGGTCGGACCTGCGGCATCCAAGACCACAGACCCGGCCCATTGTATCTGATTTCGATTAGCTGCCGTATTTGCCACGCCCCCCGGCAAGCCCTGATTTACCAAGGCGGGGCTGTTACAGGCTGCGGATAGCGTCACCGCATCATAGCCCCGCATACGCCGCCGCTTTGCCAGAGCTGGCGCACGCCGCAGGAACTCTCCCCAAGTCCTTAGGGAGCCGTGAAGAAGTACCATTATAATCTGTGCCGTCGTTGCGCCCGGCCTGCCACAGCCGGATTCGTGGGTTGCGTTTATCGCTCGGACAGCCTGAATTCATCACCTCCTTAAGCTGCCTGTCACCGCGCCGCCCCATCTGCCGCTCGGAACACAGAATGAAGTACCTGTAACAGCGTATATTAGGTTGTCAAGGAGCAAGCGAGGGGCGTGGCAGTTATGACAGTTTTTCAGTTGGGGTGGACCGGAGCTTGTGCTGTGCGGCCACACCCGTCAGGCTTGTCCTGCCTAAAAATATGTCCCTCTATTATTCATTTCATTTTTGAGGGTTATTTTCGGGGGCTGGATCAAATTTCTTCCAGAATTTTTTTCAGACGCCGGAGCCCGCGCTGGATTCCTTCATGCACAGAGCTTACCGCCGAGTGTTCGCTTTTGGCAATTTCCGAAAGGCTCATGCCAAGCAGATAATGCGAGCATATCCGGTTTCGCTGCTTTTCAGGCAGCAAGGCAATGGCACGGTATAGCCTCGCATGTTCTTCCTCCTGAGCCAGAATATCTTCCGGTGTCAGCACGATCACAAGGGCATCATGTTCAACATTCTTGTCATAGTCCAGGGAAAAATATGCCTTATGACGGTATGTGCGCAGGATATAGGCAGCTTCAGCCATCTTATACTCTCGGAGCAGATTAGCCACCTCGTCCGGCACTTCAACAATAACGTCCTGTGTATAAAACGGGTAGTAATCCCGCAGATTGATTTCTTTCATGGGTAATTCCTCCAATTTCGATTTTTTAGGTTGGTAAGCAAAATCGAAATCAGAGGGTGGGGAGCGGCAGTGCGGACAACCCTTGTTGTAACAGCCGCTTATATATGAAATACGCGCCCATAGAAGAATGGGCGCGCAGAAAGGTGTATGATAATGTATTTCTTCAAATACGATCAAACTTAAAAACGCCGCAATCCACACCACATGGATTACGGCGCATAAAGCTCTATATGCAAAATAACCTTTCTGTTGAATATTCCCCTTTGGCAGCATTTATCAGCCCTCCCCGAAAAGGAGGCGCAGAAGGCTTATCCTTCATCAGCCTCCTTTTGGGGAAATTATATAGGGGTAAATTCTATATTCTTTCCTGAACCATCATGGTTTTGGTAAGGTAGGTATAAAATACGTTTTCCAAAGAATTATTGTGAGTGAAAAGCCTATCCACAATGTAGGCTAGCTCCAATCAACCTTACACGTACAATACGCCTATCTGCAAAATCGCAGACAGGCATATTGTACGTTGCCGGAAACCCTTTTTATCTCGTTATTATTATTTCTTCAAACTCCCACTATGCAATGTAAAAAGAGAGGTAAAAGCCAAAACGCTTTTTCCTCTCTAAAAAGATTTCTGATACACCTTTTACCAAAAAACGAAAGCAAACCATCCCGCAAAATTAATGGTATCCGCTTTTTCATTGCATGATTATAGTGTATTTTTTACCATTTCAATAAATGCGGAGGGATAAATAATATGTTCGCCGTATTGATTTTCGTAGGCGCTGTCAATAAGAATTTTCTTTATTTCTTCTGGGCTTAGCTGAGGGTTTATCTGCCATCCAAGTGCAAGCACCCCAGCAGCATATGGAACGCCCCAGCTTTCACCGCCCTGTCCTCCATAGCGGAAGAAATAGTCCCCCGCATCATACTGTTCCACCGTTGTGCGGAAATTGACAGGTACGGAAATGAACCCTTCTTGCATCGGTTCCGATTTGCTTTGTCCGTAGCTCCACCAACCATTGCGCATCTTTTTAATATTATCGGGGTCTGTGTAATCGTAATATCCACCCGATGTAAAATGAGTATCCGTTCCAACGCTACAGCTAATCACTAAAATTCCCGCCGCTTTTGCGCGCACAACCGCATCTTCCCACTTTTCTTGATTTTCAAAATCACAGTCCGACCCTGACAGATTTGCAGATACCGAAACTACACGTATTTTATCCTTTTCCGGTAGGGATTCATTCTTATCTATAATCCAATTTAGGCCGTCCGCCCAATAAGCCGAATCAGAAAACCCCGAAGGAACTGCGACATAATAAACCTTCACGCCAGGAGCAACGCCGCAGGTTCTTCCTGCCAATATGCTGATAACGGCATTGCCGTGCATCCCCCCTTGTGACTGTATATCATAACATTCATAGTAATCCACAATTCTGTCTGAAAACTCAGGCGGTTCTAAAAAAATAGCCTCGTCAATAATTGCAACTGATACACCTTCGCCAGTGATACCCTGCCCATGCAAAGCGCGTATGCCAAGTCCGGGGTTTTTGCCATTTTCCATAATTTCTTGCTGAAGTGTTTCATTACCTGTAAAAACAGTATGCTCGTTGAATTGGTATGTGTACATATCCTCAGCCCTATACTCACTTGGTGATAGCACGTTATCTCCTGTAAAAAAACCACCGCGAACATCTGCAAACTGCGCCAATGACGAGGTATTTCCTGGTGCTGCACTATTGGGAGATTGTGATGATTTTGCGGAGATCATTGCTTCTGAGTCCGAGAGTACTGAGTCTGTGGCTGCATCATTCTGTTTGGGTTTGTTAGAACAAGCCACTAAAGATAACAGCATAAGAGTCATAACAAATGCGAGTATTCTTGTTACTTTAAATTTCATTTTTCTCTCCTTAGATTTTTATTCTAGTTTTTTGTATTAACTTGCATTCGCCTTTCCGCAAAAGCATATTGGTATAAAGACAAATACATAATAGCTAGAACAATCTGTCAACATTCGAGCCAACTAGACCCGAAGTTCCGCCGACTGTCAGCTTGTGGTGTACCGTCGGTGGGAATAGTTCAGATTGCCTAATGTGTTGATGATAAATTCAGCGATAGCCGGGAGCCTATATTATGGCACTTCAAATTTATAACCAATACCAGCAACGCTTTTGATGTAGTCCGGGGAATCCTGCGTAACTTTCAGCTTCTTCCGCAGATTGCTTACATGATTATTGACTGCTTTGCGGGAGTAGTAGGAATAATCCTCATTCCAGGCCAATTCCATAATCAGCTCATAAGTAAATACCCGCTTCGGGTGTGTAATTAACAAAGCAAGGATGTCAAATTCCTTAGCCGTTAATTTGATTACCTGCTCGCCAATACATACAAGCCGTTGTTCTTGGCAGAAATATAAATCGTCCATTTGAATTTCTGTAAATGGTTCATCAATGGCTGTCTGCACCCTATAATTTTCGGAAATGGCGCATGGGCTGTTAGCCAGATTATTCTGTTGCTTTTCGGAATCAAGAAGATAATTTACTAATTCCTGCCGCTGACGGGTGTTTAACAGCACAAGTAGCTTTTCCGCAATTCTACCGCCCGGTTCAGATATATCAAATACAGCTAATTTCCCATGTTATCACCCCCTCCGTCAGTATGGTATTTGTGCCTTCATTTCGACTGTATACTAAAAATTTTCCGTTTCTAAAAAAGTATAACAAACAAGACCTGAAATCCTGTGTCATGTTTCATATTTTTTTAGAATGGAGCATACCTTTTCTTTTATCCCAGCCCGGATATGTGACGGGGAAATCACCTCAACATTATCCCCGAAGGTAAGCAGATAATGATATAATACTTGATGCTCCGGTAAATCTGCGGTTACATATAGATTATTCTCCCCGTCTGTTGTAATGTTTTCGGCAAATTCATCATACACGCGAAAAGCAACTTGCGGAGAGAATTTCAAAGTAACAGAAACCGTATTGTAATAGGGCATTTCCATTTTATTCTTTGGTAAGTCCGACACGTCCCTTATGAACGTTTCAGCGGAAATTACCAAATCTTTTATGCGCGTCAATTTAAAAAAGCGGTAGTCATTTCTTAAAAGGCAAAATCCGTATAAATACCAGTCATTGCCCTTGAAGATCAATTTAAGCGGCTTCACAGAGCGAGATAAATACTGGCCGTTGCTGCCAAAATAAGAAAAGGTGACGATTCTTCTGTCAAAAATAGCTTTTTTAATTTCACTAAATATCTGATCCGCCTTATTTTTATTCCAGTCAGAAAAATCAACTTCTATCCAATCCGTCCATTTAATTTGAAAGAGTGCTGACAATTTAGAAAGCAGTTCATCCGCATTTTCACCTTCTGTGGAAGCAATGCCCTGTAAGGCTATCAGTATTTGTTCCTGTTCCTTTTCTGAAAATGTAGACTTGTCCAGAACATAATTTTCCATCAAAGAGATACCGCCGCCTTTTCCCTGTGTAGCATAAATTGGGATTCCTGCCGCACTAATGCTATCTAAATCTCTGTAAATGGTCCGAGTAGAAACCTCGAATTTGTTTGCCAGTTCAGGAGCCGAGGATTTTCCGTTTTCCAATAAATAGTAAACAATTTGAAACAGCCTTTTCATCTGCATACCGTACACCTCCGTCTTTATTATAACGCAAAAAACTTGACAAGTGTATGGCAGGTTAATCCATAATATTTCCTGTTATGACGGTATACGCTTCCTGAGATTGATGAGTCTAAATACATCATCCATAATTCCTCTATCCCGTACATCCAGCATCAACCATTTCTGTCCATTACCGGTTTTCGTGTTTTTGAATACTGTCTGCACATAGTCGGAACATTGCGGCATAAGAAACTCTGCCTCCGTAAGTTCATGACTTCCTACAACCACGAGAGCGATAAAATAGCCCTGCATCGGATAGAGCGTACAAAGAGACTTTCCACCTTTTTTATACTTAATATTCCAGCCTGCCTGCATGGAACAACGGCTGTATTCCATACAGGGTCTGGTCCGATAGGTGAACTGGATACGGTTATTAAAATCTGTCCATAACGGATTGTTAATGTATTCCGTGACTTGCTCCAGCGATGGAGGTTGTTCATTTGAATATAACGCATTCCAATCCATCATAAATTCCTCCTTAGCATTTATTTTCCAGCGGCAGAGGCTTAACCCAAATTTCCATACAAGCCATACCCTCTAAGTCACGATAATACTTTTCTGCCGAGAAAGGCTCCGTGGTTAAATTGTGGTGGGGCAGCCATATACCAAAAAGGTATTTGCTGGCCTGATCTAAAGCGACCGTCACCAAATCCTCAAAATTTTCTGCTTCGACTCTGCAAACGATGTATTCTCCTGCCGAGAGTTCTCTCTTAGCAAAACCATCCTGTAGCCGATCCGGAATATTTTGAACAAGGCCACCTGCAAAATAAGTGAAAAGGTTTTGTGAAGTACCTTCCGTATGGGACATTCCCATTTCTACAGTAGTATTTAGATTGGCTTCGATTGGAGCCTTCTCCATGTGGTAGCGCTTCCAAAGCTGCCCTGGCACATCTACACCTGTACTTTCACCAACCGGCATTTGTTCAGAAATGCGAACTTCCGTTTCCAATCCGAAATAAATTTCCGGTTTTTCCAATGTCTTTCTCTGGATCTCCAAGACGATATCTCCTACCACCAGCGGAACCCCTTCATCTACTAAAACATAATTCATGGAAACTTCCGGCTTGTCAAATGTATTGAGCATTGGTAAATCCCTCCTGTAGCTTTCAGGCGTAATCCCATACGTTTCCTTGAAAGCCCGTGTAAAATTCGCATGGCTTGAAAAGCCATAGTCCAAGGCAGCGTCAAGAATTCTCTGGTCGGTACTTTTCAGATTTTCAATAACCTTTGCCAAACGGCGGAGTTTCACATATTCCTGAACCGGTTTATTTACCAGCCGCTTGAACAAGCGCTGAAAATAAAAGGGGGACAGACCTACAGTATTTGCCAGTTCTTCCGTTGAAATTTCTTTTGTCAAGTGTTCCTCGATAAAAGTCAAGGATTGTTCGATTGCTTCATATGCGTGCATTGCGGCACCTCCTATATTTGATGTTCAAATTATATCATTTTATTTTTTGCCAGGCTTTTCACGCAATGCGCTTTTTGATTAGGAAAATGCGCTTTGTAAAATAGAAACCTTAAACCACCTCAATTCGTAAAGAAGTAATGTGTGTTACTTATTAACTGTTTCTGCTAATTTTTTTATTTCACTCTCGTTTATTTCTGGTTCAGTAAATCCCTCATTAAAGCCGTCAATCTTTTTCAAAGAATGAAACAATTTTCTATATAGAACATTCATTTTTTCGTAGTCCATCTTGCCGCCGACAGAGGTTACATAGGAAGCATGGTTTATTAGCTCTATGGGGTAAAGTGTTTCAAAAAATCCCTCTGTATCTTTCGGGGTATAGCAACAAACGAACAATCCAATCTTCATGTGTAATAGCTGTTTTAGATTGCGTTTACAAAATTGCGTAATTTCTTTTTGGATTTTACCCATATACACAGAACCACCAATAAAAACAGCGTCATATTGAGACAGATTGATTTTATCTGCTTTTGCTGAAAGTATGTTTACTTCACCATGAAGATAAGTCTTTAGGATTTCTGCGCATTCTTTTGTACAGCCGTATTTTGTGGCGTACACGATTGCAGTTTTCATTAAATTGCCTCCTTACGGTAAATCATGTCAAACTGTTCTATATGTTTTCCCAATATTTCTTTTGCCTCTTTTTCCTTTTCAGCTATACCGTCATATTTATTGAGTAAAAGAAAAATTGGCGAAAAGAATTGTAATGCCATGACTTCGGGATTGACTTGCCGCATGAAGCCTTGTTTAATCATTTCTTCAAATAGTTTAGCTTGATACGAAATAGCAGTATCAATATAAACTTCCCGATATATGCGGTCTATTTCCTCATTTTTGTATTTCTCAATGGAAAGCATTTTACGAAACTGTGAAGCATAGGGGTCTTTCAAGTAAAAATAAAAAATCTCACTACTAATTTTTTTCAAAACCTCGTTGCCACCCGTTGCGTATTCCCTTGCCATTTCTTGCAATTCGCCGTTAGGAAGCTGAAAAGAAGTAGCCGCATCCCTAAAACGTGATTGCATTGTGTCTACCAACGTATCAAAGATTTCTTGCTTGCTTTTGTAATGCTTGTATAAAGAGCTTTGCTTAATTCCGACTTCTGCCGCAATGTCACGCACTGTTACACCGTCATAGCCTTTATCAGCAAACAGCTTTAGTGATTCAAATAAAATGGTTTCTTTCGTATTTCTTTTCGCCATGCCAATACCTCACTTACATATAATCAAAACGAGTAGGAACAGAATTGTAAAGCCATATACGAGAACCCTCAATAAATGCAATTTGAACAATACTCACAACAGCAATAATGAAAAAAATATTTTGCCTGTATACCGGTTTGAAGATTGATATTATCCCAAGCACCCATATAATCACACTTGCCACCCAAAAGACAATGGATTGAATGCTGCTAACGGAAAACAGCCCCATTCCTACACTGCCATCAGTAGCATAGATAATAGAGTTGGAATACAGATCGCGGACGTTCGTAAAATACCACAACGTACCGTGAAGCAGGATAAAGAGTAGAATAATCATACCCCATTTTTGGATTGCCGCTCGGTTTAAATATCCCCATATTATATAGCCGAGATTTGCCCCCAGCAAAAGCGTACTGATAATTGCAACGCTGTTCCCAAAGTATAGTTTTAACATATTCTTAAACTCCTTTCTGTTTGGCTACCGTTTGTTCTCTTTTTATTTTAGCTACTTTTTGTTCGCCTGTCAAGTCCTTTGCAGAGCTTATAGAAAACTCTTTGCGGATATATGCTCTATTCATGTCAATAATATAAGTGCCGCTAATGCGATTCAGACAATAGCTATTTTCACTTTACGGCGGTCTTGATTTGTTCAAAACCGCCGTAAAAATCAGAACATGGGATAAAAGCTGCCGAACAGCGGCTTTTTTCTTTTGCCGTCGTCCGGCAGATTGGGGTTATATAGTTTCAGTTCTTTCGGAAAAAGCGTTCGCAGTGCCAATAAGGGGGTAGCCCCTTATCGGTGATTTCAATATAATCAGTTTTAGTCATACCGTACAAATAGTAATCGCAGTAGGTGTTTACCATTTTACCTTCACGGATAAGTCCCTCACGCTTGAAGCCTGCTTTTTCTAAAGTTTTATACGATGCAATATTTTGTACATGAACATCAGCCCATAAACGCTGTAATTCCGTTTCTTCAAAGCAGAAGATAGCTACTCTCGCCAGTGCTTCTGTCATAAGTCGGTTGCCTTGATAGGCAGGTGAAAGGCGAAATGCCACTTTTGCCATGCGGTCATTCTCAATGAGATATACCCACATATCGCCAATAACTTTATGATCCTGTTTGTGTACAACACCCCAATGAAAACTTTTCGTAGGTTTCTCCGGCTTTTGGAAAAGTAATTCTGGATTTAAGTCGCTTTTTCCGGGACGTTTGCCCCAATACCGGTAAACGGAACTGTCTCCCAGCCATTCTTTCAAATCCACAACATCTTCTTTTCGCAGAGGGCGCAGAATAAGTTGTTCCGTTTCAAGAATGGGTTTATCCTGAACAAAATCCTGTAATTTCATAAGCCGCCCCCTTAAAAGTTGAACACCTGTCCCCAATCGAAACAGCCGGACGCTTCTGTACTTTTCGGCCATTCGCTGCACCATACGGGAACACCGGGCGTTTCTACCCTGTCAAAACTCGGCGTGTAGGGCTTGATGTCAAGTACGGGTGTATTGTCGTTTGCGTCAATGAATGTAACACGAATCATGCCGTTGGTGAAATCAATGTTGATGATCTCGGATGTCGTTAATGCGATAGGGTTCGGACGCGCAGGAGATCGCGTCGCAAATACGCCCATGACTTCGGGTGCGCCTTTATAGGGCTGTTCTGTCTGTAATTCATTCCGGTCTGCGCCGTTGTCGCAATCGCTGAACCACCAAAGGACATTGATATGGCTGAAGCCCTCTAAGGCTTGCAGTCCGGGAATGTACTCCGGCTCTAACTGAATAAATGTGCCGTTTTCATCATTTTTTACTTTACCAATGGCTTTTAATTGATAAGTCATATTTTTCCTCCTTGCTTTGTTGGTAAAACCAGTATAAGACCTCACATCATGTGAGATGCAACAGGGAAAAATAAAAAATGCCCTGCATTTTTCACAGGACATTTCAAAGTCTGTACAATCATGTTTGTTTCAGCGGTATTTGAAGCTCAATCAAATATTTTTCAGGGTTATTCTCATTCCACGGGCCTCTATGCACGATTTGACGCATCGGGTCAGACATTTTGTATTCGCTGTTTTTCTGCAGCCATTCAGCAAAGGCAAGATAGGCCCCTTTTATATTTGCAAAATCGCCGTAGACCATTGTGCAAGCCATATATGGGACTGGTTCAGTCATACGAAAACAAAATGGATCTTTTGCCGTTCCCATTTTCTTTACCGGAGCGCATAGCTCAATATCAACATCTGTCTCCCGAAATTCTGTATCGTGATAAATGGAAAATGTATTGCTCGCTATTCCTATTTTTTGCGCACCTGTAAAAGTAGAAAGTTCTTCCCATAAGTCACCCTCGGAATAGTAGTTTGGTACAACTTTCCGCAGGGATAGCACCTGATACGCAGGGATCGACTTAACGGAGATGTTATAACGCGGTTCTCCTTTACCACCCTGTATTTCACTTTTTGCAAGTTCAATCTTCCGCAGTTTTTCTCGTTCGGCCTGTATTGCATCTTCTATCTCTATGCGCTTTTTGTCAAGCTGCGCAAGGAGTGATTGCTCGTCCAGCGTCAGGGCAAGCGCGATTTCTGAAACATTCAGCCCACTATCCCGCAAATACAGGATTTTATTTAGACGCGGTATTTGCTCCACCGAATATAGTCGGTGTCCCGTCCACTTGTCAACCTCTGCTGGCGTCAGAATGCCCGCCTCATCATAATAGCGGAGCATACGAATAGATACCTGCGTCAGCTTTGAAAATTCTCCTATCCGAAACATCGTTTCACCACCTACTCTAACTATATTTGTACTTTTATCTCATTACAGCTTTATATGTTACTTGCTGCATCCTCATTGTACCGTCTTTCGTTCAGTCTATCAATGCTGTTGCGTGGTGCAAGAATTATTTCTTGGGTTTCACTAAATGTTTATACCAAAGATCAGATTATCCCGAATATTTCATAGAAAGCCAGTAACAAAGGCATTTCTTAAAAAATGTTCGGGATAACTTTTTAGACATTTTCCAATTTAGGCGAAAAGCCTTCTGCGGACGGTTAAAAGCAGGTTTTTGAGGGGAACAGGGGATTTATCCCTCATACCCATTGACAGCAGCTTAAAACAGCAGTAAATTCAATGCTTTTTCGCCTCTAATTGTCCGCATGACAGCCGCCTTTTCCGGTCGCTGTCCGTTTTCTGCCTACGGTGAACCCTAGCCGCACAGGGCTTGCAGTATTTGGCCCGGTTGGAACCGGGGAGGAACGGCTGCCCGCAGACGGTACAGCGTTTTAACTCATCCCGGAATAAGAGCACCGTTTTCAGGAAGTTGTCCAGCGGCAGGACAGCAGAACGGAACCATTTGCAGAGAAGCGAATAGGAAATACTCTGAACACATACGCATTCCTCACCATTATCCAATGCGATACAGTTACCGTTGTTATAGTTGCAGCACTCATGCACCAGTTTCCGCATCCGGCGGTACTGCTGATAGTCCATGACCGGAATCATTTTATGGATAGTAACACCTCCTTCCACACGAAAAAATATCCTTCTACTATTCAGTACATTTTTAGGGCCAATTGTGGGGGGAGTTTGAAAAATTCACAAAAAATTCACATTTGAAGCATACGAACACTCCCTACAGAACAAAATTCCCTCTATATATCCGTTCATTTTTTCCTCAAAAGTTGCCGTCTGTGTTTAGTTATTTACAAAAAAATCCGCCGCAGATTCTTCTGCAACGGATTTTATGGACTTGGCTGGTATTCAAATTTGTATCCGACACCAGCAACGCTTTTGATGTAATCGGACACATCCGGCGAGATTTTCAGTTTCTTCCGTATATTGCTGATATGGTTGTTGACTGCTTTTCGTGAGTAGTAAGAATAATCCTCATTCCACACAAAATCAATAATCATTTCATAGGTGAACACCCGCTTTGGATTTCGGATCAGCAATGCCAGTATATCAAACTCTTTAGCTGTCAGATTGACAATCTGATCCTGAACCCGTACAAGTCGCTGCTCCAGGCATACATATAGGTTGCCCTCCTGAAATTCAGTCAATGATAGATTGTTGCCACTAAGGTATGAAGGAAAAAGTGGAACACGGTTTTCCTCATATTTCCGGATAAACTCTGTCAATTCGTTTTTTATTCCAACATTAAGAACCGCAAAAAGTTTCTCACCAATTTGTCTGCCGGATTCGGATATATCCAGAACTACTAATTTCCCATGTCACCACCTTCATGCCATTTTGCTTATAACCATAATGTTCTGAGTTCACTTTCCTGGAAGGAGAGTGTAATCAAGTTTCGATTAGCATTTTAGAATTTTCTTTTATTATTTTACAATTCATTGATAGTTGCAGTAATCGACATATTACGAATTCGCTTCACCGGAGTATACACAGCTGCAATTGCCGCAATCGAGACAAACAAAAGAATAACTCCTAAAGAGGTAATTGGAAACTGCCATACCGCAGATGGAAAATGTCCTGCAATAAGGAAATCATACAGCAGCTTGCTAAGCGGCAAGCCAATAGCACAGCCAACAACGCACCCCAAAACAGCATAAGTGAATGCTTCACAAGCAATCATTTTTGTCATTTGCCGTTCTTCCATTCCTACTGCACGCATAGCCCCATATTGCTTCATTCTGGTAGACACACTCATGGAAATACTGTTGATGATATTCATTACCGTTACCAGTGCAATAATTGCCAAAAACGCATAAACGCAGAAAACAAAAGCCATATAAGTTCCCGTAGTACGCTCGTCGCGTTTATCCCGAAAGCTATATGTTTTATCTACGGAATTTTGGATTGCCTGAACATTTTCATCCGTAACATTCCCCACTGTCTGTATCAGCACAAGAGAATAATCTTCATCCCCTGTTAAACGGATAAATGTTTCTCCGGAGGTAATCAATGTGAGTTTTCCGTTTGTCAATCCATCCTCGCTAAAGGGGTCATTTTTTAACAATCCAGCTATGGTAAGGGCTTCATCCCCAATTTGAACGGTATCGCCGATTTTCCATGTACTATCCTGATCGGATGTCGCCAAAACAAAGTGACTGTCTCCATAAACTTCGGACAAATCACTCCCCCTTTTCAAAGCACCGTCTTTTTTCAGACATTGCAAATCAAAATCATCATAAGAAATCAGATCAACTGTACCGTAAAAGCCGGTATCGCCATTTAATTTGGCAGGAACATCAAACGCACTACGCCGCCCGTAAACCTCTCTCACTCCATCCATTTCACGGATGGATGTAAGCAGCTCCCGAGGAATAGCATTACCGCCAGCACTTGCAATATCAATATCTGATGTGGCAGCTGACTGAGGTATCAAATAATCCACAAAATCGATCATAACGGAAAAGTTCAAAAATAAGATGATGCTAAGTGCAAAAGAACCTGTCATCAGGAATAAATTTTTCTTCCCGGAGACCGCATGCCCGATACCGAGAAGGGCTTCAATCTTTCCGAATCCTGTATACTGGGAATGACGCATTGTTTTTCCGTGGTCTGCATTTCCAGACACCGCTATGATGGGAGATACCTTCGCAGCATGTTTCGCCGGAGCATTTGCGGCAATCAGTACAGTAATCAGTCCAACAAAGATACCGCAGGCAATGCCAAAAATACTGATACCAAAGAGGGGAATATCAGAGAATTCTTCTCTGACTACAAAGCGCAGTACGGCACACAGCCCCCATGTTGTAACAACCCCTAAAATAAGACCGATGGGTACAGCCGTTTTGCACCAGTTCAATGCCTCCAAACGAACAAACCGAATAATCTGCTGCTTACTCATACCAATGCAACGCATCATTCCAAAAAATTTGGTTCTTTGTGCAACGCTGCTGTTCATACTGCTGGAAATCATCAAAACGCCTGCAATCAAAATTAGCAGGAACAGAACAACTGCGACAGAAAGAAGGGTTTGTCCCATTGAACTGTCGAGCAAGTCTCCAATAGAGAAACTTCCATGCTTACCAACCAATCGAGCCTGTTCCATCCGAAAGCCCATTTCTGCCATACTGAATACCGCTGTTACCATAAACACAGCAAATACAATGCAAAGCAGCGTCATACGATTTTGACGGCGGCGGACTTTAGCGGAGATGGGAATGAGACTAAGATAGCTTTTCATTCACGGCACCTCCCAAAATCAGTCAAAGTGCCATCCGATACCTGTAATACCCGGTCTGCCGTTTGCGCAATACTGCGGTTGTGGGTAATCATAATGATGGTATGCTCGTATTTTTTTGATGTTTCTTTGAGCAATGCTATGACCTCACTGCTGTTTTGTGAGTCCAAATTTCCTGTTGGCTCGTCTGCCAGAATCAGAGAAGGACGGGTAATCAATGCGCGGCCAATCGCCACTCTTTGCTGTTGACCGCCGGAAAGCTGACTGGGTAAATGATTACGACGATCTTTCAAATTCAAAACCGTTAGCAGTTCCTCCAAATATCTCTTGTCCGGCTTTTGATAATCCAGCAACAGCGGAAAAATCATATTTTGTTCCACCGTCAACTCCGGGATAAGGTTAAACGCCTGAAAGATAAAGCCGATATTCCTGCGTCGAAATACCGTCAGTTTTTGGTCATTCATGGAAAAAATGTCCTTACCATCAATCAGCACCTTTCCCGAAGTTGGCATATCCAGCGCACCGATCATATTCAGCAGTGTGCTTTTACCCGAACCAGATTCTCCGACGATTGCCACATATTCTCCCTTAGGAACAGAAAAGCTAACATTCCTAAGCGCTTTTACAGCAGTTTCACCGCTGCCATAGGTCTTACAAATATTCTCGACCTCTAATAAATTCATAGTGCAAACACCTCTTTCTTATGTTCTTGCGAGGTAGACAGGTGGGCTTCATTTCCTGTCTACGATTGAAAGAATAGCACTGAAATATTACTGTAACCCTACAATCAGCCTACAATTTTGTAGGAATCAGAAAATTCATCGTGAAGCTTGTCCCTCTGTCCAATTCGCTGTCTACCTCGATTGTTCCTCCATGTGCTTCAATGACTGCTTTCGCAAGCGGAAGCCCCAGACCGATACCCTGTGTATCTTTTGAAAAACGGCTGCGATAAAAACGCTTGAAAATATGGTGTATATCTTCCGGGTGGATGCCACATCCATAGTCTTTTACCACAATTTGAACACCGGATGGTAACGCCTTCCATGTAATGCCAATGACTGCACCACTTTCCGTATGGTCAAACGCATTTTTCACAATATTGTCGATTGCCTCAGACAGCCAATCACGATCACAGAAAAGAGAAAGATAATCCGAGCCAGACAGAATGATTTTCTTCTTTTCTTGTCTGGCTCTATATGCAAAATGCAGTTCAATATCCCGCATCATATCCGCCACATTCTCTGTGGTCTTTTCCAACACAATGGCACCGGCATCCAGTTTTGCAATCTTGAGCAAGTTTTGCACCAGCGTTTCAATGCGGTCAAGTTCCTGTTCGGATAAATCAGCAAATTCTTTTACCGCACTCAATTCCATATCCCCGTCTTGAAGCAGGCCATTATAAATATTCAAAGCGGCCAGCGGTGTTTTCAGTTGGTGGGAAATATCAGAGATTGTATTTTTCAAAAATTCCTTTTCCCGGAGTTCGTTATCTGCGTGAGCATTTAAGACAGCCGCCAGAGAATTGACGGTATGAAACAACCGATATAGTTCGCCCTCATCATCACATTCAATACGGGCATTGTGATCACCGTCAAGATACGCATGAAGCTGTGATACCGCCTGTTCCATGACTTGATTTTGCTTTTTGAAATAAGAACAACCCACCGCCAATATCGCTCCGCCTGCCAATACGAAAACAAGCAATAGGAACAAGGAAAACCGCTGATAGCACAACCATAAGAATCCCTGTGTCAACAGAAGGGAGGCCACCCAAATAACGGATACTGCAAGAAACAATTTTTTGATTTCTTTGTTTGCAAATATTTTCATAGGCACCTCACCCAATCACATTCCATTTGTATCCCATTCCCCGAACTGTCAGGAGCATTTGCGGTTCACTCGGATTATCCTCGATCTTTATACGCAGCCGCCTCATATATACGGTAAGGGTACTGCTGTCAATATAATTCCCATCGCAGTCCCATAGCTTATCTAAAATTTGTTCTTTGGTAAGTACCATGTTCGGGTTTCTCATAAACAGACACAGCAACTTATATTCTGCGGTAGTCAAATCCAATAGCTTTCCATTCTTAAACGCCTGCCCTTGCAGCAAAAGCACTTTTATTCCGTTGGATTCCAGTTGCGTATCTACGGAACTGAAATCTTTTGCCCGGCGCAGCAGCGCATTTACTCTGGACAATAACACCCCTAGCTTAAATGGTTTTATAATATAATCATCTCCGCCAATGTCCAATCCCATGATAATGTTCATTTCTTCATCTGCTGCTGTCAAAAAAATGATAGGTACTTTGGAAACCTGCCGCACTTTTTTGCAAAATTCAAATCCGGTTCCATCCGGCAGGGATACATCAAGCACCAACAAATCATATTTTCCATCCGTCCACAAACTATCTGCTTCTTTGAGGGTTCTGGCAACAACTAATTCAAATCCTTGTTTTTTAAGTGCAAAAGAAAGCCCGTTAATCAGGCTCAAATCATCTTCAAGAAGTAATATATTACTCATGTTTTTGCTCCTTTCCTTGTTTTGTCCGGCCATCAACCGGCTTCTCCACAGATTTAGGAATAAGCCACATGTTCCCCATTTTTATAGCTCCATCAATGCGATTTGCGGTACAATATTGTAAAACTCGCCTATCAGATATGCCCCATTTAGCGGCGGCATCTTTTGTCGTGATATAGTCCATAGTAACACCTCCGCCATATATTATACTTCGTTTTTCCGAAGAAAGCAAATTCGCAAGCAATGCAATCTTCCGTAAGATTGCGTATTTTGGCAGGAATCCGTTTCCGGTATTCCTGCCAAAATACGCGGAGAGGTTGGTAATGCCGAGCTCCGCCATGCGCCCCTTTACCAGCTCCGCCTCCTGTTCAGACATGACGAATTCCACCCGGACGGATTTTTTGTTATGCCCGGCCTTCATCGTTCAGGCTCCTTTTTATGGGAAGGCGGTTTCCGGGTGAAAGCGGCTACCGCCTGCACCTCTTTCAGTTTCCCCCGCAGTGTGCTCTTTTTCAGGCTATCCATATATTCCTGAATATCACCGGGCTTTGCATGGTAATCTCGCTTAACATGCTCCCGCCGCAGGATTGTTTGTAATTCCCGCTCACTTTCCGGCAGCCAGGTCACATATTTGGAAGTTCCATGCTCGGCCTTAAACATGTTAATCTGCTGCATATAGGAATCATAGGGGAATACCGCCTGTGTGCCATCCTGGAACAATACTGATACTTTTTCAATCGCACAGGAAAGCAGCTTGACCCGTTCCACGTGGGCGTGATAATCGAGAGGCCAGATACAGCCGGTGACTTTCCCGTCCTGTATGCCGTCCAGTTGGATTGCATACGCCAGGATAGAATCTTTCGTCTGCTCATGGTAAAACCGCCACACCTTATTTTCGTGGCTGTCCTGCAGGTAAACATCCCTTTCCCATAAACAGTAAGTGCCGCAGATCCTGGACATCCATAAGAGCTGTTCACTCTCTCCATTTCTGCAGGCCGCAAGATTTTGTATCAGTTCTTTGTCAATATCAAAATCGTCCTTATAATGCTGTGTGTGCAGCTCTACAACCTTCCCTAAAAAGTCCAGTACGTCCACGCCCTCGAATTTTACCGCCGCCATCAGCGTTCCCTTTCCGGCGCAGGAGGGGCAATCTGCCTGGCCTCATGTTCCGGGCGGTCTGCTTTCAGCTTTTCCATGAGAGAGGTTTTTCCCTCCGGCAACGTCTCCGGGGCAAGCTCCTGGATTTCCTCATAAGTCTGCCCGTCTGTCAGGTCAGGGCGCGCAGGCGGCTTGTTGTTGAGCCTGCCATCCAGCATATTGTAATTTCCGGTCTGGCCTTCCTCGTAAAGCTCCGCATTACGCAGATAGCTCTCCGGCGGCTGGAAGGGCTGCCCGGCGAACAGGATTTCCCGGCTCGGTGTGAACTGTGAGAGCAGGCCGTCCCGAAGCCTTGCAAATTCCTCATACTGGCGCAGGGTAAGGCCGCGCTCCAGCATTTCCGCCTGGGTATGCGCCCAGCCCTCCCCATAGAGAAAATAGTACATATCCGGCTGGTCGCAGACAAAGCACAGGGAGCCGTCCTGATTGTCATAATAAGACGCCTGCATATCCTGATAGTGGCAGCGTTCCTCACGCCCCAGGTACACCCGGTTATCCGCACCCAGCATGGCGACCATGCCCGCATAGTTGCTGTGGACCGCAGAGCGGATTTCCATCAGCGGGTCCGCCTCCGGCATAACCTGTCTGCCGGGAATCTCGTTCTGCTTTTCCGCCGCGTCATTTCTCGGCGTCACTTCCTCATGGGCGCGGGCATCCAAATCCGGCTGCGCCTGCGCGGAAGTCTTTCTGACGGCGCCCGACTCCGGTTCTTTCCCCTGTACGTAATAATGGACATTAGCGGTAGTCTTACTGTTCATTTCCCTGGCGTAAGCCTCCGCAGCCTCGCGGGTGTCAAATTCCAAAGGCTTTCCATCCTCCTTGCACCACGCCTCGGCATGGCCGAAAATAGAAGCGCCGCTGCGCACCGCCCATACGCCGTAGGTTGTTTCTTTTCCCATTCTGATCCTCCTTATCGTTCCTGCTGTTTTGATGGTTTCTGCTTTTGGGGTGTCTCCGTCTGCTTTGCGTCTTTTATCTGCTGCCGGAGGGAAGGCCTGTGCTCCGGCTCCGCTTCGGAATCCGTGATATTGACATACTCGCCAATGATACAAAGCGCCTCCCCGTAACTGCCGCAAGCAAACACCCGGTCCTTCATTTCCTTTGCCTGGTCCTTCAGGTCATGCTCCCGCAGGGTACGGGCAGCAATGCCTACCAGATTGAAGATATTGCCGTCCTGGCCGATCAGCGCACAATCTGGTTTTTCCGGCTCCGGCGAAGGCTCCCCGATAAAGCCGCCCAAACGGTTCGGTACAAAATCAGACAGCCATGTGCCGCCGAAAGTATCATGGGTCTGCAATCGCCACATGGCAAGTTTCCCGATGTCCAGCTTTACATCCTCGAAAGGATAGAGCAGACAGGTAAGCTCCCCATACTGGAAAGTGGAAATATCCTCAAATTTACTGCCATCCTTCAAAATGCCCGTTTTGGTGAACATCTCATTGATCCCGTCCACCCATTCCTTCAAATCCCCGCCGCAGCCCTGTAAGATCAGGCCGTCTTTGCCCTCCATGTGCCGCAGGTCATCGGTTGTGATCGTATTGATATTCAAAAAATCGCCTCCTATCGTTCCTGTTGATGATTGGTTTTCTGCCGGGTGGCTTTTGCCTCCGGCTGTTTCTTTAGCTGCCTGCGGACAGAGGGTTTCTGCTCCGGTTCCCGCATATCCGTAAAAATATCGGATAACGGCTGCTCCCAGCGTTCCCCGAAGCCACGGACCACCGTGCCCGCCAGCGCGCCGTTTTCCTGAAACATTTTCAGTGTGTCAAAAGCCCGGCCAAACAGCGTGATATTTCTCTTATCTACACAGGGCGCAAAGTGGATTACACCTTTGGGGTAGCCACCGCCGGTGCCGATCCAGCCCCGGACAAAATCGTCATAGCCTTTTGTGATCCCGGCGTCGGCCAGTTCGTTGGCATGACTGGAAACCATTGTACTTGTAGCTGCATACTGATAGCCTAAGACCAATATGCCGGTTTTCGGGTTATACATAAAGCGCCGGTTATCAATCTGCTGCATATCAATTATCTGCCTCCTGGTATCAATCCGCATGAGTTCTTTTGTAATCGCTGTCTTTTCTATCTGCATTCCTCCCGTCCGTTGATTTGTCCGCAACTTAGACCCGTTTCGGGGCGTCAGAGTATTCTAATACAGCCGCCCCTCAAACCGGGTCCCGAAAGCCTTGAAAAGCAAGCCTCTTTTGAGCCAAGTTGCGGACATATTACCCTTGATTTTGCCTGATCCGGCGCTTGCGTTCCCGCTCGGATTTCCGTCTGGCAAAGGCGCGGCAGGAATCCGAACAATACGCCTGGCTGGTGGTAGGAAGATATGCCTTGCCGCAGACCGGACAGATTTTTTGCTTCAGGGAAGTGTCCTCGCCGGTAATGGCAGATTCCAGCGCCGGGTCCACCGGCAGCACCGCCTCCTGAAAGTACCGGCAGAAAGAGCCGGTCCACCATTTATGCAGCATGTAACAGGGGCAGTCTAAGGGAAGGCAGAGCCTATCCTGATTGTCATAGTTGGCGCAAAGGTCTGTTACCAGCCTTCGGATTGCCGCCCGTTCCTGCCTGGTTAATTCCCGTGAGGGTGGCCCGTTCATTTCCTCCTGCCTTTCTTAGCCGGAAATTCCAGCTTGAAATTCACATATTTTCCGCCTGTATCATCCAGCAGCACCACCGCGTCATAGGTCTTTCCTGTCTTTTCGCTGTAAAGCCCGGACATGGAAATGCGGCCCTCTTTCAGAAGGGCCGCCGCCACGGATTTTGTTATGGACTTTTTCTTTCCGGAAAAGAATTTATTGTCTTTCCACAGCGCAAAGGCACAGTCCCGGTTATCACAAAAGAAGCCTTTTTTGCCCTCATATACGGTTCCGCCGCAGCGGGGGCAGATGCCGACAGCCTCACGCCCGTTTCTTTTTGCATCCGGGAACAGGCCGGCAAAGCGTTCCTCCGGGGCAGTATGTTCTTTTACCAGCGTCCGGCTCATATCCGCAATCTGCTCCATAAAGGATTCTGCAGCCAGCTCGCCGTGTTCTACCTGCTTCAACATGGATTCCCATTCTGCGGTGAGCGTAGGCGATTTGATATTGTCCGGCAGCACCAGGATCAGGTTCGTACCTTTTTCCGTTGGAATAAGCTGCTTTTTCTTCCGCTGCACAAATCCGGCAGAAACCAGTTTTTCCAGTGTAGCCGCACGGGTGGCCGGGGTGCCTAATCCCTTGCGCTCGGCATGGCCCAGGCCACCCTCTCTTGCCCCTGTGGGGCAATTCACCTTGTCCTCCGGCATGTCCTCGGCGCCGGCGGTCTCCATAGCCGCCAGAAGGGAATCTTCCGTATAGTGCTTCGGTGGAGAAGTTTTGCCCTCCCGGACGCTGGCAGAGATCGTTTCAAATATCTGCCCCTCCTGCAGCATGGGAAGGGAGACATCTGTATTCTCGTCATCCTCCGGCTTGGATTCTTTTAATCCCATGCGGTAGAGGCGTTCCACTTCCTTCCATCCGACCTGCAATACGGTTTTTCCCTTTGCTGTAAAGGAATTACCCTGGCAGTCCAGAACCGCCGTTACCGCCTCGAACCGGTGCGCCTGGGCCGTGGCAGAAAGCAGCCTTGCGGCGATCAGCGTCAGGACATCCACAGGAGCGTGACACGCTCCTGTCTGTTATCATCAATGGAACACTACCAGCGGAAACTGTCCTGCACTCCGCGTTTTTCCAGATATTTCTGTCTGGCTTTTTCCCGTTCCTCCTGTGTGGGCGCAGTCTTATATTTCGCATATAATTCATGGCGCACCAGCGAATCCAATTTCTGTTCTAGTCCCTGCCGGATTTCATTCAGACAATCATCATCTTCCATTAGATGATAGCGGAGCAAAGATACAAATAACTCATAAGGAATTTGCACGTTTTTCATCACTTAATCCTTTCTGCGTCGGTTTGCGTCGATAGCGTCGATATTTTCTATACCAGCCTGCTGTAAAAAATACCGTCGCAACCGACGCATATCGTCGCTTTTACTCTCTCGGCTCAAGCCGTTTCAGAACAATCTTCCTTTCATGCCCCCGCTTATTGTCATAGAAAATTCCATAGTTATTAAGCAACTGGCTATTGACTACATTCAATTTTCTGGAAAGCACATTTGCCTGTATCTGCATATGCCCCATGCGCTCCCCAATCGCCAGCACCGAAAATCCCATGTCGATTAACAGGGAAACCGCGCTATGCCGAATATCATGCACACGAATCTTTTTCACTCCTGCCTGTTTCGCCCCTCTCTCCATTTCGTGATTGAGATAGGATTTTGTGACCGTAAACAGCCGCTCGTTCGGCTGAATGTCATACAACATTTTGATATATTCCTGCATTTCCTCACAGAGAAATGGCGGCATTTTGATTGTACGATTGCTCTTTTTCGTTTTCGGGCTTGTGATAATATCCCGCCCTTTAGATCGGTGAAATGTCTTGCTGATTGTGACCGTCTGCTTCTGAAAGTCAAAGTCAGCCGGAGTGAGCGCCAGCAGTTCGCCGGAGCGGATTCCGCACCAGTAAAGCATTTCAAAGGCATAATAGGAACGGGGCTTATCCATCATGGCTTCGGAAAATTTCAAATATTCCTCTTTTGTCCAGAAGTCTATTTCTTTCGGAACCTCATTTCCCATTGTGCCGGCTCGCCTTGCCGGATTGTAGGGCAGGTTATAGAAGTTCACAGCATGGTTGAAAATCGCTGTAAGCTGGGCGTGTATGGTTTTCAGATAATCCGCCGAATAAGGCTTCCCTTTCTCGTCCCGGTACGCCATAAGTTCATTCTGCCATGCGATAATGTCCTTTGCTTCAATCTCCGCTATCTTCCGATTCCCGAAATACGGTAAAATCTTTGTGCGGATTACATGGCTTTTGGATTCCCATGTGCTTTCCTTGACACGCTGTTTCTTGTCGGCTTCGTAAACCTCAAAGAAGCTGGCAAATGTCATATCCAGCTTTGCACCCTGTTTTAGCATGGCTTCATGCTCCCACGCCTGTGCTTCCCGCTTCGTAGCAAATCCCCGTTTCTGGGTCTGCTTCCGCTCCCCTTTCCAATTCGTGAAACGATAAATTACCCGCCACGTTCCTGTAGCATTGTCTTTGTATACAGCCATTCAAATCATCTCCTTTCCGCTTAATCGCTGTAACAGACCTTTTTATGAAAAAATGTAGCGTTCACACGACCAGCCACCGTCAGATAGCCCTGTTTCTGTAATTCTGCGTTCAGTTCCCGCACAATCTGGTAGGCTTTTGACTTTGACACCCGCAGTTCCGCTGCCACTTCCTCCACAGTCATAAATGATTTTTCTGCCATTCCGTTATCCTCCCCTTTCTCAATTTAACTGTTTTTGTTTAAGTTATATTCATAATACTAAATAAATTCCGTTAAGTCAAGTGGTTTGCAGAAAAATCTTAACTTTTTTTATTTAAGTTCCTCTTGCTATTCCTATTGCACCATGTTATACTAACTTCAACAGAAATGTTTAAGTCAAGAATGGTTGTATCACTATAACTACAACGGAGGTTTTATTATGGCAATCGGCAAACGAATCCGCTTTTTCCGTAATCGGAAAGGCATGACGCAAAAGCAGTTAGGCGAAATCCTCGGTTTTCTCGGAAAGACCTCTGATGTCCGTATGGCGCAGTATGAATCAGAGGCCAGAACGCCGAAGCAAGACCTTGTAAAAGAAATGGCAAATATCTTTGATGTAAGTACCCATGCCCTCACTGTGCCGGATATTGATACCTATATCGGGCTTATGCACACGCTTTTTGCTCTGGAAGATATGTATGGACTTAAAATCGGAGAGATTGACGGGGAAATCTGCCTGCGCCTTGACAAATCCGACTATTCCACCTATTCCTCCATGTTCAAAATGTTCCACGCATGGCAGGAACAATCTGCCAAGCTGGAACGGGGCGAGATTAGCAGAGAAGAATACGACCAGTGGCGATACAAGTATCCAGAACTTGACACCTCTGGGCATTGGGTGAGTGTTCCCTCGCAGGCGGTCAGTGATATGCTTGTCAAAGAATTTCAGAAAATCGAGAAAGAAGAAAAGAAAGCATCTAAAAAGAAAAAGCAGAAATAAGCATAAAAAGACCTTGCCGATATTCAGTTTCCATATCTGAAAATCAGCAAGGTTTTTCTGTTATTGAAGTATTCTGTTATTCAGTGAGTGATACCCGAAATGTTGCCAAATCGTTGCCAATACTTAAACAAATTTGCTTGCAACCCGCATAAATAAAGGCTTTTTCAAGTCCATTTCATCACTCGAACTCGACTTTTCCTAACTAATTTTGTTTAGTAATCATTCTCTGTCGAGTATGTATATCCTTTGATTATTTGATATATCCATATTATCCTGCCTATAAGAGCTAATGTTATCATTTTGTTATCGCTGTTGATAACATCTGCTTTGTAACCGCGGATAATAGCTATATGCTATGAGTTAAATTATAAGCGATTTTGCTTAGAGAATCAAGATATATTCTTTAATTTTTCGATAACATCTTTATAGGTATTACTGCCAAGTCCTTAACCTCAACTAAAGTTTCCTGCTTGCATTTCGGACAGTAAAGAGGGTAATTTTTCAAAACAGTATCTTCTCTTATTCTATTGCGGGTTTTATTACCGCAAACAGGACAATATAACCATTCAACTCTCATTTTCCCTTATCCTCCATTAACCTGCAATGAAAATAATACGTCTTCATAATTCTTCACATAATATCTAATATTTTTCCTGCCTTTCTGAATAATTGTATGTCCTTCTTTCTCAAGCATTTTCTTTTGTTCTTCAATACCGCCGGGATACTTTGCATTTAATTCCCCATTTGCTTTTAACGTTCTCCAAAATGGCGTTTTATTATCTGCTCGCTGATAACTCGCCCATGCAACAATTGAAACAAATATTCCTGCTGTTATTGGCTCTGTAAAATCGGCTCCACTTTGCTTTGCAAAATATTCTCTTATTGTACCTACTGTAAGCAGTTTACCAAATGGCACAAGCCGCATTACTTTGTCATACTCAATCGGCGGAGCAAAATACATTCTGTCCCCACCATATTTCTCAATACTTTTTTCATCTGTAATGGTCTGAAACTTAGGCATATCCTTACTATCATTCAGCATCGCATTAAAGTCTTTTTTATTTTCATCAGCCATAAATAAGCACCTCCTGCATGAAAGCATAATGCAAAGAAAAAAAATATGCAATGAGGCAGTTTGAAAAATTTATGATTTTATTCCTTTAACAGTAGTTGTTTCACAGTTTTTACATAATGCTCCGCTACTTGCTCGTCAAACAAAATAACTCTCGACCACATTCTCAGACCTTGATAATAATACAAAATCAAATCAGAAATCTGTTCTGTATCTACTGCCTTAAACTCTTTTGTTTCCATCCCATACTCTAACAGACTCATCCATCGTTTTTTGGCTCTGTCATTGATATTGGCAAAAAAATCCTCATTTCCCAGATTCGCATATTCATAAATCGCAAGGCTTAAAGATAACTCCTTATCCATAATTTCAGCTTTTATTGCCTCAAGCATATCTTCTAATATTGCGCTTGCCTTTTCCTTTTTTTCAATACGGTCAGCTATCACATATTCCTCCGAAAGAATTTCCGAAAAAATCTGTTCTGTCCCAGAGTAATATCTATAAAGTCCACCTCTGCTTAACCCTGTTTTTTCACAAATATCAGTCATTGTTACTGCTTTGAAACCTTTTTCTGCAAATAATCGGTATGCCTGCCGACGGATTGTTTCTTTTGTTTTTGCCCCTTTTTTTCCCATATCAGACAGTAAATTCCTCCCGCAAAATAGAATACATACAGTATGAATGGATTTCTCCATTTTTGTATACGCCGTTCCGCATTGTACCCTCACAAGTAAATCCCACTTTTTCCAAAACCCTCCTTGAACCTGCATTGTCAGCAAATGGCTCGGCAAATACACGGATAATGTCAAATCTTTCAAACGCCTCTTTACAAATTATCTGAACTGCTTTTGACATGATACCTTTACGCCAATAATCCTCCGAAAGCCAATAACCAAGCTCCGCAGACTTTTCATATACATCGTCTTTTACAAATATTCCTATACCGCCAACAGCCTGTCCATCAACCACAATGGCATAATTGATTTGTTTCTTTTCTACATTGGCAATACTGTCATTAATATACCAAATTGCGGATTCTAATGTGTATGGATTAGGAAATGCATTCCGCAAATTTCTTGCAATATTCGGATTATTTGCAGATTGCACTAATGATTTCGCATCCTCTATTTTCCATGTTCTTAACTTAAATTCTTTCATTATTAATTTCTCCTTTCAAAAGCGACATTATTGTCTTTTTTCATATTATAGACACTAATGTCGCTTTTGTCAATGCAGAAATAAATTTAGTCCCTCTTTAAAAACTATAAATTATCTCATTTCTCACAATCTCCCTCACACATACCCAAATATTATTCATTTTTTGAACCCATAAAAGCTGATTTTCCTCTTTTAACCTTTCCGTCACACCTTGCCTGTCGGCATATTCCTTTACCAGCCGAAAAAACATGTCCTCTGCCTGTCCATCTATGCTTGCAAGGTATTCATTCAGTCTGCCGCTTGTCAGCAGATTAAGATAAATAAGCTGTTTATTCTCTTTTAGATACCACAAATGTCGCTGTCCCCATATTCCTATCGGCTTTTTTTCTTCGGGAGGTAATGCAAGCTCTGGGAGATAATAGTCGCCTTGCTTTGCATACCAGAGACCGTTTTTCTCGTCATAAATCCTGTTTTCCATAGTGTTTCCTACCTTTCCTCTTTGATGTTTTTAAAGTGTTTCCCACGTTGTTTGGACTGCTGTACTGCTTTTGCCTGCTCTAAAAGATTGTTCATCTGCTTACTCCCGAATGATTTTCGGAGAAGCCTATAATCTTTGTTTTCTGCACGGAGGTTTTCATTTTCCCCCGCCAGTTTCTCATTGATTTTCCTTAATCCTTCATTTTCACGGTGGAGATTGCTATTTGTGGCATTCAGCCGATAGTAACCGTCCCACGCTTCAAAGCACCTTATAAGAGCCGTTTTAACAAGCGATTTCAGTTTTAACACCAAAGGCTCTGCCACTTTATTTCTGTATGACTTCGCTGACATGAACCCCTGCGGCTCTGGCAACTGGTATTCTGGAGAAGTGTCAAGCACCTGCTCCAGCGTCTTTAGGTTTTCCATGCCTTTGTCGTAATTCTCCACCCTATTCGACAATGCTTGAAATTCCTCTTTTTTCTCTGAAATCTGCCCTTCAAGCTGAACAACCTCTTTTTCCCTCTCCTGCTTTTTATAATCAAGGACTGACAAATGTTTTTCATGCGTACCTTTATGCTCCCATTCAATGCCATAGCGTTCCATGACGGCTGCAAGATTTTCTTTTTCGGACTGTACCCACTGGCTCCACTCCGTATCGCCACGGGAGCCACCTTTGAATCCCTGCACTGCTAATGCCTGTTTCAAAGATACTCTCGTATCAAGCCCACGCTTACTGCCTGTTGTAAATGGAACAAAATCAATATGCAGATGCGGCGTTGCTTCGTCCATATGGATGTGGGCAGAGAATACATAGAGATTAGGATTTCGCTCTTGGAATCCATGATAATATTCGTCTAAAACCTGTCTGGCAAGGTTGCCATTCTCACTACCTGCACCCATGTTTTCCTTATCGCCAATCTGCAAAATCAACTCATGGAATGGCTTTTCCTGCTTTGAGTTGCGTATCTTCTCATAATAATCATTAATGCGGCGATCTGCCCTCGTCTGCTTTTCATTGTACCTTTGCAACGCTTCATCAAAGAGCTTATGATATACCTTTTTGATATTCTCATTGCAGTAATCTACATTGAGGTATGAGCGTTCTCCGTCAACATTCTCCGCTTTAAATTTACGGCTGTTATGGTTGACCGAGCCTTTCCCCACCATTGCGCTAATCGTCCGTCTTATAAAATCACGCCCTTTCTTTTCGGCTGGTGGCTTTGTTACTTTCCCGAAAGTAACGCAAAAGCACTTTTGTCAGCTACGCCAACAAAAATGCAACCTGCAAGCAGGTTTTGCGCTCTCCGAGGGGCAAGGGCAGCTTTTTAGAAAAGCTCCCTGCACCCCGCAAAAATTTAGCCCGTGACAGTATGTGACAGTTGCGACAGTTATTTTGACACCGCCCCTGCTCCCCTAAATGCCGTCACAACTGTCACGAGCCGTCACGCTGTTTCCTCCGTATCTTTCCATAAAATTATCTTGCGCCCCTCGTGGCAACGACCTTTTTTATAATGGATGCCATGCTCGTCATACAACCGCCCCGCAAGAATGTTTAATCTCTTTGTGATGATATTTGCCTGAATATCTGCATTTAGCAATGCGACAAGCTCTGTTGCCGAGCCTTCCCAAAACGATACATCTTTCATAACAAGCTCTGCAATCTCATCCAATAGTGGTTCTGGCGGCTCCCGCCATAATTCTGTTTCTGCCTTTTGAAAATCCCACAGGAGCGTTTCGGGATTACGGATAAGGTACAGCTTCTGGTCTTGCTGGTCTCTGCCTGATACTTCAAGCGTGGCGGCGTTGCCGATGCGTTTCTCTTTCTGCAACAGGAATGCACCATCAGCCGCTCCGAGCAAGCCAGTAGTTCCCGAAATCATATCAAACTTATCATCAGAACCCTGCTTTCTGGTATGATGGACAATCAAGATACAGATGCCATAGCTGTCTGCAAACTGTTTCAGCCTTGTAATAACCTCATAGTCATTTGCGTAACTGTAATTGTCCCCGCCGACTTCACGCACCTTTTGGAGCGTGTCAATGATAATCAGTCTTGTGTCTGTATGCTGTTTCATAAATTCCTGCAACTGTTCATCCAAACCATTGCCAAGATTACCCGCCGAAACAGAAAAGAATAAATTGTCTGCCCCGTCCGTGCCAAACATACGGTACAGCCTTTCCTGCAGGCGGCGGTAATCATCTTCAAGGGCAAGGTACAAGACCGTTCCTTTTCGGACGGAATATTCCCATAGTGGCACTCCCATACTGGTATGGTACGCAATCTGCGCTATAAGAAAGCTCTTGCCGACTTTTGGCGCACCTGCGAAAAGATAAGTGCCAGGGTAGAGCAGACCGTCAATCAAAGGCGGCTTGCTCGGATATACAGAATCATACAATTCAGCCATAGATACAGTTTCAAGAGCTTTGCTATTGTTTTTCGGCGGGTAATTGGTTATACTGTTATTGTTTACATTAGGCGGTTGTTCCGTATCTGCGCCAACAGATACATTCGGGGCAGCCGTTTCTTTTTTATTCGCCATCTTCACTTTCTCCTTTCAGACCGCCGAGGATAACAGCAATCAGTTCGATTGTGTCAAGCAGTTCTTCATTTACGCTCCCGCCCGCTTCAATCCTCTGCAATTCTGCGAGGACAACGGCAAGCTCATTGCGGAGAGCCTTATACACCCTAGGATTGCCCTGCACCACCACGTCTTGGCATAAGAGCCGCCTTGTGATATAGTCCTGCTTGGTAAGCCCTGAAAGCCGCACCGCTTTGTCAATCCGCTCACTTTCTTCGGGAGATACCCGAAAGGCGACAGTCTTGTTCCTCCAACGGTTGCAGTTGTCTAAATTCTTTGCCGACATATCAAAAATCCCCCTTTCCTAAATCATCAAGCCTGTCTGCCATTTCTGCTTGCTTTGACGGAAACAAATGAGCGTAACGATAAGTGATTTCAATGCTCTCATGCCCTACTCTGTCAGCAATTGCCACCGCCGAGAATCCCATGTCAATCAATAAACTGATGTGGCTATGCCGCAAATCGTGAATCCGTATACGTTTTACGCCTGCGGCTTTTGCGCCCCTGTCCATCTCGTGATGGAGATAACTCTTTGTTACCGTGAAAATGCGGTCTTTCTTCTTTAAACCGTACAGCATACTGATATATTCCTGCATTTCCTCACAGAGAAACTTTGGCATCTTGATTGTGCGGTTGCTCTTTTTTGTTTTCGGAGAGGTAATCACGTCCTCCCCATGCAGGCGTTGGTAGGATTTGTTAATCGTGACCGTTTCCTTATCAAAATTGAAATCAGCAGCGGTTAAAGCTAATAATTCTCCCTCTCGGATTCCGCACCAGTAAAGCATCTGGAACGCATAATAGGAAACTGGCTTGTCCATCATTTCATCCGCAAACTTCTTGTATTCCTCTTTCGTCCAAAACAGCATTTCTTTGTGTTCCTCGCTCCCCATATTGCCCGCCTTTGCCGCCGGATTGGAGCGGAGGTCATAATAGCGCACTGCATGGTTAAATATTGCTGAAAGCTGATTGTGAACTGTTTTCAGATACGTCTGCGAATAGGGATTGCGTTTTTCATCACGATAGGCAAGCAGTTCATTCTGCCATGCAATAATTTCTTTTGTGCCAATCTCGCTAATTTTCATCTTACCAAAGTAAGGAAGAATCTTCGTCCGAATGATATGCTCCTTTGTCAGCCAAGTGTTTTCTTTCAATCTGTTCTTTACATCATTAGCATAAAGCTCTGTAAAGGCTTCAAAGTCCATGTCAAGGTCGGCGGAATTTTGTAGCTGGAATTTCCGTTCCCATTCCTGCGCATCCCTCTTTGTGCCAAACCCACGCTTGCACTTCTGCTTGCGCTCCCCTTTCCAGTTCACATACCGAGCCATCACATACCATGTGCCGTTGCCTTCATTCTTAAATACTGGCATTTACATTTCCCCCTTTCCTGCCCCATAGAACCTTTCTTGAAAATACTGGCGGTTGACACGTCCTGCAATCGTGATAAAACCCTGCTCCTTCAGCTCGTCATTTAGTTTCTTGATAAGCTTGTAAGCGTAAGGCTTTGATACGGAAAGCTCCTGCGCCACCTCGTCCACGCGGATAAATTTGTTGTCCATACAATTTCTCCTTTCTCATCTAAGCGTTTTTGCTTAACTCATAATACTAAACATTTTTGCTACTGTCAATAGGTTTGCAAGAAAATATTAAACTTTTTTGTTTTGTTTCTATTGACTTATTCTAAACATATATGCTATACTCCTTGTAAACATACCCACGGGGCATACCGCAATACATGCCCTTCGGGCGGGCGGACTTCGTCCGATAAAGTATAGGAACAAGGAGTGAAACATTATGGCAATTGGCGAAAGAATACATTTTTTCCGCATCATGCGGGGCATGACACAGAAATACCTTGGTATGCTTGTCGGGTTTCCCGAACGGAGTGCAGATGTGCGTCTGGCACAGTACGAAACAGGTTCACGCAAACCAAAGGCAGACTTAACAGCTGCGCTGGCACAGGCTCTTGATGTTGCGCCGCAGGCTCTGGACATACCCGACATTGACAACTACATCGGGCTTATGCACACCTTATTTGCCCTTGAGGACATTTACGGTCTTACTATCAGTGAAACAAACGGTGAAGTCTGCTTAAAGGTCAACAAAGACAAAAATAAGGATGCCGCCGAACTGCTGAAAATGCTCTCTGCTTGGAAAGAACAGGCAGACAAGCTCTCTGCCGAGGAAATCAGCAAGGAAGATTACGACCAGTGGCGGTACAATTACCCAAAGTTTGATAATTCGCAGCATTGGGCGAAAGTTCCCTCTAAGGAATTGAGCGATTCCCTAGCCGAAGTATTCAAGGACAAACTTAAAACCGATTGACAAGCACGACAAAACGCCCTTAGCCATGAGTTACTACCCACAGCTAAGGGCGTTTCTAATATGGATTTTTTTACAGCCATTCAAACCACTTAAAAATCATTCTCCCACCTGTAAACCATCAGACAACAAGAATAATCGCACTCAAACGACTGTTATCAATTTGTTATCAAAAGACCTTTTGAAATGCCGCAAACCCGCATAAACGCTGGGTTTGCTAAGCATTTTTGTTTATTCGAACTCGCTCCTTGAACCTTTAACTTAAATAATTTTGTATATGTCATTTAGCTCAAGGTATCAACATTATTTAGATTATTCATAAAATATGGACTATCAGATTTTTTGTTGTCATTTTGTTGTCACAGTTCCATATTGCACATCAACTTTCTTTGGTTCATTATTTGAATACTTCTTCATGTCATAAGCACATAATACTTTCCGATAATCTGTACTTCGTTTATTTGGGAAGACACGTAAATAATCTTCTATGCTTGCCATTTCCATATTTCCATTTACTATCGAACAAATTATTTCGATAATTTTATATGTTTGAGAAATCGCTTTATCTTCAATCACTTCCTGCGGTGTAATATGTGTACCGCAACATATTTCTGGAGCATTTTTTATTATATTCTCAATTTTGTCGCTTTGGCGTTCCTTTAAAGCATCCACCTCGTTAATATCCTCACATATTTCTGAAAAAGCAAATATCGGGAAATACTGAGAGCTTTGAATTTTCTGTTTATTGATTAATTTTAATAATTGAGCATTCGATTCTTCTATAATTTGAAAATAATTTACCATCATCTCTGATATAGTCTGAAATTCATATTTAATAGTATTTTTTGAACCAACGACTAATACCTTATCTGAATTTTTTAGATTGTCCAAATCCTCTGTAATGGAAACTTTTATATTACCACCTGAATAGATTTCACGAACAACACTTTGCACTTTTCTAATATCCATCGCTGAAACAGGCAAAACCAAATTTGCTACCGCTTGATAAAGAGCCACAAAGTTATCCGTTTTTAATTTATTGATTCGTATCGTCGGAAATCCCTCTATATCTATATCATGCTCTACAACTTCTGTATTATTCAATCCTTCTTCATATTCTATCAAAAGAAAATTATCTCTAATCTTTTTTGACTCTTCTGAGTTATAGTCAACATATGAAAATATTGTCCGTAATATATCTTTTATATTTTTATCTCCAATATTGTATCCAATAAAAATAATAGGGTTATGTATAAATAAGGACAATAATTGCGCCCGTATCAATTCATACCTTTCATCAAATTTATCGTAATCATCTTCTGTAATTATAATTTTATCAGGAGAAGATACGCAACCATGAATTTTATATACCGAACCATAGGGATTGCTAAGCAAAATATCATTTCCAATCAAGGGATTAAATGAAAATATATCTTCTATCATATTATCATAATTTGTTGTTATAATAGAACCTATATTTTTCCTTGCTTTTTTCAGCTCCGCTATTTCAGCAAAAACGAAATCTTTAATTTCTGTGTTACTAAGCAAATCAGAAATATACAATTTGAATCGACTTATATTAATACCTTTTTTCATATTTTCATAAAACAAATCATTAATATGTTCAAATTTTCCATTCCTGTTTTTTTGCAAGTAGTCATTAAAATCTTTCTCTAAATCAGTAGCTACCTTTTCATAAGCACAATGCTGCCCTTTCATATATTTAGCTTTTATATCCAAATAGTATTCCTCATTCGGATTAAACTCCAACGCTATTTTCTTCAGCAAATTTTCCCAACTATAAGAATTTTTCAAATACCGCAAACTCAACCCAGTACCAATAAACATCACTGGATGATTTTTATAGTTGGCAATAAATTCTCCTATATCCATCTTATACATCTCCAAACTCAGTTTTTAACCGTGATATGAGATTCTCCCTATTCTTTTTCTTCAATTCACATTCCCAAATCCGTATAACTGTCCATCCACGTTGTTCAAACAATTCCGTAACTTCCTTATCGTGTTTCATATTGCGTTCCCGCTTTTTTGTCCAATAATCAGCGTTATCGGAGGGGCGTGTGTTTCTACAATCATGCCCATGCCAAAAGCAGCCGTCTACAAATACTGCAATTTTTTTATCAAGGAACACAAAATCAGGATGCCCCTTTACTGGATAATTACGTTTCCAACCCACTATATTGTTTTCCTTAAAAAGCTGTATCAGCTTTAATTCCGTAGATTTATTATTTTTTGAACGTACCTTACTCATAATTTCAGAGCGTTTTCTTTCGTCAAAAACATCCGCCATACTTATCACCTATGATCTTATCCCATTTTGAACAATGTAAGTGTAATAAAGCGTTAATGCCCTTTTAATTTGAGACCGAACAGACGTAGATAATTCAATATATTCATCGGTTTGTTGTAAAGAGCAATAATAAAAATCATTAGGCGCGCCTTCCAATGGACAAATTCTATCTGCCCGCCGAATTCTTGACAATGTATCGCTTGCCGTTCTCGGCGTGAAATTTTGAACGTCTATAAGCCAACCAACAAAAGGTTCCTTATTTACCTCAATTTTTTGTTCCGATTTTATATAATCTTTTAGACTAAAAGCGACATATTCCGCCAACTTTACGGGAACGGCATTCCCTATCATCTGCTCCATTTCAGTTTTATTCCCACACCATTTGAACGTAGCGGGAAAAGTTTGAATCAAAGAGCGTTCAAGCGTTGTCAACGCCCTAATTTCATCTGAAACAGGGCAGGCGTCGTTCGGATGACCGGGATAACCTTTCGGCACAGGACGATTGACTCCTCTCATTGTTGGAGCGGGTTCGTCAATAGAAAAAACCGCCCGACGATTATAATTTCTTGGATGCCGATAATAATATTCAAAATCAAGAGTATCGCCAAAATAATCTCTCAAAGTAGTTGATTTTTTGCTAACTCCGCTTTTAAGAATATCTTGCATAAAATTGTCTGCTTTCCCCAATGCTCCTATACAAAAAAATCTCTTTCTCTTTTGAGGTACTCCACATTTACTAGCGTCTAATACCATTTGCGTTAATCCATAGCCTGCTTTTTTTAAAATATTTCTTGCTTTTTCAAAGGCATTGCTTTTTTCTGCCCTGTCTACATTCTCCATAACAAAGTATTTCGGGCGTACCTTATCAATAATTTGCGCATACGATTCTGTCAAACTTGCCCGTGAAGCCTCAATACGTTTTCCTGCATGTGAAAAATCTTGACAAGGCGGTCCCCCTATAATCACCTCTGGAGCAAATGTCTTTATTTGTTCAACCGCATTATTCACATCCGACAAATCAACGCGAAAAACAGGATGATTAAAATTCTTTCCATAACATTCTACGGCTACATCCCAAAACTCAAACGCTGCAACAATATTAAATCCCGCATTTTGGAATCCTAGCGACATTCCTCCGCATCCCGCAAATAAATCTACTATTTTCATCCTAATCCTCCACTTGAAATCCATCGCAAAAAACATTATAATAAAAATGGAATTTATTTGTTTTTTAGTATATCGTAAAATTTCATTGACGTCAAGTATTTGACGTCAATGTTCGAAATATATTTTTAAGGAGTACATAACTATGTCAAATGGATTGTATGGAATATTCAATTCCAATAGAACAGCGAACGACCACTGGGGCAAAAATTGTTTTAATTCGAGTTTTCCCACCTCAACCGCTTGCTATATGTTAGACAAAAATATTAAAGCTATATATATCACACTTGCTGTTAGCGGCAATAAACTCATTATCCAGCCAAAGGAAATTTCTCTTAATAAAGTATTTAACTGTGGAAATAAGGCGTCCCGTGATTTATATTTCAGCTTTGAATCGGTATATGCACCCTATCAACGATATTCTTTTGATGCGATTGACGGTATTGATTTGGTTGTAAAAGATACAGATGGGAATTATCTTTCCCCTTTAGAAGTCAAATTAACGGTAATTCCTACTTCGCAAACAAGCGTATTGCCAGAAGAAAAATGGGGTTCAGAAATTGTTGTACGTTCCGCCACTACCTCTTATTGCGCTTTAGGTATGTTTGATTCAGTAAACAATTTTTCAAAAGACATTCGTGAAATATTTGAAACCGCTTGTTCTTCTATCCAAATGTGGGATAATGATTACGAGATGACGCATAAAATGCCTTCTTTGCGCAAAGCCATTGACGATTTCCAATTAGCTTACTATACATATCAAAAACCGTTGCTAATGCAAACATTATGGAAAACACAGGGACAATCCCCCATTTTAGCCGACCAAGCATTCGATATAGTAATATGGAGCGATTACGCGTTTTCCCGATTATTTCTTGATAATTCCGCCCTTCCCGCTGAAACTATGAGACGTGGAATGAGGGCTTCCGCAAGATTGGCAAGATGCCTATGGGAACTAAGCAAATCTGGAAAAATAAGAGTGGTTGACATTTATCGCCAAATGGCTTTTGGCAATCAAACAGATAAAGAATTTGCCGTTGGCGGCTCCCTCTGGCGAAAATATGTAACTACCGACCGAATACAAAATCTTGCCTTAAATAAAAATATCGTACATGAAATCATTGAACCAGGATATATTGACCGTCTCATGCCCGAACGCAGATTTGACCAAACATTATATTTTACTATGAGAGAGAAAAATTAGAAATCAGAGCCGACGCAAACCTCGTCGGCTCTATTCTTTTGTCATTTAAAAATAATATTTTCCGTAACAACTTCCCACACGCAAGCCCGAATATTATTCATTTTTTGAACCCATAAAAGCTGATTTTCCGCCTTTAGCTGTTCCGTTACTCCCTGCCTGTCGGCATATTCCTTTACCAGCCGAGAAAACATATCCTCTGCCTGTTCATCTATGCTTGTAAGGTATTCGTTCAGTCTACCGCTTCTTATGGCTTTTTCATCTCGTACCGCATGACATTTTCCGCAAGCGTTTCCACGGTCTGTTTTTTCCCGCTGAAATGCTCCGTAAGGCGGACAATATTTTTGCCGTAGACAAAAGAAGTCTGACCGTCCTTTTCTATGAAATATCCCGTTGGGATTCCTTTCTCTTTTGGCTGGATTCCCGACAGTATCATCTTGTCAAACAACTGTTTTACCGTAATGATTCCTCCCTCTTGCGGTCTGCCCTGCCTGTTCTGACATTTGTATTTGACCGCTGGTTTTCAATTGTATCGTGGATTTGGTCTAAGCAGTTGTCGATATGGGCAGCGCGTTTTTCAATCCCGTCTGCATATTTTAGCCGCTTCCTGAGCTCGGTTATCTGTTCCGTCACGCCCTGTTTTTCGGCTCGGAGTGTTTCTTTTTCGGCTGGTGTGGCACGGCGTACTTTATTCCGCAAGTGCTGGCGGTAGTCAATCAGTTTATTCATTTCGGTCTGGTTTTTCTCCCTGTCGGCGTGTAAGTCGGAGAGGGTAGAGATGCCCTGCTTTGACATATACCGTACCTGTTCAGTAATCTCGTCCAGTTTCCGCAATTCTTCTTTCATCAGCGGGCTTGTCGGCTTGTAGTCCGTGCCTTTGGGAAATATCCCCAACTGATAGCACCAATAGTAATATAACGCTAAAATCCCTGTGGTTTTCTGATGCGGTTTCCATACGTTTTTATATTGCTCTGGCATATGGGGAGAGTGGGAAATCCTTGCTTTGTAGTTTCCATATCGGGAAGTCCCGCCTAAACATGACCGTATGAAATCGGGTGTCAACCGCTCGTCAAGCGTGTCTAACTTTGTGAAATGCTTATACTGCGGCAGCTTCATTTTCCAATGACTGCCCGAAAAATCAATCTCATATCCCTTGTCAAAAAGATATTTCATCATGTGCTGTAAATCCCTGCTCCCGTTGATTGCTTCCCTTAAATCCTCCCGATAGACGTTGTAGCGTGTCGGCTTTCCGCTTTTTTCGTCCAGATACAGCGGTCTTGCAGGGGCTTTCTTGGGGTTTTCAATCACCGACAATCCGTACTCTCGGCATAAGCGGTCGGACACTTCCCTCAACCTCTTTTGTTCTGATTTTGAGTAATTATATTTCTGTCCGTCTATGAAAGAAACAGAGTTGAAACAAAAATGATTGTGCAGATGCCCTTTGTCAAGGTGGGTGGCAACGATTATCTGGTATTTATCGCCCCACATTTCCCTTGCTAATTTCAGTCCGATTTCGTGGCATTGTTCGGGCGTTACCTCGTCTGGCTTGAAGCTTTGGTAGCCGTGCCATGCGATATATCCGCCTGTCTTTTGGTACTGTTTCTTCGTCAAAATCATCTGCTGTAAGGCGACTTCTTTCAGACAGTTGATGGCAGAAACATACTCACCCTCATTTGTTTTTGACGGATTCTTCACATAGGAGAACACGTCAAAAAAGTCCTGCATATCTTGATTCGGCACGGTCTTTTCTGGGTTTTCTATATAGTCAATCACGTCTTTTATGCTCCCTTTAACATGCCATAGGCTCGTTACCGCCATATCAGACCGCCCCCTGTTCCATCAGTTCTTCTACATTAAATCGTTGTGGGAGGGTTGTTTTCTGTTGCAATTCTAAGATAAAATCCTCAATCTCTTTACAAATTTCAGCGGCAGTTGGATAGTAGGGAACACACTTTTTAAAAGCAGAATGTACCTCATAAAGTGTGTTCAGCAACACCCAAAATTCTTTCTCTGGCTTTGGCTGAGGGGCGTTTCCCTTGCATAGCTGGCGCATAAATTCTGCTGCGGACAGACCGCAAGCGGCGGCGCACTGCTTTAATTTTTCATGTTCTTCCTCGTTCAATCGAACGGTAATCGGAACATTCCGCACGTTCTTTTCTGATTTTTCTCTGCTCATTTTCCTTATCCTCCAGTCTTGAATTTTATTCTTAACAGGGTATTCAGGGATGTTCCCTGGGTAAATCCACACGCCTTTAGGCTGTGGATTGGGATTGTGGCTGACACAATCCGATGCTCGCTATCTCTGTGGACAACGCCGCAGAGCATTTTTCCCTGTGCAGCCGCCATTCTTCCATACCTGTCTTACCCTCCGAAAAGAAAATCCTATGTCCCTGCACCTCCGTTCTGGATTCGGTTTTTCTTGACTTTTGGATAAATGAAAAAGCCGCTACACTGCACCACGAACGACAAGAGAGATTTCTCCTGCTCAGATTCGTAATGCTATGTAACGGCTTTGGGATTCAAAATCTTGTTGCCATACGCCAACCAAAAATGGCAGTATAATTTCGGCGGCGGTCAGCCTTGTCCATTGGCTGACATTTCATTTTTCCATCTATGTGCTATTTAATTTTCAATCTTCCAATTCCCTCATGAGTAGTTTAGAATACCATAGCGGCTGCACCCATGTCAAGATTTTGGGCAAACTTTTTAGTATTCCCTGTGGACTGGAATTTTATACGCTTATTTTTGGATATGAGTTTTCGTGGTAAATTTATCATGTTTAAATGTTGGGTATTGTTCATTTGTTCCATAGACTTCCGATTTTAGAAAAATAAAAACGGTGAACCTTTATCTTTTCATGGGTTCACCGCTTTCATGTGTGTTTAGTAAAACATTATTTCATATTTTTCTCATAGTACTGCGCCATAAGCTCAACGGCATCTTGCGGCACATGGATTGCTTCAGATATTTCTTTTGTGGATTTTTCTTCAATGCAATATTTCTGGTAAATACAAGCCGACATTTCACACGCCTGTGCGATGAGCGTCCCGATTAATTCCTGCATCAGCGAATGGAATTCTTCAACATATGGGCTTGGGTTTAATTTTGATTTCTCCATCAGTTCCATCAATTTTTCTTTCTCGCCCTCATTTGTGCCAGGTTTGACGTTTTCCCGTATAAAATCTAAAATCTGTACCTTCTCTGGCTCCTCCATCTTGGCATATATCCAGACAATCGCCACGAATTCTGTCGGCGTATCGGATGGCATTGGCGGTAAATGTATATAATCTTTTTCCATTTTAACTATTGTCTCCTATTGTTTTTCGCTCATTGACTATTCGGCAGTTTCCTTTCCATCCCCGCTGTAAAGGACTTCTATCATCATTTTTGCTCCCAGTTTAAAACCGTCCGAGAACATCTGGAAGAAGTCAAGGGGAGCAGTTTCAAATTGTTCATCCATAATTTTAATAAATTCCTTATCAAGAGGGCTGCCAAGTTTTTCAATGAAGCCCTTGTAATTGTCCATATGCTTTTTTCTGATTGCTTTATATTCTTCCAATATGGGGCGGTATTGTTCTATTAAACAGATTTCCCCGTTATATAGCTGCTGCAATATTGTATTCATAATTTCACCTTCTAAATGTATCCATGTATGCCTAAAGCATTTGCAGGATTAAATAGTTTCTTTTTGCGCTCGGTCTGAGCATACTGTCAAACTCTCCGTAAACGTCCCAAAAATCCACCAATTCCTGCGTCATCTGCCTTGACAGTTTCCTCGTTTGCTTCCCACTGTTAAAAAAGTTGCCGATTAGTCCTCTGGCGCAGGGATATGCGCCCATTCTCTTTCGTATTTCGTCATTGCATTTTTCCAATGCCTTTAACACTGCCTGACGTGAGAAATCCCCATTCAAATTCTCCAAAAATAATTCAGACAAATAAGTATTTTTCTTCTTGTCCACGGTTTACCCTCCTTAAGCTGATTTATTTTTGCTGGGGTTCCGAATGTGGAACCTTCCGACAACTAAATATTACTGCAATAATAAAAGAAAATCAAGGGAAAGAGTTCGACGGATTATGATAAAGTTTGACAAACTATGGGAAACGGTTGAAGCGAAAGGGATTTCAAATAACGCCCTCCATGAAAAATACAATATCAGTAAAGCGCAGCTTTCCAGATTGCGCCATAACGAAGGGGTGACCACTTGTACGGTTGACCGTCTTTGCAATCTTTTGGAATGTGATATTTCCGACATCATGGAACATATACCAGACGATAATTTTTTTTAGCCTTCATGGTTCCGAATATGGAACCTTATAGCTTGCTTTTTTTCCTGCGATAATAGAAAAAAAGTAAAGAAGGGCTGATATGATTAAGTATGACAAACTTTGGGAGACGGCAGAAAAAAGGGGCATCACAAAATCAATGCTGACGAAAAAGTATAATGTGAGCAAGGCTCAGCTTTACCGTTTAAGATACAATCAGCCGGTAAGCACGAATACGCTTGACCGCCTTTGTAATATTTTAGAGTGCGATATCAGCGATATTATGGAACATATACCAGATGATAATTTCTTCTAAATGGTAAATTTCTTGCTTATAATTATGGACAGGCGGATAAGCGATTTTTGTTTATCCGCCTTGATTGCTATAAGACAGAACAGGCTGTCTACTTAACATATTATGCCATATAGGTATTTTACAAAGATTTTTTGTTTATCATATTATCTTACGTTTTCATAAATCATTTGTGAACAGCAATAAATATTTCCCTAATAGCAGTACAAGTAGGAATATTTCTATTGCCTGACTATATAGTTTTTCAGATGCAGAAAGAGCAGGGGGTAATTTCTTCCCTCTGCCCAAAACTTTTCTTATGTGTAAATGAGTTCTTTATTTACAATCTCCCTTGCACAAGCCAATGTGTTGTTCATCTTTCCTGTCCATTCTAAAGCGTTTTCTGCCTTTAGCTGTTCCGTTATGCCCTGTGCCTGCTTCATGTCCTCTATGAGCCTGTGGGAGCGTTCCTGTGCCTGTCCATTGATGTCGGCGAGGTAAGCGTTCAGTTTGCCACTTGTTAGAAGATTGGTGTATGTAATTTTGCGGTACTGCTTCAGGTAGTCCAGATGCCGTTGTCCCCATATGCCTATCGTCTGTTCTTCTTCATCTGGTAATCTTAAATTTGGAATAAGATACACATTTTCTTCGTGGTATGTGCCGCTTGACTGTTCAAATATTGATTTCATATGCAAAAACTCCTTTTCTGTATGTTTTGTTTTCTACGGGATATCTGCAAGCAATGTATCAGCAGGCTATATGAATATACTATCTTTAAGTAATGTAAAAGCACTTTTGACTGTGCCAACAAAAATGCAACCCGCAAGCGGGCTTTGCGCTCTCCGAGGGGCAGGGGCAGCTTTTTAAAAAAGCTCCCTGCAACCCGCAAAAATCTAGCCCGTGACAGTATGTGACAGTTGCGACAGTTATTTTGACACCGCCCCCGCTCTCCTAAATGCCGTCACAACTGTCACGAGCCGTCACGCTGTTTCCTCCGCATCCTTCCATAAAATTATCTTGCGTCCCTCATGGCAGCGACCTTTTTTATAGTGAATACCATGCTCGTCATACAACCGCCCCGCAAGAATGTTTAATCTCTTTGTGATGATATTCGCCTGAACATCTGCACTTAACAGCGTTACAAGCTCTGTTGCCGAGCCTTCCCAAAACAATACGTCTTTCATAACACGCTCTGCAATCTCATCCAGTAGCGGTTCTGGCGGCTCTTTCCAAAGTTCCGTTTCTGCCTTTTGAAAATCCCACAGCAATGTTTCGGGATTACGGAGAAGATATAGTTTTTGCTCTTGCTAGTCTCTGCCCGACACTTCAAGCGTGGCGGCGTTACCCGTCCGTTTCTCCTTATATAGCAGAAACGCCCCGTCTGCCGCGCCAAGCAAACCGCTTGTTCCCGAAATCATGTCAAACTTATCATCAGAAGTCTGCTTGCGCGTATGGTGTACGAGCAATAAACATAAACCGTACATATCAGCAAAACTCTTTAATCTCGTGATAATCTGGTAATCGTTGGCGTAGCTGTAATTATCGCCGCCAACCTCACGCACCTTTTGAAGCGTGTCAATAATAATCAGCTTTGTGTCGGGATGCTCAACAACAAACTTTGTAAGCTGTTCATCAAGTCCCCTGCCAAGTTGACCTGCCGAAACAGAAAAGTAGAGGCTTTCCGCACTTTCCATTCCAAACATCCGATATAGACGCTCCTGCAAGCGGCGGTAATCATCTTCAAGGGCAAGGTACAACACCGTTCCTTTTCGGACGGTATAGTTCCAAAGCGGCGTACCCGTGCTGACATGGTAGGCAAATTGCGCCATCAAGAAACTTTTCCCCAGTTTAGGAGAGCCGGCAAAGATATAAGCGCCGGGGTAGAGCAGACCGTCAATTAACGGCGGCTTACTGTCATACACAGTATCATATAACTCGCTCATGGTGATTGTTTTGAGAGACGAAGGGGATAATTCCCGCAACAGTTCTTTCTGCATTTCCCCAAAAACCTTGATATTTTCATTACAAGCGGATATACTATTGTCAGTACATTTTTGAATCGGCTGCCTTTCATCTGCGCCAACAGATGAGCCGAAGGCAGTCGTTTCTTTTTGATTAGTCATTGCTATCCCCCTTTAGTCCATATAAAATCTCTGTGATTAATCCAATATTATCCAAAAGTTCTTCTCTGATATTCCCGCCCGCTTCAATGCGCTTTAGTTCTGTAAGAACGGCGGCAAGTTCATTTTTCAAAGCCTTATACACTCTGGGATTGCCTTGGACAATAATCTCCCTGTCAAGGCAGCGACGGTAACAATATTCCTGTTTTGGAAGTCCCGAAAGCCTGACCGCCGTATTAATTTGTTCGTTTTCTTCAGGAGACACCCGAAATCCCACCGTGATATTCCTCCAACGGTTACGGTTATCCACATTTTTTGCCGACATATTTACATCCCCGCCTTTCTGAAATCGTTTAATTTATCTGCCATGTCGCTCTGTGTCGATGGAAACAAATGCGCATAATTGTAAGTGATATTGATACTTTCATGCCCGACCCTGTCTGCGATTGCCACGGCTGAATACCCCATCTCGATTAAAAGCGAGATATGGCTATGGCGCAAATCATGAATCCTTATGCGCTTTACCCCCGCTTCTTTTGCGCCTCTGTCCATTTCATGGTGAAGATAACTCTTTGTGATTTCAAACAGCCTGTCGGTCTTTCCAACATGGTATAGCTGTTTCATATATTCCTGCATTTCTTCACAGAGAAACTGCGGCATTTTTATTACCCTGTTGCTTTTGGGCGTTTTCGGGTCTGTGATAACGTCCCTGCCGTCGATACGCTGATAAGATTTATTGATTGTTACCGTGCTTTTCGCAAAATCAAAGTCGGCGGGCGTAAGGGCGAGGAGTTCTCCCTCTCGGATTCCGCACCAGTAAAGCATTTCAAACGCATAGAACGATACGGGCTTGTCCATCATTGCAAAGGAAAATTTCTCGTATTCTTCCTGCGTCCAGAACAGCATTTCACGCCCTTTCTCTTTCCCCATGCTCCCCGCTTTGGCGGCTGGATTTTCCCTCAGTCCATAAAATCGGACGGCATGGTTGAAAACCGCGCTAAGCTGATTATGGATGGTCTTAAGATATACGGGGGAATACGCCTTGCCGCTCTTATCTTTTGCCTTCAGCATTTCATTCTGCCATGCAATAATATCCCTCGGCTGGATTTCACTGATTTTCCTCTTTTCAAAATAAGGCAGAATCTTTGTCTTTAAAATATGCTCTTTGGTATGCCAAGTATTTTCCTTAATACGGTTTTTCATATCGACCGTGTAAGTCTCCACAAAACTCCCAAAAGTCATGTCCAAATCAGCCGTGACCTTGTTTAACTGCTCCCTCTCCCACGCTAACGCTTCCCTTTTTGTGGCGAATCCCCGCTTTGTCGTCTGCTTTCGGTTGCCCTGCCAGTCGGTATAGCGGTAATAAACTTTCCATGTGTTTGTTTTTGGTTCTTTGTAAACAGCCATAACCTAATCTCTCTCTTTCTTGCTTGAGCCATAGCAGGCTCTTTCTAAAAAATACTGTTTGTTTATGCGTCCTGCGATTGTTAAGAATCCTTGCGCTTTCAGTTCAGCGTTCAGCTTTTGCACTACCTTATAAGCGTAGGACTTTGAAACGCCCAATTCTTCCGCAACTTCCTCTACCCGCATAAAAGTCGTATCTGCCATACAATCCCCCCTTTCGTTTTAGTTCATGTTAATTTGCCGTTTTACCCGATTTCCGTTCCTGCCTCTGTTCCAGCGGCGTGGTTTCGCTCGTTTCCTTTTCGGAAAGTCGTTGCAAAATCATATCCCAATTGGACGGTCATTTATTTTTCTAAGCATTTTTATTTAATTTATGCCATTATACTAAGCATTTATGCTAATGTCAAGTGGCTTTAGAGAAAATGTTAAACTTTTTTGTTTTATTTATATTGACTTCTGTTAAGCATATATGCTATATTCTTTGCAAATACATATACAAGGAGCGATACACTATGGCTATTGGTGAAAGAATCCATTTTTTCCGCATTATGCGGGGCATGACGCAGAAATACCTTGGCATGACCGTCGGCTTTCCCGAAAAGAGTGCGGACGTTCGTCTGGCGCAATACGAAACAGGCTCCCGCAAGCCCAAAGCGGAACTTACCGCTGCGTTAGCGCAGACGCTCGGCGTTTCCCCACAGGCTCTCGACATTCCCGACATTGACAGCTATATCGGACTTATGCATACTTTGTTTGTACTTGAAGATATATACGGTCTTACCATCGGTGAAGCGGATGGAGAAGTCTGTTTGAAAATCAACAAGGACAAAGGAAAGGACGCCGCCGAGCTGCTGAAAATGCTGTCTGCTTGGAAAGAACAGGCTGACAAGCTGTCTGCGAAGGAAATCAGCAGGGAAGACTACAACCAGTGGCGGTACAATTACCCGAAATTCGATACCACGCAAAACTGGGCGAACATTCCCTCGCAAGCGTTAAGCGATTCATTGGTTGAAGCGTTCAAGGACAAGTTAAAAGACTGAAAACGCCAAAAGAGCTAACAGACTTCTTCTACAAAAATCTGTTAGCTCTTTATTCTTGAATAATCTAAAATGTTGTCAAACTGTTGTCACGAGGGCTTTTCGCCTTACAAGAATCCAGTATTTATGCGGCTTCCAGCCGTTTTTGATACTACTCGAACTCAATCGTCCCCGGCGGCTTACTAGTCACATCATACATCACTCTATTGACATGGTTCACCTCATTGATAATCCTACTGGTGACTTTTTTTAACACTTCCCACGGAACTTCTGCTGCTTCTGCCGTCATAAAGTCAACGGTATTTACTGCTCGCAGAGCAATCGCATAATCATAGGTTCTCTCATCGCCCATGACCCCGACAGAGCGCATATTGGTAAGTGCTGCAAAATACTGGCCGATGCTCTTATCCAATCCTGCATTTGCAATCTCTTCACGATATATTGCATCCGCATCCTGGACAATTTTGACCTTCTCTGCCGTTACTTCTCCGATGATGCGGATACCAAGCCCCGGTCCCGGAAATGGCTGACGGAATACCAGGTGTTCCGGAATTCCCAGTTCCAACCCTACTTTACGCACTTCATCTTTGAACAAATCACGCAAAGGTTCTATAATTTCTTTGAAATCTACATAATCTGGCAGCCCTCCCACATTGTGATGGGACTTAATGACGGCGGACTCCCCGCCCAGACCGCTTTCTACCACGTCTGGATAGATGGTTCCCTGTACGAGAAATTCTACAGCGCCGATTTTCTTTGCCTCTTCTTCAAATACACGGATAAACTCTTCACCGATAATTTTTCGCTTTTTCTCGGGCTCTGTTACCCCGGCAAGCTTTTCATAAAATCTCTCCTGCACATTCGCGCGAATAAAGTTCAATTTGTAATCGCCTTCCGCTCCAAATACTGCTTCTACCTCATCGCCTTCATTTTTGCGCAGCAGCCCATGATCTACAAATACGCAAGTTAACTGCTCGCCTACGGCTTTAGAAAGCAGGACTGCAGCCACGGAGGAATCTACACCGCCGGACAATGCGCAAAGCACTCTTCCGTCTCCAACCTTTTTACGGATTTCTTTGATTGAACTTTCTACAAAAGAATCCATTTTCCAGTCTCCGGCACATCCACACACATTATATACAAAGTTGTGAAGCATTTCCTTGCCTTCTACCGTGTGAAGCACCTCTGGATGGAACTGAATGGCATACAGCTTTTCCTCTGGCTTCTCTGCCGCTGCCACAGGACAGTCTGCTGTATGCGCAGAAATAGTAAAGCCAGGTGCTGTTTTAGATATATAGTCAAAATGGCTCATCCAGCAAATTGTTTTTGGTGATATATTTTCAAATACCTTTGAATCCTGTTTATCAACCAGCACTTCCGTTTTTCCGTACTCACGTACAGCGGCACGTTCTACTTTCCCTCCCAGAACATGCATCATCAGCTGTGCGCCATAGCACAGTCCCAGAACCGGAATCCCCAGCTCAAACAATTCTTTTGAATATGTTGGAGAATCCGCCTCATAGCAGCTGTTAGGGCCCCCGGTCAAAATAATGCCCTTCGGGTTCATGGCTTTAATTTTTTCGATGTCTGTTTTATATGAGTAAATCTCACAGTAGACATTACACTCCCTCACCCGTCTGGCAACTAATTGATTATACTGCCCACCAAAGTCCAGCACGATAACAACTTCGTTCTTCAAGTTCTTTCCTCCTGTTTTTCTCAAAATATGTACATGTTTCTTTTCCTTATCGGCTATCCCCTATTATAAAGGAATTGTTTCATATTTACAAGCGTACTTTGTTTCTCTCTTTCCTCACACGAATCCTCTAACAAACTGCCGGATATTTTCATACCCTACCGCAAGATTTATATTTTGCCCCCTGTCTATCCCTGCCGTGCTGATTCCAATAATCTCTCCATACATATTCAGCACCGCGCCGCCGGAACTTCCGTGGGAGATAGGCGCCGTAAACTGAATCATATCCACTCCGTCCACGCTGCGGAAACCGGATATAATTCCATCGGACACCGAGTTAAACAGCCCCAAAGGACTGCCAATCGCCACCACTTTCTGCCCCCGCACAAGGTGCTTCTCACCCCCATAAACCGGAATCGGCTTGAGTCTGCGCTGAATGCGCAGAAGTGCGAGATCCAGCACGGGATTATATTTAATTAGTTCATCCGTCGTATAAACCTGGTCGTCCTCTTCAATCCTGATATCATAAAATACCCCGCCGCTTGCTACATGGTTGTTCGTCAAAATATATCCATCTTTTCCAACCATGATTCCGGAACCCGTCCCTGCAATTTCTCCGCTCTGGTCGTGAATCACAATCATTACGACGGAAGACGCAAGAAGCGCCAGTTCCTCAAACTCCAGCTCCCGCCGCAGAGCCGCCTCCGGCTGAGAACCACACGCAATGCTGCCGGCAGTCCTGGGCTGCCCTGAAAATTCCTGCGCTGCCGTACCGCTTCGGGCTGAACTAACCTGCTTCCTATCTCCTGATGTTCCTATCGGATTGCCGGATTCCGGCAATCGTCCGCTGCCCGAAGTTCCAGACGCCCTGCTTTTTCTTCTGCGCTCTGGCAGGTGAACCACTGGCCGCGCTTCCAGAATCACCCCATGTTCTTCATGCGCCCGCCTTGCATCGCTGGTTTGCGCCATCTGTGGCATTTCTACATTTCCGGAAGTTCTTACATTCTGCCCATACGCTGCCGATGCCCCCGAGTTTCCAGTCTGTACCTTTCCCGGATTTCGCATATTCCCGGCGTCAGCCACAGTCTCCAGACAGCAGCCTGACACGTTATACTGCGGAATCGCAAACCCACATATCGCACCCAAATCCAGGCGTTTTGACAAGTTTAGGCATTCCAGTTTTTCCTCAATATCTATGCTGCACTGCAGAAGCAGTACATCTATTCCCAACTGTGTCAGGAAATAGCTGAATAAATATTCATGCATTTTCGATATGTTTGGAAGCACTACTTTTATAGATGCCTCTAACCGCCACTGTCTGGCCAGACCCGCACAGATTTTATCAAACCAGTATAAAAGCTTCACTGCAAAATTGCGCTCAATCGTAGGCGTCGCATTTGGCGCCGCTTTTCGAAACAGCGCCAGCGCTTCTGTTAATGCCTGCCCCGCTGCCTGCTGAAATTCTTCCTTCCCCTCTGGCATATCTATCCGCTTTTTCCCGTTTTTCACCCACTTATCATAGCATCCCGCATACGCAGAAATTTCTTCACTCCCAGAAGGCAGCGGCAGCGCATTTATTCTGATATACCTGCATACCCCGGCATTCATCTGCCCTGTCAGCAGATTGTCCATTTTCTTAATGTCCTCTGCCAGTCCAGGATACGTGCCTACAGCCCGCAGAAAATATACGTCTTTCATGCCGCGGCTACAGCCGCCACGAAGCCTCGCAAAATCCTCCAGCGATGAAATTTTTATCCCATGATACCGTACTTTGAAATTCCGTCCGTCCATCATTTTCACCCAAAGCTTTCCTCTAAAAGCGCCTTCAAAGCATCCATGCTCTCAATCTCATTGATACGTCCCCTCAATTTCGCCGAATGCGGATATCCCGCCGTATACCACGCCACATGCTTTCGCATCTCCCGGATGCCTGTGTACTCACCTTTATAACGGAGCTGCAGCTCACAGTGGCGCAGAATCATCTCCTTCACCTCCTGACGGCTAGGACGCACAGGTACTGTCCCTGTTTCCAAATATTCTGCAGTTTCCCCAAAAATCCAGGGGTTCCCCCTGGCGGCCCTGCCAATCATCACTCCGTCACACCCGGTTTCCTCTAACATCTGTTTTGCCCGGAACGGCGATGTGACGTCCCCATTCCCTATCACCGGAATAGAGACGGCCTCTTTTACCCTCCGAATAATTTCCCAGTCCGCTTCACCAGAATAATACTGCTCTCGGGTGCGTCCGTGCACAGCAATCGCCGCCGCGCCTGCGCTTTCAATGATTCTGGCTATTTCCACTGCGTTAACATGGTTTTCGTCAAACCCTTTTCGGATTTTAACTGTCACCGGCTTACTGACTGCTTTCACCACGCTAGAAACAATTGCTTTCACCTTTTCCGGCTCCTTCATAAGCGCCGAGCCTTCTCCGTTATTCACCACCTTAGGAACGGGACAGCCCATATTGATATCCAATATGTCAAAAGGACGTTCTTCTATCTCCCTGGCTGTCTCGGCCATAATATGCGGATCTGACCCAAAGAGCTGCAGGGCAATAGGATTTTCCCCAGGCGCAATTTCCATTAACGCTTCCGTATTTTTATTATGAAAAGAAACCGCTTTCGCGCTGACCATCTCCATGCTCAGCAGCCCCGCCCCCTGCTCTCGGCAGAGCAGACGAAATGGCAGGTCGGTTACCCCTGCCATCGGCGCCAGTATACATGGATTCTTAATTTCCACATTCCCTATTTTCAGGCTCATCCTGACCTCCCTAAAATGCTTACACACCTGTTCCTGCAGTTTTAAATACCTTGTAATACGTCTCCAGCGCTTCTAAAAGTTCCGCTTTCTCTCTCTGTATCTGCCTGATTTTCAGCACACTTCCAATCTCGTCATAGCCAAAATCATTTTCTGCCGCCTCCGTACGGAAGCACAGCGTTCCGTCCTTATCAAACTCCATCACCAGAATGCCGCCCACATCATTTGTGTAAAGCACACACAGAATTTTCAATTCATCCCGGACACCTGCCGGCAGTGACTCAAATTCGCTGTTCAAATAAAACTTTTCCTCATAGGCGCTGGCTGCACACAGCACAGTCTTTTCTGACTCCATATTCCTCTCCTTATGCATATCCATAAACACCGCGCACAGACACTTCCCCCGCAAAAACCGCCGTTATAGAATGATCTTCTCTCTCCACAAGCAGTTCGCCTGAGTCATTGATTCCCCTGGAAATTCCGGTATACTCATTCCCCGGCTCCAGCACCCGCACTTCAGCATTCCGGTTCACCAGCATCTCATTGTAGGCGTCTTTCAGTCCTGACAAATTTCCGGCTGCCGCAAACGTCTCATAATACTGCTCAAAATACTTCATACACTGGCAGATAACCTCTGCCCGGTTCACCGTATGCCCTGCCTGGATAGACAAAGAAGTGGCTACCTGGCTGATTTCCTCCGGAAACTCATCCATATTTACATTAATCCCTGTTCCGATGACCAGATAATTAATTGCATCCATTTCCATGCTCATTTCTGTCAGAATGCCGCAGATTTTCTTTCCATCAAGCACCGCATCATTCGGCCATTTAATCCCTACAGGCAGTCCCAGAAGCTCCCGGCATCCGGAAGCCACCGCCATTCCCATCAGAAGCGTAACCATAGATGCCCTTTCCGGCGGCAGCTCCGGCCGTATCACCAGAGTCATGGCAATAGCCGAGCCGGGAATCGTCTTCCAGCTCCGGCCACGCCTCCCCCTTCCCCCAGTCTGATCGTCTGCAATCACTAAAGTACCATGGGGTGCTCCCTCTTCTGCCATCCTCTTTGCTTTATTATTGGTCGAATCGACAACAGAAAAGTACGCAATATTCTGACCTGCCCAGTGCGTTTCCAGAAGGCTTTTCACTTCCTCTGCCGACACCACATCCGGACATGCTGTGATATGGTATCCCTTATTTGGAACCGCTTCAATCTCATATCCTTCTTCTTTTAGCTGGTTGATGGTTTTCCATACCGCTGTCCGCGAAACACCAAACCTTTCACACAGCTCCTGTCCTGACACATATCCGTCCTGACTTCTCAAAATATGTAAAATCTCGCTCTTCATCCTAAAAGCCTTTCTGCCATAAGCAGCTGCAATACAAACAGAACAAGCAGCGCAGCTGCAAAAAACGCCAGGATTATACCTGAAATATATTTTTTTCTCAGCAGCTTCAATCCCGCCAGGATTCCGTTGACGAGTACGCCCAGCCCCGATACCAGGACAAAAAATCCCTGCATATTATCGATATCCAAAAATGCTGCTATGGAACATACTATCAAAACCAGCCCCGCAATGCCGCCCAAAAGTTCCAGGTTCAGCACAGCTCCGGTCTTTTTCCTATCCATTCTACTCTCCTAAAGTAGCAAGCATCACTGCCTTAATCGTATGCATCCTATTTTCTGCTTCGTCAAACACTTTTGACTGCGCCGACTCAAATACCTCATCTGTAACTTCCATATCTTCAAGCCGGAAACGCTCTCCCATTTCCTTGCCAATCTGAGTCTTTAAGTCATGGAAAGCGGGAAGGCAATGCAGGAAAATAGAGTGCTCACCTGCATTTTTCATCACATCAGCCGTCACCTTATATGGCGTAAGTTCCCGGATTCGTTCTTCCCAAATCTCATCCGGCTCTCCCATGGACACCCACACATCCGTATAGATTACATCAGCGCCCTTCGTACCTTCCATCACGTCTTCCGTCAGCGTCACACTCCCGCCGGAAACCTCTGCATATCCCTCACAAAGCTTCACCAGCTCCGCATCCGGAAAATATTTCTTCGTCGTACATGCCGTAAAATGCATCCCCATTTTCGCACAGGCAATCATCAGGGAATTCCCCATATTGTAACGGGCGTCGCCCATATAAACCAATTTCTTTCCTTTCAGCTCCCCAAAATGCTCCCGGATTGTCAGCAGATCGGCCAGCATCTGTGTCGGATGATACTCATTCGTAAGCCCGTTCCATACCGGAACTCCGGCATGTTCTGCCAATTCCTCTACGATTTCCTGTCCGTATCCCCGGTACTCAATGCCCTCAAACATCCTTCCAAGCACCCTTGCAGTATCCGCAATACTTTCCTTTTTTCCTATCTGTGAGCTTTTCGGGTCGAGATACGTTGCACCCATCCCCAAATCATGAGCTGCCACCTCAAAAGAACATCTGGTTCTGGTACTCGTTTTTTCAAAAATCAGCGCAACGTTTTTCCCCCTGAGGGTATCCACCAGGATACCCTTTTTCTTCTTATCTTTCAACTCTGCCGCCAAATCCAGCAGATACATGATTTCCTCATCCGTATAGTCTTTCAACGTCAAAAAATTTCGTCCTTTTAAATTCATCCTACATCTCCTCTTTCGCCACTTCTGTCACGGCTTTCACAAGCCCTGCTACATTTTGAATTTCTGACGGAATAATAATTTTGGTTGCTTTCCCATCCGCCACTTTTTCCAGCGCCTCAAAACTCTTCAATGCAAGAACCGGCTGATCCGCCCCTGCTTCTTTCAGGAAACGGAGTCCATCTGCATTTGCTTTCTGCACCTTCAGGATAGCCTCGGCCTCTCCTTCGGCTTCCCGGATCATCTTTTCTTTCGCTGCCTCCGCGCGCAGGATTGCCGCCTGTTTCTCTGCCTCTGCATCCAGAATTGCTGATTCTTTCTTTCCTTCTGCCACCAGAATCGTAGATTTTTTCTCACCCTCTGCCCGGAGAATAGATTCCCTCCGCTCACGCTCTGCCTTCATCTGTTTCTCCATGGCGTCCTGGATTGCTGCCGGCGGGATGATATTTTTCAGCTCTACTCGATTTACCTTGATGCCCCACGGGTCAGTTGCCACATCCAGAGATGCCCGCATCTTTGTATTAATCGTTTCCCTGGAAGTCAGTGTCTGATCCAGCTCCAAGTCACCGATAATATTCCTCAGCGTTGTCGCCGTCAGATTCTCAATCGCCATAATCGGATTTTCCACACCATACGCAAACAGTTTCGGGTCTGTTATCTGATAAAATACAACCGTGTCAATCCGCATAGTTACATTATCCTTTGTAATAACCGGCTGCGGCTCAAAATCAACAACCTGTTCTTTCAGGTTCACCCGCTTTGCGACTCTGTCGATAAACGGCGCTTTTACATGAAGCCCCACGCTCCAAGTCCCGCGGTAGCCGCCCAAACGCTCGATGACCAACGCCGTTGCCTGCGGCACAATCCTGATACACGAAATCAAAATCATCAGGACAATCAATACCAAAATCCCAACCAATACCGATGCAACAATACTTCCTGGTTCCATAATCATACCTCCTAGTTCTTTTCACATTTCGTTTTGTTACTGTTTGCTCCATTCGCAGCAGCCTGCTGTCCAGGAAAACTTTTCATTCTCCGAATCCCTGCCTCCGGCAGCTATCATTTTTCCACAATAAGCTTCACGCCGCTCACCTCTAGGATAGTAACCGTAGTTCCGCACGCAATCTGCTCTCCGTCATTTTCCGTGCGCGCCATCCACACCTTACCATCTACCCGGGCTTCGCCCGTTCCGGCCAAATTGTCTATATCCTGCGTCACTACCGCTTTCTGCCCAAGCAAGCTGTCCACATTTGTCCTTACCCTGTTTTTATTAATATATTTTGCAGCAAAGGGTCTGGTGAATACCAGCAGTAAAATGGACACCGCCAGAAAGACCACAATCTGCACCGCCAGCCCCGCTCCAAGAATAGATGCTACAAAAGCAGCCACAGCGCCCCCTGCAAACCAGATTGTCGTCAGCCCGAGGGTAGCCAGTTCTATCACCAGCAGGACAACCAGCAGTATCAGCCAGAAAATCAGTTCTCGTTCCATACATTTCCCCTTTCTTTTGCTCTTCATTCATCTTACTATATTCCTAAAAAAAATACAAGTTACTGTTCACTCCGTTTACAGTAACAAATACAACGATCACACCAGACAAAAATACAAAAAAGCCGTTGACAAGGAATCGGCTTTATGATAAAATCTCTAAACGTAGCGATGATTTGTCGTGTACAGGCTGATGTGGCACAGGTGGTAGCGCACCTCATTGGTAGTGAGGAGGTCACGGGTCCGAGTCCCGTCATCAGCTTAACCGGAAGCCTTGATTTTCAAGGCTTTTTTCATTTCTGAGTCAATGAAAGCCGCCCATTTTCGAGCGGCTTTTTCTAATTTGACTACCGAATGACTACCGGGTTTTTGAAAAAGCAAGCAGCAGGCTTTCCAGTTTGTCCGATGCGGTTCTATCCAGCTCTTTCAGATACTCCGCGTATACATTTAGTGTGGTAGATGTATTTGCATGTCCAAGCCTGCCGGACACGGTGCGTATGTCCACGCCCTGGCTGATTAATAACGTTGCTGCCGTATGCCTGAGGCCGTGCAGCGGGATAAGCGGAAGCTTCTCTTCTTCCCTTTCCTGCTGCATATTATAGTTATTTATAATCCGACGGAACGCCTGATATGGTGTTTCCAGCCCCATTTGTGAGCCGTCCCACTGGATGAACACATAATCGTCCCCACATCACTTAGAGCCAATAGAAAGCCTGTATTGACAGACAGCTTAAGTTTTGCACCGGATTCCCGCCGCGGGAAATTCTTCCCTGAATGGAATCGCTGAAAGAGTACTCTAAAGTGTCCTCTGTCTCAAAGTTATATACAGTAACACGGTTCTTGTCAGGGTCAACAATCCAATATTCCCGGACTCCGACGGTACGGTATTTAAACAGTTTTGTGAAAAAATCTTTTTTGAGTTTGGTGGAGTATCTTATATCAAGCATTTTCAGTCCTCCATTCATTCAGCAAAAAGCTCTTCTGTACTCCCGGTAAACCTAGGCCCGCTGCCGCTGTCTAGTTCGGCTATTGCTCCCAGTCTCCCGGCGTTCGGCTCTGCATCAGGGGCGGCCACGCCCTGTAGGTAGGCAATCACGTAAAACAGCTTGCTTTCCGGTATCTGGTCAATAAGGTTTTTAGCAAAGTCTCGGTTGCTCATAATATGCACTTCTTTTCATGGTTAGGATTAGGTTGATAAAGCAAGGTTATTCGGGTTGCTGGTTGTCCCGCTGCATGGTTTCGTTGATGGCACGGATGATAAATGGTGTAAGTTTCTCGCCTTGTTTTGCGGCATGTTCACGAATAACAGCTTTTTGACCTTTGGGAACCCGAAACTTTATTTCATCCAGTTTTTCCTTCATGTAACTCATTGTATATTCTTTCTGCTTTTCACTATATGCCATGTTGTCACCACCTTTCTTTTGTGAGTTTTAATGGGATAGCAAAATAAAAATACACCTTTTCTATTATAGTCATAGTATATCACAAATTTGAATAGGGGACTATAGTTAAAACAAATAAAATTAGGGGACTATGTTTGTACGGAATGTCAACAGAGGTATTAGGGTGCCAATGTTATAATAGATGTATCAAATGAAGGAGGTACACCACATGAAGCAGATTACCAGAGTAAGAAAAGCTGTGTGCACGATAGCAAACGAACTGAAGAAGGCTGGATACTCTTTATCTCAGGCATTCAGGAAAGCATGGAGACAGGTAAAGCTGACAATGACAATCAGGACGGCGGGGACAACCTTTAAGAACCGCCAGGAGCGCTTACAATTCCTGAAACAGTTCCGGTCAGAGGATTTAGACGTAATAACCACTCCATATTATACCGTAACATTAAAATATTCTCAACTGAGAGCAAAGGCAGAGACAGCGCATTCCGTCAAGCCGTCTCTGCCTCTTCTCTTCTTTTTTGATATCTCTTCCTTACTAAACACCCAGCCCGGTGGTTCAACATCCAAGAATCTATAAAGCAATATGTAGAATCGGATGCAGAATATAAGTGCCATAGGGCGCCGCATAATTCGCGCTATAACTTTTAGCTTCTGCAAAAAGCGGATCATAAGCCAATCCGTTTATTTCCGCCCAGGCATGTCCCCGCCCTCCGCTTCCGTCACAGTCTACGCAGACATAAACATTTCTATAACCAAGAGCTTTGGCAAGGTAGGCAAATGCAGCTGCATCAGAAAAACAGTTGCCGCCGCCCAGCAGGAAATGGTCATTGGCATAAACAGCCGGCCATCCTTTCACGTTTGCAAATGTACGCCTGGTAACGTAAGGCTTAGAAATTACCCAGTCAAAACAGGCTTTCAATTTCTGCTCCTGGGACATACGAGAATTTGTAACCTGTTTTACAATAGATTTTGCAGTCTGTAGAGTTTTGAAATCCTGCGCCTCTGTTGTACTCATACGTTTGCCATTTGGATAATAATAAACAGATTTTTTACGGAACGCTTCCAGAATGCCTTTTTCGTCCAGATAGTAAACCGCGGTCCGGTTATAGACTGTTCCGGTCTTCATAATTCCTTTCTTGTCAAAATAGTAATACTTTTTACGGATTTTCTGAATCCCTGTGACATACTTTCCCTTTTTGTAATATCTCTTTTTCCCGCCCCTGATCGTACGCCAGCCTTTTTTTGTACGTGCCTTTGCCGCCGATACACAATCCGGTCCCGGGCTGGCAGTAAACGAAAACAAGTCCTCAGATACAGGGGACAGCGCAAGGCCAAGAGCAAGGGCTGCCGCTATTCTTTTCCTACGTCTGTTTATCATCATAACTTTTCTCCTTCTTTTTCATAATTCCGCTTAAAATAACTTCGTGTTTGCGCATTCCCACTTGCAAACTTTTCATGCAAGTAAAAAGCCTTTGATTAAACCGCAGCATCCCCTTCCAGCGGCGCATTAAGTTCTTCTGTCCCTTCCAGGACAAACCTTCCGTTCTCTATCACCGGAATCCGGGTGCCGTCACCGCAGATGACTTCAATTTTCCCCAATTCTTCGTAAGGAATCGTGATATCGGTATGGCATCCCAGATACGCCTTGCCAACATCTGTCTTTCTCAGGATGGAAACTTCATTATCGCGGGCAATAATCTCCTTTCCGTCAGGATTGTAGACTGCCGTATCTTCCGCCCAGCTATAACAGGTATCTCCCACCGCAAAGTGCGGCCCCATTTTTTCTGCAATCAGGATAGGCAGGCGGCCGGCGATATCATATTTCCTGGCGGCCGCATAAGCAGTCGTATTCGTTCCGATGGCAAATTCCCCCATCGGAAGGGTATCGTGGTGATACAGCACATTTTCCCGGATGTAACGTCTGTTTTCCTCCTCCGATTCAAAATTCCCGCAGGTATACTCTGTCACCATTCCGTCCTTAAATTCCATGTGGAAATTTTCGTAACACAATTCGTTTAAATATACGCGCCCCACTTCCAGCACGCCCTCTGTCCCCTCCAGCACTGGGGAAGTGAATACCTCGCCCACAGGAATATTTACATCTGCTACACAGTTTTCGAAATTCGTTTGTTTTGACGGATTCTCCAGTTTATGAAGCTGCACAGTCAAATCCGTGTGATTGTCTCCACTGCCCAGGATATGCACTGCCTTTCCTTTATCCAGTGTGTCGATAAGGGTCTGCTGGATTCTCCGATACAGAGAATAGTCAAGCGTATTAATCTTTACCACTTCATCAAAAATTTTTGAAAAATCCTTCCCAATTTCCGGAATTGGAAATGCAATAATTGTAAAGCTTCGCTCTTCACCTTTAATATAGCGGTTCGTAATGCGGGCCGACTCATTGTCCAGGCCAACCTGAAGCTGCTGCTGCTTTTCGGAAAGACGGTAAGACTCCGGCTTATTTTCTGGTATAAAAGGCACCTCGCCAAACGTTTCTACACAAGCCGGACCTGCATGGACATACGCTAATTCTTTATATTCCTCATAGGCGGCACGCATCACGCCCAGCTTCCGCTCCACAAAAGGCTTATCCAGATAAACAGCGGCATCCGCCCTATGATCATAATCATACTGCTTGTTTGGAATTGCCCCAAAATATCCCACGCGGTTCTGTCCCTTCCGGTTGACGCTCGCAGCTGCCGCACGGTAAATCACCGGCTGCAGCCCCATTTTATGAAAATTCTGCACTGCTGCACGAATCATCCTCTCAAACCCAACGGTAAAGCGGATATTTACCGTCTTTTTCTTAGACAAATCTTTGTTCCCCAGCACAAAACCCATTCGATACCCTTCTGTGTAAGTGTCTGCCATCCGTTCAATCGTCTCCTGGGGAAGTGAATTCAGATGTGCAGCCATCCGAAGCTCATTTTGCGTAATATATTCCCCATACTTATATAGATACCGCAAATCTGTCAAATCCTCTTCCATAACAATCTTCACTGCAAAATCCAGTGATGGATCCACCGCCTCGCGGATGCGGCGGCTCACAGTCAAATCGCTGTAATCACTGATATGCCAATAAATAATCTGCTGGATTTCCCGGTAAGACGGAAGCTCTTCCCCTTCAAAGCAATTATAAATTTCAATAAATAGCTCATGCAGCACCGTGATATCCTCCAGGCGCCCTTCATATTTGTATATGATAATTCCCCGCAGTTCCGTATAAAGGAAGCTCAAAATCCGTCCATGAACCTCGCCCAACTGCTCCACTGCATATGCAGGATTCCCGTAGCTGCTCCCATAGTTTTCAGGCAGGATGTCCTCATAAAGCTGCCTGTTCCATTCCTGGCACTCCTCCAGACTACGCTCCCGCCTGATATCTGCCTGATGAAGCATAAAAAGAAAAGAGGCCGTCTTTGCGAAATAATCGCCAAACGGCTCCGGCACAGTATGCTCCTGCAATATAGAAGCAATGCGCTCTATCGTCAAATCATATCGTTCCTGTATGATACTGTCCTCTCTCGGCATGTCTGCTCCTCTCCTGACAATCGATATTCCCATTCTCCACATTCTTCTCAATCAGCTTCCTGGCATATCCCCACAGCTCCTTCGAGCCTTCCGGAGTACGCGCATTCCGCTCCATAATCTGGGACATCTCCACCTGATGTTCCCGCCAGGACTTCCCGCCAGAAGCATCATTTAGCAGCACTGGCTGAATCTTGTCCAGTGACAGTGCAAACTTTGCCTCCGCTGTCTCCCCAGCTTCAAACTCATCCCACAGCCCTCTCATGTACTCCGCCTGATCCGGTGGCAGCAAATTAAAAATGCGGTTTGCTGCCTGAACCTCCCGCTCTCTCTTCGTAGCATTTCCGGCTGTATCATAAGCATACGTATCTCCCGCGTCGATTTCAACAAGATCATGAATCAGCACCATCGTCATCGTGCGCAGTACATCAATCTGCTCATTTGCATGTTCTGCAAGCAGCGCGCACATCAACGCCAGATGCCAGGAATGCTCACTGTCATTTTCTTTTCTTTCACCTGACGAAAGCCAGGTCTGCCGTGTTATATTTTTCAGCTTATCTACTTCCAGGATAAATTCCATCTGCTGCTGCAGTCTCTCCATCTCCTGCTCACCCTCCAAAACCAATCAAAATCACAAAAATCCAAATCGCCAGCACACAGCCGTTGAGAATTGAACCAATCTTCGGAAAGAGCAGATGTGTGTCATGCTCTCCGAAGCTAACCAGTCCCAGAATCAGCCCCATTACGGAAAATACGGCTCCTGTCAGCCCTATCGTTCCCATATACGCCCCGCCCTCTCCGTCCAGATAATAGGCGAGGTATGCCAGCGCACCGAAAATCACCAGTGAAAGCCCTCCCAGGATTGTCGAGACAAGCCCCCTCTGGGAATGCTTTTTCTCCGCAAAAGAATACATCCGTTTCTTAGCCATATACTTTTCTCCTTATATAATTGCACAACGAAAAAATCACGTATCCCAAAATTCCGCCCAGGGTGTTGAGCATCAAATCGTCCACATCAAAGCTCCCCACCTTTGACACCAGCTGTATAGTCTCAACCAGGAGGCTGAACTCAAAACTAAACAGCCCCATGCGGAACAACCCTCTCGCATGACTGCCCAGCATCGGCAGAAAAAAACCAAAGGGAACAAATGCCAGCACATTTCCCGCCAGATTAATAAACACCGCAAAATGCCCTATCAGTTCCCTATTCTGCCAAAACCTCTTAATTTCCAAGAACGGCACCAGATTATACGAATATTCCCTGTCTGTCACTGTCCTCCCATAACTCTCCGCAAAAAACAGAAAATACGTCAGACCGAGCAGATAGCAGATAAACAGTATCAGCCCGGCTATGCGTATCATTCTTTTCGTCTCATATCTCATCTTAAATCAGCACGCTCTTCCTGTTCTTTAAAAGTCTTGCACCCTGCACAATCAATAGGATTCCTGAAACAATCCCTGTGACCAGCACAACCACTCCCACTGCTATGCCAGACGCCCCTGCACCGCCCATTGTCCTGTACACCTTTTCGCTCATACCAGCCCTCCTTACTAACCCGCTTTATTTTGCGCCGTACTGCTCATAATATGCATCAATTGCCGCTTTAATGGCATCATCAATCACGACCCTGCCGCCGCATTCTCTATTATGCAGATATTCCACAACCTCTGCCATACTCACAATAGCATTTGCCGGGAAACCGTATTTCTCCTGGATTTCCTCCAGTGCGCTCTTCTCGCCCTTCCCTCTCTCCATGCGGTTCAAAGACACCATAAGCCCTTTAATTTCCACCTGTCCCTGGGCGCGGATAATCGGAAATGTTTCTTCAATAGACTTTCCCGATGTGGTCACATCCTCAATAATCACCACCCTGTCGCCGTCCCTAAGCTTGCTCCCCAGAAGGATTCCTGCATCCCCATGGTCTTTTTCCTCTTTTCTGTTCGAACAATAGCGGATATCTTTTCCGTACAGCTCGCTAATTGCCATCGTCGTCGCCACGCTCAGAGGAATTCCTTTGTATGCTGGTCCGAACAGCACATCGAAATCCAGACCATAATTATCATGGATAGCTTTCGCATAATATTCTCCCAGCTTCCGAAGCTGTGTGCCTGTTACGTAAGCTCCCGCATTCATAAAAAACGGAGATTTTCTTCCACTTTTCAGTGTAAACTCTCCAAATTTCAGGACATCACTGTCCACCATAAAATTGATAAACTCGCTCTTGTATGCTTCCATTTTCATAAAAACTCCTTTATTTATGCGCTGTATAACCCCTTTGCCTCATTCTTTCTCTTTTAAAGATTTATCCATGCTATCTCCTTTCCCAGAATAGAGAAAAAACCGTTTATTGGTAAATAATTATACCATAAATCCTGCGCCTGTACAATACACATATCACTGCATGAAAGCTTTTGCCTTAACTGTCCTGCAACGCCAACTCCTTTGACGATATACTGAAAACACAAAAGAATCATTGAACTTTCCCCCAAAAAATGCTAAAATGTAGACATTACATTATAAAAAGATAATTGGAGGTACACTATGTCCACATTAGGAACTGTGCTGTTAATCATTCTGGCAGTACTTATCGTCTTACTCATCGGCCTTTATTTCTTCGGCCGAAAAATGCAGAAAAAACAGGCAATTCAGCAGGAGCAGATGGAAGCGGCAAAGCAAAACGTCACGATGCTGATTATTGATAAAAAGAAGATGAAGCTAAAAGAATCTGGTCTGCCTCAGATGGTCATAGACCAAACCCCGAAGATGATGCGCAGGGCAAAGCTCCCCATCGTAAAGGCAAAAGTTGGTCCTAAAATCATGACCCTTGTATGTGAAGCATCCATCTTTGACAGCCTTCCTGTAAAACGCGAAGTGAAGGCAGTTGTAAGCGGCCTTTACATAACAAGCGTAAGAGGCATCCGAGGCTCACTCGAAGCTGCCCCGAAGAAAAAGGCAGGACTTTTTGCCCGGGTAAAAGGAAAATTTTCAAAAAAGTAAAAAAGCAGGCACATCTGTTATAAAAGCAGATGTGCCCCTTTCTTTGACTGCACATTCATGCTGATTGTACAGTCTGCCAAATGTTCATAGTTTACTTCCAACGCATACTCTACCCTGATATCCAGGCTGTCCTCTGCAGCGTCCAGCACAATATCCGTAGCAAAAATGCCCACTAACAAATTCCCAAATGGAGTATTATAATAGGTATGATTTTTTTTATCACGCTCAAAAACCATATGCGCATTCGTCACTCCCCGCTTCGTGACCTCCATGCTGCTGCCGTCTACCTTGATGAGATTCTGTATGGTTTCTTCCGTCCCCTCTACGGCCTCGTCATATTTAATATAATGTTTGCCGTCCCTCTCAAAATAAATTCCGGGAGCAATCATCTCCACCGCTTCTTCTTCCTCTTCAATAGACTGAAGCCCTTTAATCCGAAGTAAAACATCCCTTGTCATATTCTAATACTCCTCAATATTAATCTGCCTGGTCATCTCTATGTCAAACGGCAGGATAGAATTGGCAAATTCTTTAAATTTTTCCGCCAAATCGCTTACATAAAATTTGTAGCGCTCCGCTTCACAGTCCCCGGTGCAGGGATTTTCCAAATGCTCTCGTTTCAACAGTTCTTTCAGCTCTCTTGCCGTCTCATAAGCTGGGTTTACTAAAGTCACACCCTCTCCCACAATATCCCTCAGCAGTGAACGCAGCAACGGATAATGGGTGCAGCCTAAAATCAGAGTATCAATCCCTTGTTCCATCAAACCGTCCAGATATCTTCTAGCGACCTCCGCAGTCACCGAATCCTTCAGCCATCCCTCCTCCACCAGCGGAACAAAAAGCGGACAGGCTTTTCCCAGTACATGAATATCCGGGTTCTGCGCCTGGATAAATTCCGTGTAAATCCCCGAGTTCACAGTGGCTTCCGTCCCTATAATCCCAATCTTTCCATTCTTTGTGGTATTTCCTGCAGCCCGCGCGCCAGGCTTTACTACCCCAATAATTGGAATGTCAAGCTCCTTCTTAATTTCCTCTAATGCATAGGCGCTGGCCGTATTGCAGGCCACCACAATGGCCTTCACATCCTGCGTGCGCAAAAACCGGATAATCTGCCGCGAATAGCGCAGCACCGTATCTTTCGATTTGCTGCCATAGGGAACCCGCGCCGTGTCCCCAAAATATATTATGCGCTCATTTGGGCTATTCCTCATGATTTCCCGCGCTACGGTCAGACCGCCGACTCCGGAATCAAATACCCCTATGGGCGCTTCACATCTATTTTCCATTTTTCCCTCCAAAGGCACACATTTCTACATCATTTTCCTTTCCATTCTAATCGGTCTCCCTGAATATTTCAAGCGAAAATCATCGGAGCGCCATCCACTAAGGCAAAACATACCGGGCTGCATTCCAAAAACACAGCCTTTCCATTCGTTCCTTCCGTAATCTCCTCCCGTATTCCATCCAGAAGTTCCTGTGGCACCAGCGTCTCTACTTTCACTTTCTCTGTATATTCTGAATCTGTAATAACAAGCCCTTTTTGCCCCAGAATATACTGTATCTTTCCAATGCCGTTATAATCCGTCTCCAATTTCAACAGAAATCCCTGCTGTTTCTCAATAATTACACTGCCTTTCAGCCCTGCCTGCACTGCCTTAGAATAAGCACGTACCAGACCACCCGTTCCCAGAAGTGTACCGCCAAAATATCGTGTTACTACCACTGCTGCATTGTGGATACCTTCGCCTAAAAGCACCTCCAGCATGGGTCTTCCCGCCGTGCCCTGCGGCTCGCCGTCATCGCTGCACCGCTGCAGCTCCTGCCGTTCTCCCACCACAAAAGCCCAGCAGTTATGCGTCGCGTTCCAATACTTTTTCTTCAGTCCTGCGATAAATTCCAGTGCCTCATCCTCAGACTCTACCGGCTGCACCGTGGCGATGAAACGCGATTTTTTTTCTACAATTTCTCCCTCGCCGCCCTGATATACCGCTCTATATGAATTCATGCTTCCGTTTCCTTTCCATGACTAATAATCAGATATTCTGGGTACATTATAGAATACACGCGGGATTTATGCAACACTGGAGCTGAACTGCTTAACAAATGTCGGGGAGTCTGTCTCTTACCCCGGATAGTTATGGAACCGACAACTCTATGCTTACGCCGGACGCCGGGGCACCT
>JBCLQO010000012.1:0-69999 GCA_041223665.1 Lachnospiraceae bacterium 46-15
ATATACCTGAAGTGCATTTCTGCAATTCATTCAAAAATTTTTCATTTTAGACTTGACTTTTAATAGTTAGTCTTTCTATTATTTGAAATTCATCAAAGTACTTTATATTATAACAAATGAAAATGACATCTCAGTGACTGCACCCGAGGGCATCCCATATTTTATGTGCTTCACACTATTTTCACGAGGTATAGAAACGAATCTCAAAACAAGCTCCGCCGCTCGGAAGATTGAATGCACGGATGATTCCGTTCTGCATTTCTATGATTGCTTTTGAAAGCGAAAGACCTATTCCAATTCCGGTATTTTTTGCTTTTTCCCCACGATAGAATCGCTCAAACAAATGAGGTAAGTCCTCTTTTGCGAATCCCTCCCCTTCGTCCCATATCCGTATCTGAACATAAAGTGGATTTTTTTCATAGGAGCAATGAACAGTAGTGTCTGTTCCTGCTGCTTCCATGCAGTTTTTCATCAAATTCATGACTGCTTCCATCGTCCAGCCTAAATCTACATTGATATCCATTTCTCCCATTTCTGGAACATCAATCAGAACGCCCTTCCATATAAACAATTCATATAAATTGTCCGATGCCAAAGAAAGAATAGTAAAAACATCTGTCGGTTTCCTGTCAAGTGCAAGTGTTCCTGCGTCAATGCGGGATAAGAGCAATAGTGCTTCTTCCAAATGCAAGAGCCTGTTTATCTGCCGTTCTATTTCCATAATATTGGCGCATTTTTCACACGCCATAGAGGTATGCCCTTGCTGCATTTCCAAGGTACGGGCATCTTCCAGATGTTCTTTCGCCATCTGGAGCGTTAATGAAATAGACGTAATCGGCGTTTTAAGCTGATGTGCAATATTGGAGAGGTTTTCGGCGAAATTGTTTCGTGCTGTCAGTGCGTCTTCCCTTGTCTGGTAAAGTGCCGTTACTGTTTTATATATTTCATCTTGCAGTTTTGAAAATTCATCATCGGAAGACTCAAAAAGTAATCCATGACCGCCTGTATTTACTCTTTCCAAATATCCCGTCAATGCCTGGATGCGGGCGGCTGATTTCCTATGCCAATACCAGAAAGAGAAAAGAAACAGTATGCCGCCAGCAAAAAATCCTAAAATAGCAATCCAGAGAAGTATCGGATGAACAATGCCAAGATTTGACGGCTGATACCCAAAAGCCTTTAATATATTTTCATCTGTTTCATAGAAATCTTGCGCTTTCAATAATTCCAAAACATTCTGTCTGGAATCTGGATATTTCTGAATCATTCTTTCGCAAAATCCTCCCAACATTTGAAAACATGCATGGCTGTAGTGCAAAGCAAGAAAAAATGTGATTATCGCAGCAACAATCAGACTGACCGACAGTACAAACAGAACCGTCATTTTTATACTTGATTTTTTGCTCATATCCCATCCTCCATACGATAGCCAAAGCTCCGTATTGTTTTTAAACAAGACGGATGATGGAGTTTTTCCCTCAGACGTTTTATAGTCACTGTCAACGTATTATCATTGACATAATTCCCATTATTGTCCCAGGTTTGAGCCAGCAGTCGTTCTCTTGTAACGGTCTTTCCTTTATTTTCCATCAAAAGCCGCAAAAGCTGATATTCTGCCCGGCTGACAGTAATTTCTTCTTCACCACAAAATATTGCCGTTCTGTTTTTGTCAATTGAAATAGGACCACAGGAAAGATACTGGCTCTGCACATTTCCTGCCCGGCGGAGCAATGCGTGGATGCGGGAATACAGAACCTCTAATTCAAAGGGTTTTGTTACATAATCATCCGCTCCGTCCTCAAAACCCGAAATAATATCACGGGTATCATCTCGGACCGTCAGAAAAATAATCGGAAGTTCTTTCCATTTTGAGCGCATCCATCTGCAAAAGCTATTCCCCCCGCCGTCTGGCATATTCCAATCAATCAGTACAATGCTTGGAATACGGTGTTCCAATGCTTTTTTTCCGCTTTCCAACGTCCCGAATATAGAAACTGCATACCCTTTCTGGCTCAGATATTCCTTTACAACCATTGCAATATTTTCATCATCTTCAATATAATAGATTTCCATTATTTTTCCGCCCCTTTGTAATTTTTCCGACGCATATCCGCTGGTCTTTCTGTGTTCCGCGGGATAAGCCATACACGGGTTAAGTGTATAACGCCCTCAATGCGGTTTGCCTTGCATAATTTCTGGACTTGCCGCTCTGATATTCCCCATAATTTTGCAGTTTCCTGTACGGTCATATAGTCAAACATAAGATACCTCCCAACATCAATGAAACGTATTCTTGATTATAGTCGGTCAAACGAACTAAATCAAGCTTATAAAAAATTTACATCCACATAAAAATACAGATATTCAGAAAAAAGCCTACATCGGTTCGGCTAATGTAACTATCTTTCTGGATGCTATATCAGGGCACAGACTGGAAACTGTGTTCCTGCTGGCACTGTATTATGGATTGCGAAGGGAAGAAATTCTTGGCTTGAACAAAGGCAGATGCAATTCAACGCAGCTACCCTATCCCTGATAAGATTCGTGACAAGATATTTTTCAGAGTAAAAAAGAAATAGCTTAAACACTCTGCAAATCCAGTGTTTAAGCCATTTTCTCATCTCGATGCGACAGGATTTGAACCTGCGACCTCTGCGTCCCGAACGCAGCGCTCTACCAAGCTGAGCCACGCATCGCTACTGTTTTTATCAGCTTGGTCATTATAGCACTATTCCTTCGTAAAAGTCAAGTGCTTTTTTAGAAATTTTATCCGTTTTTTTTCATCTTCCTGTATAAAATTCTTCCTGGAGGTTATACTGTAGTTACTACCAAAGATAAAATGATAGTATACTTATCCTCCCCCTTATTCTCCCGCGGTTGTCGCAAAGGCGCGAAGCTGCGGGAGTATTTTTATGCGTTTAAACGACCCGGAACTTCCGCTCGGATGCTTTCAGCGGAATTTCATCGGATTCAATAAAGTCAATCTGTATATATTTCTGGTCATACAGGCTCTGAATCATCCTTTCTATCGCATGTTTATCCCCCTGCACTTCCATTTCTACCCGTCCGTCCCACAGATTTGACACCCATCCGGTCAGCCCCAGGGACTGCGCAATCCACGCCGAACGGTAGCGGAACCCTACTCCCTGTACCTGCCCTGAAAAATATAAATGTTTTCTTACCATAAGTCCATACTTCCTGAGCGGAAGCCCTCCATATCCAATGTAATATAATGAAATCCCAGTTCCCGCAGCGCCGCCGTAATAATCTCCCGCTGCGCCACAGCGTCCGCCAGCCTGTCTGCCGCCATTTCCAGCCGCAGGATGTCTCCATGAAGGCGCAGCCGGATGACATCAAAACCCAAACTGCGCATCCTGTCCTCCCCTGCCGCCAGCCTGTCCAAAACTTCAAAATCCAGACGCGTGCCATAGGTCAGGCGGGTAGCCATGCATGGCGTGGATGGACGGGCAGCCACAGAAATACCCAGTGCCCTGGCCATCCGGCGCACCTCTGCTTTCGTAATGCCCAGTTCTGCCAGCGGACTTTGCACCCCAAGCTCCCTGACGGCACGCAGCCCCGGCCTGTATACCTCCAAATCATCCCGGTTGGACCCTTCCAGAAGAACCGTTACGCCGCGTTCCTCAGCCCAGTGCTTCAATCCCTGAAAAAGAAAGGACTTACAGTGATAACAGCGCTCCTTCGAATTCTCCAGGATTCTCTCTTCCCGGCTCTCATCCAGATGCAGGACAATATGTTCTGCGCCGCATTCTCCCGCCACCCTAGCAGCAATCTCCATATCTTCCCCGGGCTGCAGCCGCGTCTTCATAGTCACCGCATAAACTTTTGTATGATTCCTCTCTGCGGCTATTACCGCCGCCTTCAAAAGAAGGCTGCTGTCCACCCCACCGGAAAATGCCACGCAGATGTCCTCCCGCGTCAGCCCATTCATCCGCGCCTCTAACCGTTTCAACCGCTCCGTCACTCCCTTTCCGCTTCCTTTCTTTTTAATATCTGCTCCGCCTCATTTCTTACCGCTTCATAAATCTTTGGAAATCCTTCTCCCGTCCCGGCGCAGATTTCACGGATACTCTCATACTCCGGCATACTGCATACGCCGTCCGGCCTCACAATCCTCTTTATCCTTACCACTCCATAAGAAGTCTCTGCCATCGCCGCCTGCCGTTCCAATACACTGCGCGCTACCGGATATCTGCGGATACCAATCGTAGTCGTATGCCGAAAAATCAGATTTTCCATATGCTCTCGCCGTGTTCCATCGCACATCACACTCAGCATATAAGCTGGACGGTTTTTTTTCATGTAAATAGGGGTAAAAAACACATCGCACGCGCCTGCTTCTAACAAAATCTCCAAGACATACCCCAGCATTTCCCCGGTACAGTCATCTATATTTGTCTCAAGCATCCACAAATCGCCGCTATCATCCTCCGCTGACGCCTGGAATACTTCCTGTCTCCCACAACTGTCCTCTCCTGGCATCTGACGCGTATCTGTTTCCTCTTCAAACAGCATCGCCCGCAGGACATTTGCATGTAGAAAATCTTTTTTTCCTGCGCCTGTGCCCGTACACAGAAGCCTGCCCCGTGGCCTGCCCTCTGCCGCTCTGCCGCCATATTCCCGCAGCGCCGCTGCGACTGCCGCCCCTGTAGGGGTTATCATCTCTCCCTCTGCTTCCGTCAAGCGCAGCGTCAATCCCTGCTCCTGTATGATATTTACCACCGCCGGAACCGGAACCGGAAGAATTCCGTGCTGGCATCTCACCTGCCCCCTTCCCTCGTACAGCTCTGAAACCACCGCCCTGTCAATCTCCAGGCTTTCTATCAAATACGCTACACTCATAATATCCACAATGGAGTCCACCGCCCCCACTTCATGAAAATGCACTTTCTCCACCGGAACCTTATGGGCTTTCGCCTCCGCTTCCGCCACGATTTCAAACATCCTCTTTGCCAGATTTTTTACATGGACTGATGTATCTGTATTTTCAATAATCTTATAAATATCTGCCAGATGGCGGTGCTCATGGGGCTGTTCATCCAAAACCACCTCAAAATCACATGCCGCTATCCCGCATTTTTCCGCCTGTCCGATTTCCACATGAAAGCCGTGCAGCGGCATGCTTTCCAGCATCGCCAGCAGTCCGTCTCTGTCTCCCCCTAAATCCAGAAGCGCCGCCGCTGTCATATCCCCGCTGATTCCCGAACAGCATTCCAAATATAAAGTCCTCATTTCTGCCTCCCACGTCTCTGTCTGCTAATGCCAGTCTTTTCCTAGTGCAAGCCGGTTAATCTGCGCAGCAATATATGCCGCGCCATACCCATTGTCAATATTTACTACGGAAATTCCATTCGCGCACGAATTCAGCATACTCAAAAGCGCCGATACCCCGCCAAAGTTCGCCCCGTACCCGATGGACGTGGGCACTGCAATCACCGGCTTATCCACCAGCCCTGCCAGCACACTTCCCAGGGCTCCTTCCATTCCCGCAATGGCAATCACACAGTTCGCCCGGCAAATTTCCTCCCGCTTCGACAGCAGCCTGTGGATTCCTGCCACGCCCACATCATAATACCTGCTGACCCCTGCCCCAAAAAATTCTGCGCACTGCGCCGCTTCCTCCGCTACCGGGATATCCGCCGTACCCGCCGTACACACCGCCACATTTCCCTGCATTTTTGTTTTCTCAAACTCCATCTTTACAATCCGCGCCACTGGATCATAGCACAGCTCCGGAAATTTCTTATGCAGCATCTCATACTGCCCAGCGCTTGCCCGCGTTCCCAGTACATTCACTTTGTGTTCATAAAAATTCTCAAAAATTCCGCACAGATGCCCGTCTGCCTTTCCCTGGCAGAACACTACCTCTGCAGCCCCTGTGCGCAGCCTGCGGTGGTGATCCACTTTCGCGTAACCTAAATCCTCATAGGGCAGCTTCTTTAAATCCTGCGCCGCTTCCTGGATGGATACCTTTCCGTCTTTTACCTGCTGCAGCAATTTCTCAACATCCATCTTGCGCCTCCGTCTTTTCCATAAATTCTCTGCTGTCTCTACTATATCCCATTCTTCGAAAGCTGGCAATCATCTTCCAGAAATTCCGGAAACATTTCCAGAAATTCCGTCAGCTCTTCCACACCGGCATCACTCAGATAGCGGAAATAGAACTCCATATCACTCATCTCTGCCCATTCCTGAAGGTCTTTCATCATTTATCTCCTTATTTTTTGCGTATTTTATCGTTTTTCCACTTGTTTATCCATCTTATACCCTACTTTAAACGAATTTGCATGAAATCGCAATAGCAGACGCTATTTAATGCTATATTGTGGGTATAAAATTATGAGGTATCTGGATACTAACGAAGAAATTCTCGAAAGGAGACATGCTATGAAACCTTTAAAAGCAAAAGTAAGCATTACTATTGACCACAACATTGTCGGAGAACTGAAGGATTTAGCAGATGAGGACGACCGCTCCCTATCGCAATATATCAATATGATTTTAAAGTCCTACCTGAACAAACTCCATCAATCTTCCAGTCAATCCCCTAAAAAACCTCCACATGCTTGAATTCAAAGCCGCGAAGTGTTACAATCAGAGTAATTTAAAAAGATTTCAGCTTCGTGTTTCAAATAAGGAGGATATGATAAATGAAAACAGCTATCATCACTGACAGCAACAGCGGTATTTCACAAAAAAAAGCGGAAGAGATGGGTATTTTCCTGCTTCCCATGCCTGTAATCATTGATGGGGAGATTCGTTTTGAAGGCATTGATTTGAATGACGAGGAATTTTACGCCAGCCTGACCGCTGGGAAAGATGTCTCCACCTCACAGCCCTCTCCTGGGGATGTGATAGATTTGTGGGACAGGCTCCTGGAATCAGGATATGATGAAATCGTTCATATTCCTATGTCCAGCGGACTGAGCAATTCTTGTGAAACAGCGCTGGGACTTGCCAATGATTATGACGGCAAAGTTGCAGTCGTGGACAACCACCGCATTTCCATTACCCTGAAAGCTTCTGTTATCGAAGCAAAGCAAATGGCTGACAGCGGGATGCCTGCAAAAGAAATCAAACAGGATTTGGAAGCACGTGCATATGACTCTTCTATTTATATTGCTGTAGATACTTTGACCTATTTAAAAAAGGGAGGCAGAGTTACCCCGGCAGGCGCCGCTCTCGGAACGGTGCTGAATATTAAACCCGTCCTTACTATCCAGGGTGGAAAGCTGGATGCTTTCGCCAAAATCCGGGGCATGAAAAAATGCAGGATACGCATGGTAGAGGCTATTCTGGATGATTACAAAACCAGGTTCGGAAGCGCCGACTTCTCCCGTGTCCGTGTAGATGCCGCCGGGGCGGGATTGACGCCCGAAGAAATCGCCGAGTGGAAATCTTTGATTTCCCAGGCTTTTCCCGGCGTAGATGTCCAGTACGACCCTCTCTCATTAAGCGTAAGTACCCACATCGGTCCCGGCGCTTACGGCATCGGTATCAGCATCGTGAAGCCTTAAAACACTGGGCAGCATAGCCTGACCATTAAGAAAGCAGCGCAGGAAATTTATTCTTTTCCTGCGCTGCTTTTCTGCCGCCGTATTTCCACGGCAGTTTCATGAATCATCTGGACTCCCTATACTTTCCTGCGCCCCAGCCGCACATCCTCCATATATTCCGCCGTCTCATCATCCAGCCCGGCAAACAGCAGGTTTTTCCCTCCTGATGGCAGCTTTTCACATTCCTCGCGGATTTCCTTTCCCGCAATCTCTATTTCCTCACGCAAATTCTGTGCCGACATCCTGTGCCCGCCCTGTCCCAGTATAATCACCTGTTCCAGTCCGTCTGACGTTGCCACCGTCACATGGTATTTTCTCCCGATTGCATGAACCGTTTTCTCGATATACTGGTCGGCGGTTTCCGCTTCCCTGGTATACACTACATAGATATTGTGGTATTTGATGACCTCCCCAGGATTTCCCTCTACCTTATAAGCGTCAAACACCAGAATTACCCGGCACTTCCTATATCCCTGGTAATTGCTTAGAATATCCATCAAGCGGGTGCGCGCACCGTCGATATTCTTCTCGGCAAGCTCCCGCAAATCCTCCCAGGCAAAAATAATATTATATCCGTCTACCAGCAGGTATTCATCCATTTCCTTTGCCCGTTTCGGAGGGCGGTAAGAGGGAGCAGAAACTACACGCCTTCCTGCTTCTGGCAGCTGCCGTTTCACTGCGCCGTAGGTGCGGGTAAAAATTTCCTCCAGCTCCTTTTCATCCTGCCATCCTCCGGCGCTGCGGCTCCTCTCTGATACTACGACCGGAATTTCCTGTTCCTTCTCTTCCCGAGATGGCAGCACATTTTCCAGGTGCATATATTCCTCTACCCTGTCCCACTCTACCACGAACCCGGCTCCATGCGCACAGAATACAGAGCCTGTAGGGTTATCCAAATCCCTTTCCGAATCATACCCCAGGACAGCCACCACTTCTTCCTCATTATGGCATGGCTCATAGCCTTTCCACGCACAGCTTAGCCGCCCCAGCCCGCGAGTATACGATGACACTTCTGTCTGGTAGCCGCGCATCTGCGCCACAGGCGCGCTTCCTGTGAGCACCGACATCCCGCCTTCTTGCCCAGGCATTTCAAATGTGCCTTCCATACGCCGGATATCTGTCATCGCACGTCCTACCATCTCTGCCGGAACCTCCAGACGGAAGTCATAATATGGCTCCAGCAGAATGCTCTTCGCCTTTTTTAAGCCCTGGCGCACGGCGCGGTACGTCGCCTGACGGAAATCCCCGCCTTCCGTATGCTTCAAATGCGCCTTGCCAGACACCAGGGTAATCTTCATATCCGTAACCGCTGAACCTGTCAGCACGCCTCTGTGCTCCTTTTCTTCCAGATGTGTAAGCACCAGCCGCTGCCAGTTCCTATCCAGCATGTCCTCGCTGCAGGCTGCGGCAAACTGCAAACCGCTGCCCCGTTCCGCCGGCTCCAGCAGAAGATGCACCTCCGCATAATGGCGCAGCGGCTCAAAATGCCCTACGCCCTCCACAGGCTCCAGAATCGTCTCTTTATATACGATATTTCCCTCACCGAATTCCACCTGCACGCCAAACCGCTCCCCTATCAGGCTTTTCAGCACTTCAATCTGCACTTCCCCCATCATCTGGGCATGGATTTCATTTAATTCCTCGTCCCATACAATATGAAGCTCCGGCTCCTCCTCTTCCAGCTCACGGAGTTTGGGGAGCATTGTGTGGACATTACACTCCTCCGGAAATATCATCCGGTATGTCAGAACCGGCTCCAGCACCGGAACGGCCGTTTCTGTTTCCAGCCCGATTCCCTGTCCCGGCTTAGTATGCGAAAGCCCTGTCACTGCACACACAGTCCCGGCTTCCGCCTCAGGAACTGCCTCGTAGCGCGCCCCCGAATAAATCCGGATCTGGTCTGCTTTCTCTTCCCTGCCCTCACCGACATCCAGAAGTGTCTTCACTTTCAGGCTCCCCCCTGTAATCTTCATATGGGTAAGGCGGTTTCCCTGTTCGTCCCGGGAAATCTTAAACACCCGCGCCCCGAACTCTTTTGGGTAATCCGGAAGCTGCATATATTCCGCCAAACCCGCCATAAATTCTTCCACGCCTGTCATGCGCAGCGCCGACCCAAACCAGCATGGAAACACCTTTCTTTGCCCAATCAGACGGCAGATTTCTTCCCTGGCTATCCCTCCCGTCTCCAGGTACTCCTCCAGCACTGCCTCCTCGCACATAGCGATATTCTCAAGCATCGCCTCCTCCTCTGTAAAATCCACACAGGAATCATCCAGACGCCGCTTTAGCTCCTCCAGCAGCGCTGCCTTATCCGTTCCTTCCTGATCCATTTTGTTAACGAACAGGAACACAGGAACCTTGTAGCGGTGCAGCAGCCGCCACAAGGTCTGCGTATGCCCCTGTACCCCGTCTGCCCCGTTAATCACTAAAACCGCGTAATCCAGTACCGAAAGCGTGCGCTCCATCTCTGCCGAAAAATCCACATGTCCAGGTGTATCCAGGAGTGTCACCGTCCATTCTTTCAAATTCAGTACCGCCTGCTTTGAAAAAATTGTGATGCCGCGGGCACGCTCAAGCGAATAAGTATCTAGAAAAGCGTCTCCATGATCCACACGCCCCATTTTCCGTATGCTGCCGCCCAGATACAGCATTCCTTCCGATAATGTGGTTTTCCCGGCATCCACATGAGCCAAGATTCCAATTACTAATTTATTCTCCATCTCTGTCATCTTCCTGTCCTAAATTCTGCTGCACTTGAGTCCCTGAATACTCTGGGATTTATCCTGCCATACGAAAACTATGCCATCGGTGTTCCATATGCAGCACCAACGGCATAGTCCTCTTCTCCTGGTTAACCCAGAAACGTTTTCAGCCTCTTTTTTCTTTTTCTGCCTCAAGCTCTGGCAGCTCTGCGCCTTCCATACCGGCCGCCGCCTGGTATGCAGCCTGTCCCCTTGTATAATCTGCATTTTCCTGCTCTGCTGCAGGCGCCATGCGCAGAGCTGCAATATGCATATCCTTAAATCTCTCGTCTATGAAAGCTTCCTCTTCTCTGCCTGCCCACTGCCCTTCTTCCCTGCTTTTCTGCTGCTTCCGGTTTTCAAGCTCTTTATCCGTCAGCCGCTCTACCGCTTCTGTTTTCTCTTGCTGCTCTTCCAGCTCCACCTCATAACGCCAGGGTTTCTGTTTCACAGACGGGGCTGCATCGCTCTCAGCCGCAGTCATCTGCGCCATGCGGATCATGGCAAATTCCGGGTCTGTATCCTTCATCGTTGAAGCCATCTCGCCCTTTTTCTGCAGCTTGGCCTCTTCTACCTCATCCTTTGTCTTGCACTCCTTCAGACGCTCCTCGTAAGCCTCGCGTTCTTTTTCCAATGCCAGTACCTTCCGGTAAAGCTCTGGGGCATGTTTACGCAAAAACGCTTTGTCCGCGGCGCCAAGTTTCGCACCTGACTTTAACTTTGTCTTGATTTTTGCTATCCTTTTCTTGGCTTCTGCATCACTTGTCTTCTTGCTCTCAGGCGCCAGCGTTTTAAAAATCGAAGTTCCCGTCTTTCCCATCATCGGAAGCGTACCTGACTTTTTCATATCCCAAGCCTGCTGCATCTTCGCCATTTTCGCCTGCTGGTTCAGATTCCCCATCATTTCCATTCCCATTGCTTCTCCCCCCCCCTGACATACATATATTTATACTTAGTATTTCGGCAGAAACATGGATTTAAATAAGAAAAATCACATACACTTATCCTTCCGAAAGGATAATCAGGGAAGCCAGCTGTGACAGACAGTACCCGCCGCTTCCAATTGACCGGATTATAGTAAACCACGGCGGCAGCGGAGCATTCGCGGGCTCCTTTTCCTCAAAAAAGATTGTACACACATCCATAACATTTCTTACATCATCTACAATATATCCGACATCTTCCGTAAGGAAAATCGCTTTATCTATCTTTTGATCATGGCTGTCCGCCCGGACCAAAGCCGCCATGACACATGCTGTAATCTCCGCACAAATCCCCACCAGGGATATCCCTCCCGCTGTTATATTACACACAGCCGCTGCTTTTTTCAATCCATTTTTTAGTCCTTCTTCCTCTGTCATTTCCCCTAATATCTGCAGTATCCCGCCCAGGAGGAACATCACGGATTTTCCTATCCATGCATATGTATAGACGCTGATTGCGATGTCCAGATTATCAGCTGCCTCTGTCATAGGGGAATAGCACACATATCCTGAAATCATAGAAAACGCAAAGTCTGCCGCCCCGAGACACGTGGAGATTTTCGTATACAGCGGCGGCGTCTCCGTCCCCACTGTCGCATATAGAATTCCTGTCAGAATCGTTTCCGTCAGCGAAACCCCAAACATACAGATTTTGCATATCTGGACGCCTACCTTTTTCCCTCCTGTTGGCAGCTCTCCAAGTGCATTGGCGGTATCATCTCCAAAAGTCAGCTCTTCCATCGTCCGCGCGCCCATAATCTGTGCATACACGGTTTCATCAACCACTGGTTTTCCTTTGATGATTTTATAAATGACGCTCGTCAGGAATGCGGGGACAATCGTTACAATATCCAGCACGGAAAATTCATCTATTCCAAACAGCTCCAGCACCTCCGAAATAAATGGAAGGTACACCGGGGCATCCAGATACTCAAAGATTGAGGAAAGCACTGTCTCCAGAAGCTCAAATAATGCATCAACAACCTTCTTCACAATCTCCAAGCCCGTAACTGCCAGTACCGCGGCTGTCTTTTTCAATGCCGCCACAATCGTATTCACATCCGAAAGGTCAATGTGCTGCAGGGCGTCCGTCACTGTATTCAGCATATTTCCCGAATACCCCTTCATCTCTGTTTCCATCTCTATGTATAGTCTGGAAACTCCAGCAACTGCTTTCTTTGCCTCAGCCGAAATCTCCATGGCTGGTATTTTAAATTTCGGCCGGAGATTCCCGAAAATAATATCAAACAGATACATATTTCCCGAATCCGGCTGGTATCCTTCTTTTTCTTTGGCGGGTTCAATCTCTGGTTCACCGATACCGCCCCACTCGGCAATCTTTTCTATTGTACTCTGGATTTCCTTATCCGCTATTCCTCTGGCATACTCCAGCTTATCCGATGCTGCTTTCAGGGATAGCTTTACGAACTGCTTCATCGTATTTTTCAGTCTAACCACATCGTCAATATTAAATACGAACTTCAGCCAGTCAATAACCTTCTCAATCCCCGCCTTGATATATTCAAATACCTTAACGATGCAGCTGTAAATCTGCTCTGCGGTTTCAATCACAAATCCTATGATTTTCTCCCCGATTTTGATGACAAAATTCCAGGTCCTTGTCATGGCGTCAATAAAAATATCAAATCCCTTGATAATCTTGCCTTTCACATAATTAAAGGCATCCTCGACAGCGTCAAACAAATCTGTGATAAAGCTGTCTGCATCTCTATAGGCAAACATCCCGTTCATATCGCAGGGAGCGGACAGCATATTCTCAACCGCATTCAGCTTTCCCACTATCGCGGCTGTATGTTCAATATCTCTTTCCGATACTCCTGTTATAAATGGCCTCGCATTTCCATGGATATCCACAATCTGAGCCGCTTTTATCTTCTCCGGCGTATCTAAGCCCATAAGCTTTTCGCGCGGCTTTTGCGACGGATCCTCGCATACAGTTCCGTCAGCTGTATTTTCCGCCAGACTGATTTCATAGGATACAGCCAGCAAAGATGTTTTCGCAGCCTGTACAATATTGACACATCCCTGTTCATTCGTCCGGAATGCAAGCGTTTTCCCTGCCTCAAACTTATGGTATATGCTGTTTACATAAACCTCCGTATTTTCTAAAGCCGTCACACGTACTTTCGTGCCAACGGAAAAAGCATTGTTCTCCCCATACACGATAACCTTTGTCATATACGCAGGAATCCTGATTGGCTCCATCCCGCTGTCCAGCCCGGCGTCAATCAACACCGAAGAAAAATCCCAGACACCGGAATTTCTGTTATATTCCCCAATCGTGAGTTTTGTCCCTTTCGAAGATTCACACAAAAAGATTTTTCCTGGCTTTGCCCCGAAATGCATCACATTTTCCCGGAACAACAGGGGCGCGCTAAAGGAAACAGGAAGTCCCTTCTCTGTATCTGCATACAGATACAGCAATTCCCCGCTTTCATTTAGAATCCACACATACAGTTTCGTCCCGTCATAATAAGACTCCATCTTTTTTATCTGATTGAAAGAGTCAGACTGGGCAATCAGAACCGGGCCTTTCTCTGGATGCCTGACGCAGTCCACTTGATTGCGGAACGGGTATAGGAATAATTTTCCTCCTCCCCCCGTAAACAAATGCGTCCCCGGATAATCACAATCCTCCTCCAAAAGCGGAACCAGGCTGATAGCCTCCGTTCCCTTATCCGCAGCCAGACGGAACGGATTCGGCATAATTCCCGGCTGGTATACATTCTTGATAGGCGTATACAGAATCTGCTCTGTCCCTGCATAATTCCCATAAGTATAAATTCCCTGCACCCGCTGGGATACAGCCTGCCCCAAAAGCGAAGCTTTTATCGTCTCAAAATTTGCCGCACACGGGTAATATTTCAGACTTGCACCTGCCAAATCAGATTCCACAAAAAACTGCTCCGTCTTACCTGTGTTTCTATTCTTCAGCTCCGCTGCAAGAACGACATTATCTGAGAATGCGCTCACACAGACATCTTCAGGAATAAACTTTCTTCCGGACGCCGCCTCCGAAAAATCCACTCTCCTCCATGCAGGTTTCTGAGGCGTATCCGTCACGGCAAAATAAATCTCTTCTCCGGCAATTACACTGATTACAAATTCCTTCCCATTTCCCGCCCTCATAGCGGTAATGCGTTTCACATCTCCACCCAGGCTTCCTGTAATGTCCGCTTTCTGGAACCTGGCCGTCTTTCCGTAATCTCCATAATATAAATATAACCTGCGATCCGTTCCGATACTCAGCATTCCAAAAAAATCTTCTGTACAAAGCAGCTCTATATCCTTCTCAAAGCATACTGCCGTCAACGGCACAAAATAATCTGCCAGCTCTGAAGAAACTTCCATTCTTTTCATTTCTGCCGCCCCCCTATTCCTGCACATATTTAATCATTGCATAGAAATCATGTCCTTTGGTAAATCCTTCATCTCTGTAGGTAAAGGTGCTGTTCCCTGGCATTACCCAGCACATTTTTGTGTAAAAATTATTTAAGAAGCCTGATTTTGCAAAACCATTAAATTCCCCTATCCATTTTTTAAGATAATCCTTAAAGCTATCCACCGTAGAATCAATTCCTCCAAAGCTTGCAAATTCCGCCCACCCGCTCTTATCCATCGTTGTCTTATTTTCTTTCAGCTCAAAAGACTTCTTAAAATTGATGTTTCCATAATCATCCAGTGCAATTCCCAAGGAAAAGATTAAATCAGCGTCATAGACTGTTCCTTTTGAGTGTCCGCCGTCATACACTACATCAAGCCATCCCACAACCCTTGCGTCAAAGATAAGCGCCGGGTACTTTACGTTATCCGCTGTCATCTCTCCTCCTCTGGCATTGCACACCACCGAATATTTTGCCGCCAGTGAACCCGAAGCCGCTAAAATCGGAGGTATCCACCCGTAAACCGTTTCACTGGCTTTCTCATGGGAATAGCAGTATTGATACGTCCCGTCCGGCTGCAGAAGGAACTGCGCCGCGTCATACCCGGAAGCCGATTGAATGCCCAGCCAATAGGTAAACCCTACCGTCTGTTTCTCCATCCATGCATTGACCTCCAGCCGCAGCCTGCTCAGAATCTCACGCTTAAACTGTTCGCATACCCTTGCAAACAGTAAATCCCTGTTTATCTCCATAACACCGCCAAGCTTTCCCCGTTCAGAATCTTCCAGCCATGTCCATGAAAATTTTTTCAGCGGCGGAATATTTTTATCACTGCACATCACGATATAATTCAGCATCGTCTGCGCCGGATCGTATGACGTCTCCCCAAATGTCGGATTGTCCACGGTCAGCGTAAATTTTCTGGGCGTAAAGAGGTATTTCTCCTCACCTGTTTTTGGGGTAATGATACGTCCAAACACCGTCTGTTCATCACGCTCCAGCTTATCAAAAAAATGATGAATAAATATGGTAGTCACAAAATCCGATGCTTTTTCAGAAAGCCCTTCTATCACGGGCGTAGCTGTTGCCGTCCTGCTGTTCAGAATCATAACCAGATTTGAAATGTCAAAAATGTCATTTACATCTCCATTTTCACCACCCTTCCATAATGGCGCCGCCAGGTTCTGTATTCTCTCCCGTACCGGAATTGGCAGTTTTTCAAACACAGCCTGCTTAAAATTCAGGTTAAACCGATACTGGAACTTCCATGCCTTTTTTACACCGCCTGTCTGGGGCTGGCTTGCCATCCTCAGCGAAACATTTCTGTGACTCTCTCTGATCTCAAACACCGAAATGTTTTGGAAACATAAATTGTACAATACATAAGACTGATTCACATCCATAGTTTCCAGGAACTCAAGAATCTGAAAGGCTTCTATTTCTTCATCTGAAAAGCATTGAGGAAGTCCATATTCCGCATAAATCCCATAGGCCAGATAGTAGTCATCATATGCCTTTCTGACATTTTCCTTACTTGCCTCTTTAGAAAATAACTGAAGCCCCTCCAGCGCGTCATAAAGCGCATTCTCCTGCTTTGCCAGGGCAATCACATTTTCTGGATATGTAGCCGGAATATCCGAGCAGTCTTTCCCTTCTTCAATCTGATAATAATTGCTGTTTCCATCATCCAGGACATAAATCTTTTTTACTGCATCCGTTTTGTCAAAATATTCTTTTAACTTACCGTTTACCTCTTCGCCTGACACTGCCGCCACAAGCTCGTAATTGTAATCCGACAGCTTTCCGTCTCTAAAATTTACCATACCCCACACTTGCCTGAATAGCGCATGCCTCTATCCACGCTCTCCTTTCTTTTGTTTTTTTGCATATTATCCATGGTTTCATATGTTTTATATTTTAAAATTGTAATATTTGTTTCAAGCCAAAGCAATAAATTTTGTGTATTACAAATATGACATTTTCCGTTAACATTTCTTTTCCGGCACATCCATTCCTGCGCGCAGAATCTTGACATTTTACTGCCAATGGGCTATAATACTGTGACTGTTAAGCTGGGAAACCGGCTTACCTTTTTTTAAGAAATTTGAAAGGGTGTAGGACTAAAATGGAAGAAAAGAAAAATTTATTGACCTATGCAGGACTGAAAGCCCTGGAAGAAGAGCTGCACGACCTGAAAGTCGTAAAACGAAAAGAAGTTGCTGAAAAAATCAAAGAGGCACGGGAGCAGGGGGATCTTTCCGAGAATGCCGAATATGACGCAGCAAAAGACGAACAGAGAGACATCGAGGCACGTATTGAGGAAATCGAAAAAATCCTGAAAAACGCGGAAGTTATCGTAGAGGACGAAGTCGATTTGGACAAAATCAGCGTCGGATGCCTGGTAAAAGTATATGACGAGGAATTCGAAGAAGAAATGGAATTTAAAATCGTAGGTTCCTCCGAAGCCAACAGTCTGCAGGGTAAGATTTCCAATGAATCTCCTGTGGGAAAAGCGCTGATTGGCGCCAAGGTCGGCGATGAGATTACCGTCGAGGCAGAAGCAGGACTTATGAAATATAAAGTCCTTGGAATCCATAGATCAAATTAGGGAGTGAAAAGACAGTGGCAGAACAGAAGAAAGTACAAGAGCAGGACTTAAACCAGCTTTTAAAAGTACGCCGCGAAAAGCTGGCGGACTTACAGGAAAATGGCAAAGACCCATTTCAAATTACAAAATATGACACAACCCACCACAGCCAGGAAATCAAAGACCAGTTCGATGGACTGGAAGGACAGACGGTATCTCTGGCAGGACGTATGATGTCCAAACGTGTCATGGGAAAGGCATCTTTCTGCAATATACAGGATTTATCCGGAAATATCCAGTCCTATGTGGCAAGAGACAGCATCGGAGAAGACGAATACAAAGCGTTTAAAAAAATGGATATCGGAGACATTGTGGGATTAAAAGGTGAAGTATTCCGCACAAAAACCGGAGAAATCTCCATCCACGCTTCGGAAGTAACCCTTCTGAGCAAGAGCCTTCAGATTTTACCGGAGAAATTTCACGGACTAACCAATACCGACATTCGTTATCGTCAGCGTTATGTGGATTTGATTATGAACCCGGAAGTAAAGGACACCTTTATCAAGCGTTCAAAAATCATCAGCAGTATCCGTAAATACCTGGATGCACAGGGATTTATGGAAGTAGAAACGCCTATGCTGGTAGCAAATGCGGGCGGCGCGGCAGCAAGACCTTTCGAAACGCATTTTAATGCGCTGGATGAGGACTTCAAGCTCCGCATTTCCCTGGAACTGCCTCTGAAAAGATTGATTGTAGGCGGTCTGGAGCGTGTCTATGAAATCGGACGCGTATTCCGCAACGAAGGCCTGGACACCAGGCACAACCCTGAGTTCACGCTGATGGAACTCTATCAGGCATATACTGACTACAACGGAATGATGGATTTAACCGAAAACCTGTACCGCCATGTGGCACAGGAAGTTCTGGGGACTACTACTATCACTTATCAGGGAATCGAGATGGATCTCGGAAAGCCTTTTGAAAGAATCACTATGGTAGACGCAGTAAAGAAATATTCCGGCGTAGACTTCCATGAAATCCATACGCTGGAAGAAGCAAGAGCCGCTGCTAAAGCTCACCATATTGAGTATGAAGAACGGCATAAGAAAGGCGATATCCTGAACCTGTTCTTTGAGGAATTCGTAGAAGAACATCTGGTGCAGCCGACATTTGTTATGGATCATCCGATTGAAATCTCACCTCTGACCAAAAAGAAACCGGAGAACCCAGAATATGTAGAGCGTTTCGAATTCTTCATGAACGGCTGGGAAATGGCAAATGCCTACTCCGAGCTGAACGACCCGATTGACCAGCGTGAGCGTTTCGCAGCACAGGAAGAACAGTTCGCCCAGGGAGACGAGGAAGCCAACCATACCGATGAGGACTTCCTGAACGCATTGATGATTGGTATGCCGCCGACAGGTGGTATCGGCTTCGGTATTGACAGGATGTGTATGCTGTTGACGGACTCTGCGGCTATTCGGGATGTGCTGCTGTTTCCGACGATGAAGAGCATTAACTGATTTTAGAACCGAAAAAGCCCGGAAATACGTGAAAATTTGTTATTGCACTGTTGCCGGAATGAAGGTTTTATCTCAATTCAATAGCGTTATAAAAAATAAAAGCCCTTGCTACTGGTGGAAAGTAGAAAGGGCTTTTGTGATGATGGTACTCAACGCTTTCCATAGAGCCAAAGGCAGCTTTACCCCTCTTTTTTCATTCGGAGGTGTATAAATGCCCTCCAGACGAAAGAAAGGAGGGCGATACAATGATTACATATTTATTATAATGTGATTGCAAAAGCTATCTGCTGCCCTCTCACTCTCTTATCAGGCGTTCCCCTAAAACAAGTGCAGGTTGCAGTACGCCTCAATAGCCCTGGCCGCAAATTCCGCCGTTCCCCCGCCTCCGGCATGATTGATATTGTCGGTCATCTCCCCGCCCCCGGCATACATGCTGCCAAGCGCCGCCAGAATTTCATCGGAACAGGTGTAAAAATGCTCCGTAATGTAATCCTGCAGCTTCTTTACCTGTGCCTGCACCGCACTATCGGAAGGGACGCTATCTTTCATACCGCCAAATTCTGCAAAGATTCCCATAAGCCCAATACCTAGCTTCTGATCTTCTTCTTTTGTCCTGTCTTTCGACTTTTCTTCAAACTCCCTGTACTCAGGAGTCTGCCCCCAGGATGCTTTTGCCTGCTTTGCGTATTCATCCATCTTTTTTGTATCAAATACTGTAAAATCCACTTTGTTCACTCCTATCTGCTTTATTCCACGAGCGAGGTCTATCAGATTCTCCAAATGCTCCTTTTTCATCTGGAGCAGTGTAATCTGCTGCTCCAGCGCCTGGCCGTAATCAAAATCCGGACTGTCTAGAATTTCCTTGATTTCTTTCAAAGAGAACTGGAGCTCCTTAAACAACAGGACGCATTGCAGGCGTTCTAGGGCTGTATCGTCATACAGCCGATACCCCGCATCCGTAACTTCTGCAGGATGCAGAAGCCCAATCTTGTCATAATGATGAAGAGCGCGTATACTCACTCCCGCCAGCTCACTTACCTCATGAACAGTCATCATGATTTTCCACCTCCTTCGTGTAAGTACATGATAAAGTATGACATAACGTCAGAGTCAATAGAAATATTTAAATTTTTCTGTACATTGACAAGATTCATTATTTTAGATATACTTCCTGCAAAAGCGGCAGGACTGCTATCAAATATATACGGAGGTTCCCGCAGAAATGAAATTTCAAAACGCAGAAAGGACAGATTCTATGATACCCATGAAAGAATTTTACGAAAAACAGGCAAATACAATTATCAAACACCTAGAAAAGCGGAACATGTCTGGATACTACTGCCCGGACAGTTCCTCTGCTGTAGACAAAGCGCTCTCTCTTATCGAAAATGACTCTATTGTTTCCTGGGGCGGCTCTATGTCTTTAAAAGAAAGCGGCGTCATTGATGCGCTTAAGAAAGCGCCTGTGACATTATTAGACCGCGCCAACGCACAATCCCCGGAAGAAGCGCAGGCTATTTACCGTAAGGCATTCTCCGCCGACTACTATCTGATGAGCAGCAACGCCATCACCCTGGACGGGCAGCTGGTAAATATCGACGGCAACGGAAACCGGGTAGCTGCCCTTACCTTCGGCCCCGCTCATGTGATTCTGGTTGTGGGCATGAACAAGGTAACCAAAACCGTAGAAGAGGCTCTTGACCGGGTACATAATGCTGCCGCCCCGCCAAATGCAGTACGCCTTGGTTCAGATACCCCCTGCGGCAGAACCGGCGTGTGTGCAGACTGCCTCTCTCCCGGATGTCTCTGTGCCCAGGTGCTTGTCACCCGCTACAGCAGAATTCCCGGAAGAATCCATGTCATCCTGGTAGGGGAATCTCTGGGATACTAAGCTAATATTCCACCCGCATCAGGCACAGCCCCTTCGCCGGAACCGTATAGCCGGCTTTTGCCCGCTCTCTTGCCCGCAGAACCTCCTGTACGGACTCCGGCGTCCTTTCGTACTTTCCCACTTCAATCAGGGTTCCCGTAAGAATCCGCACCATATGATAAAGAAATCCGCTGCCCCGGTAAGAAATCTGAAGCTCTCCGGGCAGCTCCCGGAATTCAATCGAATATAACCGCCGTATTGTCGATTTCTTTATCCTCTTGGCGCAGAAACTTTGAAAATCATGCTCTCCGATAAGATAAGCAGCCGCCTCTTTCATCCTGCCCACGTCCAGGTTTTCATCTAAATCATAAATATATTTCCTCTCAAATACATTTTTTGTCGTATTCGTGGATATCCTGTACAGGTACGTCTTTGCGCCCGCATTCAGTCTGCTGTGGAAACGTTCGGACGCCTCACTCATTTCCGTCACGCAGATATCCTCTGGGAGATAACAGTTCAGATAATCCCTGACGCCTTCCGTACTGTATCCCTCCGGCAGATGCACATTCGCCACCTGCCCTCTGGCATGGACGCCTGCATCTGTCCGTCCTGCACCGCTGATTTCTATCCGCTCTCCCGTCATCCGTCCCAGCACAGCCTCAATTTTCCCCTGTATGGTATCTTTGCCCATAGGCTGCCTCTGCCAGCCTGCATATCTCGTTCCGTCATACTGCACAAGCATTCTATAATTCATCCTCTGCACCGTCCTTTCCAAAAATAAATTTTCCATTGCCTTCCACTTCAGCTTCACGGCTCCATAAAGCGCAAACCTTTTCGTCTCCAAATAATACCTTTAGTATATCACACCAAAAAGTACATATACTACACCTAAATTGTTTTACACAAGGAGGAAATATGAAAAAGAACGCAAAAACCAACCGTCAGATTATCGATGAATATGATTATTTAGGAAAATCCTGTTCCTTCCAGGACTGTACCGGACTGATTCCTTTCACGCCTGGGACGGAGGCGGAACTGGAATCTTATGAAGATATCTATCCCTATCTTCCGCCCAGAAACCTTATCTCTTATAACAAATTTTCAGATGCGCCAGATGCCCCGTAAAACTACGGGGCGCCATATCTGTCATCGGTTGTCTACTTTTTCGGGATACATGTCATGATGGGCGAGACGGTCATAGGCCATCTCTTCCCATTTTGTCCCTTTTTTGCCGTAATTACAATATGGGTCAATCGAAATCCCGCCTCTTGGAAGGAACTTTCCCCAGACTTCGATATACTTCGGATCCATAAGCTTTATCAAATCTTTCATAATCTTATTGCAGCAGTCCTCATGAAAATCTCCATGATTCCTGTAAGAAAACAGATATAGCTTTAAGGATTTGCTCTCAACCATTTTTCTATCCGGGACATAAGATATATAAATAGTCGCAAAATCCGGCTGCCCTGTAATCGGACAGAGAGATGTAAATTCCGGACAATTGAATTTCACGAAATAGTCATTATCCATATGTTTATTTTCAAAACTTTCAAGTACCTCCGGCGCATAATCCATTTGATACTCTGTCTGCTTTCCAAGCGCATGTAACTGAGACATTTAATTTTCCTCCTTCACTTTAAGCTTTCTCGCCAGATACACAAAAGGCGTATCGCAGAAAGCAACAATTGCCTTAAACAAATAAGTCGTAAGCAGAATGCTGACAAATACCTCCGTATCATACACGCCCCAGAAAGCGGCAAATGTAAACACCACCGTATCCACAGCCTGGGAGGTCAGAGTCGAACCGCAGTTCCGAAGCCACAGCATCCTCTCATTATCGCCTGTCTTTTTCCAGATTAAATGATAAAGTGTAACATCTATCGTCTGTGAGCAGATATATCCCAGCGTACTTCCCAAAACTACCCTTGGCACAAAACCAAACAGCATCGTCATCGGCTCATTCATGATATCATTCGCATTCGGGACAAACCTGAGCAGCCCCTGGGTTCCCACCAGGAATATAACTGTAGTGAACAGACCGATATAGACCGCCTTCTGCGCCGCCTTCTTTCCGTATTTTTCAGACAGGATATCTGTCACCAGAAAACTGGCCGCATAAAGCGTATTCCCCGCAGTGGTAGAAAGCCCGAAAATGTCTACATTTTTACATACCTGTATATTGGCAAGAATCGCTGAAATCGCCGTAAACACATATAACCCGGTTTTGCCAAATATTTTATAGGCGAGCACCACCGCAAAAAGATAAAAAACAATCGAAAATATAAATAAAACAGAATTTGTCATTTCTTCTCCTCCTCATATTCTGCAGGATCCTGAATTCCATTTAATGCAAACGCTTTCATCCTGTCCATACAGGTCGCACATTTTCCACACGCCCTCTCCCCTCCTTCATAGCAGGACCAGGTGAGTGCAAAGGGCGCCTGAAGCTCTATCCCTGTCCTGACTACATCTGCCTTATGGCTGCACAGGAAGGGCGCCTCAATTTCCAGCTGCTTCCCACTCCCCTCATATACTGCCCGGCTGATTGCTTCATGAAATGCTTCCGAAGTATCCGGGTAAGCATTTCCCGCGCTGTCGTCCGCATGCGCCCCATAATAGATCTTCCCGCACCTGTCTGCCAATGCAACAGACGCCGCTGCCGCCAGGAATAATCCGTTCCGAAACGGAACATATGTAGAAACCGGTTCTCCGGCGTGCGCTTCCAACTGAGATGCATATGTCCCTTGCGGAATCTCCCCCCTTCCCTCCAGCAAAGTACAATCTGAGCCGGCAAATATCATCCTCATATCCAGTTCCTTATGTCTCACATGATAATGCTGCGCAATCCTTCGCGCTGCTTTCAGTTCATTGCTGTGCTTCTGTCCATAATAAACCGACAGGCTCAGCACATTCTCATATCCATACTTGTCCACAGCAAGCGCCAGGCAGACTGTCGAATCAATGCCCCCGCTTGACAACACCAGTGCTTTCATACATTTTCCTCCAATTACAATTCAAGTGCACAAAAAAAGCAAAAAAAATCCCGCAAAACGCAGGATTCAATAAAATCGGGTTCCCTAGTTTTGTTTAACGACAGGATGGTACGCTCGATAAATCGGGCCGAACTGTCTATTCAGCTGTATTGAAATTATATTCCGCAAAATTCAAGATGTCAACTACTAAAAATTTTATTTCACGCTCTTACTATCCTTACGCATAACCATCTGCATTTCGGACACACTATCAGCGAGGTGATATCTATGTCTTATGTTTCAGATGAAATACGCCCGAAATTCGACACTCTGTCTATTGACTTAAAAAATGAAATCCTGAAACGCGATGTTCCCCTAAATACCATTCACGATTTAATACGCGTTCTGGAGGATATTGTAGCTGAGTCCGAAAATTGACGGCATTACTTTTAACATTGTCTATTGAGAAAGGAGACGCTCATGAAAGCACAGTCATGCCACAGAGGAAACACTTCTGCCTATGATGACGGAAATATTCCTGAGATTGACCTTCCCGGAGCATCTAACGCGTCACGGGACATTCCGTCCGAATTTGATAATAATGTGCCAAAGTTAGATGAAGATTCCCGCCCAAGACAGGACGGCCCTGGAGGAAACTAATCCGAAAAGGGACAGCAGCCATATTCAGCGATGTCGGCTGCTGTCCTTTTTATATATCCTTTTCTAATCCGTCCGATCGCCACTGTTCCCGGTCAGGCTTCCCTTTTCTCCCTCTTTTTTGATACGATATCTGCCGCCACAATAAATATCAATGCAAATCCTAAAACGACTCCTGTATTGACAAATATCGGTCCGGCTGATGTAAGGCTCACATCTTCCATTGTTTTCAAAAACTCATTTGTCTGGATATACCAGTAGGACGGCAGGATATGCGCAGCCTTCAGCACAGAATCCGGAAGCCACTCTGCCGGAACGAAAGCGCCGCACAGAAAGCTTGAACCAAGCGCCACTACATTAACGATTCCGTTCAGTGCATTTTTGTTTCCCACAAGATTCCCAATAAGGAAAGCAATTGTCAATGCGCAAACCATAAATGCAAAAGAATTTGCCACATACAGAAAACCATGCGCCGTGAACATGACTTTTCCCACCAGCACAAAGCTCAAAATCACGTAGAGCAGCCATAGTGCAAACGCAAACAGCCCGTTTGACAGCAGCAGCAGGCGATTCATTTTCCGATAATCCATACTGCTCACCGCGGTTCGCTTGCGGATTTTTTCTTCCCGGAAACTCGACAGTACCAGGCAGATGACATACACACATCCCGCCAACAGACTGTAGTTCAAAAAATTATAATAAAACGCCGCTTTCTCTAAACGCCCTGTATCCAGCTTTGACGTAACCTCCACGGAAACCTGCTTTGCCAGAACCTCACTGACCGCATCCGCCAGTTCTTCTCCGTTCTCTGCATATTTTGCATACGCCCTTGCAGTCTTTAGATAGCGTGACAAAAGCATCTCCGCATATGAAGAATGATAGTCCCCGGTACTTCTGACTTCCAGCTCCGTCTCTCTGCCTTCCATAAAGTCCTTTCCATAATTTTTCGGAATGTACAAAATGTAATTGATATCCCGATAAAACAGGGCGTCATTCAGCTCCTCTTCTTTCATTTCCCTGATTTCACAGTTGTCTGCCATATACGCAATCAGTCCTTGGGTAACCCCTGTATTTTCGTCCCGGTTTATAATAGATATCTCCGGCCTGCTCGCCGTAAATCCCATACTGCTTTCATTTGTCTGCATCTGAAAACCGCCAAATCCAACCAACAAAACTGTGTATAAGATAATCGGTATCCTGCATTGGTTCAGCACCTTTAAAAACGCTTTAAATACTGTCATATCTCTGCCCCCTCAATCCAAACACAGCTAACAAAATCATGCCAAATGCAAACGCCAGAAGGCTGGCTGCATTCTGCCAGTAACGGTCAAATGTATCATAATAATAAAGTGCATACAGCCCATCGGTAATCATATTCGCCGGATTCAGCCGGTTGAGCAGCGGAATATTTTTATCCACAAGATATTTCATGGTAATCCCCATCATTCCAGACAGAAAACATCCTGCCATAGTCACGGAAATCACGATACCCGTCTTTACATTATCGCTGGATTTCACAAGTACCGCAATGGCAATTCCCATGGACAGCCCGGCCAGGCCGCCGCACAATGCCAGCAGCACAATCAGAGGCAGATGATTCCCATAGTCCACATGCAGCACAAAAATTGTAAATGCAAATAACAGCGCCACGCCAACCATCTGAATCGTATAGCCTGCCAGTACACTGCTAAGGATAATCCTGCCCTTTCCCACAGGGCTTACCGACACCCGCTTCCCTTTGCTGCTCATATTCGCCAGGTTTTGGTTCACAGCCGCCATTCCTAGAATCCCGCCATATAGACAAGTCATTGCAATCAGTGTGTAAAACTCAATCATCGTATAGCTCAGATTAGCTCCCGAAATATCCCGTATGCCTCCATTTTCACCGCCAGTCAGCTCTATAACCTCTTTGCTGAGCTGTTTATAAAATTCTGCTGTAGGTATTTCCCCCTGTTGTATCCGGCGTTCTGCTATATTTCGCACGATTTCTTCCGTCTGGGAGATTTCCTCCACCACATATTTCAGAACTGTTTCATTAATCCCGTCAGACGCAACTATCACCCGCGGCTCTCTGTCTGCCAGCATAAAATATCCTTCAATTTCTTTTTCCGAGAGCAGGCGTTTTGCTTCCTCTTCACTCACATACTTTGTACAGAATACCTGCTCCCCACTCTCCCCTTCACTCAAAGCCTCAAAAGATTTTTTCCACAGCTCACTGTCACGGAAACTGTCGTTTTCCACCACCGCAATATCAATCACGTGAAGCTTTTCATTATTTTCAATGTCAGAAAAAGCCATATAAAAGAAAGCCCCCAGAATAACCGGGAAAGCAAACGTCCAGAAAATCAGCATTTTATCTCCCAAAAGAGTCTTTAACGTATACTTAAAATTATGCCAAAACATTCAGTCCCGCAGCTCCTTTCCCGTGAGTTCCAGAAAGACATCGTTCAGCGTCGGCCGTTCAGAATAAATTTTACTGTAGCTGACACCCCTGTCCTTTAAAAACTCAATGAGTGCAATCAGGTTATTTTTTCCCTGCCGATAGGTAACTGACAAGCTCTGCCCGTCATAGGCCGCCGCGTCTACATGGGCAAGCTGTCTGATTTCCTCAAGGCATTCCCCAGCTAAAGCATTTGTCTCCACGGTAACCTTCTCTTCGATGCGCGCCAGCTCCTTTAACGAATCGCATGTACCGTCCGCTAAAATCTTTCCCTTGTCCAGAATAATCACCCTGTCACAAATAATCTCCACTTCCTCCATATAGTGGGTAGTATATACAATCGTCGCCCCCTGGTTCCGCAGCGTCATAATGCCGTCCAAAATATTGTTGCGGCTCTGAGGATCCACCGCCACTGTCGGCTCATCCAGGAAAATCAGCTTCGGTTTGTGGGCAATCCCACAGGCAATATTTAAACGCCGAAGCAGCCCTCCTGAGAGCTGTTTGGGGCGGAACTTTTTATACTCTTCCAGCCCCACCAGAGCTATCGCCTCCTCAATGTACTGCTTCCTGGCCGCTTTGTCCCGAATATACAGTCCGCAGAAATAATCAATATTTTCATACACCGTCAGCTCCTCAAACACTGCCACATCCTGAAATACCACACCGATTTTACTCTTAATCTCATACGCATCCGGTCTCATCTCACTGCCAAAAATGCGGATGCTTCCGCTGCCGAAATTCAGCAGGGACAAAATGCAGTTCATCGTGGTAGACTTGCCGCTGCCATTCGGTCCCAGCAGCCCCAGAATCTCCCCCTCCTGAACCTCAAATGATAAATTGTCCACCGCCTTCACAGATTTATATTCCTTCGTCAAATTTCGAACCTCTATCACATTCTGCATCTAATCATCCTCCTGATTCTGCATATACCGGAAGCCCACCAGCAGTTCCTTTGTGGTGGACGCCAAAAGCTCGCGAATTTCCTCGTCCGGGAGCTGAACTGCCTGGGTTGCCGCAATTACCGCAAGCCCATAAGTAAACACCATAACCTTCCGATGGAACTCTTTCTGCTGCTCTGCATCAAGCTCTGAGAAAATCTGTCCCTTTTCAAGCACCTGATTCCCTGTCGCGTCACTCTGTATGAACTGTATGAGTGACAGTCCGCTCTCATGCATAAACAAAACCCTGAAAAAATTCGGATAATCTCTGGCAAACCGGATAAATGCCATTCCCATGCCAAGATAAGCTCTCTCTTCTTTCGCGCCTTTCGCCATATACTCGACGTAATCCGCATATATCCTGTCACGCACCAGCTGTTTCAGTTCCTCCATCGTATTAAAATTATGATAAATAGGCTGTGTGGAACACCCAAGCTCCTTCGCAATTCTCCGGGCATTCATATCCTTCATCCCCTCAGCTTTCACAATCTCATACGCTGCCTTTACAATATCTTCCCTCTGAAATTTCTTTGCGGGAGGCATCGTTTCACCCCTCTTTCAATTCATTTTGTTATATAACGAATGTTATTATACGTCTCCACCTCTCTTTTGTCAATACCGTTTCCATTGCTGGGGCGTCAATGGAAACGCATAATCCATCATATAAACAGCTCACAATCTTTCCTAACTGAACAGGCATTTTTAATTACCAGTGACGCCGCCGCTACCATTCCACTATTGACCTTTCTCGCAGAATTAGGACATTTCACTACACAGCGCATGCATGAGATACACTTTCGTGAATCTGCCCTTTTGATGTTCCCCCTGTCAATGGCCTGCACCGGACACTGCTCTGCACATAAACCGCAATCCGTACAATCTTTTGTGGCTTTCGGAACTAATCCGGCGCCGCCTGCTTTTTTATAAGGCCGGTTTCCCGGCACCTGCAGCTCATCCTTCGATATTCCGGTTTTAATCTTTTCAAGAATTGTTTTTGCATAGGACTTTAGTTCCTGCATATCTTTCCCATCCGGCCTTCCCGTTGCAAACTGGTGCATAATAGAATGTTCCGCAACAGCAGAAATGGCTGCAGTTACAGTAAAGCCACAATTTTTTGCCATATCTGCCATTTCGACCATTGTATCCTCATAGGCACGGTTTCCATACACGCACAGCAGCACACAATTTGCAGAATTCCCCCTGACCTGCGATAACCGTTCTGCCGCAGCTGCAGGAACACGTCCTCCATAAGACGGTAACGCAATCAGTACGACATCCTCCGGAGCAAAACTGCTTTTTGAAAAATCACCAGCCGGATCAGACAGATCGACTGTTTCCACAGCGCTGCTCCATTCTGACGTAATAATCTCTGCTGCACGTCTGGTTCCCCCTGTCGGGCTGAAAATCATCTGCACATATCTCATCGTATATTCCTCCTTGTGTAATTTTTAAATTTACACCTTATCAGTATAAATAGAAATTGCTGTAGTGTCAATATTTACACCATAAAAAATTCATGATATAATAAATGTTAATACAACCTACAAAATCGGAGGGCAGCCGTTATGCATATCAGCACAAAATGTTCCATCGCTATCCACTGTCTTATTTTTATAAATGAATATGGGAATAATAAACGTGTGACGAGCGAACTGCTTGCACTTTCAACCGGCTGTAATCCCGTTACGATCCGTAATATTATAAGTGCATTGAAAAAAGAAGGGATACTGTCTGTAAAATTTGGTACAGGCGGGGCCACATTAAACTGCGCTCTGGAAGATATCACTTTATATCGTATCTACATGGCGGTGGAGCCAGATGCCCTCAAAAAATTCATAGGCGTCCATGCGATGCCCTCCCCGCTCTGTCCAGTAGGCAAAAACATCCATGCCGTCTTAGAAATGCCCTACAATAAAGTGCGCGATTCTCTAAAAACAAGCCTGCAATCTGTCACAATGAAAGAAATTATAAATGAATACCATAATGCGCTCGCAAAGTAAAACCTATTTATCTCACAATCTATAAAATCTATCATTCTATCCCCGCCCCATCTAAAAACTCTGCCATGCAGAGTTTAAATACTTTGCATGGCAGAGCTTCTGTTCCTAAAGAGCACTTGCCGTCTATGCAGATTTTTATTGAATAGATACACCAAGTTGATATGCTTCATCTAACTTTTCATTTCCTGAAATATCACCAACATTCATTACCCCGCCGCAAAGCACTTTCCCTATGCTCTTCCATCCAAGATGCTTTTCAAGACGGTCATACCAATATTCACTTTCTTCAAAACCATACCCCTCTGCTGCCATAAACAAAACCATATCTTTTTTAGGATTCCGGTAATTAGGGTCACATTCTGCAACGGCAAACAGCCTGTCAAATGCCGTTTTTAATTGTCCGCTTATTGTCCAATAATATAAGGGAGATGCAAGGACTACAATATCTGCTTCTCGATAAACGGGATAAATTTTGTCCATATCATCTTTTTGCACACAAGGACTATCGCAATTTTTACCGCCTCCAAAACAACCTTTGCAGCCATTAATACTCATTTCACCAAGGAAAATTTCTGTAACTTGGTTTCCCGCTTCTTCTGCTCCCTTCTTAAATGCAGCAGTTAATGCAGTTGTATTCCCTTTTTTGCGTGGACTACCATTCAATATCATTATTTTTTTGCTCATCTTGCAATCTCCAATCTATTTTATATTTTGAGGAACACATTGACTTCTGTATTACCCCATATTATAATCATAACAAGAATTATCTTTTAATCAAGTACGCACATTATTGTTATATACTTACCAAAAGGAGAGTGTAAAATGAATGAACATTGCATTTCAAAAGAATGTTTAGCAACAACAGGTTTCAGCTATACGTTATCACTAATAAACGGAAAATACAAAATGACAATTCTTTATACGCTTATGGAATTTGGCGTTGTTCGATTTAACGAAATGAAAAAATATATTGGAGGAATTTCTTTTAAAACATTAAGTTCGTCATTAAAGGAACTGGAAGCAGACCAACTTGTCCATAGAGAAGAATATCCCCAAATTCCTCCAAAAGTTGAATATAGCTTGACAGAACGTGGAAAATCTCTCATTCCCATTTTAGATGGTATGTGTGAATGGGGTGATAAAAACAGATTAACAAAATAACCTCCATATCCGCAGATATCTATTTCAATATGCTGTATACACATTCCAATAAAGTAACAGCAAGAACAATGTTGATCAGACGATAATGCCGCAGATAGATTTTCTGGATTGCCAGCCCTATACCAATCCATGCCGATGTAGCAACCGTTCCAATCGTTGCGATTACAAGTTCAAAGAAAACCAGCACAGACAGGGATGTATTGTAATTCGTCACATACCCAGTCAACGCTGTAATCCCAAACAGATAAATCTTCACATTCACAAACTGCAGCATGAACCCTTTCCAAAAAGATGCTGCTCTCTCCCCGCCATCCTCATCCGGATGCCCAAATGCAATGTGGATTGCCAGCCAGAGGATATACGCAGCTCCCACATATTTCATCACTCCCAGCACATCCGGCAGCAACGTACTCATCCCATAAACAAACAGCGCACAAAGCATCTGCACAACATAGTACCCGGAGAAAATCCCCAAAAACAAGGGCGTCCCCTTTTTCCATCCATAATTCGTCACAGTGTTTAAAGCCAGAATATTCCCCGGCCCCGGTGTAAACGCATTAATCATAGAATAAACAAAAAAATTACCTATCACATAACCTGGCATAATAACGCCTCCTTCCGCTTACAATTATACAGCGGAAGGACATATGATAGGTAATACTGATTACTTATGCTATAACATAGGCGGAACCTATGTTTTAATCTGTTGATACTGTTTTAGGGCTTCTACGTAGATTTCCCCCAGCTTAGATAACTCCCTGTCTTTATTCAGGATATATCCAATCCGCATAGTTTCATCCCCATCCAGAGGGACAGAAATGATCGAATCCCCATGAAGATATCTTGGGAAAATACCACTTGAAACCGTATATCCATCCAGCCCGATCATAAAATTTACAATAGCGGCGCGGTCACTGATCTTAATGCTCTTTTCCGCAATCTCATTACTGAATAATTCCTCCGCAAAATTGGAGGATTCATAAGCCCCCTGGACAAAGTTCAGTCTTGGATACGGCTTCAAATCTTCCAGTCTGATCTTCTCATGCTCAGCCAGTGGATGGCCTTTCCGTAGAAACACATGCGGAACTGCTGTAAACAACTCATAAAAGTTCAGATTATATTCTTCAAAAACTTTCATCAATACATTTTCATTAGCTCTGCTAAGATAGAGAACCCCTAGATCACTGAAACGGTTCCTGACATCCATAATAATCTGATAGGTCTGTGTCTCATTCAAAATGAACTCATATCTTTCCTGTCCGAACTGCTTTACCAGCTCCACAAAAGCATTGGCAGCAAAAGTGTAATGCTGCGTGGAGATACAAAACCTCTGCTTTTCCGGCTGATTATCTATGTACCGGGATTCCAGAAGCTCCATCTGCTGCACAACCTGCCTCGCATACCCTAAAAATTCCATGCCCTCCGTCGTTAATGCAACGCCCGCCCGGCAACGGTTGAAAATGGTGATTCTGGCCTCCTTCTCCACTTCTCTTATTGCCCCAGACAGACTTGGCTGTGAAATGAACAGTTCTTTGGCAGCCTCTGTGATAGAACCTTTTTCCGCTACTGTTATCATGTATTTTAATTGCTGTAACGTCATATCCATTCCTCCAATCATGCTCTTATTATATAAGGGAAACTGACCAAATACAAGTCCGCTGCAAAGATGCTATATTTTAGAACTTTTATTCTCTTACGCCTTTCGGAAAAAGCATTATCCCTGTTCTAAACGCCATGTGTAATTGGGGAGCAGAATATCTGGACGGATTGAACACACAGAAAGCTGACATCTATTTTCCGTCCAATTCATGAAGTGCTAAACCGGAAGCTCTCCTTTACATCATCTGCTCCAGCCGCTTCAGCAAATGGTTCATTGCATAATACAAAGTTTCAAAATGCATAAAATCCAGGGAATTTTTGTCCCACAGCAGCGTAATGACAGGAGAAAATTCTTCGTCTCCGTCCCAGAAGCGAAAAGCTATAGGAAAAAAGGGAAACACCGGAATCTCCCATGATACATCAGCACTGGCGGGTACATCCAGCCGCCGCCCGCCAAGCTTTTTGCAGGCGGCGGCCAGCGCCCCGGCTCTGCCGGAAAATTTTTTTCCATATGGAGCTGTAAATCTGTCTGCCGAGGGGCTGCTATGAGTTACCTGCAGCGAAGCAAGGGTACGCCATTCTCCTGAAAGCACTGGCTTTCGTTTGGGATAGCACAGAATATCATAGAGAATCATAACCACCTGATAATCCAGACATGGCACATATCTCCCTTCCTTTTGTTCCTCTATCTCTCCGTTCTGCCGGCAAACCCGGTAGTCCGTCCCCAATAATTTCAGATACAGATATTCCTCATCATTCTTTATCGGAAACCTTTCCGCCATAATCTTCTGGTCATACTTCAAAAAGATCTCCCGTGCCGCAAATACCTGTTTTTCATAATTTGATCCCATAATTCCCTGCCCTTTCACAAGCAACAGGCCAGCAAAGCCGGCCTGTTATCTCCACATCTACTTATTTATTTCTTTTTATACACAATCTTTTTCCCAGCGCTCTTCATCCTCTTCTTGAGAGTATTCAAGTGCTTCTTCGACATCTTCTTCGGAACAGTAACTTTACAGTTCTTTTTAATACCGCTAAATGCCTTACTTCCAATCTTAGGCGCTTTTTTGCCTTTGAAAGTAATAGATTTCAGCTTCTTGCATCCAAAGAAACTCTTTGCCCCAATGCTTGTTACATTGGCTCCAATGACCACGCTGCTCAGCTTCTTATTTTTCTGGAATACCTGCTTATTGATACCGGTAACTTTGTAAACTATGCCGTCTTTTTTCACAGTTGCCGGAATTGTCACTTTGCTCTTATTTTTCAGAAGCTTATCTACCGTAACCGTACCGCTCTTCCCACTGGTCTTTGTAATCCTATACTGCAGAACGCCTGCTTTGATTATATTACTGCTTGGAGCTTCCGGCTGCAGCGCTGCCTTTGCTGCCTGCAGTGCTTTCAACGCTGCGTCTATCTGTGCCTGGGATGCTTTCGGATTCGCAATCACTGCCTCTGCTTCCGCCAGAGCTTTCCTGAATGCTGCTACGCTCGCCGCAGAATATCCCGTCAGGTTTACCTTCTTTGCTTCGCTGACAGCTGTCCCAAGCGCCTTGCTGTCTCCTGCACCCGGACTGCCTGCCTGCGTTACTGTAATATGGATTTTTGCCATGACTGCCGGACGTACCGCACTTGCCACAGTAATATCAGCCTCTCCCGCTGCCTTTGCAGTGATAACGCCCGCTGCATCTACCTCTGCCACTGTCCTGTTGGAAGAAGCATAAACCAACCCTTTCTTATCTGTTGTATTTTCCGGTACCACTTTTGCCGTAATCGTATGGGTCTGGCCTACCGTCAGCGCCAAAGCGCTCTGCACAGAAATTCCGCTAATAGGCACGATACTGTTTTTTCCGACCACTACCGGAATCTCCAAATTCTTATCACCGCAGGATGCCGTGATAACAGTTTCACCAACTCCCTCCGCAGTCACTGCACCTGTCCTGGAATCTACGGAAGCAATCTCTGTATCACCAGACGCATAGGTAATATCTCCTGCCGCATAGAAAGGAACCTTATCTGCCTTCACTGCTGCTGTCTCACCCGGCTCCAGCTCCAAAGACGGTGTATAAGTACGGAGTCCGCTCGGCTCCTCTGCTGGCTGTACTTTGTCAAAATCAAACCACAGCGCCACGTTCTCATCGTCTTCCTGCATGGTTCCTGCGTCAAGTTCTTCCTTCGTCAGCGCTTTTGAATAAACACGGATATTGTAAATGCTTGACTGTGAAGTACGGCTTGTCGCCTGCGGACAGTATCCGATACCCAGCGGATAGTTAGATGCTGTCACAGCGCCTGCTTCTACCGTAACCAGCTCCTCCCCCTCCAGATATACGGAAATATTGTTTCCGTCATAAATCGCCGCAACATGCAGTTTCTTGTTCAGCCTGTCTTCCGTATCTGTCCTGAGAGGCGTACTTCTGGCTACTACCCACTCTCCAGATGCATTTTTGATAAAGAAGTAAACTACATTTTCAGAAATACGGAATGCTGCGCAGTCATCACCCTTAGACGCAATCATATTATACTCGTTGCCTTCATACCCAAATCCGTTAGGATTAACAACTGCTTCAATCGTAAACGGTTTCGTGCCTCCGATAATATTGTTAAAGATTTCATTTGCGCCTTCGCCTGTCACATCTGCATAACCTTCCAGAGCGCTGCTGTCACCTCTCTGTGCCAGCTTCGCAGTTCCGTTTACAGCGAGTCCCAGTCCATTTCCGCTCTTATCCTCTACATTTGTAACAGCTTCCAGTTTCTTTGCCAATGCCAGTGCTTCCCCCACCTTCTCGCAGCGTGCTTCTGTCACCTGCGCCCTGGCGGTTTCGGAAAGTCCTGCGCACATTGCCGCAATATCCTCAAATTCCGAAATATGATCCGCACTGATTCTGTCAGCAGTAATAGCATCAATCCTCTCTATCAGTGATGTCAGGCTGTCTTTTGTCCGGTATGCCCGCGTAACATCCATAACACTGTCTGTAGTGGTATACGGAATCATCGTGTACTCATAAGTATACTCCCTGTCGTTTGGAAGTGTATAAGCAGCCAGTGTATCCGCACCACAGCTCGCATTTCCTGTCCCCTGAGAACGGTAGTTGACTGTCAGGAATGTCTCTGCCTGAGGCGTCAGCTCATAGGGATGCCGCGCCTGCGTCAAATCATTTACGTCAAAGTGCAGGGCAGATGCCTCCACACCGTCCGCCGATGCGATTGCCATTGCCCCTGTCTTCGCAGGGTCTGTCACTGTAATATATTTCACTCCAGTTACAGTTCCAGTATCCTGGGTATCCAGGTATGGATAAAACATCTTAGAAACTGTCGTCCTGTTGATACCGATTGTCGCAAAATCTTCTCTGTCCCAGGTTGCCTCAACTGGCCCGTTTCCATACCACTCCACGTTTTCATATCCCTGTGGCAGCTTCATAATCGTACCGATACGGATGAATCTGTTACGGCTTCCAAAGTTATGGGCAGTCGCGTCCACGCTGGCTTTTACCGCCACTGCCCCGCTTCCGTCAACTGTGTAAACCAGCTTCTGTTTCATATCCGCATAATCCGGAGCCTGGAGAGTCACAGTAATCACTTTCTGTCCATCCCGGTTGCTGGTAACTGCAATATCCGATGCACGGACACCATTGTTTATCGTCTGCAGACTGCCGCTGTAATTATTATTATCGTTATTCATCGGCGCCCTCCAATAATTTGGAACCGGGCCTTCCTCCATGATAATTTCATCCTTCCAGGTATAATTCTGGATTGCGCCTGTCGCTTTGTCAATGCGGAAACTAAAGTCCTTACCGGAAACGGTAATCTCGCTTTCGTCCGTCTCATCTACGTTGACTTCTGCGTCTACTGCTTTTCTTACACTTTCAACGACAGCCGGAATTTCAAACTGCTCATAGGCAACCTCATGCCCTGCTTTTGCCCAGAGAGTATCCTCTTTCAACTGAACTGACAGATTCAGATAGTATTCTGCCCCGGCCTTTTTATTTTCCGGAAGCTTCTCAGCATACGGAACTGAAATCTTTCCATTCTGCCTTCCCGCAACATCCGCTTCGGCCACCGTTCCGCTTCCAATCTCTTTACCATCCTCCAGCAAAGACCATTTTATATCAAAATCATTCAGATTCAGGAAATTATTCTCATTATAAACAGAGACCTCCTGAGCCATGAGCTGTTTCGTCGCAGCCGTAAACCATACGCTCTGATACTGATATTTTACCTCCCAAAGTTCTGGCTGGGGATCTCTGTCTGGAGAAACCAGTCCATTTACACAGAAGGAGCCGTCGTTCGGAGATTCCCCGCTGTCACCGCCATATCCGTAGTACTGCCCCTTTGCCTCTTCTTTATAGAGGTTCTTATGTGCAAAATCCTCTGCATAATAATCATAAGGCTGTCTGCTTGATAAAGTCGCCTCACTGAAATCTGCCCACAGCAGTACGTCAGCTGAGTCTGCCCCAATCGCAGGAGTCTTACTGTTCTGTGCCGCCAGTTCGTCTTCTGTAAGTGCCTTCGTATACACACGTCCCAAGGAAATTTCTCCGTCAAAATTCCTGCCATTGTCCGCGCTGCAGCCAATGCCCAGGGCAACGCTGCTTGATGCCACCGTAGTATTTCCGTTTCCGGATGCCAGCAGTTCGCCATCACAGTAAATCTTAATAGCGCCCTGGTCATAAACGGCCGCAACCTGATGCCAGTTATTCAGCCAATTTTCCGGAAGGTCTGCCGTAACAGAGTTCCAGTTATCATTATAATACGCAAAGAATTCCAGCTGGCCGCTTGAGTTCGTCTTTAACGCAAACTGATGATCGCCCTTTGCCGCTAGCACCTGATCCCCCCTCTCGGTGGTAGGCTTGCAGACAACTTCAACCGTAAATGCTTTGCCACTGCCAGATAAAGCCGTATTGTAGGAAGCCTCGTTAAACAGCGCGTATCCTGTTGCACTTTTAGATGTCAGGGCTTTCCCGTCAGTTACATCATAGATGTTTTTAATCACTGCCGTTCCCGCCGCCTGCTCCGCTTTCTCCGTCAAATCATAATTCTTCGGCAGGGTATCCAGGCTAATCAGCCTTGACTGATCCACCCAATCCCATACGAACGCGCCAAGCATATTATCAGAGCTTCGGATAGCATCCCAGTATTCTTTCAGGTTTCCTACCGCGTTACCCATCGCATGGGCATATTCGCAGAGCACATACGGCATATCCCGTCTTGCCCAGCCCTGTACCGTGCCCACAGTCGGATACATATTGCTTCCCATGTCCGTACCGTTTGCATCATTAGAGCTCTCCGAATGCACCGGCCTGGTGCGGTCATGCTCTTTAAAATACCAGATTAAATCATAGAACATGCCGTCCGCATATCCCGCATTACTGGAATAATAGCTTTCATTTCCAGTAGACCATATCACCACCGCCGTACGGTTTTTCAGCCGCTCAAATGTCGTGACAGTTCTGTCCATAGCAAGCTTTTTGAAATTCGTCTTCGGCGTCTCCTGATTCTGAAGCGCATGTGCTTCCAGATTCGTTTCTCCCATCATATACAACCCGTATTTATCACACAGATAATACAAATATTCATCATTGCTGTAATGTGATGTACGGATTGCATTCAGGTTATACTGCTTCATAAGCTTAACGTCTTCTTCCTGCGTTTCCTCCGGCACATATTTTCCGTAAACCGGATCGGTGTCATGGCGGTTCGTACCTTTGAGCAGGAGCTGCTTCCCATTAATCTTAATCGGCTCGTAGGCAGAATCCTCGGTTGCCCTGTTTCCGCTCCCATCTACTTCCGTGCGCACAAACTCAATTTCCCGGAATCCAAGCTGCTGGGAAACGCTTCCTAAATACGCATTTGTAGATGAATCATACAAAGACAGCACCAATGTATATAGGTTCGGTGTCTCTGCCGACCAGAGCTTCGGCGCATTTACTGTTTTCTGCGCAGTCTTCGTAGCTTTCCCGTCTGTATCGCCATTAGCAGCCGGGAGCGTGCCCATGTCCAGTGTAATGCCGTTTACGAACACCTCTCCTTCCTCATCATACAGGCGCGCGTCCACCCGGTAACCACTCACTTCACTGGTCGAAGCATTTGCTACATCTACGCTCAATCCAAGCGTTGCATTTTCATAATTTTCGTCCAAATCAGTCGTTACCGTATAGTCCTGGATATGTACCAGCGGAGCCGAATACAGATATACATCCCGGAAAATACCTCCGTCATAATACATATCCTGGTCCTCCATCCAGGTTCCATCGCAGAACTTATGAACCTTCACAGCCAGAAGGTTTCCCTGCCCATTCTCAGTCAGATAATCTGTGATATCAAAACTGTGGGGACTGTAGCTGTCCTCACTGTATCCCACCTCTTTGCCGTTCACATATACATAATAAGCAGATTCCACTCCCTGGAAGGAAATATAAACCCGTCCTCCCGTCCTCTGCAGACCGGGAGCTACATCAAAACTTTTTCTGTACAAGCCTACCGGATTATAATTTACCGGCGCCTGTGGACAGGACACACTTGAATCATATTTACTCTGCCACGGCATTTGGACATTCGTATAAATTGAAAAATCAAATCCCTGACGCGTCCAGCTGCATGGAAGCTGCAGGTTTGATTTCCACTCATCTGCTGCACTCGGTGTATAACCTGTCGTATAAAATTCCTGGTACTTTTCTCCCTGCGCCAGTGTCTGGTTCTGGAGAACCACCAGCGACCAGTCTGCCGCACTCTCTCCGGTTAGATACTGCACATAATCGGAAGCCGCCTTATTATAGTCTTTTGCTCCCGTAATTGCTTTGTCTACGGTATCGTAAACAACGCTTGTACTTGCAAACATGCTCGCCTCTTCCCGGTTAATTTCATATACATCTGCACCTTTGACAGTCGTGCCATCCACCTCATACTCCGTGCCTGTCCACTCTTTATGGGTAAACTTCTGTGTTCCAGTATTGCTGCTTACCTTTGATGTCAGCTGAGGAATCCCAACCCCGCTGCTCCATGGCTCTTGATACGTACTGTCAACATTTGTTACATCGCCTGCCTTCGCTGTCTCTGCTGTCGGTGCTGTATAACATGCCGCCCCGGCAATCATGGAAAGCGAAAGCGTCAGCGATAAGACTTTTTTCCACTTCATATTTTCTGCTCCTTTCCTATACGCTTTCTACGTCTTATCACTGCCATTATACTCCCATATTTTTTGCATGTATATTATAGAAACCTCCTAAAATTTCATTTTCTATTTGTGCAAATTCCACAGCTCACAAAAAATCCCGCCATCACACGATAGCGGGATTTCTCTGTCCTTTATTTTACATCTCAATCTCAAATTTATCTGCGAAATATGCCTCCAGCTCGTCAATCTTCACGCGAACCTGCTCCATAGAATCACGGTCGCGGACTGTTACCGCACCGTCCTCCTCGGAATCAAAGTCATATGTGACACAGAACGGTGTACCAATCTCATCCTGTCTTCTGTAACGTTTTCCGATATTTCCCCTGTCGTCAAACTCACAGTTCCATTTCTTAGCCAGCTTCGCAAACACTTTTTCCGCACCCTCATTCAGCTTCTTTGAAAGCGGAAGTACCCCGATTTTCACCGGAGCCAGCGCCGGGTGGAAATGAAGAACCGTACGCATATCCGGCTTTTCTTCCGTGCCGATATTCTCTTCATCGTATGCACTGCACAAGAATGCCAGCACCACCCTGTCAGCGCCCAGAGACGGCTCGATTACATATGGAATGTATTTTTCTTTCTTCTCATCATCAAAATAAGACATGTCCTGATTGGAAGTATTCTGATGCTGAGTCAAATCATAGTCCGTCCTATCTGCAATGCCCCAAAGTTCGCCCCATCCGAACGGGAAGAGGAATTCCAAATCTGTGGTAGCCTTACTATAGAAGCACAGTTCCTCCGGTGAATGGTCGCGCGCGCGCATCTCATCATCCTTCATTCCCAGTGCTTTCAGCCAGTCAATACAGTATTTCTTCCAGTATGCAAACCATTCTAAATCCGTTCCCGGCTCACAGAAAAACTCCAGCTCCATCTGCTCAAACTCCCTGGTACGGAAGGTAAAGTTACCTGGCGTAATCTCATTTCGGAAAGATTTTCCAATCTGCCCGATACCAAACGGAATCTTCTTCCTGGACGTCCTCTGTACATTTTTAAAGTTTACGAAAATTCCCTGTGCTGTCTCCGGACGGAGATATACCGTATTTTTCGCATCTTCGGTAACGCCCTGGAACGTCTTGAACATCAGGTTGAACTGGCGGATATCCGTAAAATTATGCTTTCCGCAGGTCGGGCATGGAATCTCATGCTCATCCACAAATGCTTTCATCTGTTCCTGGCTCCATGCATCCACGGACTCTTCCAGAGCAATGCCTTTCTCCTCACAGAAATCTTCAATCAGCTTATCTGCGCGGAAACGCTCGTGGCACTCTTTACAGTCCATCAACGGGTCAGAAAACCCGCCCAAATGTCCGGATGCCACCCAAGTCTGCGGATTCATCAAAATAGCGCAGTCCACACCCACATTATAGGGATTCTCTGTCACGAATTTTTTCCACCACGCCTGCTTTACGTTATTTTTCAGCTCCACGCCTAGGTTTCCATAATCCCAGGTATTTGCCAGTCCTCCGTAAATGTCAGAACCAGGATATACAAACCCTCTGGACTTTGCCAGTGCTACAATTTTCTCCATTGTCTTTTCCATGATACACTCCTCACCTTTTCTTATTTATAGTTATTCCAAAGGACACACCGCCAATGCATGGCCGCCCGCCTTCCTATTCATAAATAATGTATGCTAATGCTGTCTTTTCTTCTCTTTCTGTGTCAGACTCTACGACCGGCGTAATTTCCTGTATATCTCCTTCTGTCCCGGCAGTACTCTCGCTTGCAGGCTCTGTCTCTTCCTCTGTCCCGGCTCCTGCCATTCTCGCAGACTTCTTTCCGGTAACCTCTACATTGCTGCTCACATAAAGGATTTCCCCTGGAACCTCCACTGCCATCGGCTCAGAAAATACAACCATCGGGTGGTTCGCCCCCGCAAAAATCTCCTCCCGCTTTATCTCGCCTTCCACCGCTTCGCCCTTCTCAACCTGGCGGAATGTAGTCTCAAACCGATATCCGCCATTGTTGTAACCGTCTGTGATATCCCCCACATAAAAGTCCACGTTATTAAACGCAGCATAATCCTTGTAGGAAGCATACTCCATAAACAGCTTTACATCCTTCTCTTCCCCAATCTCAAACTCTTCTACCGTAATGGTATCCTCTCCGGCGCTGCCGTTATACTCTGCAACGCTTTCCTCCACGCTGGCTTTTAATTCTTCTCCATCATAATAGCTCTGATCCAGCGTGTCAATCACCGCTGCCGTTACCGTGCCTTCCTTCCCGACAGACACCGCCGTTTCTTTCGGTGAAAACTTACTGCAGCCCGTCAGCACACAGAGCGCCAGGACTGCCAAAATCAATCCCTTCGTTTTCTTCATTTATACCCTCCGAATAAAATTATAGCAAACCTTATTATATAATCTAACTCTCCGATTTTCAACTAATAATTCAGGATACTCTGCAAAATCTCAAACGACCTAAAGGGCTTTTCTATATATTTATTTCGAAAACGCCCTGTCACAGCCTGAAGCTCCCGCAATACTTCCGGCGTGACTGTAAAAGTATAAAGCTTCTGCAGCGGCGATGAAATCACATACTGCAGCGCATATATCGTAGATTCCCTCAGCGGCATACCTTCCTGATAATGAGATGCGCAGGCGCGGCATACCAGCCCGTCACGCTTGAGCACAAACGTACACAAGTCTTTCTCTTTTCCGCATTCCACACACTGAAATGTCTGGGGATATTCCCCATTAATCACCATCGCCCGCAGCTCAAACACTGTGCGCACCAGTTCTTTATCCAAATGGGGATTCTGCAGCGCCCGCAGCGATAGATACAAAAGCTTCAGCAGCTCCGCATCATCATTATTTTCCCGGGCATAATAGTCTGCAAATTCCATAAAATAGAACCCATAATATGCGCCCTCAAAGTCTCCGGCCAGCTCCCTGAAATAGTTCTTGACGTCTGCCTGCACCATCGTATACGCATTCCGCCCCTCATAGAAGAAAAATTCGCCAAAACAAAACGGGTTCGCCGCCGCCAGAAGGCTGCCATTCGGTTTCCGTGCGCCTCTGGCAAACGCGGTAATTTTTCCCCTCTCTTTTGTCAGCACCACCACCCGTTTGTCATATTCTCCTATGGGAACCGCAGACAACACCATTCCCGTCAGCTTGAGCTGCTCCCTCATTACACTTCTTTCCTGTCATACCCAAAATTTTTCATAAGAAAATCACTATCCCGCCAATCCTTTTTCACCTTAACCCAGAGCTGGAGGTTCACTTTCATCTCCAGCATTGTTTCCATCTCATACCGGGCTGCCGCGCCGATTTTTTTCAGCATCGCGCCTCCCTTCCCGATAATGATGCCCTTATGGGAATCCTTCTCACAGATGATAGTAGCTTCAATATCCATAATACCGCCTTTTTTCCGCTCTTTCATCTTGTCAACAGAAACCGCAATCCCATGGGGAATCTCTTCTTTCAGGCAGCGCAGCGCTTTCTCACGGATAAGCTCTGCCGCAATCTGCCGCTGAGGCTGATCCGTTACCGTATCTTCATCATAAAACATCGGACCGTAAGGCAGGTACTTAAATACCGTATCAATAATATCCTGGGTATTCGTCCCCTTTAGGGCCGATACCGGAATAATCTCGGCAAAATCATAAATTTTCCGGTATTCGTCAATAAAAAGCAGGATTTCCTCTTTCTTTACCGTGTCTATCTTATTAATCACCAAAATAACCGGCGTGGACGTTTTTGTAAGCTGCTCCGCGATATGCCTCTCTCCTGCGCCAATGAACGTAGACGGCTCTACAAGCCAAAGCACCACATCTACCTCGCTCACTGTCCTCTCTGCCACATTCACCATGTATTCTCCCAGCTTATTTTTCGCCTTGTGGATTCCCGGCGTATCCAAGAAAATAATCTGCCCCTGCTCACAAGTATACACCGTCTGTATCCGGTTCCGTGTCGTCTGCGGCTTATTTGATGTAATCGCGATTTTCTGCCCAATCAAATGATTCATCAGCGTAGACTTTCCCACGTTTGGCCTTCCTATCAGCGTAACAAACCCCGATTTACAGCTTCTCTCATCCATGCTCTCCTCCTCTATCCCACAAAGGGAACCAGTGCTTTAAACAAATCCTTATCATTCTCCAGTTTTTCCTCATTTCCGATTACGCAAATTGCTCCCTGTGCCAAAATTGCAGCCACCAGATCGGCCAGCCTGCGAATAGCTTCCTGGTCCGCGCCTAACACCTGCTCCCGCTCTTTCTGAAAATCCTCCTCTGTGCGTCCGCTCATATAGGCATACAGCGAACGGTTTCCTTTCGCTGATGGGGTAAGCGGCACATCCATCTCGCTAATCGTACCGATGATATATTTCGTCATTTCCCGCTCTGTCACTGTAAAATTCCTCACCGCTTCAACGGCTCCTTCAAATACCATATTGGTCTGCCGCAGGTTCGGATCACGGTAGGAAGTAAAATAGCTGTCCCCCATATAGCTGAATCCGCTCATACACCCATAAGCGCCGCCCTTCACACGCACATTTTCCCAGAGATATCCATAACTCATAATAACCTTCAGGACACGCAGCGCACCTGTATAAGAGAAGCCCGCTGCACGGTAATTTCCCGCTCTCGCCACAAACTGTATTTCTGCTGAATTCTGAAAACCTTCATTTTTCAGGCCAACAGCTTTTATTTGCTCCTGCACAGGAAGTCCCCCCTCCGGCAGCTTTTCTTTTAGTTCCTTCACATACCCGCAGACCGTCTCGAACCCTTCGGCATCCGCCGTGCAGCTCACCATCAATGTATCCTTTCGAAACAGTACAGAAACAAGCTCTTTCAGTATGGCAATCAGCCCGGCCTTGCGCTCTTCAAAATGTTCCTCGATATCCTCCACCAGCTTGTAGAACATAATACCGCCTATCGCCTCATTATACGCTCCTACATTAGAAAAATACGACATAGCGTGTAATACCGCTGTGGTATGTCCGCTGGAATTCAATATCATCTGAAGCCTGGACTTGAGCTGCGCGATGATTTCATAAAGACGCTTTTCATCTTCCAGTTTCGAAGTAAAAAGAATCTCCTCTACCATCTTTTCCACAAATCCCAGTTCCCCATAAAGCGTCTTTGTCTGTATGGCAAATGCCGTCTGATAAGCCTCAGGCTCTTTCCAATTCGGGAACACATCAAGCGATGCATAGATTCCTCCCGTCCGCATATTAATCTCATGAAACAGCTCGCCGTACGAATAATGCTCCGTATCAATCAACCCCAAAGTCGCTTTCAGGATTCCAAGATAGGGCTGGTATTCCTTCTTCACATATTTCGTATCAAACAGCAGATTTACATATGCAATGCCATTCGTAAAAAGATTATGGTGAAGCAGCAGTGTTTCTTCCATATAATGTTCCTGATTATACAAAGGCTGCGCTTCCCTCTTCAAATCAGACAGCGAAAGCATCGGCAGCGTCCTAAGCTGTTCTTCTGTATCCGGCGTTTCCTGAAATTGCTGAAGCTTCCTAGTCTTCTCCACCAGTTCTTCAATTTCTTCCCTGCTCAGGGACGCCTTATAGTCCGCCAGTTTTTTTCTGGTTTTCTCCTCTTTCTTCGCTGTCATCCCTTTCTCCGGCTCCAGGATAACAAGAGAAACATGAGAGTTCTCCAAAATATATTTGCGAATCAGCTCTTCAAAATATCCTGTCCCTACCTGCTGCTTCAAATAGTCAAATACCGATATCTGGCGCAGATAATCAAAAGGCTTCTCATCATCATAAAGCCAGGAATCCAGCAAATTAATTCCATACATCAACCCTTTCGGGAAGGTTCCATAATCAGCTTCCCGGAAACGGAATTCCATATAATTAATTCCCGCCCGGAGCGCTTTTTCATCCAGACCTTCCTCCGCGGTTTTCTCCAGTTCCTCCCGGATAATCCTCATAAATGTTTCTTTCTGTTCCGGATTCGAATTCTTTGCAATCACTGAAAACACCGGCTGATAAATGCCGCAGTCATAAGCGCCCATAATATCCTTGCCTACCTTCGCGTCCAGGAGAACCTGCTTTAAGCGCGCCCCCGGCGCGGAAAGCAGTGCATACTCCAGAACAGCGAAAGCATTCGACAGCTTCACATCAAGGCTGGTGCCTACAGAAGCATTAAACGAAAAATACGTATTATCCTCTGTGGAATCCGTACTGGACACAGAATAATGTCTTTTCACCTCACGCATCTCCTCGAATGCAGGCTGCCGGACAATCTCCGATTCAACCTCCATCGCGTCATATTTACTGAGATATTCCCTGTCCAGCCATCCCAGCCTTTCCTCCACATCCATATCGCCATAGAGATAAATATAGCTGTTTGACGGGTGATAATATTTCCCATGGAAGCCCAAAAACTCAGAAAATTTCAAATCCGGGATATACTCCGGATCTCCGCCTGACTCATTGCTGTAGGTGTTATCTGGATAAAGCGAATTCTGAACTTCCCTGTCCAGCATATCCTCCGGTGAAGAAAATACCCCCTTCATCTCATTGTACACCACGCCGTTATATGTCAATTCGCTCTCCGGGCTTTCTAGCTGATAGCTCCAGCCTTCCTGTCGGAAAATTTCTTCTTTCTCATATATATTCGGATAAAATACCGCATCCATATAAACATCCATTAGATTTTTAAAATCCGCATCATTGCAGCTCGCCACCGGATACAGCGTCTTATCCGGATAGGTCATGGCGTTTAAAAATGTATTCATAGAGCCTTTCGCCATTTCCACAAACGGATCCTTTGACGGAAACTTCCTGCTGCCGCAGAGTACACTGTGCTCCAGAATATGAGCCACCCCAGTGCTGTTCGGTACCGGAGTGCGGAACCCTATATAAAACACCTTATTTTCATCATCGTTTGACAATATGCAGATACGCGCACCGCTCTTTTTATGCCGGAAAAGATATCCCTCTGAATGAACATCATCAATTCTTTCCTGCTTTAACTGTTCATAACCTGAAATCTCCATGTAGAACCTCCGTACTCTTTTTCTGAATCGTTACCGAAAGTATAGCATTTATTCATGAAAGATGCAAACCTGTTCGTTTCTCCCGTATATCACCGATGCCCAAATTGCGGTTTGTCGGGGAGGTTGTCGCTTACACCGGAAAGTTATGGAACCGACAGCTCTATGCTTACGTCGGACGCCGGGGCACCTGCCATATATCCCACACGGACGGGGACAACGCTCCGGTGAGCTAACGATTAACTCCAACTAATGCGCTCAGGAGAGCCTTCGCGCATAAGTTTCCGTAAATCGTGGATCTCACCTCTGCTAAGAGCGTCCCCTGAGTGTCCGTTTAGGGATATATGGCAGGTGCCCCGGCTGTGTAGTGTCTGGCGCTACGTGCGCGTGTGGCTGCGTGGACTTCCCTGATACATGCCGCGGATGGAACCGCCCATGTGCTTAATTATGATAATCCGCCGGATATACGGCAAGACATGGCTTTGCACGAATAGCTTCATGAGCTGGCGGCTCTGCGCACCATAAACGCCATTATATGCAGATGCCGCCAGCGTTTTTGCCACAACCGGAACAGTCCGTGAAGCCGTACAGTCCCACAGCGCCAGCCGTCAGCAGTTTCGCCATAGCCAAAACAATGCACGCAGCCGCACAGTCTTTATAACGCCAGCCACCGTCCAGCCGGGAAGCCTGCCGCATATCCCTAAGCGGACACTCAGGAGACGCTTTTAGCGGAGGCGAAATCCGACGCTTACGGAAACTTAATGCGCGAAGGCTCTCCTGAGCGTATTTAGTTGTAGTTAGCGGCTAGTTTGCCGCAGCGTTGTCTCCGTCCGTGTGGGATATGCGGCAGGCTTCCCGGCGTCCGGAGTAAGCACAGAAACTATCGGTTCCATAACTGTCCGGGGTAAGAGATAAACTCCCCGCCAAACCGCAATTTACACTCTTCTATGCCCCTTATTTTATTACAGTCAGCTTTGTCTCCCTGGTGACTTCTTTTACTTTCTTTCCTATCTGGGGATACACACTGACTTTAACTGTATACTCCCCTGCCGGAACATACTCAGATGTTTTGAGCTTTGCAGTATTCTTTTTTGAGGGCTTTCCATCCCATTCAAACATATAAGTCTTTGAACTGCTTTCTCCATAGCTCTTTTTGTACACTATTTTTCCTCTTTCATCAAAAATACGCAATATGGTCTTTACAGGCACATCCGTCTTAATAAATGTTTTCATTTTTACATAGTTCTTCTTTTTAGGCTTAAACGCGCTTCCTTTACGCGGAACAGAAATTTTCAGATATTGTATCTTCGGCTCTACGTATTTCTGCACGGTAAACATCCATGCACGCCTTTTTCCATCCACCGTATATGTAAACAGATTGCCTTGGGGGTTGTCTCCCGGCTTCATTTTTACAGAGGCGAAATGAAAGTTTCCATATCGCCCACTGGTATTCTTCCTCACAGAAAATGTTACGCTTTTTGATTTTTCACTGACATAAATGACTGACCGATTTGCGTAATACGAAGTATATCCATACGGTGTTTTTCCATATTTCATTTCAATCACCTGCGTTGTACGCCCATCTTTTACTACAATATCAAACAGGCGCTGTGCCGCTTCCGCTTTTACCTGCGGCAAAAGAACCGCCAGACACAAAAAAGCTGCTGTCAATATCCATTGCCTAAATTTTCTCATATAGCGCTCCTTCTCAATTCTTTAAAACAGGGGGATGCTGCAAATGCAACATCCCCCCGCCACAAATTTTCATATTCTACAAAACTCTTTTATTCCTCGCTGCCATACAGAGTGATTAACTTGTTCAGATATGCATATCTTTCCTTCGCTTCACTCTCATTCTTCGCAAAGAGCCTCTTAGCCTTTTCAGGATTTGAGCGCATCAGGGAGTTATAACGAACTTCTCCGTTCAGGAACTCCTGATAATCTCCTTCCGGAGCCTTGCTGTCCAAGATAAATGCCGGTTTTCCTTCTGCCTTCAATGCAGGATTGAAGCGGAAGTTATGCCAGTAACCACACTTAACAGCCAGCTCTTCTTCGGTCTGAGCCTTGCTCATACCTTTCTTGATACCATGGTTAATACATGGAGCATATGCGATAATCAGGGACGGTCCCGGATATGCCTCAGCCTCTGCAATCGCTTTTACAGTCTGGTTGAAATCAGCACCCATGGAAATCTGTGCTACATATACATAACCATAGCTCATTGCAATACTTGCCATATCTTTCTTCTTCACTTCTTTACCGCCTGCCGCGAACTGTGCCACCGCACCTGTCGGTGTAGACTTGGAGGACTGTCCGCCTGTATTGGAGTAAACCTCGGTATCGAATACCATAACATTGATATCCTGTCCGCTTGCCAGTACGTGGTCAACGCCGCCGAAACCGATATCATATGCCCAGCCGTCACCGCCGAATACCCATTGTGACTTCTTCGCCAGGAAGTCTTTATCTTTCAAGATTGCCTGTGCCTTCTCGCATCCGCATGCCTCTAATGCAGCTACCAGCTTGTCCGTAGCCGGACCGTTCAGAATACCGGATGAGAACGTATCCAGCCACTCCTGTCCTGCTGCTTTTACAGCTTCATTATCACCATTCGCTACAACATCTTCTACTTTTGCTTTCAGACCATCCCTCAGTGCCTTCTGAGCCAGCAACATACCATAACCGAACTCTGCATTATCCTCAAAGAGTGAATTGCCCCATGCAGGACCCTGACCCTTTGCATTTACTGTATACGGTGTGGACGGTGAGGAGTTCCCCCAGATAGAAGAACATCCTGTAGCATTTGCGATATACATTCTGTCGCCAAACAGCTGGGTAATCAGTTTTGCATACGGTGTCTCACCGCAGCCTGCACATGCGCCTGAGAACTCAAGCAACGGCTGTTTGAACTGGCTTCCCTTAACGGTATTCTCTTTAAATTTCTCTACAACATCAGCTTTTGCAGGCAGCTCTACGCCATAATCGAAATATTTCTGCAGTCCTGCGTTTGCTTCCATGTTCTCCATAGCCAGAGCTTTCGCGCCCTTCTTGCCCGGACATACATTTGCACAGGAACCGCATCCGGTACAGTCATATGCAGACATAACGATTGCGAACTTGTAGTTCGGCATACCTGTCATCGGCAGAGTCTTCATTCCCTCGGGTGCTGCAGCTGCCTCTTCCTCTGTCAATGCAACTGGACGGATAACTGCGTGAGGACATACATATGCACAGCGGTTACACTGGATACAGTTCTCCGGCTGCCATACAGGAACATCTACTGCGATACCGCGCTTCTCATAAGCAGAAGAACCTGACGGTGTCGTGCCGTCCACATAATCTTTAAATGCAGATACCGGAAGCGTATTTCCTTCCTGTGCATTTACTTTGCTCTGAATGTTATTTACAAAATCAACAACATCTTTCCTGCCGCCCTCTGCATGGGTCATAGCCAGTCCCTCGTCTGCTGCATCCTTCCAGCTTTCCGGAACCGCTACTTCCACAACCTGCTTTGCACCTGCATCGATAGCGTCATAATTCATCTGTACGATTGCATCACCTTTTCTTCCGTAAGTAGCTTTCGCTGCCGCTTTCATCAGCTCGATTGCCTGCTCCTCAGGAATGATGTTTGCAAGTTTAAAGAATGCTGACTGGAGAACCGTATTGATACGTCCGCCAAGTCCGATTTCTTTACCAATTTTGATACCGTCAATCACATAGAACTTGATGCCGTGATTTGCGATAAAGCTCTTCACCTGCCCTGGAAGATGTTTCTCAAGACCTTCTGCATCCCATGGACAGTTCAGCAGGAATGTACCGCCGTCTACCAGTTCCTGAACCATGTTGTATTTATTAATATAAGAAGGATTATGGCATGCCACAAAGTTTGCCTGCTTAATCAGGTAAGTAGACTTAATCGGGCTCTTGCCGAAACGCAGGTGGGACATGGTAACGCCGCCTGATTTCTTGGAGTCATAGTCAAAGTATGCCTGTGCATACATATCCGTATTATCACCGATAATCTTGATGGAGTTCTTGTTCGCGCCTACCGTACCGTCTGCGCCCAGCCCCCAGAACTTACAGTTAATGGTTCCTTCCGGTGTCGTAACAAGCGGTGCGCCGCACTCTAATGACAGATGTGTCACATCATCTTCAATACCGATAGTAAATTTCTGCTTCTCTGCATTGTGGTATACAGCTACGATCTGTGCTGGAGTCGTATCCTTAGAACCTAAGCCATAACGTCCCGTAAATACAGGCACTGCATCAAACTTCGTTCCTTTAAGTGCTGCCACAACATCCAGGTACAGCGGCTCGCCAAGCGCTCCCGGCTCTTTCGTCCTGTCTAACACGCTGATCCGCTTAACGCTCTCCGGAATTGCAGCAACCAGGGCTTCTGCTGAGAACGGTCTGTAAAGACGAACCTTTACAACACCGACTTTCTCGCCTGCTGCCATCAGGTAGTCAATCGTCTCGTCAATGGTATCGCATACAGAACCCATAGCAATAATCACATGCTCTGCGTCTGCTGCACCGTAGTAGTTGAATAATTTATAATCTGTACCAATCTTCTCATTTACCTTGTCCATATATTTCTGGACAACTGCTGGAAGCGCATCATAATATGGATTACATGCTTCCCTTGCCTGGAAGAAAATATCCGGGTTCTGTGCGGAACCTCTCTGGCACGGATGATTCGGGTTCAGTGCATTTCTTCTGAATGCATCAATGGCATCCATATTTACCATTTCCTTCAGATCTTCGTAATCCCATGTCTCGATTTTCTGAATCTCATGGGAAGTACGGAATCCGTCAAAGAAGTTGATAAACGGAATACGCCCTTCAATTGCAGCCATGTGAGCAACAACCGTCAAATCCATAACCTCCTGAACGCTGGACTCACAGAGCATCGCACATCCAGTCTGACGGCATGCATAAACATCTGAGTGGTCACCAAAGATAGATAACGCATGGCTTGCCAGTGCACGCGCGGAAACATTGAACACACCTGGAAGCTGCTCACCTGCAATTTTGTACAGATTCGGAATCATCAGCAGCAGACCTTGGGACGCTGTGTATGTGGTCGTCAGCGCACCTGCTGCCAGAGAGCCGTGTACCGTACCTGCCGCACCTGCCTCAGACTGCATTTCTGTTACCTGGACTTCCTGTCCGAAGATATTTTTCCTTCCCTGGGTAGCCCACTCGTCAGTAGCTTCAGCCATAACAGATGACGGGGTGATTGGGTAAATAGCTGCTACATCCGTAAACGCATAAGATGCATGAGCCGCAGCATGGTTACCATCCATGGTTTTCATTTTTCTTGCCATTTTTGCTTTTCCTCCTTATTTTTTGGACTCGCATAGAATCCTTTCATACATATTTCCTATGTTTTGCCATATGTATTAATCATAGCACAAAACACATGAAATGTCCATTTCCCTTCCAGTGGAAAATGGACATTTCTTTGTTTTTTTCACCATACAAAAAATGAGGATTCGTGACTTTTCACAAAACAGGCGGCCGTTTCCTGCAGACCTGCCGCAGAATACCGCTTTCAGATGCGCATGTTCTCCAGTCCCCTCCGGTATTTTTCCCAGGAGCATAGCCCCCGCTCCCGCCATTCACAGTTTTGGCAGGAATCTAAAAACACTGTCTCCGTCACTGCCGCCTCCGCCCTTTGAAGCAGCGTTTGGAAGGTAAAGCATTCCCCTTCTAGCCCTAAAGCCTCATACAGCCGCCTGTCCTTTTCCGTGACTCTGTCCCCGGATTCCCGGCAGAACTTTCCGTTTTTCAGATTTGGACATTTCTCACATATCATATCCGGAGCGCACACCAGTGAAATCTTCTCGTCTGCATGTGTCTTAAGGTATTCTATCTGAGCTTCCATATTTCTGCTGAACTCATCGTTATACCCATATCCCTGAAACAGCGGAATGCACAGCAGATGATGTACTCTAAGCTTTCTCCGCATAAGTCAATATGTTCGCTGCATTCAAAGCCTTTCGCAGAATTTCTCCTATTACAAATGCCAGCACCACAGAAACAATACCTTTAAGCAAAAAAGGAACTGATACCAGAACCGCCGCTTCCACAAAAGACGTCTGTGTCAGCACCATAAACTGCAAAACCCCCAAGACATGGCAAACTGCCAGACCCGCCAGACCGCAGACTCCCCTGATTCCTTTGTTCTTCTGAGCCGCTCCCAGTCCACACAGCAGCGCCATGAAAATAAAACCAAAAATAAAACCGCCTGTCTTTCCCAGCAAAACCCCCAGTCCGCCGCTCATTCCTGAAAACACAGGAACACCTGCCGCGCCCAGAAGCAGATAAACAAGCGCTGACAATGCTCCCAGTTTCCATCCCAGAACCGCGCCTGCCAGAGCCACTGCAAACGTCTGCAGCGTCATGGGCACGCCTGACGGCATAGGAATCGCAATCTGAGACATCACTGCCAGCACTGCCGTAAACATTCCCACTAAAATAATAGATTTCGTTGACAATTGCTTTTTACCTTCCATAGTATCTCTCCTCGTACATCCTTTGAATTGTCAACCCAAACGTCTTATTCGGTTGACTATCGCCATTATAGTGGATGTCCCGCACATTGTCAACCAATTTATTCCTATAGTTAACACTAAGCCGCTATTTATTTCACAATCACCACCATCCTCGCCTTCTTCCCATTAAAGCTGCGGGCAGTGATTACTGTTTTTCCTTTTTTCAAAGCCCTGACTTTTCCATCCGCCCCTACCGCCGCTACTTTTTTCCTGCTGCTGGTAAAGGTAATTTTATAGCTGCAGGATTTCGCCGGAAACCTGACTTTTACCCTGCTGCTTTTTCCAGCTTTCATTGTTTTTTTCCTGGCTGAAAGCATGATTTTAGCGGGTGCCTTCTTTACGCGGATACTCAGGCTGGCAGACATTCCCTTTGCAGTGCGTACGGTAATCACCGCCCGCCCCACTTTTTTCGCTTTGATTCTCCCCTGTGCATCCACTGACACTATCCTGGGATTAGAGGAAATGTACGATACTGCACTTCCCTGCGGGCGAATGACAGGCTTCAGCTGCACTTTTTCTTTCTGTCCCACGGTAATGCTCTTTACTGTTTTCTTCCCTATCTTTAGACTTATCGTTTCAGTTTTGGCGCCTTGTTCCGGTTCTTCCTTTTTTGTTTCTGTCGTCCCAGGTACCTCTGGAGGTTTTTCCTGTTCTGTTTCCGTCATTTTTTCAGTTTCCGTTTCCGATGGTTCCTGTGGCTTTGGCGGTTCTGTTTCTGCCGCAGCCCGCGCTTTAACATATACTGCCGCCATTCTGGAACCCTCCACCGCACCCGCGGCGTTCACCACTGCGTAATACTTGCCTTCCTTCACAGGCTGCCCAGCCGAATCTTTTCCATCCCAATAGAAGTTGCGGTAGCAATTTCCTCTTTCCAGCACATTTCCGTCTCCTATCGTCTGGTAGTCTGTGGGCACAATCTGCATCAGCATATTTTTCCCCAGAATTTTTACAGGCTCGCTTCCCTGCTCCGCATAGTCCGCCTCGCCATATATATAACAGCTCAAATAAGGCGTCGCTTCATCCGGATCTGTTGTAATACCGAAATCCGCCCGGATTACCAGTTCATTTCCATCCCCTGATGTGAAAATCCCAGTGCCCTCTGATTCCCCAGCCGTATAATGGCTGCCTGAAAATATCAACTGAAAGTTCTCCTCCAGGCTGCTTCCTGCCGTTCCCTCCAACACAAATGGCAAAAGATAACGAAGCTCCTGCCCCGGCAGCCGTACAACCGCATAATACTTCCCCTCATCTAGGCCATCTGCCGGAATGTGTACGACATATTCCTTTCCCTGATGCCCTTCACATGCAATCTGCCCTTCCGCTGCCTTCCAGACACCATCCCCCTCTTTCGGTGTTTCTGATGCCCGCAGCGCCTGTAGAGCCCACGCCCCCAGATCTTCAGTGTCCCCCTGATAAACCGCATATTCCGCCAGCACTCCCTGTTTCATATAGCCAAACAGTTTCACAATCGTATTGCCTGAAGAATCCTTAGCAGGAACAATATTTCCAAAAGCTGCCCCAGGTGTAAGCCCTTCCCCCACCGGGAGAAAGCTTCTGCTGTCATTTGCCGGATAGCACCTTACATGGTTCGCTGTATAATGATATGTATTCTCTATATATCTTGTAATTTCCTCCAACGATATTTCCCCATCCAGATTATAATCTGCAGATGCCGTATTTAAACTATATCCTGTCTCTTTCCCAACCCTTGCCGGATTCACACCGCATCCATAAGAAAGCGTTGCGGTAAACAGCCCTGCCTCAACAGCTTCTTCCTCTGGCGTCTCATCACTTTCGCTGATTTTCTGCTGCCAGCAAAGCTCCTCTTCCCCTGCTGCCATCAAAAGCTGAAACCTGGAGTTTGTCAATGCGGAGCGCGCACGCATCCCGCTGTCTGAAACTGCCGTCTGAAATGCATCCACAAAATCTTCCGCAAATCCTTCTGATCTAGGCACCTCCTGCACACTCCTGCTCACCATTCCCCCGGAATAACAACAATCCATTACCAGTATATTTCTTCCCTTGATTCCCTCAAAAGCCGCTGCCAAATCCCCGGCAGTCATATATTGGCCTTTCGCCAAAAAAAGCGTTGATTCTTTCGCACCCACGCTTCCTTTCTGTACCCCATGGCCTGAATAATAGAAATAATTAATATCTCCATCCTCTGCGTCTTTAAACGTCTCACGGACAGCCGCCTGCACACCTGCAACTGTATCTACCCCGTCTTTTCTTTTCACCACTGTTTCTGCCAGCAGTTCACCGTATGCCTGCTCCAAAACGCGTCTGAAATTCTCTCCGTCATTTTCCGGTGCAGGGCTTAAACTATTATAAGAATCCTTATATTCCCCCCTGGTCACAAGCAATACACGTGCTTTTCCCGTGGCCCCCTGGGCATCCTTTCCCCAGGCCATCACTCCTAATAGCATCAGAAAAATTCCAATCCTTACTATCCTTTTCCTTATGTCCATCCTTCTGCTCCTCTATAAATAGTAACTCCACTATAACACAACCTGCTATATTTTAACAACTTTCATCTTGAGCTTTTTTTACTTTCGTAGTATATTACTCTTTGACCCCTCATGGCAACGGTTAACCTCTACGGCTTTCATCCGTTGCTACGGGAATAACGTCCGCATCCAGCGGACAGAAAATGGAGGCTTATTTTATGGCCAGAAAGGTAATTTTGTACATTTCAGTAAGTTTAGACGGATATATTGCCGACCAGTACGGTTCTGTCAGCCAGCTTGTGGGCAAATCCGAAGAATACAGCGGAGATTACGGATACGAAGAGTTCGTCTCTGGAACAGACACAATTATAATGGGAATGAATACTTACCGGCAGATTACAGAAGAGCTTTCACCAGATGCCTGGCCTTACCCAACACTGAAAAGCTATATCTTTACCCATAAAGAAATGGATGACCAGAGAGGCATCGCTTTCATACAGCGGCGTCCAGAAAAGGTTCTGTCAGAGCTGAAAGCACAGCCCGGAAAACATATCTGGGTCTGCGGCGGCTCCAATCTGGCCAACCAGCTCATAGCTGCCGGAATGATTGATGAATTCCATCTGCATATCATGCCGGTCGTACTGGGCGGCGGCATCCCGCTGTTTGACAGGGCACACCCAAACCTAAGGCTCTGCATTGAAAATGTCAAAGAAACCAACGGCGTCATTGATATTACCTACAACTGCTCGTAAACACAATTCCTGCCCCCGCATATGCCATACGAAAAATTTTTCGCACCGCATATGCAGGGGCAGAATTATTTCTATTTATGCGTCAACTCAGTCCCCGGCTGAACCATTCCTTACTCACAATATCTGAATCTGATATTTTTCCAGCCAATAATTAATCTGCAGAATATACGCAAGCATCTGGGGACCTGCCATCAACTGCCCATACCAGGGCTTTCCATAATCCGACGGGCTGTCAAGAAACTTACGAACCTTTTGTGTATCAAGAAGGCTGCGCACCGGAGCCTGCGGTTCTGAAATCACTTCTTTTAATTTTTCTCCCAGCAGTTTTTCATACGCCGGATCGTAAGTCTTTGGATAAGGACTCTTTTTCCGCCAAAGTACCTCTTCCGGTACCAGCCCCGCAGCCGCATGGCGCAGCAGCGCTTTGGCAATCCCCCCTTGGCTTTTCATCTCCCACGGCACATTCCATAAATATTCCACAATACGGTGATCTGCAAAAGGCACGCGGGCCTCCAGCCCCGAATGCATACTGGTACGGTCCATCCGATCCAGCAGTGTCACCATAAACCATCTCAGATTCAGATAAGATATCTCCCGCCTGCGCGCCTCTTCCGCGGACTCGCCAAAAAGCTGCGGCGTTTCTTTCACTGTACGCTCATAGGCCGCATGCGCATACTCTTCCAGCGGCAGTTCCCGAAGCATATCATCACTGAGCAGCTGTTTCCTCGGTTCCATGCTTGGCGTCCACGGGAAATGCTCTCCCTCAAACGCCTCCCTGCTGTGGAACCAGGGATATCCGCCAAAGATTTCATCCGCACATTCTCCGGTAAGCGTTACCGTATTATAATCTTTCACCTGAGAACAGAAATATAGCATAGATGACTCTACATCTGCCATACATGGTAAATCCCTGGCATCCACCGCCTTAAACAGATACTCGTATTGCAAAATGTTACTGCATTCCAAAAAGCGATGGTTCGTCTGGGAAGATTCTATCATCTTTTCCACCCATGGGCGATCCTCCCCCGGCTGAAATGCATTGGCACGGAAATAGCGGCTGTTATCCTGGAAATCAAAAGAAAAAGTATTCAGCACCTTACCCTGCCGGTGCAGTTCCTTGGCACAGATAGCCGTCACTAGGCTGCTGTCTATTCCTCCTGACAAAAACGTGCTGATAGGAATATCAGAAAGCATTTGCTTTTTTACAGAATCCTCCACCAGCCATGCCGTATGAGCCACCGTCTCCTCAAAGGAGTCCTCGTGCAGATGGCTTTCCAGTTTCCAGTAAATAACCGATTGGAGCCCTTCCCGGCTGTAGCGCAGATACTCCCCAGGGAGCACCTCACGAACTCCCTGAAATACTCCTCTGCCATAAGATTTTGCAGGACCCAGCGCAAATATTTCACACAGACCGTCCCTGTCAAGGATGGGCTTCACTCCTGGATAAGCAAACAACCCTTTCATTTCAGAAGAGAATACCAACATCCCCTCTTTCATTGTATAAAACAACGGCTTTACGCCAAGCCTGTCACGGAAGAGCAAAAGTCTTTCTGTACGGGAATCCCATATGGCAAACGCAAAAATCCCATTGAGCCTTTTCACATACTCCTCCCCATGGCGGAGATAGCCTTGGAGAATTACTTCCGTATCACTCTCCGTCTCAAACACAGCGCCTTCTGTCAAAAGCTCCTCTTTCAACTCCGGCATATTATAAATCTCACCATTGTAAACAATCGTACATTCCCCGTCATCCTTCCGGCAGGTCATCGGCTGATGCCCCGTCACCAAATCAATGATTTTCAAACGGACATGCGCAAGCCCACACCCCTGTTTCAAATAAACCCCTTCATCGTCCGGTCCTCTATGCCTCTGGACGCGGTTCATTTCCTCAAGTATGGGCAGCCATCTGTTCTTCTCATCTTCCAAAAAAACTGAAGGGTTACAAAATCCTGCAATTCCGCACATGCAGCGCTCTCCTTTCTACTACAATATCTCACAACATGCAGGCAGCAGACCTGCCTGACACACAGGCTGTCTGCCGCTTACGCGATTCAGCAGAGAATCGGCTGATATTGCCGTCCCTCCATAGCCGCCTCCACCGCCGGAACCAGATATTCCGTATTGGCAATCATGGAATTCGGCTTCTTCTCCGGATTATCCTGTCCAAAAGGCACAAAATAAATGTGTTTAGCATTGAGCAGAAGCCCGATATTTTTCATATTCATCCCTAATGCATCATTTGTAGAAATTGAAAGCACCAAGGGCTTCTCATTCCTCAGATGTGCCTTTGCCGCCATCAGTACCGGCGAATCCGTAATGCCATTTGCCAGCTTTGCAATGGTATTTCCTGTGCACGGCAGGATAATCAATACATCCAGAAGGCTCCCCGGACCAATTGGCTCCGCCTGTGCAATCGTGCGTATCGCCGATTTCCCGGTAATCCGTGCTGCCTCTTCCAGAAAATCATCCGCGCGTCCAAAACGGCTGTCAATAGACTGGGCAGCATCTGAAAAAATGGTAGTGACTTCTGCCCCTTCATCTATAAGTTTTTGCAGATCCTCGAACGCTTTCCGATAGGTACAGAAAGACCCTGTAAATGCTACGCCGATTTTCTTTCTTTTTAATGACATAGATTTCCTCTCCTCAATATTCTCAACTATTTTTGTGACAGCCCTGCTAAGCTGTCATCTATTTCCCAACAAGATAACGCACAATTGCCTCAGCCGAAGATTCGGGTGCATATCTTCCTGGAAGCCCCGGCAGCAGCCATGCAGAAATCCCCAGTTCCTCTGCCGCCTCAAACTCCACTCCCCCTGGTGCTGAAGCTATATCAAAGATACAAACCGCAGAATTCATATTTTCCATCATCCTGCGGTCCAAAACCATAGCCGGAACCGTATTAAAGATAAAATCATAATCCGGAAGCACACCCTCAAGTTCCGCAAATTCAAAAGCCTTATCTGCAAAAACAGCCGCCTCCGCCAACTGCGCAGGATTTCTGGCGCAAACTTGAACCTGGCAGTGCATCCCCTTCAAAAGCGCCGCCAATGTCCGCGCACATTTTCCATAGCCCAGTACCAGGCACTTGCTGCCATGAAGATTTCTCGGACTTTTCATTACAGCCTCCGCTACCGCCCCTTCCGCGGTAGCAATCGTATTATAAACTACAATTTCTTCCTGTTTCATAATATCAACTGCCTCTGCACCTTTATCTGACACAGCATGTGCAAACTCTTCCGAAATGCATCCCGCATAAAACTTCTGCCCTTCCCTAAGGCAGTCCAAAAGCTCTGTCAGAGGAAGTGCTCCCTCCCCGCTTTTCTGATTCAGATAAAGCCTGTCAACAGACAGAGGCACCGGAGCAAGAACCACACGCGCAGAGCGGACCGCCTCTCTAAGCTCCTGTTCCGGCAATCCCTCCTCGCCGCAGAGCAGCGCACAGCACACCCGGTATCCCCGTTCCTTTAACATCCGGGCAGCATAAACCTGCCGCATATCCCCGCCAATAACAGCAAAATCACAGGATTCCGTATTCATATCCAATAGACACCTCCCACAAAACTTTACTGTCATCCATAATATATGCGGCATGGAAGCAGATTGCGCTACTCTGTATCGGCTTTTGTTGTAAAACTGTTGTAACTTTTTACCCCTCTATGAAATTATCATTTTCCCTTCCATAATTTTTTATGGTTTCTTTCCCCATTTAGACTGCGCCCATACTGGGCGCACATTGAAAAGAGGCTGTCACTGTGACAACCTCTTTTCCTACACATTATTTTTTAATTTTTACTGTTTTACTCTGTCCCTTCTTAGCCAGAAGCTTCGCATATGCTTTGTACTTAGCTTTCGGAACTTTAATCACTGCCTTCTTGTGAATGCCTCTGAAAGCATTCTTTCCAACTCTCTTGAGTGATTTGCTCTTCAGTGTGATATTCTTCAGCGCCTTACAATTATAGAAGGTTTTGTTTCCAATCTGTTTCAGCTTTGTACTCTTGACTGTCACCTTTTTCAGTTTTACGCATCCTGTAAATGCACTGTTTCCAATCTTGTCCACATTCTTTCCTACTGTAACACTTGTCACCTTCTTATTATTCTTGAAAGCGGATGCTGCAACAGACGTTACCTTATAGTTCGTACCTCCGAAGTTTACCGTATTATACACGGTAATCTTTGTCAGTTTCGTATCCTTAATGCCGACAACTTCTGCTGTTTTTTTCGGAATGCTGGTCACTTTATAGATATACTTCCCACTGTCGTAAGTCTTTCCTTCCTCAATTCTGTCTTGCTGTGTCGGTAACTCTGGTGGTAACTCTGGCGGTAATTCTGGCGGTAACTTCGTCCCTGTCCCGCCTGTCTTTGCGACCGTCCAGTTGATTTCCAAAACAATCGTCTGACCATCCAGTGTCAACTGAAGCTTACCTTTGACGCTTCCATCCTGCGTCTGTGTAGCTTCCGTTTTATGGAATTCGATCCACTCTGCCGTGACGTCTTTATTTGTAATCACACCTGTTACCGCTGCCAGGATTGCTTCCTTTGTCACAGCATTTGTCACAGGAATTTTCTGTACGGCTGTCTGCGCCTTACTCTTTTCCTCACCAAGAATTGCCTGAACCTCTTCACCGCTGCTTATCGTCTTATTAATTTTTAACGTGACAAAGTTCTTACCAAACTCCAGCCTGATTTGACCGGTGATGCTGCCCTGTTCTGTTTCGGTGGACTCCGCTTTCTGGAAATCTGTTTTCCATTTTGCGGTGATTCCCTCCATGGCTACTGCCTTCACTACAGCTTCCATGATATCCTCATCTGTGGTAGCATTTGTTACATGAAGTTTTTCCAGAGCTGCCTCTACATCTGCCAGCACACCTTTTAGAATATATGCCTCGCTTAACGTTACACGCACCTTCAATTCATTGCTGACTGCTCCTGAATATGCACTTGTTGCTGTAATCACAGCTTCGCCTTCGCCAACAGCCTTCAGTTTACCGTTTCTTGATACAGTGACAACCTCCGGGTTGCTGCTCTCCCACAGCACTGCTCTGCGTGTCGCATTCGCAGGAGCCAGGGTAAGACCGATTGCCTTCATCTGCCCGGTTTCCATTGAATAGCTGCTGTCTGAAAGAGTGATTCCGGTCACGTCAATTACCTGCCCGACTATTTCCGGAGAGCCCGTTGCGAAATAAATGCTGTAAACCGTTTCCCTTCCCGCCTCATCTATTATGGTAAGTGAGTCGTTATTTCCAGTGATGAAATATGAATTCATATCCAGCCTATACTCATAGTCGCCTTTGATTTCCATTCCTTCCATAAATGCGTAATCCGGAAGATTTCCGCCAACCATAGGAACATTGTCAGGAATTCTGATAATTTTATCTGTATGATCTATATCATACGCTGTACTTACTATTTTCCATCCGTTAATGGCAATCTCATACATAGAAGCATTTATATTGGTAACGCTATTTCCCGCACTGTTGCAAATACCGACCACCGATATTCTCACATATCGTCCTGTTGTGCCATCCGGGAATGTATCCGTTACACTGTCCTGCTCCCTGTTGTTCGCACGGTCAATTCCGGAATCTCTCCAGTTTACAGCATCATCGCTCACCTCTATTGTGTACTGATAACTCCGTTTGTTCGCCTCCGTATTGAACCAGTCGACACGGATTTTACTCAGGAAATATTCTTCCTCCAGATCCACATAGATCCACTGATTTCCGCCTCCCGTAGCTGCCGCCCAGCGTGTTTCACTATTTCCGTCTACCGCATATCCCTTCTGATTTTCAGTCTGTTCACTTGATGCTGTCACTTTCTTTCCCGCACTGAGATAGGTTGATACAAAGGTATAGGTTTCCGTGGTTTCTTCATCCTCTGAAGTAACTACCGCTTTCATTCCAAATGTTACATTTCCCGATGTCACCTGTTCATCATTTTCATCTGTTATATAATAAGTAGCTCCCCGTACGCCTGTCAGGATATCTGCAAGAGCGATCACGTCAATATTTCCCGTCAGACCGATGGTTCTCTTTTCATTATTTACTACAAGTACATCCGATTGGAGCTCCGCCACAGTACCCAGTTTACGCTTCAACGTAGCGGTATCTGTATAGGTATTTCCGTCTTCATCTGTTGCCACTGCCTCGATTACCATATTTTCTCTCACATCCAGCGTTTCATTCAGTTTGAAAATACCGTAACCTTCCTTTGTCATTTGCCCCTTTGAAACTCCGTCTACAAACAGCTCTACCGACTCACAGTTCGAATATACCTTCACGAAAGAAATACTGGTTATATCATTTGTATCAATACGGCTGCTTGTAATGTGCGCAAATTTATCTCTCTGATTCCAGTTTGCCTTATAAATATAGAAAGAGTCTTTCCTGATCTTACGGTCATAGGTTACAATTCCCTTGTCATTTATTCCCGGGTTGTCACCTTCCGCTCTCTTGTCACATGCAAAGTCAAACATACACCATACATAAGTGCCCCACACCCATTCTCTGGTATCAAATATCTCAACAGCTTTCTCATGTCCCAGACTCTGATATTCTTCTGGATGCCACTGGCCTGTCGTAGAAGCCGGCTTGTTTGCCGGAATCTCATGCTGTTCAATATTTCCTCCGAATCCATATTCAGAGATACCCACCGGTCTGGAACTTGACTTCTTGCCGTCTATATTGTTTCCAAATCCATTCAAATTTCCGTTGTACCAGCCCGGATACGTATTCCATGCAAGCAGGTCAGACACCCAGCTTGAATTTCCATTGGTCGCCTGAGTTGTCAGCCTTCCTGTAGTATCTTCCGCATGTGCCTTATCATTCAGTTTCACCATGATCTCGCTCATGCCCGCGGAATTGTTTCCACCAGGATTTCCGGAATTTCCGACTTCATTCTGAAGCCCCCAGAAACAGATACCCGGACGGTTATACTGCTGACGAATCAGCTCTATTAACTGACGTTCTGTTATATCATAAAAGTCGCTTGCCGTTCCCACCTGGTCAACAAAAGGAATCTCCGCCCAGACAACCATTCCATAACGGTCACATAAATCATAAAAATATGGGTCATGCGGATAATGCGCAAGGCGGACCGTGTTTGCTCCAATCTCATAAATCATACCAAAGTCCACATCATGCTCTGCTGTCGAAATCGCACAGCCCATATCCTCCCAGTCCTGATGACGGCTTACACCGTGCAGGCGATAGGACTTTCCATTCAGATAAAATCCCTCGTTAATATCCGCTCTGAAATAGCGGAAGCCCACATAATCCGATACGTTATCCACCGCTTTTCCGTCCACTTCCACCGTCAGATCCACCTGATAGCGGAACGGGTCTGTCAGTCCATTCCAGAGGTGCGGATTCTGAACCGTCACAGATTTCGAAAATTCCTTTTCGGCTCCCGGCGCTAATGTGAAAGTATCTGTGAGGGTCGCTACCGGCGCTTTATCTTTTACCAGCATATCTTCCACATCAAACATCGGGTCTGGAATCTCCTCAATTTCCTCAAAGCTGTCCACGCCCTCTTTTACCACAGCCCTTACCGTCACCTGCTTGTTTTGTGCACCATCATTGACAATCGTGGAACGCACAGTCAGCTCGCCGCTTGCTTCCGACACATTTCCGGTTTGAAGATACAGTCCGTTCGAACCATAGTCCTCCAAATCCACATGCACCGGTTCAGCTGCTATCAGTGAAACATCACGGTAAATACCCCCGTATACATTGAAGTCCCCTGACAGCGGAATAACGCTTGTATTAAAGGTATTATCTGTCTTCACTGCAATCACATTCGTGCCGTTTTTCAGCTCATCTGTAATGTCATAACGAAACGCCGTGTAAGCTCCTCTGTGCATATCACCAAGCTGAGTTCCGTTCACATAAACTGTCACATCTCTGGATGCTCCAAGAAATTCAATAAATATCTGCTTCCCTGCATATTCCGACTTCCATTCAAGCTTTTTGCGATACCATCCGTTACCGCGCGCCATATCGTTACCGCCGTCCTGTCCGTCCAGATTGTTCCATGTATGCGGTACATTCACAGTATCCCACTGCGAATCGTCAAAAGTCTCTGCCGTAGGTGTTTCCGTATCGCTTCCATAGTACTTAAACTGCCATCCTTTGTTGATATTTTCTTTTATCCTTGCACTTTCTGCGGTTTCCGCCGCTTTCGCTGACACACGCAGAGTATTCTCATTTGCTCCTCCCGCTGCAAATACTGGTACGGCGCTCTGCATAACCATAACTAGCGCAAGAGCAGCTGCCGCTGCCTTTTTCTTCCACATATTTTTCTTCCACATATTTTTCCTCCATCCTTTTTTCTAGTTTACCTGCATCATCAAATCTCCCTCTTTTAATACTCCGCCTTTTCTATCCTTTCGTCTTTTTGTCATAATCAACCTCTCTTTCCCTGACTATGACCAAAACTGATACATTATTTATAACACATTACTGTCCAGTTTTCAATTAACAAAGCAATACAATTTTGATTATCCAGTTTCCCAGCCTTGAGTGTATGAAAGTTTTAAGTATAATAACTATTGAGTGATAGGTCTTCTATGATAAATTTTAAATGATAGAGAGCCTGAGCGCCACATCCAAAAGCTAAACCAACAGCGCAGTATATTTCCCATTTTTTGTTCACACATTACCAGAACCTTCCCTAACCAAAAAGAACCGCCCGTTCAGGCGGTCCTTTTTAGAAAAAGGGATGTTGTTCTCTATTTTATTATTTCGCTAATTTCTTAAATTCATCAGCTACATGCTGTACCTGAGTACCGATGATAACCTGCACAGCTGTCTTGCTCGGCCTTACAACGCCTGCAACACCAGCAGATTTAATCTTCTTCTCATTTACTTTTGTGTAATCCTTAACTTCAAGGCGAAGTCTTGTGATACAGTTATCGATAGAAGTCAGGTTCTCTTTACCGCCAACACCCTCAAGAACGATACGTGCTACTTCAGTAAAGTTGTTGTTGCTCAGTACAACTTTTGTTTCATCCTCGTCATCATCCTCTCTACCCGGAGTCTTAAGATTAAACTTCGTAATAGCGAAACGGAATACTACGTAGAATACTACAAATGCTGCGATACCCATCGGGATGATTACCCATGTCTTAGCTGCTGCTGGCAGAGATGCTGAGAACAGCAGGTCTGTAGCTCCGGCAGAGAAGCTGAATCCTGCACGGAAGCCAAGTGCTACAGTGATCATAGCAAATACAGCGTATAATAAAGAGTAAATAACGTACAGAACAGGAGCAAGGAACATAAATCCAAACTCGAACGGCTCTGTAACACCACAGATAAATGCACAGATTGCTGCGGAAGCTACCAGACCGCTTGCGATTTTCTTCTTGTTATCCTTTGCACAGTGAACGATAGCAAGTGCTGCGCCCGGCACACCGAACATCATACATGGGAAGAATCCAGCCATATACATACCAAGGCTCCATGTAACATCTGCAGATGTCTTGCCTGCCCAGAAGTAGGTCAGGTCACCAAGACCAATGGTATCAAACCAGAATACGTTGTTCAGTGCATGGTGCATACCGATCGGAATTAACAGACGGTTCAGGAATGTATAGATACCAACGCCAACGAGTCCCATATTGATAATTGCGTTTCCGATTGCAACAAGTCCGCTGAAGATAATCGGCCATACAAAAAGCATAACAACAGATACAAGAATGGAAACTACGCCGGTAACAATCGCTACACAACGCTTGCCGCTGAAGAATGCCAGCCAATCCGGAAGCTTTGTAGATTTAAACTTATTGAAGCATGTAGCTCCGATAACACCTGCCAGAATACCGATGAACTGGTTTCCTGCAACCTTAGAGAAAGCGATATACTTCTCTGTGCCTTCTTCCAGAGTCATAATATTTCCAACAACTCCTGGGCTCAGCAGGTTTGTCAGCATCAAGTATGCAACCATACCTGACAGACCGCCAACACCGTCGCTGTCATCTGACATACCAAGACCTACACCTATAGCAAACAGAATTGCCATGTTGTCAATCAAAGCGCCTCCGGCCTTTACAAGAAGGAAACCGATGGTCTGCAGCAGACCAACAACTTCACCACCCTGCATTGTGGAAGGACACAGCCAGTATCCGATACCCATCAGAATACCACAAATCGGCAGAGTTGCCACTGGAAGCATTAACGCTTTACCAAGTTTCTGAAAATACTTCATAAATATTTCTCCTTTCCTTTTCTTAATCCCTTTTTTCTATTTTAAGACCTGTAACCGCTCAGGTCATAAAATACTACTTAAAGTGTTATTTTGTAATCTTGATAATTACATCACCGGGAACTACATCATTTCCCGTAACAGCATCTACCGATGCATAGTCATCTGTGTTGCATACCAGAACCGGGGTGACTACATCATATCCTTCAGCTTTTACCTGATCAATGTCAAAGCTAATGAGCAAATCTCCTGCTTTCACTGTATCTCCCGCCTGTACATGAGCCTCATAGAATTTGCCCTTCAGGTTTACAGTGTCCAGCCCTACATGCACCAGAATTTCTGTGCCATTCTCAGTTTTCAGGCTGACTGCATGCTTCGTCTCAAACATCATCTCTACAGTTCCATCTGCTGGAGCATGTATTTTTCCCTCGGACGGAATCACTGCCGCGCCTTTTCCCAGCAGTCCGTCTGCAAACGTCGGATCATTCACCTCTGACAGCGGCACTGCTTTTCCTTTTGCCGGAGATACCAGCGTATGTACCTCTTCGCTCTTTCCTCCGAACATTCCTTTCAACGACTTAAACATTTCAATCGCCTCCCATATTATTGTTCTTCACTGAGTGATGCCCACGCACCGACACTGTTTTCCCTTGTTAAAATAAGCGTATGATAAGCGCCTGCAGTATATTCTGCTATCTAACAAAAAAGCCAAACTTCATAAAATAAAATATTCCTTATTTTATAAAATTTGGTTGTGTCTTTCTTTCTGGCTCCTCGCATCCTCATTCCTAGTACTTCTCTATAATAACAATAATTTTGACCAAAGTCAACTTATTTCTTTTACACTTTTTATACATTTTTAATAAAGCGCCTCTGTCCTTCCATATTGGAGTACGTCTATTAGCTGCATCTGTCCCATTAAGCGCCTCTCGTCTCAATTTCGGCGCCATACAGCCCTAAATAGTATGAGCCGCGCCAAAACCTTAAATCAACTTTAGATGTCTGCAGCCGTTCCAGATGCCGTCGTCTTCCATAGATGTAGTTACGTAATCTGCAGCCGTCTTTGCTACATCCGAACCGTTCCCCATGGCAATGCCTACTCCAGCCGTACACAACATCCCCAAATCATTCGCGCTGTCGCCAAAAGCAACTGTCTCCGAAATTTCCATTCCGAGAAGTTCACATACTTTAACAATTCCGGTGCCCTTGTGATATCCTTTCGGAACAAACTCCACCACTGATGAATTATGTACCATAAAATCATAATCTTCTTTCAGAGCCTCGAAACATGCCGCTCTGTCTGCATTTTCAGTAGCACAGGACAGCTTCGAAATCTCCCACTTCCCCCACTGGCCTGAGATAGTGAGCAAATGCTCTCCCATCTCAGCCCGAAGCTTTCGTCCAAAATGGTCATCACTAAACTCATCATTGTCCATATAGAGGTATTTCCTGCCTTCCAAAATCGGACGGCAGCCATAGCGCCTGACAGTAAAAATCGTATGCTCTACCAAATCATTCTCCAGCCGTTTATAAAAAACTGTCTTGCCGCCATATTCAACCATCGTCCCGCACCCCGACACCACGCCGTCAAAACCAATCTCAAAGAGCTTTGGGTTCCGAATATATGCCCTGCTGCGCCCGCTGCACAGGAAAGCCAGGTTTCCGTTTCCCCGCAGCATCTTGATTGCCCGCACTGTACTCTCCGGAATCTCATTCTTATCATTCCATATTGTGCCGTCAATGTCAAAAAAGACTGCCTTTTTCTTTCCCATACTTTCACCTCATTCTTCAAGCTGATTTCACCACACAAAATAAAAAAGCCAAATCCCTTGGATTCAGCCTTATCATAATGCCGGCGACCGGAATCGAACCGGTACGGGAGATTAGTCCCGCAGGATTTTAAGTCCTGTGCGTCTGCCAGTTCCGCCACGCCGGCATTCGCCAAACACTTGGCAAATGGGACCTATAGGGCTCGAACCTATGACCCTCTGCTTGTAAGGCAGATGCTCTCCCAGCTGAGCTAAGATCCCATTGACGACCCAGATCGGACTCGAACCGACGACCTTCGCCGTGACAGGGCGACGCTCTAACCAACTGAGCCACTGGGCCAAACTATCTATAAATTTTTAAATGGACCTTCGGGGACTCGAACCCAGGACCGACCGGTTATGAGCCGGTTGCTCTAACCAACTGAGCTAAAGGTCCAAAGAGCCGATGATCGGACTCGAACCGATAACCTGCTGATTACAAATCAGCTGCTCTGCCAATTGAGCCACATCGGCTTAATTCGGATAACTCTCTTAAAATGACTCCTACGGGAATCGAACCCGTGTTACCGCCGTGAAAGGGCGATGTCTTAACCGCTTGACCAAGGAGCCGTTATAAATGGCATTTCGCTCTTTAACTCAGCGACGTATGTTATCATAGCATACCTTTGTCAATTTTGCAAGCATTTTTTACAAGAAAATACAACTAAACTAATTTAAATAATTCACTCCCAAAATTACGACTCCCAACACTGCAAGAACTACTCCTGTCACCCGGTTTAATGTCACTGCACTTGCTTTGTTCGCAAATTTTGCCGCAAGCCTTGCCCAAAGCAGTGTCGACATTACACAAAAGAACAGACACCGCAAATCCGGCATTCCACCAATAGAAAAATGGCTGACAGCCCCTGTAAACGCAGTAAACGCCATAATAAATACACTCGTTCCAACTGCTGTTTTTAACTCATACCCTAAAATACTTGTTAAAAGCAACAGCATCATCATTCCTCCGCCTGCACCAATAAAACCGCAGATAAAGCCAACAGCCATACCGCTGATAATTGACTGAATAATCCGCATCTTTCCGCTGGCCACATCCATAGACTCTTTTGTCGTCATAACTGGCTTTACAATAAATTTTATTCCAAGAAACAGTGTCATAAATACAGAAAAGCTTCCCATTGTTATATTTGGAACCAGACTTGCCACAAAGCTTCCAACCAGAGTAAATATCAGGACAGTAACCATCGATAAAACAAATCACAAATTTAAATATTTTCCTAATTCCCTTTCCGTATACAAATTAATACTATTTGTAATACTATTAAAAGTCCGTAAACATTCATGTTTACGGACTTTTCTACTCCCCGAGCGGGGCTCGAACCTGCAACAACTCGGTTAACAGCCGAGTGCTCTACCATTGAGCTATCGAGGATTATTCTATTTCCAAGGGTATGCACCCTCAAAACCACATACAGTATAACATATTCCTTAAGACATTTCAACCGGAAATCCATCTTCACTTAATAAGTGCCTGTTTATCGGAAGTTCGAACTCGCTTTGCTCCTTCGAACGACCAACGCACTAAGCTCTGCCTTCGCTTCGCTCGCCAGCCACTAAGTGCTTATGGTCAAGCCTTCGACCTATTAGTAGCAGTCAGCTCCATGCATTGCTGCACTTCCACCCCTGCCCTATCAACCT
>JBCLQO010000013.1:0-67131 GCA_041223665.1 Lachnospiraceae bacterium 46-15
TGTTATAGTGAAAGGGAAGTATCGGGTAAAGGCTGTTTTATAACTTCGGACAAGTCATAAAACAACCCGATAAATGTTAATGGTTAGCAACATGTTAGCAACAAAAATCCCTGAAAACCCGCATAAAACCGTTGGTTTGCTTAAAATCTCCTTAAAATGAAAAAGATTTGAAGTATCATCTATGTGCTCTTATTTGAAAGCAATGTCTAACCTCTATGCGCCAGTTCTTCTGTACCAATATCATTCAACAGTCCCATTGCTTTGCGGTTCGGCATTGTAAATCTCTGAGAAAGATAACGCAGGGAGGCGTTAATTTCGCCGTCTGGACCACCATACTGACTCATAATAAACTGCGCCAGTTTTGCGTTGGGTGTTGTGATATTTACCGGATATTGAAGTCTCTTTTCATAATTCCACATAGCTTAGCAGTTCCCTCCTTCCCAAGGCCAGGGCTGTGATATCCATTCCCAGGAGTCGCTCTGGGCATCATCAGCCGTATCAATTGTTAGCGGACCATAATATTTTGCATACTCGCGAAGTGCTTTGTTGCGTTTTTTGACATTTTCTTCGTAGAATTCCATCGCTTTGCTGTCGCAGGGATGGGAGTCCAGGTAAAGGGTGATGTCATTGACTGCGAAACTTACTTCGTTGATATGCTGCAGAAGCTGGGAACGGGAAGGACGCGGGCGGTTTTCTTCACGGCAGGAAGGCCGTCTTGGAGATTCTGCCTCGCATTTGCAGGGGGCAGGTTTTGGAGGTTCTGACTCGCGCCTGTAAGGGGTAGGTCTAGGAGTATCTGCTTCACGTCTGCAGGAGGCTGGCCTTGAAGGTTCCGACTCACGTCTGCGGGGCATCGGCTGTGAGCCGCAGCAGGAATTGTTCTGTGTCGGGCGGCACATTGGGCGGTTTTGGGAGTTTGCCATCTGGTTCTGGCAGTTTGAATTATACATGCAGCGGTTCATTAGCAGCCCCTCCTTCCACAGAATGGTTTGCACAGCTCGGGAAATATGGTTCCGGCCTGGAGTGCTTTTCTCAGTTCAAAGGTTTTATGAAAATTTTTCTGCATCGGAACATATCCCATTGCGAGAGGTGCATTTTCGCAATAGTTTTCCATACAGGAATCCGGGCAGTTGTCATTCCTACATTCTTGCATAAGAAATCCTTTCTATAAATAGAGTAGTTTTCCATATCATTTTATGAAAAAAAGAATATTTGGTGCAGAAAGGTTATGATATAAGCGGTTTGCTTTTTAGGAAAAGTGTGTTATGATAATCCAGAAAGAAGCCAAATATCCGCACCCTAAAGGAGCAGCGGTTTTGCGGTGCGGGGACGGCTGTTTGGCGTGTTGTTTGATGAAATGAGAATATCTGCTGGATATATAGGAGTTTTGGAATGAATCAAGTAAGAGGGGAATCCCGTGAAAAGAGAGTAAGAAGCGGGGGGCGGCGGTATTATGACTATAATCTGCTGGCAATCGTGATTCTGCTTACATGTTTTGGGCTAATTATGCTGTACAGCGCCAGTGCCTATCGGGCACAGATAACAGAAAAAGCCGCGAGAGACATGGAGTATTTCGGCAAACAGGCGAAGATTTGTGCGGTGTGTCTGGCTGGGGTGCTGATTGCGTCTCAGATTGATTATCATTTTTATGCCAAATTTGCGGGAATTGCATATTTGGTGGCAAATTTTTTAATTATTATTACAAAGTTTATCGGGCGCTCCGCAAATGGCGCGACCAGATGGATTTATGTAGGCGGTGTGTCTTTTCAGGCGGCTGAGTTCGGAAAGGTGGCGATTATCCTTCTGCTGCCTGTGGTGATTGTGAAGATGGGCAAGAAAATAAAGGGCTTTAAAGCCCCGGCGCTGGTGCTTTTGCTGGGGGCAGTCACTTCTGTCTGTACGCTTTATTTTACGAGTAACCTGAGTACGGCGATTATTATAGCCGGAATCACAATTGTTCTGCTGGGCGTGACGCACCCAAGAGCAAAGCGGTTTGTCATTTTGGGCGGAGGGGCTATAGTGGCTGCCGTGTATGCCGTGCGGAGATTTGCGGAGTCTGAGTGGTTTGCGCATTTTGTAGGAAGCTTGGAAAGCGGAGGTTCCCTGCAGAACCGGCTGAACCGGCTCTTGGTATGGGTGGATCCGGAAACTTATTCTGCAGCGGGCGGCTATCAGGTTATGCAAGGGCTGTATGCTATCGGCTCTGGTGGATTTTTCGGAAAAGGCTTGGGGAACAGTATCCAGAAGCTGTCGGCAGTACCGGAGGCGCAGAATGATATGATATTTGCGATTATATGTGAAGAGCTGGGGGTTTTCGGTGCGGCGATGTTGACACTGATGTTTATATTTATGCTGTACAGGCTGATGTTTATTGCACAGAATGCGCCGGATCTTCTGGGGTCTTTGATTGTTACCGGGATTTTCGCGCATATCGCGCTTCAGGTGGTTCTGAATATTGCGGTGGTACTGAACTTGATTCCAACCACGGGTATTACGCTTCCGTTTGTCAGCTATGGTGGGACATCCATTGTGTTTTTGATGGTAGAAATGGCGCTGGCTCTCAGTGTTTCGAAACAGATTAAGTTCCAGACGGCAGAAAATATGTCAGGACAGCCGGCGCAGAATCCTCAGAGAAGGCTGCGGCCGGAGCACAGGAAGGCGCAGTAAATTTAAAAGCCGGGAGGATTCAGATGAAAGGAATCAGCAGAAAAATATACCTGGAACTGGACGCACCCACAGAGGAGGACAGCCGATCCAGCCAGATGAGAATAATAGAGGGATTGCGTGCCGAGGGAATTGAGGCGTGCATGTCTTTGGCGGCACTGAAGGAACTTCACCCATTGTGTGAAGCAGCAGGTTGGAAAGTGACGGTTTCTCTTGCATGGGAGGGCAGCGAGTGGATGGTAACCCGCCTGGAGGCAGGAGATACCAGCGCAAGGCATTATGGACTGGCCACCGACCTGGGAAGTACGACTGTGGTGACAAGGCTGGTGGACTGCTGCACAGGGCAGGTGCTGGCAGAGTCAAGCCATTACAATCGGCAGATTGTCTATGGAACAGACATCCTGACACGGATTTTTTATTGTAAGGATAATCCTGCGGCGTTAGAAAAGATGCGTTTGGCGGCAGTAGGCACGATTTTGGAAAATTTAAAAGAAATAGAAGAAACGGCGGGGATTCGGCCGGAAGAATGCATCCAGATGACGGTGTCAGGAAATACGACGATGGTCCATTTCCTGCTGGGCCTGGATGCTTTCTGCGTGTTTTCTACGCCTTATGCAGTTCAGGCAGACAGGCCGGGATTTCTGAAAGGAACAGAGCTTGGAATCCCGGTTAATGGCTATGTGTTTTGCTATCCGGGAAAATCTAACTATCTTGGAGGCGATATCACCAGCGGTCTGGCAGCTGTAAAGATATATAAGGAAGAGGAACTGTGTGTGTTTTTTGATATCGGGACAAATGGCGAGCTGGTTATTGGAAACAGGGAGTTCCTTCTGTGCGGCGCCGGGGCTGCTGGTCCAGCTCTGGAGGGCGGCGTGGTAAAGACGGGGATGCGGGCAGTAAAGGGCGCTGTTGACAGGGTTCGTATAGAAAACGGGGAGATTCACAGCCATGTTCTGGGAGAAGGGAAGGCAGAGGGAATCTGCGGTTCGGGCATTGTAGATTTGCTGGCGGAGCTGTTTTTAAATGGGTGGATAGATCTGCGTGGGAAACTGGTGCCAGAGAAAAGTCCTTTGATTGGGCGGCAAGGCGGAAGCTTGGCGGTAGAATATGCGCCGGGGCTGTTTTTTTTCCAGGAGGATATTGATGAGTTCCTTAGAACAAAAGCGGCGGCTTATACGATGGTAGAATATATGCTCATGGAATCCGGGGTGTCTATGGATGAAGTTTCAAAATTCTATATTTCAGGTGCGTTTGGCAGGCATGTATCCAAAGAGTCGGCAGTTGCTATCGGCATGTATCCTGACATAGACAGGTCGCGTTTGATAAGTCCCGGAAACACCTCCCTGGACGGGGCGGCGGAAGTTTTACTGAACAAAAGCGTTTTGGATGAAATGGATGAGATTTTGGATAAAATGGTATACATTCAGTTCGGAGCTGTAGAGGATTTTCTTCAGATGATGAGGGCGGCGCTGGCTCTCCCCCATACCGATCTGGAGAGGTTTCCGTCCGTGGCAGAAAGGCTTGCAAAGCGGCGGTAATTGGATACGAAGGAAGGAGATCGTTATGGAAAATGAAGATATACGCATCGCCCGGTCAATTATACATATTTTAGATTCTAGTGTGGGGGTTCCGGTGCTGTCAGATAAGGAGCTGGAGCACGGCTCAGATTTTGGAGATTTTCTGCGGGGACATATCCTGCGTATTGCGGGAAGCGATGATATTAAGAGCTGCAGTTTTGATAAAGAGGAATCGACGGTATATCCGCTTCTTGCCGCCTGGGAGGACGGGAAGTTCGTAGATGTTTCAAAGCAGATTGCGGCAGAGCTTTACCAGGTTATGAATGCCAATATTGATATTCCGGCCGCGGACCTTCTGGTGGTGCAGTACTCAGTAGAACAGCATCCGTACCTTGCTCTTTTGAAAATGAATTATAAGACGGAATATACCCATATGACGAATGCAGATCCGTGGGGGAACCAAAATGATGTCCTGAAATATAAGGCAATCCTGCCAGGAGAGAAACAGAAGCTTTCGGAGGCAGCATTAATCAGCCTGGAGGATTATTCCATCCGTCTGCTGGAAAAAAAGTACGAGGTAAACGGCGTTAAAACCAATTATTTTTCTACGATTTTTTTGAAATGCAGGGGTTCTATGTCATCAAAGACCAGGCTGGCGATTGTTAACCGGACAGTTGCCGATGTACAGAAAAAATATTATGATGAGTCGGAGCAGTTTGAAGTTCAGATGGAGGCAAAGAGTATTATCAGCCAGGAGCTGGCAGAGAAAGGAAGCCTGGATGTTCCGGTGGTTCTGGGAAAGATTTTCAAGGGAAAAACAGAAATGGAAGAGGAGGTGCTGGAAAAGCTGGATAAATGGAAAATTGCAGACACTCCAGTAGCGCCGCAAAATCCAACCACTACCCGGAAGTTTGAGAAACAGCATCTGATGACAGATACGGGAATTGAGATTAAAATCCCGATGGAAGCCTATGATAACAAAGATACGATTGAATTTATTACAAATCCTGACGGAACGATTTCTATGCTGATTAAAAATATCGGAAAAATTGAGAGCCGGTAGCGGGAGGTTTTCTTGAGAATAGCATTGTGCCAGACAGATATTGTGTGGGAGTCAAAGGAAGAAAATCTGCGAAATGCAGAGAAGTGGCTGCAAAAAGCCAAAGAATGGGGCGCCGGGCTGTCATGTTTCCCGGAAATGAGTTTTACCGGGTTTTCCATGAATACAGAAAAGACGGCGGAAGCAGGGGAAGAGACAGTCAGTGCTATTCAGGAGCTGGCAGGGAAATACGGCATGTCCATCGGGTTTGGATGGGTTGAGAAAGCGGAAAAGAAAGCGAAGAATCACTATACAGTGGTGGATGCGTCCGGAAGTGTTCTGGGTGATTATGTGAAAATCCATCCGTTCAGTTATTCTGGGGAGGAAAGGCATTTTGAGGAGGGATATGAACTGTCCTCTTTTTCGCTGGGAAGTTTTCGGATAGGAGTGCTGCTTTGCTATGACCTGCGTTTTCCGGAGCCGTTTCAGGCGCTGGCAGAGAAATGCGACATGATTCTGGTAGCAGCTAACTGGCCGGGAATCCGCAGGAACCACTGGAAATGTCTGCTGCAGGCGAGAGCCATTGAATGTCAGGCATATGTGGCGGGAGTGAACTGCTGCGGCGTCCAGCAGGGGATTGTATATAGAGGAGACAGCGTCGTGTTTGCCCCGGATGGCCGGAGAATTGCAGGATTTCTGCAGAAAGAGGGCATCTTGCCGGCCGATATCCAGAAAGATATGGCTGTCTATCGGAAACAGTTTCCGGTGCGCCGTGACAGAAGGTGGGAGCTGTATCGTAAATGGTATAGCGAAATATAAGAAAATCTTCAGTTCTCGTTTACAACATGTTTACACTGCTGTGTTTATTTTGGAATGCCCAAAAGCTTATACTTATTTTTGAAAAGAGTGAAACTTTTTAACAGAAAGCGGACTCTAATAGATAAAGGGTAAGTGTAAGTGAGGGGATAAAGATGAAGAATATAAAGCAGTATCTGGATTTGTTGATGGAGGAAGGACTGGTCGTATCATATAACCTGTACCAGAAAGGAAAATCACCCATTTATCATATGACTTATGGTTCAGGAGATGCGAAGGAAGATACGTTGTTCCTGTGCAAAGGCGCTGCGTTTAAAAAAGATTATCTGATGGAGGCGCTGCAGAGGGGAGCTGTGGCGTATGTGAGCGAGCAGTATTACGACACGGAAGAGGAAGTTCCTTATATTCGGGTGAAGAGTATGAGAAAAGCCATGCCAGTACTGGCAAAAGCGTTCTACGGAAATCCGGATGAGAAACTTTTCCTTACGGGAGTAACCGGGACGAAGGGGAAAACTACGACGGTTTATTATATACGTGCGATTCTGGATGAATATCTGGGAGCAAGGCAGGAGAAGGCATCCGGTTTGATTTCTACAATAGAAACTTGCGACGGAGCAGCCTGTGAGGAATCAAAGCTGACGACACCGGAATCACCGGAGCTTTTCCGGCATTTAAAAAATGCTGTAGACGCGGGAATGAGCCACATGACAATGGAGGTGTCCAGCCAGGCGCTTAAATACCATCGGGTAAGGAAAATCAAGTTCAATGTGGGAGTATTTTTAAATATATCAGAGGATCATATCAGCCCGACAGAGCATGAGGATTTTGAAGATTATTTTAGTGCAAAGCTTTCGCTTTTTAAGCAGACAAAGACGGCGTGTGTAAATCTGGATTCCGACCAGGCGAAAAGAGTGCTGGCTGCTGCGAGAATATCCGATAAGGTAATTACTTTTGGGACAAAAGGGAGTCCTGATATTCTCGGAAGCAACATCAGAATGAAAGACGGAATGCTTTCGTTTGATGTAGAATGCAGGGAATTCCGGCAGCATTTTACGCTTGCCATGCACGGTATGTTTAATGTAGAAAATGCGCTTGCTGCGATTGCCGCGGCTTATGCCATGGGAATTCCGGTTAAATATATGGCTGCGGGTTTGGCAAAGACAAAGGTTCAGGGGCGGATGGAAGAGTATGTGAGCGCAGACGGGCGGCTGCAGGTTATTGTAGATTTTGCCCATAACCGCCTGAGCTTTGAAAAGTTATTTGATTCCGTGCTGATGGAGCATCCGGACGCCAGGATTGTGACGATTTTTGGCTGCCCCGGAGGAAAAGCTTTTAACAGGAGGAGGGATTTAGGGCTTATCGCAGGGCTGTTTTCTGAGAAGGTCTATCTGTCGGCAGATGATCCGGGGATAGAGTCGCCGCAGGATATCGCCAGGGAGATAGGGGGATATCTGGAAGTCACAGGATGTCCTTACGAATACATAGAGGATAGGGGACAGGCTATCCAGCGTGCAATTCAGGAGGTGGAAAGAAAAACGGTGCTGCTGGTTCTTGGCAAAGGAAATGAGGCACGCCAGAAATACGGAAAGATTTCTTACAAATTCCCTACAGACGGAGAATTTGTACAGATTGGAATTCGGGAATATAACAGGAGGCATATGCTGCAAAGTGCAATAGCAGGATAAGCAGTCTGCCTCCTGAAACGGGACAGCCTGTTTTGGCTGTCCTGAGAAGAATGCATGGGAGGCAGAAGATGAAGCAGATCATACTTGCTTCCGCGTCACCGAGACGGCGGGAGCTTTTAACGCAGGCAGGCATTGTATTTACTGTGAAAGTCAGCGATGCAGAGGAAATCATTACAGAGAATGCGCCGGATAAAGTAGTGAAAGAACTGGCGCTTTTAAAAGCAAAAGCAGTGGCAGAGACAGAAGAGGACGCACTGGTTATCGGCGCTGACACGATTGTGGCGGCAGAAGGGAACATTCTTGGAAAGCCGCACAGCAGAGAAGAAGCATTTTCTATGCTTTCCATGCTGCAGGGAAAGACCCATCAGGTATACACAGGCGTGGCACTGATTACAAAAGAAGCAGGGAAGGAAAAGCAGGAAGTTTTTGCTGAGAAAACAGACGTTACCTTTTATCCAATGACAGAAAAAGAGATATGGGGATATATCGATACAGGGGAACCCATGGATAAAGCAGGCTCCTATGGAATCCAGGGGCGCGCCGCAGTTTATATCGAAAAAATCAGCGGTGACTACAATAATGTGGTAGGGCTTCCTGTCGCGAAGCTTTACCAGGCGCTGAAAAAGTACTAGGCGCTGATTTTATAAAAAAGAGCCTATCTTTTTGAAAATGCGCATGCTATACTTTCCTCGTACGGAGAAATATGCAGGAATCTGCCTGGAGAAGCAGATTTTGGCAGAACAACAGAAAAGGAGGTATTCTATGCGTATCTTATTTTTTGGGACAAAGAGTTATGATGAGCGGTTTTTTAAGGAGTTTTTGGAGAAAGAGAGCTATCATGACTTGGAGATTCACTTTATTGAGCCGAACCTGACGGCGGACACCGCTAAGCTGGCAGATGGGTATGAAGCGGTGTGCGCGTTTGTAAATATGGATTTGGGGACGGCAACGATAGATATTCTTCACGAATGCGGCGTGAAGCTGATTTTGATGCGCTGCGCAGGATATAATAATGTGGATTTGGATGAAGCAGCAAAGCTGGGAATTACGGTTATGCGTGTGCCAAGCTACTCACCCGAAGCGGTGGCGGAACATGCCATGGCGCTGGTGCTGACTGCAAACCGCCATATGCATAAAGCATATGTGAAAGGGCGTGAAAATGATTTCAGCCTTAGTGGATTGATGGGAGTTAACTTATATGGAAAGACGGCGGGAATCATAGGGACCGGAAAGATTGGTGCGGCGATGGCAAGGCTCTGCCATGGATTTGGGATGCGTGTTATTGGTTATGACACGTATCAGAATCCGTCTTTGGATTTTGTGGAGTATGTGGACTTTGACCATATCCTGGCAGAGTCCGATCTAATATCTCTTCACTGCCCGCTGTTCGAGTCAAATTATCATATGATTAATAAAGAGGCCATCGACAAGATGAAGGATGGTGTGATTCTGGTGAACACGTCCAGGGGAGCGTTAATTAAAACAGCGGATCTGGTTCAGGGAATCCGTGACGGTAAGTTTTTTGCAGTAGGGCTGGATGTGTACGAGGAGGAAACAGGCAGTGTTTACGAAGATATGTCCGAACAGATTCTGGGACATTCGACAATGGCACGTCTTTTGTCATTCCCCAATGTAATGGTAACTTCCCATCAGGGATTTCTTACGAAAGAAGCGCTGGAGGCCATTAGCCGTACGACCCTCGATAATGCGCAGGCATTTGTGGAGGGCAGGAAGAACGGAAACGAACTTTGTGCATGATTTTATAATTTTATAAGAAAAAGGGCTGCGAATTGGCAGTCCTTTTTCTTATGACAGCCAGGTTACTGTGAACAGTGATGAAATTAGTGGATTGGCGGATTCATTTTTTGTGCAGTTCACAATGGCGGGAATCTATGTTACAATATAAAAAAACGGGGAAGGAAGGGAGACAAAGGATGAAAGATTTTAAGGAATGGATTTCCGATAATCTAAGATATATTCTTCTGGCATTAATTGTGCTGCTGATTATGGGGGCGGCAGTTCTTGGAGTCAGTATTTATTCAAAGGTGGTAAATGACAAGGGGAGACAAAAGGAACCTGCGAAACAGACAGAAATAGTGAAGGTTACGGAAACCGCAGGACAGACCGAAACGGTAAAACCGACAGAAATCACGGAATCTGTGGAGAGTGGGCAGGAAACGGAAACAAAGAAGGAGAGCAGTACAGAGACATCTGTGGAGACTCAGAAAGAAACAGAACCTCAAACGGAACTCCAGACAGAACCGCCATCCGAATCTGAGACGGAGGTTCAGACAGAGCCCGTGACAGAGCCGCAGCCGGTATATCTGACGATGCAGGGAAGCTGCTATCTTCGGGCAGAGCCGAGTATGGAAGGGGAAATTATTGGTGAGTACTGGACTGGGACGACGGTAGAATTCCTGGAGGACGTGGGCGGCTGGTATAAAGTCCGTGTGGATGGCATGGTCGGATATATGGGAGCCAGATTTTTTTAGGGACAGGAGAGATACAAAATGACAAAGAAGCAGAGGGCTTTAGCGATTATAGAACGGTTGAAAAAGGAATACCCGGATGCAGGGTGTACGCTGGATTATGACCAGGCATGGAAACTTTTGGTCAGTGTACGGCTCGCAGCGCAGTGTACGGATGCCAGGGTAAATGTGGTGGTAGAGAAATTATATGAAAAATATCCAGATGTGGAAGCCTTGGCGGAGGCTCCAGTGGAAGCGATAGAAGAAATCGTGCGGCCCTGCGGGCTGGGAAAGAGCAAGGCGCGGGATATCAGCGCCTGCATGAAAATTCTGAAAGATGAATATGGCGGAAAAGTGCCGAAAGATTTTGACGCGCTTTTGAAGCTTCCGGGCGTAGGAAGAAAAAGTGCGAACTTGATTATGGGGGATGTGTTTGGCGAGCCGGCTATCGTGACGGATACACACTGTATCCGGCTGACAAATAGAATGGGGCTTGTGGACGGCATAAAAGAGCCCAAAAAGGTAGAGATGGCGCTGTGGAAGATTATCCCGCCGGAGGAGGGCAGTGATTTCTGCCACCGTCTGGTTTATCATGGAAGAGATGTGTGTACTGCCAGGACAAAACCGTTTTGTGATAAATGCTGCCTGGAGGACATATGCAAAAAGACGGGCATATAGAAAGTGAAATTTGCACATAGGGTGTGAATGATATAAGAAAAGGAGAAGGAGACAATTTATGAAACATCGTTTTAACAAATTGTTGGCGGTTGTGCTTGCAGCGTCAATGTGTGTTACGGTGCTGCCGAGAGGGGCAGCGGGGGCGTCGGACAACGATGGTGTCAGCTTTACGGAGCCGGAAGTAGTGAAAGTGAGCGCTGTCAAGGAAGATAGGGATACTAATTTTAATGAAGGATGGAAGTTTAATCTTGGAGATGTAAGCGGCGCCCAGAATACGGGCTACAATGATGCATCATGGAAAGATGTTACAATTCCGCATGATTTCAGTATCTTTCAGAATTTTATTTCCAGCGGAGAAGCAGAGAGCGGATACCTTCCGGGAGGTACAGGCTGGTATCGGAAAACGTTTACTTTGCCGGAAAGCTTTGAGGGAAAAACAATACTTCTGAATTTTGACGGGGTATACAGCGATGCTTATGTTTATGTAAATGGAATACAAGTGGGGGAACATCACTACGGCTATACAGCGTTTGCATTTGATATCAGCGACGCGCTTGCATGCGACGGTACGACACAGAATCTGATTGCAGTAAAGGCTGTCAATAATATTCCGTCCAGCCGCTGGTATTCGGGCAGCGGCATTTACCGTGATGTGACGCTGGTGGTTACAGAACCTGTGCATGTAGATTTGAATGGCACAACTGTCACGACGCCGGAAATCGAAAACGGCGGCGGTAAGGTAAGGGTTGAAGCAGATATCGTAAATGACGGTGATTCTGCGAAAATGGTTACGGTGAAAAATACGGTTTATACTGCTGACGGAACAGCGGTTTCCGGGGCAGCTGAAACTAGCGTGGAAGTACGCGGAGGGGAAACAGCGGCAGCAGTTACCGAACCGATGGTAGCTGCTCCGAAACTATGGTCGCTGGACGAACCGAATATGTATTATGTACGTACAGAGGTTTTGGTTGATGGAAATGTGACAGATACATATGATACCGATTTTGGATTTCGTTATTTCGCATTTGACCATGATACAGGCTTTAGTCTGAACGGCGAGAAGATGAAGCTTAATGGCGTCTGTATGCACCATGACCAGGGCGCGCTTGGTTCTGCGGCGTATTATGATGCGGTATACAGGCAGCTCTCGATTCTGAAAGACATGGGTGTGAACGCCGTGCGCATTACCCATAACCCGGCGAATAAGCAGTATCTTGAAATCTGCAATGAGCTGGGGATTCTGGCTGTTGAAGAATTTTTTGACGGGTGGCATATTGCGAAAAATGGGAATACTTATGATTTTGCGAGATACTTTACCCGGGCTATCGGCAGCGGGAACGAGATTTACGGCGGAAATGCTTCTATGACATGGGCAGAGTATGCATTGAAGTCTACGGTAAGGCGTGACAGAAACAATCCGTCTGTCATTATGTGGTCTTTGGGAAATGAGATTGCAGAGGGGAATTATGTCGACAGTCCGGATTATCCTGTCCATGCCAGAAATATGATTCGGTGGATGCAGGAGGAAGATACCACGCGTCCGGCGACGATGGGGGATAATAAGAAGGATTCCGAATACGTTTACTTGCCGGAAACGAATCGAGTTTTGAACAGCAGCGGCGGAGTGGTTGGGTTCAATTATGCAGATTATGGTACGTTAGCAAGCCTTCACAATAACTACAATTATATTGTGGCATCAGAGACTGCTTCGGCGGTCAACAGCCGGGGGATGTATAAGACGCAGCTGAATGGGCATGGAAATGAATCGACATATCAGCGTAATTATGGCTATCATCTTACTTCTTATGATACCTCGAAAGTCGGCTGGGGAAAAACAGCAAAGGAATCGCTCTGGGATACGATCCGGGCAGACTATGTAGCAGGACAGTTTGTATGGACAGGCTTTGATTATATTGGGGAGCCAACTCCCTGGAATGGAACCAACGCAGGAGACAGCGGCAGGGGATGCGTCCCGAACAGCAGCTATTTCGGTATTGTGGAAACTACCGGGTTCCCGAAGGATTCCTATTATCTTTATAGGAGCCAGTGGAACCAGAAGGATACGACACTGCACCTGGTGACGGCCTGGGATGCAGATAATATCATGTATAGCAGCGGGAACAAGACTCCGGTGTGGGTTTACACCAATGCGCCTGTCATAAAGCTGTACCGCAACGGTACTTTGATAGGGACGGCTTCCAGGACAGAAGTGCGGACGGCTGCCGGTTATAAATATTATACGTATCAATCTTCGAGCAATGATGCGGCATGTACAGCCGTACAGACATCTGGCTCGGAAAGCTTGTTTGCCATTTTTAATGTGGAGTATGCCAGCGGTACGATTTCTGCAAAAGCTTTTGAACAGGATGGCACCACTGAAATCAGCCAGGTGGCAGGGAATGCGTCTGTCTCTACACCAGGAACAGCGGCCAGGCTGCAGGTGACGGAGAAGAAAGATGAGATCGCGGCTGACGGAAGCAGCCTTGTCCATATTGCAGTAGATGTGACAGATGCGAATGGCGTCCTGGATACAACGGCTTCCAATGAAATCAATTTCTCACTGACTGGGAATGGTGAAATCGTAGGCGTGGATAATGGAGACCAGGCGACGGTAGATAAGTACCAGCAGGAATCCGTGCTTACCGGTCCTGCATCTGCAAAGATTAAAGCTTATGCGGGTAAGGCTCTGGTTATTGTCCGTTCTACAAAAACTGCAGGAAGTTTTACTTTGACAGCATCTGCTTCCGGACTTCAGAATGCTTCTGTTACGGTTAATACCGTTAAAGAGGAAGAGGGCGGCACTGTAGAAAATACAATTGAAAGCTACAAAATGGTAAAACACTGCTATGCGCCGAAAGGAATTCCAGACATCACCCTTCCGGGTACGGTAGAAGCAGCCTACACGGACGGCAGTACGAAAACGCTGACGATTACATGGGAGGATTTTGACAAGACAAAACTTGGAAAAGCGGGAGTTTTCCCAATCAACGGCTCTATTCAGGACGGCGGGCAGACGATAAGCCTGTTCCTGACAGTACACGTTTATGGAGAAGTAAGCGGTGTGAGAAACTTTTCGCTGTGTACACGGCCGGGAGCGGTTCCTGTGCTTCCTACGATGGCAATGACTTATGATGAAGAAGGAAACGCTTTTGAGGAATATCCGGTGCAGTGGGATATGGGCGGCATCACAGAGGCTTCTTTTGCAAATGTGGGGGATATCATTACAATCAACGGTGCAGTAGAAGTAAGGGAAAATGTCTATAGTACAAAGGCGTCTGTGCGTGTGGCTGAGGGAACGGTGGATTCCGAGAAGAATGTGGCTACAGGAAAACTGCATTTGGCAGACAATGGCCCCTATTCCGACGTGCTGAGTTCCATTGTGGATGGGGTCAGAGGAGATAATGGACCGGAGTCACGTTGGACGACCTGGGGGAAATATGACGCCGGAGAGCATGTGGATGAAGTTACCATCAGTATGGACTGGGCGACGGCTGTTACTACGAATAGGATCAACCTGTTTTTCTTTAAAGACGAAAAGGCGGCAGGCTCAGCTTTGCCCACCAGCGTGGAATTTGAATATGCATTAGGCTCCGAATGGGATGCGGCAAGCGGTACAATTAGCGCAGACTGGAAGAAGATTGAGTACAAAGGGCAGGAAGCGATAATCCTGTCTGCTACAGAAAATCCGTATGGATTTACACAGGGATTCAGTTATGAGCTGGCGGAAAACATTAATCCGGTGGCAGTCCGTATCAAATTTAAATATAGTGACGGGACGTTTATCGGCCTGAATGAAGTGGAAGTAATCAGCACTACTTATACTTATCAGCCCAATACGTCGGCAGAATTGAGCGGCGTGACTGCATGTGGAAAAGAGGTCGCTTTTGATGATACGTCAAAGACATACGAAGTATATGCGGGATTCCCGGAAGAGATTGAATTTGACAACCCTGAGAATGCATCGGTTACGTTTCTTCAGGTATCGGCAGACATTGTAAAAGCATTGGTTATTTCGGAGGACGGGAGAGCCACAAAGACGTACACGATGAAACTGACAAACCTGCCAACAACGGCAAGTAAAAATGCACTCCAGAGCAAGCTGGCAGAGTATAAAAATATTGACAGTTCCCTCTATACGCCGGAAAGCTATGCGGTATTCCAGAAACTGATAGAGGACATGGAGGCGGCCATTGACAAGATGTCGGAGTCGCGGCTGCAGGACAATCTGGCGGCGTTAAACGATGCATTTGCGAATCTCAAGAAGGTATCGGATAAAGAGCCGGATACGGAGCCGTCCACCGAACCGGACAGTGAGCCGGGGACGGAACCGTCTACAAATCCAGACACGCAGCCGGGGACGGAACCGTCTACAAATCCAGGCACAGAACCTTCTACAGAGCCAGGACATCAGAAACCGCCGGCAGGTTCACAGGATACTGAGTTGAAAAAGAATCAGGTTGTAACAGTGGGGGCAGCGAAATATAAGGTCTTAGATCCTGTGAAAAAGACAGCAGAATTAATCAAAGCCGACACGAAAAAAAGTGGGAAGTATACTGTCAGCACTGTTATGCTGAACGGTAAAAAATATACGGTTATAGCAATTGCAGCTAATGGATTTAAGGGGGCAGGAAAGCTTACTTCCGTCAGTATCGGAAGTAATGTGGCATCCATAGGGAAGAACGCATTTGCAGGATGTAAGAAACTGAAGTCCATAGTAATCGGAAGGAAAGTGAAATCAATTGGCGCAGGCGCGTTTGCCGGATGTAAAAAGCTGGGCAGCGTCAAGTTCCAGGGGACGGCTGTTAAAAAGATTGGAAAGAAAGCTTTTACAGGTACGGCAAAAAAGATAACTGTTAAAGTACCGAAGAAACTGAAGAAAAATAAGAACTTTAAAAAGAAATTGACGAAAGCAGGCATGAGTAAAAAAGTAAAAATACGCTAAAGTTTGTAGAGATTGACTAAAAAAATGCGGCAGTCCGGCCACAGACCGGGCTGCTGTTAAATTTTTTATGAAAAAATAACATTTAGGTGTAGAAAAATTGTATAGAAAATGTTAAAATTTAAATAAGACTTTGTGGACAGTACACAGAGAAGAGAAAAGGAGGTTTTTTATGAAACAACGTTTAAACAAATTGTTGGCGGTTGTGCTCTCAGCGGCATTGTGCATACCGATGCTGCCGGCAGGGATGGCGAAGGCGGATGCTGGTGTTGTTTTCACCGATGAAGAGCAGGTGTTTGTCAATGATTACGGTAAAGAGCGTACCACGAACATTAATGACAGGTGGAAGTTCTATTTTGGTTCAATTTCTGGTGCGTATGGTGTTGGATTTAATGATGCTGAATGGGATTATGTGGATTTACCTCATGATTTTAGCATTACGCAGGAGTTTACTGCAGATGGAGAGAAAGAGAGCGGTTTTCTTCTGGGGGGAACCGGATGGTACAGAAAGCATTTTACACTGTCAGAGGAGCTGGCAGGGAAAAGAGTTCTGTTGAATTTTGACGGCGTGTATTCCCATGCAACCGTTTATGTAAACGGGAAGAGGATAGGGGAACACCATTATGGATATACACCGTTTACTTTTGATATTACGGAATACGTAAAATGCGACAGTGCGACGGATAATGTCATTGCAGTGGAGGCAGTACATAATTTCCCCTCGAGCCGTTGGTATTCAGGAAGCGGTATTTACCGGGATGTGACGCTGATTGTGACGAACCCGGTACATGTAGCAAAGGATGGGACATTTGTTACTACGCCGAAGCTTGAGGAGAGCAGCGGAAGCGATGGCACAGTAAATGTTGCCGTGGATGTACAGAATGACAGCAGTGCAGAAGTAAATGTCACTGTGCGGAATACAATATATGAAAAAGGAAGTAGGGAAGCAAAAGCACAGCAGACCGGAACCGTGAAAGCAGCAGCTGGGGCTGTGGAAGGCATAGCTATGGAGGTAAAAGTGGATTCCCCCAAACTGTGGTCGCCAGATGCTCCGAATCTGTATTATGTAAGGACAGAGATTCTCAGCGGAAATGAAGTGCTTGACACCTATGATACGGAGTTTGGCTTTAAATGGTACAAATTTGTAGGCAATGAGGGCTTTAAGCTGAATGGGGAAAATGTAAAGATTAATGGCGTGTGCCTGCATCACGACCAGGGCGCCCTGGGTTCGGCGGCGTACCATGACGCGATTTACCGCCAGCTCAGCATTATGAAGGATATGGGCGTGAATACCATCCGTATCACGCATAATCCGGGAGCCGAGGTTTTCGTGGATATCTGTAATGAAATTGGCCTGCTGGTCATTGAAGAATTTTTCGATGGATGGGCGTGGCCCAAGAATAGTAATCCTTATGATTTTTCTACGCATTTTACGAAGAACCTTACAGAAAGCAACCAGATTATTGGAGGAGACAGTTCCATGACCTGGGCGGAGTTTGTCTTGAAAGCGACGGTAAAGCGCGACAGGAATGATGCGTCTATTATTTTGTGGTCATTGGGAAATGAGATTGATGAAGGTTCCGGCGGCGGACCGTGGGATAAACATGCAGACAATTTGATCCAGTGGACGCAAGAGGTGGATATGACGCATCCGGTGACATCTGGTTCAAATCGTAGATCGTTAAGTAATGCTGGCGATACAGGCGTGCCCATTGTAAATCAGAAAATTTTTGAAAAAGGCGGCGTTCCTGGATACAATTATGGTGATTTGAGTTCTATGAATACTCTGCATGGACGATATCCGGTAATGCTTTGGAGTGAGACGGCTTCTGCAGTCAACAGCCGCGGCGTTTATACAGCCAACTCTACCGGAACAAGCGCAATTGGCGGACATCTGACTTCTTATGACGAGTCCTGTGTTGGATGGGGAAAGACAGCGCATGCGTCTATGTATCCAACTTTAACGAATGACTATATTGCAGGAGAATGTGTGTGGACAGGATTTGATTATATCGGCGAGCCTACTCCGTGGAATGGTGATGGCGGTATACATGATTTTGCACCGAATAAGAGTATTCCGGCGCCAAACAGCAGCTATTTTGGTATCGTAGAGACGTCGGGCTTTCCGAAGGATAACTATTATCTCTACCGAAGCCAGTGGAATCAGGATGAAAATACACTGCACCTGGTTACTGCATGGGATTCAGATAACCAGAAGCTGTCAAATGGCAAGACTCCGGTATGGGTATATTCCAATGCAGCGAAAGTGGAGCTGTGGCGGGGCGATAAGAAGATTGGTACGGCTACTCGCAAGCCGCTTGACCAGACGACAACGGCAGCAGGCCATGTGCATTATGAATATACGACAGAGAGCCATGACCAGAGCATCTGTACGACAAGTTCAGGAAATGGAGATCAGTCTTTGTATGCAGTGTTTAACGTAGCGTATGAAGCGGGGACGATTTCAGCGAAGGCGTTTGACGATACAGGGGCGGAGATTACAGAAAGCTGTGAAGGAAAGAAAACCGTAACTACGCCGGGAGCGCCGGGAAAACTTTCGGTAGAAGTAGATAAAGAAGAACTTTTGGCAGACGGAAGCAGCCTTGCTTATATTTCCGTAGATGTGACAGATGCAGACGGGAACTTTGACACGGCGGCAAGCAATGAGATTACCTTTAAGCTGACAGGAAATGGAGAGATTCTTGGTGTGGATAATGGTGATCAGGCAACTGTGGATAAATTCCAGCAGCCATCTGTTATTGAAAGCGAAACTTCTGCAAAGATTAAAGCATATGCAGGAAAAGCGCTTGCGATCGTCCGCTCTACGACAAAAGCAGGCGGTTTTCGGGTCGATGTAGCATCAAACGGTTTGACAGGCGCGACTGTAAATGTACAGACAAAGCTGCCGGAAGGACAGTCAGAGAATGCGATTGAGAGCTATCTGATGAGGAAGCACTGTTATGTGCCTGTAAACACAGCGTCCCTTACTCTGCCAGAAAAAATTTCTGTTACACGTGCGGATGGGACACAGGAGCAGCTGAATGTGTCGTGGGAAGCTTATGACAAAGCGAAGCTTCAGACAGCGGGAACGTTTTCTATAAAAGGTACGATAGGAACTGGAGTGGATCAGAGAGGCGTGTCTATTACCGTACATGTTTATGGAGATATTGTAGCGGCAAAAAATATTGCAGGATATACAGCTCAAAACATACTCCCGACGCTTCCGACAGCGCTTATGACATATTCTGCGGATGCGAATGAATTCGAGGAATTTCCGGTTACATGGGATATGGAAGGAATTCAGGCATCAGATTTTGCAGAGATTGGAACAAAAGTAAAGATAAACGGAACTGTGGATGCCCAGAAGTTAATTGGAAAGACTTTCCCTGTGACAGCGAGCATCCGTGTGGCAGAAGCACAGGAAAATGGAATTACGAACATTTCACCAGTGGCTTCCGAGCTTACGCAGAACTGTTATCCGACAGCTGATAACCTGGGAACGGTTAAAGATGAGAACCGATACGGTGATCAAGGCTCAAATACTTTAAGGTGGACGGATTGGAATGACGCCAGGACAGACATGGACACAAATCCCCCGGCAATTACTATGAAATGGGATACGGTTCATTCGGTTGATGAGATTCATCTTTACTATGCGATTCCGATTAATGGCGTTGCTAAACCGAGTGAGGTAAAGATTCAGCTGTCTTCGGATGGTGAAAACTTTACAGATGTGGAGTATGAAACCCCAACAACTGTTATTCCGGCGGTGACTGAAGAGCCAAGGGCAACAGAAGGGGAAATATTTAAGTTAAAAGAAAGAACTACACCGATCGCTGTCCGTATTATATTAAAACGTAACGGTGCAAGTAAAGTTGGTCTTACAGAAATAGAAGTTATGTCTAAGCAGTACATTTATGAAAGTTTTGATTCTGCAGACTTAAGCGGTATTTCTGTAGGCGGTACGGCAGTTGAAGGATTTGCAGCAGATAAGATGGACTACGTTGTAGATACTATGGGAGAAATTACGGTAAGCGAAAGCAATAAGAACGTTGCGGCTACTGTGCTTCCGGAATATAAGGGAGTGGTAACGATCCTTACTGTTTCAGAAGATGGCAGTGCGGCAAAGAAGTATACAGTCAGCCGCGCAGCACAGGAAACAGAGAAAAAAGAGTTTTCGGATTTACTTGAAGAAATGGCGAAGATTGACAGCAGCAAATATACGCCGGAAAGCTATCAGCAGCTGATGGATAAGGTAGCAGAACTGAAAAAGGTTTCATTGGAAAATATTACGGCAAAAAAGCTTCAGGATTTGAAGAAAGAGCTCGAAGATGCACAGAAGGCTCTTGAAACGAAGCCAGTTGTTAAGCCAGAACCAAAACCAGATCCGACACCAAATCCAAATCCAAACCCAACGCCAAACCCAACGCCAAACCCAACGCCAAATCCAACACCGAATCCAAACCCGGCACCGAAGCCAGGAGATGTGATAAAAGCAGGCGCAGGGCGTTATAAGGTAATTGACGTAAAGAAAAAGACTGCGGCTCTTGTATCAGTGAACAATAAGAAGGCCTCCAGCTTGAATGTTCCGGCAACTGTTAAACTGAACAAAGTGACATTTAAAGTTGTTCAAGTCGGAGACAAAGTCATGAATGGAAATACCAAGCTGAAGAAAGTAGTTTTGGGCAAGAATGTTACTACAATCGGAAAGCAGGCATTTATGGGCTGTAAGAATTTGAAGAGCGTTCAGCTCAAAGGTAAAGCGCTTAAGAGTATTAAGAGCGGCGCATTCAAGAAGACATCTGCAAAGCTGGTAGTAAGCGCTAAAAAGATGAGTAAAAAAGACAAAGCGAAATTACTCAAGAACCTGAAAAAAGCAGGTGCGGGAAAGAAGACGAAAGTAAAATAATTATGGCGACGTAAGATGCGGTTAGATGGCTGTATAAAGTAAAAAAATGAAAACGGGGCTATTGCGAGGGCAGGCAGACAGCCTGCAGGAGCAGTAGCTCCGTTTTTTGGAAAAAACAGAATTTTAAAGTAGAAACTCTTTGTAAAATATGCCATGCTTTCTTCATTATTCCTTCGTAGAACCGGAGGCAATTTTGTATAGCAAAATGTCTGAAATTTATATGGAAATTATGTCTTATGATTGTAGGCGTAATCCGAGAAGAAATATTTATCAGGCCGTATCGGCCGAAAGCTATTTTATGTAAAAAAGCGGGGGAATCCTGAAAAAGAGGATGAAATCCATCTGCCGGATTTCATCCTCTTTTTCATGCATTAATTTTCTTTCTGAGCTTCGACTTCTGCCATTTTCATGGCGCGGACTTTCAGCGGCAGGCCAAACAGTGTAATGAAGCCGCTGGCATCGTTATGGTCATACAAATCTCCGGTTGTAAAGCTTGCCAGGGATTCGTTGTACAGGGTGTATGGGGAAGTAGTTCCGGCTTTAATGATGTTGCCTTTGTAAAGTTTGAATTTTACTTCTCCGGTCACATATTCCTGGGTTACATCTACGAATGCTTGGATGGCCTCGCGCAATGGGGTAAACCATTTTCCTTCGTATACAATCTGAGCAAATTTGTTGCCCATATCTTTCTTTGTCTCCATGGTAGCGCGGTCAAGCACCAGCTCTTCAAGCTGTTCGTGTGCTTCCATCAGGATAGTTCCGCCGGGTGTCTCATAAACGCCCCGGGATTTCATGCCTACCACGCGGTTTTCTACGATATCTACGATACCAATGCCGTGTTTGCCGCCGAGTTCGTTCAGTTTTGTGATAATCTCGGACACTTTCATTGCCTGCCCGTTAATAGAGGTAGGAATACCTTTTTCGAAAGTCATCGTTACATATTCACCTTCGTCCGGGGCTTTTTCAGGAGAAACACCCAGTACAAGGAGATGTTCATAGTTTGGCTCATTACCAGGCTCTTCCAATTCCAATCCCTCATGGCTGATGTGCCACAGGTTGCGGTCACGGCTGTAGCTGGAGTCAGCGGAGAAAGGTAAATCAATGCCGTGCTGTTTGCAGTATTCGATTTCATCCTCACGGGACTGCATAGTCCACACATCTGTCATACGCCAGGGAGCAATGATTTTTAAATCAGGAGCCAGCGCTTTAATGCCAAGCTCGAAACGAATCTGGTCATTGCCTTTTCCGGTAGCGCCGTGGCAGATAGCAGTAGCCCCTTCTTTGCGGGCGATTTCTACCAGCCGCTTGGCGATAACCGGACGTGCCATAGAGGTTCCCAGCAAGTATTTATTTTCATATACAGCGCCCGCTTTTACACATGGCATGATGTAGTCGTCACAGAATTCGTCAATGATATTTTCAATATATAATTTGGACGCGCCGGAAAGTTTTGCTCTTTCTTCCAGGCCATCCAGTTCATTTCCCTGTCCGCAGTCGATGCAGCAGCAGATGACTTCATAATCAAAATTCTCTTTCAGCCACGGTATGATAGCAGTAGTATCCAGTCCACCTGAATAGGCTAAGATGACTTTTTCTTTCATAGTTGTTCCTCCTCTATTAAAGTAGATATTCAATTGGCATGTAACAGTTTGGCAAGGTTTCCATGCCTGACTATCCCTTACTATACAGCAATCCCTGGCATTATGCAAGCATAAATTTCAAAAAAATGAATAAAAATGCATATATACAGGATAGATACGGCAAAAAACATAAAATTCAAAAAAAAGTATTGCATAATATGCAGTACAAATGTATAATTATTCCCACACACATAAAACAGGATGCAGAAAGTAACAGTTTAGAATCCAAATTGCGGTTTGTCGGGGAGTTCATCGCTTACCCCGGACAGTTATGGAACCGATAATCTCCATGTTTACCCCGGACGCCGAAACACCTGCCATATATCCCACACGGACGGGGACAACGCGCCGGCGAGCTAACGATTAACTACAACTAATGCGCTCAGGAGAGCCTTCGCGCATAAGTTTCCGTAAATCGTGGCTCTCGCCTCTGCTAAGGGCGTCCCCTGAGTGTCCGCTTAGGGATATATGGCAGGTGTCCCGGCTGTGTGGCGGCTGGCGTTACGTGCGTGTGTGGCTGCGTGGACTTTCTTGATACATGCCGCGGATGGAACCGCCCATGTGCTTAATTATGACAATCCGCCGAATATACGGCGAGACATGGCTTTGCACGAATGGCTTCATGAACTGGCGGCTCTGCGTATCATAAACGCCATTATATGCAGATGCCGCCGCATCAGCTAGTTTCCGCAAGCCACTTTTCTTATACGTACAGTCAACAGTGTAACATGCTCAGCGACACTTTACAGCGCACACTGAAACACTAGCGGGATGGGCAACGCACGCGAGTGTTCCGCACACCGGAAATCACTGGTGGTTTTGCCACAACCGGAACAATCCGTGTAGTCGTACAGCCCCGTAACGCCAGCCGTCATTTCGCCATAGCCGGAACAGTTCACGCAGCCGCACAGTTCTCATAACGCCAGCCACCGTCCAGACGGGAAGCCTGCCGCATATCCCTAAGCGGACACGAAATCCGACGCTTACGGAAACTTAATGCGCGAAGGCTCTCCTGAGCGTATTTAGTTGCAGTTAGCGGCTAGTTCGCCGGAACGTTGTCTCCGTCCGTGTGGGATATGCGGCGGGCTTCCCGGCGTCCGGAGTAAATATGGAACTGTCGATTCCATAATCGTCCGGGGTAAGCATGGATACTATCGGTTTCGTAACTATCCAGAGTAAGAGACAAACTCCCCGACAAACCGCAATTTGTACAAAAGAACTTTACTTGAACAGGCGATTGTATTATGATGGTTACAGCTTGAAAAAAGGAATAAAGAAGGAGTAATGAAAAAATGAAGGTGGGAATTATTGGAGCGACGGGTTATGCGGGAGGCGAGCTTGTCCGGCTGCTGATGGGGCATCCGCAGGCGGAGATTGTCTGGTATGGCTCGAGGAGCTACATAGATAAGAAGTATTATGAAGTATTTCAGAATATGTTCCAGATCGTAGACAGTAAATGCCTGGATGACAATATGACGGAACTGGCGGAGCAGGCCGATGTGATTTTCACAGCAACGCCTCAGGGTTTTTGTGCTTCTATTATCAATGAAGAGATTCTGTCAAAGGTGAAAGTTATTGATTTGAGTGCAGATTTCCGCATCAAGGATGTGAAAGTTTATGAGGAATGGTATAAAATAACACATAAGTCTCCGCAGTTTATTGATGAGGCGGTTTACGGTCTGTGTGAAGTGAACCGGGAGGATGTGAAAAGAGCAAGGCTGGTGGCGAACCCTGGCTGTTATCCGACTTGCAGCACTCTGTCTATTTATCCGATGGTGAAGGAAGGACTGATTGATGCAAATACGATTATTATTGATGCGAAATCGGGGACTTCCGGTGCGGGAAGAGGGGCGAAGGTGGATAACCTTTACTGTGAAGTGAATGAAAATATGAAAGCGTACGGTGTATCTACCCACAGACATACGCCTGAGATTGAAGAGCAGCTGGGGTATGCGGCAGGGGAGAAGGTTATGTTGAATTTTACTCCGCATCTGGCGCCTATGAACCGGGGAATCCTGGTGACGGCTTATGCGTCCCTGACAAGGGAAGTTACTTATGAAAAGGTTAAGGCAGTTTATGATAAATATTATGGAGCAGAGAAGTTTGTGCGGGTGCTGGATAAAGACGTATGTCCGCAGACGAAGTGGGTGGAAGGAAGTAATTATGTAGATGTAAACTTTAAACTGGATTTCCGAACCAACCGTATCATTATGATGGGAGCTATGGATAATCTGGTGAAGGGCGCTGCAGGACAGGCAGTGCAGAATATGAATCTGATGTTTGGACTGGAAGAGTCCATGGGACTCTGTCAGGTGCCGATGTTCCCGTAGGAAAAGTTGGGTTTGGGGCTGCGGAGGATTTATTTCTGCAGCATTTGTATTGTTTACGGAAGTCAAATGCCCTGCTGTAAACAACGGGGCATCAAATTTGCAGCGCGGCAAGCTGCGGGGTATTCGACCCTCGCGGCATTCGCCAAATGCTTGTGCAAGCACGGCGCTTGGCTCATTGCTCGCGGAAATGAAGGAGGATGAAAATGCAGGTGATAGAGGGCGGCGTTACTGCGGCGAAAGGATTTCAAGCAATTGGCATTCATGCCGGGATTAAAAGAGATAAAAAGGATATGGCGATGCTGTACAGCAAAGCTCCCTGTGCGGCGGCGGGAACGTTTACGACAAATGTGGTGAAAGCGGCTCCAGTGAAATGGGATCAGGAGATTGTGTATCATCATCCGGCAGCACATGCAGTTGTGGTAAACAGCGGAGTGGCGAATGCATGTACTGGGGAGGAAGGCTATGGATACTGTCGGGAAACTGCCAGGAAAGTGGCAGAGCTTTTGGGGATTGACGAGACGGAAGTGCTGGTGGGATCTACGGGGGTAATAGGACAGCAGATTCCAGTGGATACGATAAAGCAGGGAATTGAAAGGATGGTTCCGCTCCTGTCAGATACGAAAGAGGCGGGCGTTTTGGCGGCAGAGGCCATTATGACCACAGACACTGTAAAAAAGGAGGCGGCAGTGCAGGTGGAGCTTGGCGGCGTGATGGTTACCGTTGGCGGTATGTGCAAAGGCTCAGGGATGATTCATCCGAATATGTGCACCATGCTGAGTTTTGTAACCACAGATGCAGCGATTTCGAAGAAAATGCTGCAAAAAGCGTTGAGTGAAAGTGTAAAAGATACTTACAATATGGTATCGGTGGACGGCGATACATCCACGAATGATACGGTGCTGCTGTTGGCAAATGGTATGGCGGAGAACCCGGAAATTACAGAGGAAGGGGAGGATTACCGTAAATTTGCAGAGGCGCTGAATCATGTAAATACAAAACTTGCGAAAAAAATAGCGGGGGATGGCGAGGGGGCTACGGCGCTGTTTGAAGTAAAAGTAATCGGCGCGGAATCAAAGGAACAGGCGGTGACGCTGAGCAAATCCATTGTGACTTCCAGCCTAACGAAAGCGGCAATTTACGGGCATGATGCGAACTGGGGACGTATTTTGTGCGCGATGGGATACTCCGGGGCACAGTTTGACCCGGAACAGGTGGATTTGTACTTTGAGAGTGCAGCCGGGAAACTGAAGATTATTGAGAACGGTGTGTCTACAGGATACAGCGAAGAAGAGGCCACAAGGATTCTCTCGGAACAGGAAGTGACCGCCGTTGCAGATGTAAAGATGGGGGATGCATATGCTACCGCCTGGGGATGTGACCTCACATATGAATATGTAAAGATTAATGCGGATTACCGTTCATGATTAGGATGCATGTAGGATTGTCGAAGGCGGTTTTTAATGGATTTATTTTATGAGGAGATGAAAAGATATGGAATCAATGGAAAATTGGCTGCAGAAAGCAGGTGTTTTGATTGAAGCGCTGCCTTATATACAGCGGTTTCAGGGGAAAACGATCGTGGTGAAATACGGCGGAAGCGCTATGGTTGACCATGATTTGAAGAAGAGTGTTATCCGTGACGTGGCGCTTTTGAAGCTGGTGGGATTTCGGCCGATTATTGTCCATGGAGGGGGCAAGGAAATCACGAAATGGACAAAGCGGCTGGGGATTGAGACAAACTTTATAAATGGGCTGCGTGTGACGGACAAGCAGACTATGGAAGTGGCAGAAATGGTTTTGAATAAGGTGAATAAAGGGCTGGCATCTATGATGGAAAAGCTAGGCGTGCATGCGGTAGGTATCTGCGGAAAGGACGGTTCCGTGCTGCGGGTGGATAAGAAGCTTTCCGGAGGAAAAGATATCGGCTATGTGGGGGAAGTGAAAGAAGTCAATGTAGGGCTTTTAAATACGCTATTGGACAATGATTTTGTCCCGGTTATCTGTCCGATTGGCTCTGATGATAATTATCATTCATTTAATATTAATGCGGATGATGCGGCATGTGCGATTGCTACGGCGGTAGGCGCTGCAAAACTGGCGTTTCTGACGGATATTGAGGGCGTGTACCGTGACCCGCTGGATAAATCCAGCCTGATTTCAGAGCTGACGGTGAAGGAGGCGGAGGAGCTGCTTGCCAGCGGAAATGTAGGCGGCGGTATGCTGCCGAAGATTCAGAACTGTGTGGACGCTATCAATGCCGGGGTTTCGCGGGTGCATATCCTGGACGGACGCATTGCCCACTGCCTGCTGTTAGAGTTCTTTACAAACCGCGGCGTGGGGACGGCGATTATCGGAGATGAGGAGGAGCGGTACTATGAAGCCAATGAATGATTATATGAAAGCGGCGGAAGCTTATGTTCTTCATACGTATAACCGCTTTCCGATTGTATTGGAAAAAGGTGACGGCGTTTATCTCTATGATACGGATGGCAAGAAGTATCTGGACTTTGCGGCGGGAATCGCCGTATTTGGGCTGGGTTACCACTATCCTGGCTATGATGAGGCTTTGAAGGAGCAGATTGATAAGGTTATCCATACATCAAATCTGTTTTATCATGTACCGCTGGCGGATGCGGCAGGAAAACTGGCAGAGGCGAGCGGAATGTCAAAGGTATTTTTTACAAACAGCGGGACAGAGGCCATCGAAGGCGCTATTAAAGCTGCGCGGAAATATTCATACTTGAAAGATGGGCGGACGGATCATGAGATTATCTCCATGAACCATTCTTTCCATGGCAGAAGTGTGGGGGCGCTTTCTGTTACAGGGAATTTTCATTATCAGGAAGCGTTCCGGCCGCTGATGGGGGGCGTGAAGTTTGCGGATTATAATAATTTGGACAGTGTCAAGGCACAGGCGAATGAAAAGACCTGTGCAGTGATTCTTGAGACGGTTCAGGGAGAGGGCGGCATCTATCCGGCAGAAAAATCTTTTCTGGAGGGGGTAAAAGCTCTTTGCGAAGAAAGGGATATCCTGCTGATACTCGACGAAATCCAGTGCGGCATGGGACGGACAGGGAGCATGTTTGCATGGCAGGAGTACGGCGTGGAGCCAGATATTATGACATGTGCAAAGGCGTTAGGCTGCGGTATTCCGGTGGGGGCGTTTGTGCTGAATGAAAAGACGGCAGCGGCGTCTCTGGTGCCTGGCGACCATGGGACGACCTATGGCGGAAATCCGTTGGCGTGCGCGGCAGTTTCCGCGGTTTTTGATATTTTTAAGAAAGACGGTATTCTGGATCATGTGAAAACGCTGGCGCCATATCTGGAAGAAAGGCTGGATGCTCTGGTGGAGAAATATGAGTGCCTGGGCGCACGGAGAGGGAAAGGCTTTATGCAGGGGCTGGTTGTGACAGGGAGACCTGTGGGGGAAGTAGTGAACCGGAGCCTGGAAAACGGACTGATCGTGATTTCAGCGGGAAGCGATGTGGTGCGCCTGGTGCCGCCCCTTATCATTGAAAAAGAGCATATTGATGAGATGATTGAAAAATTGGAGAAGAGTTTGGCATAAAAGAACTCCCTTTGCAGATACTAACAAAAAATGCAAAGGGAGTTTTTATATGACAGGAATTTTAATTGCGATGCTTTCCGGCGCGCTGATGAGCGTTCAGGGGGTCTTTAATACACAGGTTACGAAAAATACCAGTCTTTGGGTCTCTACCAGCTTTGTGCAGTTTTCTGCGCTGGCAGTGTGCCTGGTTATCTGGTTTTTTGCGGATAGGCATAGCTTTTCGAGTATTCTGGAGGTACCGGATAAATATACGCTGCTAGGCGGCGTGCTGGGAGCGTTTATTACCGTGACCGTGATAAAGGCTATGGGCAGCCTGGGGCCTGCAAAGGCTGCGATGTTAATCGTAATTACCCAGCTTATCGTGGCATACCTGATAGAGCTGTTTGGGATGTTTGGCATGGATAAGCAGCCCTTTGAATGGCGGAAGGCAGGCGGAATGCTGCTGGCAATTATAGGGATTGTGATTTTTAAATGGTAAAAGCAGGCGGGTTCTAATGCTTTTTGGCAAGTTGCTGTAAACGGAGTGAGCGGTAAGGAACTGTAACGGAAATATGACAAAAAATGAAAAATGTATTGTAATTGCAGGTCATTTCCGTTACAATAAGGTTGGCTGTATAAGGGGACTCTTTGCCCGACGGGGAAAAGAGGAATGTACGGTATGAAAGGAAAAAAATATTTTGCGGCACTTGCCGCTTTGACAGTGCTGTTTTGTATTTCCGGATGTGAAAGAGACGGAAATGTGCAGATTTATGACAGGATTTCTGGCGTAGAGTCTGAGAGCGGGACACTGTCCGGCAGGGAAACAGATACTATGATATGCGCTGGGCAGGTGACAGAAGCGGAGCCGCGTTTGAAGAAAACCGAGAGTTCCGTGATATATGTGTATGTCTGTGGTGCGGTGGAGCATCCGGGCGTAGTGGAGCTTCCGGCCGGCGCAAGGGCGTTTGAGGCGATTGAAAAAGCAGGCGGGTTATCCGGCGAGGCGGCAGGCTTTGCCGTGAACCAGGCGGCGGTTTTGGAAGACGGGCAGCAGATTACGGTGCCTACGAAGGAAGAAGCTTCCGGCTGGGAGCCGGGACAGGGCGCACAGACAGCCGGAGAGGAAGAGAATTCCGGGGAAAAAATAATTAATATTAATGAGGCAGCTGCAGAGGAACTGACGGCCCTTCCGGGAATCGGGAAGGCAAAAGCGGAGGGCATCGTAGAGTACCGGGAGTCTGTAGGCAGGTTTGGCAGCATTGAGGAGATTAAGAATGTGAGCGGAATCGGTGAGGCTGTCTTTGAGAAGATAAAGGACAAAATAGCAGTATAAGGAGAATGGAAAATGGCGAAGAAAGTTTTGGTTGTTGACGATGAAAAGCTGATTGTAAAGGGAATCCGTTTCAGTCTGGAGCAGGACGGCATGGAAGTGGACTGCGCATACGACGGTGAGGAGGCGCTGGAGATGGTGAAAGCGAAGGAGTACGATATCGTGCTTCTGGACATTATGCTTCCGAAACTGACAGGGCTGGAAGTCTGCCAGCAGATTCGTGAATTTTCTACCGTGCCCGTAGTGATGCTGACTGCAAAGGGAGATGACATGGATAAAATCCTGGGGCTGGAATATGGCGCGGATGATTACATTACCAAACCTTTCAATATCCTTGAAGTAAAGGCAAGGATAAAAGCTATTATCCGGAGAACTACCCCTAAGGAAAATACGCAGAATAAAAGCCAGGTCATTGAGGCAGGGAATCTAGTTCTGGACTGTGAGAGCAGGCGTGTGAATGTGGACGGGAAGGAAATCAACCTGACGGCGAAAGAATTTGACGTGCTGGAGCTTTTGGTGCAGAATCCGCAGAAAGTGTACAGCAGGGAAAACCTTCTGAATATTGTGTGGGGGTATGAGTATCTGGGGGATGTGCGGACGGTTGATGTACATATCCGAAGGCTGAGGGAGAAGATTGAGGCGAATCCCAGCGAGCCAAAGTATGTCCACACGAAATGGGGCGTAGGCTATTATTTTCAATATTAGAGGTTAGCGGGCGGTGAAAAAGTTTCTAAAGAATGAATTTATTTTGACACTTACAAAGAGCCTGCGGTTCCGTTTCTTTATTATTGTGCTGCTGGTAGGCATCCTGCCTATTTTTGCGGTGGAGTATGGAATTCTGACGAACTTTGAAGATCAGTCTATTCTGCAGCGGGGAAACCTGGTGCAGAGGCAATGTATGAATATTGCGGAGCAGCTGGTGGATTCCGGCTATATAGAGAAAAAAGGTTCTGAAATTATTGAAAATGAATTGAATCAGCTTGCAAATCTTTACGACGGGCGTATTGTAATTGTGAACAGCCAGTTTATGATTGTGAAGGATACGTTTGGGCTGGACGAGAATAAGACGATTATTTCAGAAGAAGTAGTAAAGTGCTTTCAGGGGGAAGATACCCTCAAGGCTAATAAAAAGAGCCGTTTTATTGAAATGGCGGTTCCGGTAAAGAGTCCGTCCACCGGGGAAGTGAAAGGCGTGATGATTGTGAGTACGCCGACCGAGGATGTGCAGGAAAGCCGTAGTGCGCTTAGCCAGCAGGTGTTTTGGCTGCAGATTGGCATGGTTTTTGTGATTTTTGGGATTGCATTCTATACTTCCCGTATGTTGGCGAAGCCTTTTGAAAAGGTGACAAAGTCCCTGGAGGAGATGACGGGGGGCTTTACGGAACAGGATATTTCGATTCTGGACTATAAGGAGACGCAGCTTTTGTCGGATGCATATAACCGGATGCTGAAAAGGATGAGAACGCTGGACGATTCCAGGCAGGAGTTTGTATCAAATGTGTCCCATGAGCTGAAAACGCCGATTACCTCTATGAAGGTGCTGGCAGATTCCCTTCTGATGCAGGAAGATGTTCCGGTGGAGCTGTACAAAGAGTTTATGTCGGATATTGCGGAGGAAATCGACAGAGAAAATAAGATTATCAACGATTTGCTCTCTATGGTGAAGATGGACAGGAAATCGGCAGATGTCAATATCCAGGAAACGAGCATTAATGAAATTTTGGAAAGGCTTTTGAAACGCCTGCGCCCGATTGCGGCAAAGCGGGATATCGAGCTTGTGCTAGAGAGTTTCAAACCGGTGCGTGCGGAGGTGGATGAGACGAAGCTGGCACTGGCGCTTTCGAACCTGATAGAGAATGCGATTAAATATAATAAAGAAGAAGGATGGGTGCATGTGTCCTTGAATTCTGACCATAAGTATTTTTATGTGAAAGTAGAAGATTCTGGTATCGGCATCCCTGAGGAGGCGCAGGAGCATATTTTTGAGAGGTTTTACCGGGTAGATAAATCCCACTCCAGGGAGATTGGCGGAACAGGGCTGGGTCTGGCGATTACCCGGAGCGCAATCCTTCTGCACCGCGGGGCAATTCGTGTCTACAGCAAAGAGGGCGAGGGAACGACATTTACTGTGCGTATCCCGTTGATTCATGTGGAATAGGGGGAGTGCATATGGGAAAGTCAGGAAAATTCTTTTCTGTGCTTTTGCTGTCTTTGGCTTTGGCCGGATGCCAAAAAGAGCAGACGGAGATATCAGGGTATCAGATTTACCGCGTAAATGCGGATGGAACTGTGCTGGAGCCGGAGGATTACACGCCTCAGGCATCCGGGGGAGATGCGCTGATTCAGGAATTTGTTGACCGGCTGGGGGAAGTCCCGGCGCAGGTAGGACATAAAAAGGCGATTCCTGACGGAGTCGGGATTACTTCGGTGAAGCGCACAGAACAGAACCTGAGAGTGGATTTTAACGGAACTTACAGTAAGATGGATAATATTACAGAAGTATTCTGCCGGGCGGCGGTTGTAAAGACACTGGTACAGGTACCAGGTGTGGATACTGTGGAATTTACCGTAAACGGGCAGGAGCTTGCGGATATACAGGGAAATCCCATCGGCGTGATGAGTGACGACAGCTTTATTGACACAAAGGGAGAAGGGATAAATTCTTATCATTCAGCTTCCCTTGTCTTGTATTTTGCGGATAAGGATGGGAAAAAGCTGGTGAAAGAAATGAGGAATATTCATTATTCCAGCAATGAATCCCTGGAACGTTTGGTTGTGGAAGAACTGATGGAAGGCCCGGTAAATGAGCAGCTTTGCAGAACAGTTCCGGCTGACACAAAGATATTGGACGTGGCAGTAGAAAAGGATACTTGTATCATCAGCCTGGATAAAGCATATGGACAGGCAGCCGGAACAGCCGTTACTCCAGAAGCGGCAGTGTATGCGGTAGTGAATTCTATCTGTGAAAATTGCGACGTTGACAAGGTGCAGATAAAGATAGAAGGGGAATCGGGAGCAAAGTTCCGCAATGCTGTAGATTTAAGCCATGAGCTTACAAAAAATGAAGAAATTGTGGTTCAGCCGGAAGAGAACGGAAAAATAACGCCAGGCGTCGGAGTGGACCCGGCGCTCAAGGAATAACAGCCGCGGAGATTAACATGTTTTGCAGGGGCTGTAAGCCTGGCATTGTACCGGCTTGCTGCGGGCTGCCTGGTTAGAACGCGGCGGGAAAGGAGAGGATGGATGGGCAGGAGACCACTGTGCCTGGTGGCTCTGCTCTTCGTACTCTGGATTCTGTGCACACAGGCGGGAAGTCTGGGGGAAAAAGGCGGGGGACTGGGAGTCCGCCTGCCGGAATCCGGCGAAAGCCGCAGGATACGGGTGCGGGGAGAAGTTTACAGGCAGGAAACGAAGAAAACAAATCAGATTTATCTAAAAAACAATTCTATTTTATCAAAAGGAAATCAGGAATCGTTTGATTCAAATATCATTATTTTTGCAGAGGAAGAAGTTTCCCTTGAAATTGGAAACATTGTGGAGGTAAGCGGCAAGTGGAAGGAACCTGAACGGGCAGGAAATCCTGGGCAATTTGACATGGCTAAGTGGTATCAGTCTCAGAAAATAGGGATGCTGATGATGGAATGCCAGATCGTTTTGCTTGACAGAAAGCGTGACTTTTGGAGGCAGTCGATTGCCGATATTCGGGAAAGGCTTAAGGAAAGTCTTTATGGGATTGCAGAGCCGAAGGAAGCTTCTCTGATGTGCGCAATGCTTTTGGGGGATAAGAACAGTCTGGATGAAGATGTGAAAAAGCTTTATCAGGATGGAGGGATTTCACATATATTAGCGATTTCAGGGCTTCATATTTCTATGCTGGGGATGCTGCTTTTCGGGTTGTTTCGAAGGATGGGGCTTTCTCTGGGGACGGGGGGAGTAATCGCTGGCGGCGTGATGGGTATTTACTGTGTAATGACGGGGCTGGGTGTTTCGGCTGTCCGGGCATTTGTGATGTTTGTAGTTTATCTGGGGGCGCAGGTGTTTGGAAGAACATATGATTTGAAAAACAGCTTATCGCTAGCAGTGATTTTAATTTTATTTCAGAATCCGCAGTTTTTGTTCCAGGGAGGGTTCCAGCTTTCTGTGCTGGCAGTGGCAGGGCTGGCATATTTATATCCGGTTTTGAAAAAGCGTGTGAAAGCACAGGGAAAGGCGTCAGACGGGTTTTTCATCAGCATATCCGTGCAGCTTATGATTTTTCCATGTGTTCTGTATCATTTTTATCAGTTTTCATGGCCGGGGATTTTTGTGAATTTTCTGGTTCTGCCGTTGATGTCCGTGCTGCTTTTGGCGGGGCTGGCAGGCTGTGTGCTGGGACTTTTCTTTCCGGCAGCGGGGATTCTTGCGTTTGCACCCTGCCATTATATTTTGTGGTTTGTGGAGAAACTCTGTAGACTGAGCCTGGAGATGCCAGGGGCGGAGCAGATATGGGGAAGGCCGGAGGCTGTAAGCATTTTTCTGTATTATGGGATTTTGGTTTTCGTATTTGCGGCGCTGCTGCGGGAGAAGAAGAGTGGAAAGACTTTTAGAATCGTGTTGTATGGGTGTTCTCTGTCTGTGGCTGTCGCCGGACTTTCCGTTCACGACAGAAAAGGGCTGGAGATGGCGTTTCTGGATGTAGGTCAGGGGGAGAGCATTTTTGGGCGGGCAGATGGGCGGAACTTTCTGTGTGATGCCGGGAGCAGCAGTGTGGAACAGGTGGGGAAATACCGGATTATTCCATTCCTGAAATGCCAGGGGGTTTCAAAGCTGGATTATCTGTTCCTGAGCCATATGGACGGCGACCATATCAATGGGGCAGAGGAGCTTTTGAAGGAGGATGCCGGGATATCCGTGGGGTGTCTGGTAATGCCGGAGCTTGTGAAACAGGATGGAAAGTACCGCTCGCTGCTGGCGGCGGCAGAGGAAAGAGGAATTCCGGTGGTACGGTTCCATGAGGGGATGGGGATTGACGCGGGGAAATGGAGGCTGGAATGTCTGGCGCCCCAAAAAGGGGCGAAAGGAGAAGAAAAGAATGCGGACTCTCTGGTGCTTGCCGTGCAGTATGGAGAATTCCGGGCGCTGCTTACCGGGGATGTGGAAGGTGAGGGAGAGGAAAGGCTGATAGAAAGCGGCCGGGCGGGAAGGGTGTCTGTCTTGAAGGCGGCGCACCACGGTTCAAAGAATTCTACGCCAGATTGTTTTTTGCAACAGACCTGTCCGGTAGTATCAATCGTATCCTGCGGCCGGGAGAATCTCTATGGGTATCCATCGCCGGAGCTTTTACAGCGTCTGGAAGCCGCGGGGAGCGTGGTTTATAAGACGATGGAAAGCGGTGCGGTCATGGTGGCGTCGGAGGGAAACGGATTCGAAGTGAGGTGCTTTTGGGGGAATTTTTAAAGTTTGCCGGGGATTTCCGGGACTGCCTGCCGTAAAAAGAGAAATCTGCTGAAAATCTGTAAAAAATAAAGGAAAAAAATGAATTTATGCAGAATATAATAATTAGAGGTAATGACAGCGCAGAAAGGGGGATTTTCAATGACGATACGTGAAAAGGCGGAATTGAGGGAGAAACAGTTTTTTAGCCCTTATGCATCTTTCAGCACTGGGACAAAAGGGCGTGAGCGTGAGGAAGCGCTGTGTGATATACGGACGGTGTACCAGAGGGACAGGGACAGGATACTTCATGCGAAATCTTTCCGGAGGCTGAAACATAAGACGCAGGTGTTTCTTCGTCCTCAGGGCGACCATTACCGCACACGGCTGACGCATACATTGGAAGTGGCGCAGATTGCCCGCACGATTGCCAGGGCGCTGTGTCTAAATGAGGATTTGACGGAAGCGGCGGCGCTGGGGCATGATTTGGGACATACGCCGTTTGGACATGCCGGGGAAGATGCGCTGAAGGAAATCTGCCCCCTGGGATTTGCACACTACCGGCAAAGTGTCCGCGTGGTGGAAGTGCTTGAAAATAAAGGACGGGGACTGAACCTGACCTGGGAAGTCAGGGATGCGATTGCAAACCACAGGACGTCGGGAAACCCCTCTACCCTGGAAGGAAAGATTGTCCGGCTTTCAGATAAGATTGCATACATTAACCATGATATTGATGATGCGGAGCGCGCGGGGATATTGATGGAATCGGAGATTCCTCTGCGTTACCGGGAAGTGCTGGGGTTCAGCACGAAAGAGCGGCTGAATTCTATTATTCATGATATTGTAAGAAATAGTGAAGGGCGGCCGGATATCGTGATGTCTCCGCACATGGAACAGGCGATGTCGGAGCTGCGGCAGTTTATGTTTAAGCATGTTTATAAAAATCCCCGTGCAAAGACGGAGGAGGAGAAGGCGCGGAATATGATACAGGCATTGTACCGCCATTATGAGAAATATCCGGAAGAAATGCCGATGGAGTATGTGAGCCTGATAGAGCGCGGGGAGCAGCGGGAACAGGTAATCTGTGACTATATAGCCGGGATGACGGACCAGTATTCTATGGACAAGTTTTCGGAATTGTATATCCCAAAGTCCTGGCAAGTAAAATAGAGGTGGTAGGTTGTGTTATATCCTGAAGAATTAGTGGAAGAAATAAGAGCAAGGAATGATATTGTGGATGTGGTTTCCGGGTATGTGAAGCTGCAGAGAAAAGGAAGCTCCTATTTTGGGCTGTGTCCTTTCCACAACGAGAAATCTCCCTCTTTTTCTGTAAGCCCGGGAAAGCAGATGTATTATTGTTTCGGGTGCGGCGCGGGAGGGAATGTTTTTACATTTCTGATGGAATATGAGAATTATACGTTTCCGGAGGCGCTGAAGGCGCTTGCTGACCGGGCTGGGATAGCGCTGCCGGAGCGTGAGTATTCCCAGGAAGAGAAAAAGCAGCAGGATTTAAAGTCCCGGCTGCTGGAATTAAATAAGATGGCTGCGAGGTATTTTTATTACCAGCTCAGGTCGGAAAACGGCAGGCAGGGGATGGAGTATCTGAAAAACAGGCAGCTTTCAGATGAGACGATTAAGAGTTTTGGGCTGGGATTTGCCAATAAATACAGCAATGATTTGTATAATTATATGAAGAAGCAGGGTATCGGCGACGAGCTTTTGAGGGAGTCGGGGCTGATGAATGTAGATGAAGCGAAGGGGATGTATGACAAGTTCTGGAACCGTGTGATTTTTCCGATTATGGATGTGAACAGCCGGGTGATCGGTTTCGGAGGGCGGGTGATGGGAGACGGAAAGCCTAAGTACCTGAATTCACCGGAGACGCCGATTTTTGATAAGAGCCGAAATCTGTATGGGCTGAATGTGGCACGCACTTCCAGGAAGAAGAATATTCTGGTATGTGAGGGATACATGGATGTGATTTCCTTGCATCAGGCAGGGTTTAAAAATGCGGTAGCTTCGCTGGGGACGGCGCTCACCACACAGCATGCGGGACTCTTGAAACGATATACGGATGAAGTGGTGCTGACTTATGACAGCGATGACGCGGGGACGCGGGCGGCGCTGCGGGCGATTCCTATCGTGAAAGCTGCAGGGCTGTCGGCGAAGGTGCTTCATATGCAGCCTTATAAAGATCCGGATGAATTCATCAAGGCGCTGGGGGCGGAAAAATTTCAGGAACGCATTGATGAGGCAGAGAACAGCTTTATGTTTGAAATCTCTATGCTGGAGAGGGAGTATGACATGAAAGACCCGGAGGGGAAAACGGCATTCTACAATGGCGTGGCGGCAAAGCTGGTGGAATTTGAGGTAGAGCTGGAGAGAGAGAATTACATTGAAGCTGTGGCAGACAGATACCATATTGCATTTGACAGCCTGCGCAAGCTGGTAAACCGTGCGGCTATGAAAGGTGCAGCGCCAGTGCGGCCGGAGCCGAGAAGGGCAAAGAAGGCGGCTGAGCGGGAGGATGGGATGAAGAAGTCCCAGAAGCTTCTGTTGACTTGGCTGATTGAAAAGCCGAAGCTGTATGGGCAGATAAAGGGGCGTATCAGTACGGAGGATTTTACGGAGGGGCTTTACCATGAGGCCGCCGAGCTGTTGTTTGCCCAGCTTGAGGAAGGCAGCGTGGTTCCGGCAAAGATTATCAATCATTTTACGGAGCCGGAGCAGCAGCGGGAGGCCGCCGCACTATTTAATGCAAGCCTCCAGACAGATACGCCGGCAGAGATGGAGAAAGCGCTGAGGGAAACGGTGTACCGAATCAGGAACCATGGAATTGCCTACAGGCGTGCGATGTTGGAACCGACTGACATTGCGGGTCTGCAGAGAAGCATTGTGGAAGAGAGGGAATTGGCAGAATTGAAAAATCTGCATATTTCTATTGAATAAGGCAAAAATTGAAAAAGGAATTACGTTTATAGATGGATGAAAGGCAGGAAACCGGATGGAACAGAAGGCAGCAGGCTTTGAAGCGAAATTAAAGGAATTACTGATATATGCAAAGACGAAGAAAGACGTTTTGGAATATAAGGAAATCGCCGATTTTTTCAAGAATGAGCCGCTCACAGAAGAGCAGTATGATGCGGTTTATGAATGTCTGGAGAAAAGGGGCATAGATATCCTGGATATGTCGGAGAAGGAGGATGATATTCTGCTAAGTGATGAGAATGAAGCGGATTTCACGCCGGAGGATGGGGAAATCGACATCACGAAGGAGGATTTGTCCGTGCCCGAAGGAGTGGGAATTGAGGATCCGGTCCGTATGTATTTGAAAGAAATCGGAAAAATCCCTCTGCTTTCCCCAGAAGAGGAGATTGAACTGGGCAGACAGATGGAGGAAGGGAATGAGCAGGAGAAGGAAGAAGCCAGGAAAAAGCTGGCGGAAGCGAACCTGCGTCTTGTGGTGAGCATTGCGAAGCGTTATATGGGACGGGGAATGGCTCTGCTGGATTTGATCCAGGAAGGAAATCTAGGGCTTATCAAGGCGGTAGAGAAATTTGATTACCGTAAGGGCTTTAAATACAGCACTTATGCGACCTGGTGGATCCGCCAGGCAATTACAAGGGCAATTGCTGATCAGGCTAGGACAATCCGGATTCCGGTTCATATGGTGGAGACGATTAACAGAACCCACCGGGTATCCAGGCAGCTTCTCCAGGAGTATGGACGTGAGCCGAAGCCGGAGGAGATTGCAAAAGAAATGTCGCTTCCGACAGAGAGGGTGCGGGAAATTTTGAAAATTTCCCAGGAGCCGGTATCGTTGGAAACCCCGGTAGGCGAAGAGGATGACAGCCACCTGGGAGATTTTATCCAGGATAACAATATTCCCATTCCGGCAGAAGAGGCGGCGTACACATTGCTGCGGGAACAATTGGAAGAGGTTATGGAAACGCTGACGGAGCGTGAGCAGAAGGTGATACGACTTAGGTATGGATTGGGCGACGGGCGTCCCAGAACCCTGGAAGAAGTTGGAAAAGAGTTTAATGTGACAAGAGAACGTATCCGTCAGATTGAGGCGAAGGCGCTCAGAAAGCTGAGACATCCCAGCCGGAGCCGGGTTTTGAAAGATTATTTGGAGTAAATTTATCATGCAGTTATCAAAAAGATTATTGGAAGTTTCAGGTCTGGTGTCTTGCGGCTCCCGTCTTGCGGACGTAGGCACAGACCATGGATACATACCTATCTGGCTGACGGAACAAGGCGTAATCCGCAGCGCTGTTGCTATGGATATCAACCGGGGGCCGCTTTTAAGGGCGCAGGAAAATATCCGGCTGCACGGGCTGGAAGAAAAAATCGAAACACGCCTTTCGAATGGAGTGGCAGAGCTTCGCCCCGGCGAGGCGGACAGCGTAGTGATTGCCGGAATGGGCGGCAGCCTTATGGTGAAGATTCTGGAAGAGGGAAAAGAAGTGCTGGGGACAGTGAAGGAGCTGGTGCTGCAGCCCCAGTCAGACGTCTGTAAAGTGCGGCGGTTTTTACAGGGAAATGGATACCGTATTGATGCAGAGCGGATGGTTTTGGAGGATGGGAAGTTTTATCCTATGATGTATGCAGTACATGGGAAGATGGAGCCGCTTTCTGATATCGAAGCCATGTACGGCCCGTGCCTTTTGCGCGGCAGGGATGCATGTCTGCGGCTTTGTATTGAGAGAGAGCGGCAGACATTGCGCCGGGTGAAAGAGGGACTGGAAGAGAACGGTACGGAGAAAGCACGGGAGCGGCAGGCAGAAATTCGGGACAGGCTGCGGCAGATAGAGGAAGCGCTGCGCGCGGTTCAGTAAAAGCGGGGATAGGGCAGTGTGAAAGGAGAAGCTTTATGAAGTGTGGGGAAATTATAGAAAAACTGGAGAAGAAATACCCTCTCTCCATGGCAGAATCTTGGGATAACCCAGGGCTTTTGGCAGGACGCAGGGAGAAGGAAGTGCAGAAGATATATATTGCCCTGGATGCCACAGAGCAGGTTATCAGAGAGGCAGAGAAAGCAGGCGCAGACCTTCTGCTTACCCATCATCCTATGGTGTTTTCGGCGATAAAGAAAGTAAATACAGATGATTTTATCGGAAGAAGGCTTGTGGAGCTGATACGAAGTGATATTTCTTATTACGCCATGCATACAAATTATGATGTGGTGACGATGGGGGCGCTGGCAGCAGAGATACTGGGGCTTTGCGATACTGAAATTATGGAAGTCACATACGATAATGCCGGACGGCGGGAAGGGTTCGGACGCACGGGGAATTTGCCTGGAAGGATGACTCTGTCAGAGTGCGGCAGGCACGTAAAGCAGGCTTTTGGGCTGGATACGGTACGGATCTTTGGCAATCCGGAACAAAGGGTTATGCGGGCGGCTGTTTTGCCAGGGTCCGGGAAAAGCCTGGTGGACGCAGCGCTGAGAACAGGTGCGGATGTGCTGATTAGCGGAGATTTCGGGCACCATGATGGAATCGACGCAGTGATGAAGGGATTGCCAGTGATTGATGCGGGGCACTATGGGATAGAGAAAATCTTTGTCTCCCAGATGGCAGGGTATATCAGGGAAACGTTTGAAGGGCTGACGGTGTATACAGAGAAAGAGGAAAACCCGTTTCAGGTGATATAGTGAGCCGCCGTGAAGCAACTATAAATTTTAGCGTGCAGATATGATTTTATATAGAACAGGAGATATACAGATGGAAGATGGCAAAATAGTTTCCGTACAGATTGGTTCAGAGGTGAGGGAATACCCATCGGGCATTTCCTACGAAGAAATTGCGAAAGACTATCAGGAAAAAATGGAGCATGAGATTGTGCTGGCATGGGCGGACGGGTGTCTGCGGGAGCTGCAGAACTGCGTGGACGGCGACTGCCATCTCAGCTTCCTCACTACGGCAGATAAGATTGGTTTCCAGACATACCGGAGGAGTATGGTTCATTTGCTGATGAAAGCAGTATATCATGAGGGCGGCCATGAAAATATTGAGAGGGTAGGCGTACATTTCGCAGTGAGCGGGGGCGTGTATTGTACAGTAAAGGGTTCCCTTGTGCTGAATGAGGAGTTTCTGGGACGGGTAAAGGAATATATGCGGCGCCTGGTGGAAGAAAGGATTCCGATTAAAAAGAAGAGCGTAAATACAGATGATGCTATTATGCTGTTTCAGAAATATGGAATGAAAGACAAGGAAAAGCTTTTCCGTTACCGGAGAGTATCAAGAGTAAATATTTACAGCATTGATGATTTTGAGGATTATTATTACGGCTTTATGGTGCCGAATACGTCTTATCTTAGATATTTTGATTTGAAACTGTATGACGAGGGATTCGTATTGCTTCTGCCTGCCCGTGAAGAACCGGAGGTAATACCGGAATTTGCACCCCAGCGGAAAATTTTTGAGGTGCAGAGAGAATCCATGAAATGGGGGGAGATGCTGGAAGTTCCTACCGTGGGGGCTTTGAATGACTATATTGTCCATAAAGATATTCATGATTTAATCTTAATCCAGGAGGCGCTTCAGGAGCAGAAGATTGCAGAGATTGCCCGGAGGATTGCAGACGACAGAGAGAAAAAGCTGATCCTGATTGCCGGCCCGTCCTCATCGGGAAAAACTACATTTTCCCATAAGCTTTCCATACAGCTTTCGGCGCACGGTTTGAAGCCTCATCCGATTGCGGTGGATGATTACTTTGTAGACAGGGAAGTTACGCCCAGAGATGAATACGGGAACTACAACTTCGAGTGCCTGGAGGCGCTGGATGTGGAGCTGTTCAACCGGGATATGACGGCGCTGCTTGCCGGGGAAAAGGTAAGTATGCCTACTTATAATTTCAAAGCAGGCAAACGGGAATATCTAGGAAAATACAAGCAGCTTGGAGCAGATGATATTCTGGTTATCGAGGGGATTCACTGTCTGAATCCTGCGATGTCGAAGGGGCTTTCGGATGAAAGTAAATTTAAGATTTATATCAGTGCGCTTACCCAGCTTAATATTGACGAGCATAACCGGATTCCTACCACTGACGGCCGTCTGCTGCGCCGGATTGTCCGGGATGCACGCACAAGGGGGACATGTGCGAAAAATACGATTGCCATGTGGGATTCGGTAAGAAGAGGCGAGGAGTCTTACATCTTCCCGTTTCAGGAGGAAGCGGACGTGATGTTTAACTCGGCGCTAATCTATGAGTTTGCGGCGCTGAAAATCTATGCAGAGCCCTTGCTGTTCGGCATCGGAAAAAGCGATCCGGAGTATCAGGAAGCCAAGAGGCTGCTAAAGTTTTTGGATTATTTCGTAGGGATTCCGGCAGATAGTATCCCGATGGATTCTCTGCTGCGTGAATTCGTCGGCGGGGGCTGTTTCCGGATATAGGAGATGCTGCTTTCGGTGTGCCGGAAGCTGAGAGTGCTTAAATTTGGGAGCGTCTACAATATTGAGGGGAAGTTGGGGGGCGTAATAAAAAGGCAGTACAAAAATTGGAAATTCAATATACTTTTTCTAAGGTTTGTAGTATAATCCCTATGAGAGTCCTATCCTATAGGGTGGGAAAGAGATTTTTTAGGGAAATACTATAATGAAACAGAGAGGTGACGCAATATGGAGATTACAAAGGACATCCGTTATGTGGGTGTGAATGACCACGAAGTGGATTTATTTGAAGGACAGTATGTCGTTCCGAATGGCATGGCTTACAATTCCTATGTGATTCTGGACGAGAAGGTTGCGGTTATGGATACGGTTGACCGCAATTTCACCCATGAGTGGCTGGATAATATAGCAGCCGTGCTTGGCGACAGGAAGCCAGACTATCTGGTCGTACAGCATATGGAGCCGGACCATTCGGCGAATATAGCAAATTTTATGAAAATATATCCGGAGACAACGGTTGTTTCCAGTGAAAAAGCATTTGTGATGATGCAGAATTTTTTTGGGACAGATTTTGCCGACGGCCGTATTGTGGTGAAAGAGGGCGATACGCTGAATCTCGGAAAGCATACGCTTACGTTTGTGGCAGCTCCGATGGTGCACTGGCCGGAGGTTATCGTTACGTATGACAGTACAGACAAGGTACTGTTTTCCGCAGACGGATTTGGAAAGTTCGGCGCGCTTGACGTGGAAGAGGACTGGGCATGCGAAGCGAGAAGGTATTACATCGGGATCGTTGGAAAATACGGCGCGCAGGTGCAGGCGCTTCTGAAAAAAGCGTCTGGTCTTGAAATCGAGAAAATCTGCCCTCTGCATGGCCCTGTGCTGACGGAAAATCTGGGGTATTACTTGAACCTGTACAATACCTGGTCATCTTATGGTGTGGAGAGTGAAGGAATCATGATTGCCTATACTTCGGTTTATGGAAATACGAAGCGGGCAGTTGAAGCCCTGGAGGAAAAACTGAAAACGAAGGGCTGCCCGAAGGTGGTTGTGTGCGATCTGGCTCGCTGTGATATGGCAGAAGCTGTGGAAGATGCCTTCCGCTACGGCAGGATCGTTCTGGCTACTACGACCTACAACGCAGATATTTTCCCGTTTATGAAAGAGTTTATCCATCATCTGACAGAGCGGAATTTCCAGAACAGGACCATCGGTCTGATAGAAAATGGCTCTTGGGCGCCGCTTGCCGCCAGAACGATGAAAAATATGCTGTCCGGCTGCAAGAACCTGACGTTTACAGATACGACAGTGAAGATTATGTCCGCATTGAATGAAAGCAGCTCTGCACAGCTGGAGGCGCTTGCGGAAGAGCTGTGTAAGGATTATCTGGCGCAGCGTGATGAAACGGCAAATAAGAATGATCTGACCGCGCTTTTCAATATCGGTTATGGCCTGTATGTGGTGACATCCAATGACGGAAAAAAGGATAACGGACTGATTGTCAATACGGTTTCCCAGGTTACGAACACGCCGAACCGGATTGCGGTGACGATTAACAAGCAGAATTATTCCCACCATGTCATTAAACAGACGGGATGCATGAATGTCAACTGCCTGTCAGTGGACGCGCCTTTTAGCGTTTTTGAGAGATTCGGTTTCCAGAGCGGCAGGACGGTCGATAAGTTTGCAGATGAAACGCCTCTGCGCTCGGATAATGGACTTGCTTTCCTGCCCAGATATATTAATTCCTTTATGTCCCTGAAAGTGGAGCAGTACATTGACCTTGATACGCATGGCATGTTCATCTGCGCCGTGACAGAAGCAAGGGTGCTTTCCGATAAGGAAACCATGACCTATACGTACTATCAGAACAATGTAAAGCCGAAGCCTGATACCGAAGGGAAGAAAGGCTTTGTCTGCAAGGTATGTGGTTATGTGTACGAGGGAGATGAGCTTCCGGAAGATTTCATCTGCCCGCTCTGCAAACACGGAGTTGCGGATTTTGAACCGATAGCATAAGAGAATAGAAGGGCTGGCTGACGGAGAAAATACCGGAAGCCAGTCTTTTTATCTTACAGGAAACTGCTCTGAAAAGTGCAGTAGGAAAGGAGAGGAATATGTCGTTAAATAAGTTGTTAATAGGTTTGCAAAAGCAGAAGCACTGCATATTATAATAAAAACCAGTTATAGCATAAAGGGAAAATGATATATGAAACGATGCGTTCCGTTGGAACCTGCTGCAGAAGCCGTCTGTAATCAAAGCTCTGTGCCTCCGTTGATTTTTCAGATGCCACCTGAGCAGGGGAGAAGAGTGTTGGAGGAAGCTCAGGATGCACCAGTATATAAATATCCCGCCGATATATCCTCGGATTGTATAAACACCGGAATGTGGGGCAGCATACCGGTATATTTTATTGCGCCCAAGGATGAAAAAATCAGAAATATTATATTCTATATTCACGGTGGGGGCTGGGTATTCGGCAGCTTTCATACACACGAAAAGTTAGTCAGAGAGCTTTCGGCAAGGACAAATTCACTGGTCGTATTCCCTGAATATATCCGGTCGCCGGAAGCAAAATATCCGACAGCGATTGAACAGTGTTATTTTATACTTTCTCATATAAAGGAAATCATTGGGGATTGCTTTTCAATGCTCAACTGTACGACACTCACAGTTGCAGGCGACAGTGTTGGTGGAAATATGGCAATCGCTATGGCTCTGATGTCAGCCATGCGGCACGGTCCGTGTATTCACAAGATGCTATTATATTACCCAGTAACGAATGCCTGTTTTGACACACCGAGTTATCGTCAATTCGCAGTGGATTATTATCTGTATCGGGAAGGGATGAAATGGTTCTGGCGGCAATATACAACTTCTATGGAGGAACGAAATCAGATAACCGCATCACCTCTTCGGGCGAGCATAGATTGTCTGAAGTGTCTTCCTCAGACTATGATTATAAACGGTCAGGCGGATGTTTTGCGTAGTGAAGGAGAAGCCTTTGGCGAAAAGCTTCGATGTGCAGGCGTGGGGGTAACTGCTTTGCGGGTACAGGGTACCATTCATGATTTTGTGATGCTGAATGCACTGAATCAGACGCATGCCTGCCGTACTGCTATGGATGCGTCAACTGAGTGGATTAACCGTTTTGAATAAAGCTTCGTCCATCCCTATTATCTTCCCGTTGACTTTTGCAGTGGGAAATCATATAATGAAAAAAGTGAAAGAAAAATGAAACTGAAAATGACTCATGGAAGCAGGTGAAATTCCTGCGCAAGTCCGTTACTGTAAAGCCAGATACATAGCATTTTCAGGGAATCATGAAAGCAGTCTGCGGCAACCGGATGTTTTCATAAATCATAAGAGAAAATCCGTTGTCTGTGGGACTTCGGATTTTTTGCATTTTAGTATTTAAGTAACTTTTGACATTTTTATCTTTGGGAGAAAACCAATGGCCGAGAAGCATACAGGTCTGGAAGGGTATTACAGCATAAAGAATAATAAGAAAATGCGTTTTGGCTATACGACCGGTTCGTGTGCGGCAGGGGCGGCAAAGGCGGCGGGCAGGATGCTTCTGCTGGGGGAGAGCTGTCAGTCTACAGAGCTTATGACGCCGAAAGGGATTTTGCTGAATTTAGAAATCCTGCATATCACGAGAGGGGAGAACTGGGTTTCCTGTGCTGTACGGAAAGATGCGGGAGACGACCCGGATATGACAGACGGGCTGGAAATTTACGTAAGAGTTGAGAAGAAGGACACGCCGGGTATTTGTATTGACGGCGGGGAGGGCGTGGGCAGGGTTACGAAGAAGGGGCTGGAACAGCCTGTCGGAAGCGCTGCCATCAATAAAGTTCCCAGGGCGATGATAGAAAAGGAGCTGGAAGCAATCTGTGATGCGGCGAACTATGAGGGCGGCCTTTTCGTAACTGTGAGTGTGCCAAAAGGGGCGGAGACAGCAGCCGGAACGTTTAATCCAAGACTTGGAATCCAGGGAGGTATTTCCATACTGGGAACTTCCGGGATTGTAGAGCCTATGAGTGAGGCGGCGCTGATTCGGAGCATAGAAGTGGAGATGCGGCAGAAGGTGGAGAACGGCGCGCAGTATCTTTTGGTAACGCCGGGGAATTATGGAGCGGCTTACCTGAGGGAGCATATGGATCTGCCTTTTGAGGATAATATGAAATGCAGCAATTATGTGGGAGAAACCCTGGATATGGCTCTGGATATGGGGGTAAAAGGGATTTTGTTTATCTCACATATCGGAAAGTTTGTAAAGACTGCGGCGGGTATTATGAATACCCATTCCCGCTGTGCAGATGCCAGGGCGGAGGTTCTGGCGTCCAATGCTCTGCGGGCCGGAATTTCGCTGGAAGGAGCAAAAGAAATCCTGGATACGCTTACTACGGATGAGGCGCTGAACGTTATAAAAAGGGAGAATCTTTTAAAGGAAACCATGGAGGAGATTACAGGAAGGATTCTGTATTATCTGAATCATAGAGTTTACGGCAGAATGCTTCTGGGAGCCGTACTTTTCTCGAATGAACATGGTTATCTGGGTGAGACAGACCATGTACAGGAGCTGGCGCAGCTTCTGAAAAAGCAGCATGAGAAAGAAATGCAGAGGAGATATGGAATATGAATGGAAAACTGTTTGGCTTAGGAGTGGGACCGGGAGATGCGGAGCTTCTCACTTTAAAGGCGCTGCGGCTGATAAAGGAAAGCGAAGTGATTGCGGTACCGGGAAATGACATTAAGAATAGTGTGGCTTATCAGATTGTCAAAGGGGTGTATGATGGACTGGATGAGAAAATATTGCTTCCGGTTGCCATGCCTATGACAAAAGATGCCGCCGTGTTGGAGGAAAATCACAAAAAGGCGGCGGATGATGTGGAATTTCATTTGAAACAGGGGCGGCAGGTAGCTTTTCTCACGCTTGGGGACCCGACGGTATATTCCACGTATCTGTATGTCCATAAAAGGATTCTGGACAGAGGCTATGATGTGGAGATTGTCAGCGGAATCACTTCGTTCTGTGCTGTGGCGGCAAGGCTGAATATGGGACTTGTGGAGATGGCAGAGCCGCTTCATGTGATTCCTGCTACTTACAAAGCGGAAGAGATGGATGAGATTTTAAAGCTTCCCGGCACAAAAGTCCTGATGAAAACAGGAAAGAAAATGAAGCAGGTGAGAGAGAGCATTTTGAGAAGCGGACAGCAGGCGGTCATGATTGAAAACTGCGGGATGGAATCAGAAAAAATCTATGAATCTGCAGAGGAAATCCCGGAATCGGCGGGGTATTACTCCTTGATTATTGTAAAAGAGAGTAACTGATTCAGAACAGGTCGAAGCACTTGCTGCTGAGACCGTGAAAATATGATTCAAGAGTGCAAAAATCCCATCGTCGAAGACGATTTTCATGGATTTTTGCATCGGAACTGTGAAGGTACTGAACAGTTACAAAAGAGAAAAGAAATGAGGATAAGATATGATACATTTTGTAGGTGCAGGAAGCGGGGCGCCGGACTTAATTACTGTCCGGGGCAAAAAATATCTGGAGGAAGCGGATGTTATCATTTATGCAGGCTCGCTGGTAAATCCTGCGCTTTTGGATGATGCAAAAGGCGGATGCCAGATTTACAACAGCGCAAAAATGACGCTGGAGGAAGTGCTGGAGGTGATGCTTGCGGCGGAGAAGGAAGGAAAAATGACGGTACGTCTCCACACAGGAGACCCCTGCCTCTATGGAGCCATCCGGGAACAGATGGATGTATTGGATGAGAAAGGGATTGCGTATGATTCCTGTCCGGGCATCAGTTCTTTCTGTGGCGCCGCGTCAGCCCTGAATCTGGAATATACGCTTCCCGATGTGTCGCAGAGTGTGGTGATTACACGTATGGCGGGGCGGACGCCTGTCCCTGAGAAGGAAAGTATTGAGTCCTTTGCCGCACACCGTGCCACAATGGTAGTGTTCTTAAGCACGGGAATGCTGGACGAGCTTTCGAGGAGACTGATTGCCGGGGGATATGAGCCGGATACCCCTGCGGCGATTGTATATAAGGCTACCTGGGAGGATGAAAAGTCTTTTGTCTGTACGGTGGAAACACTGGCACAGACGGCAAGGGAAAATCATATCACCAAAACGGCGCTGATGATTATTGGAGATGTGGTTGCTCATCATTCTTATGAGCGTTCGAAACTGTATGATCCTGGATTTACTACGGAATTCCGCAAGGGAACCGACACAATATAAAGAGCCGGGGGGAAATAGGCAAGGTTTGGAGGCAAGCTTCCGAATCTGCCCGAATGACACAGCAAGTATGTCAGAAAGAGGAGAACATGAAGGTCTCAATGATTAGCTTTAGCTGGACAGGCTGCCGCTTAGCTGAAAGAATCTGCAGTACATTGAAAGAACGTTCCTATGAGGTGAAATCCTATAGAAAGAGTAAGTATGCAGAGAAAATGCTGGATGAATCCGGAGATAAAGGGGAGGCTCGGATTCTGGAAAATATGAAAGAATCTTCAGAGCCTATCACGGAATCGGTAAGAGAATGGGCGGGAAAGAGATTTGTCGACAGCGATGCCATCGTTTTTGTAGGAGCCTGTGGAATTGCGGTGAGAAGTATCGCGCCTTTCGTAAAAAGTAAGAAAATGGACCCGGCAGTTGTGGTCGTGGATGAGAAGGGGAACTATGCAATTTCCCTTTTATCAGGGCATATAGGCGGAGCCAATGAACTGACTTGGGAGATTGCGGATATTGTCCATGCCGAGCCAATCGTAACCACGGCGACAGATTTAAACCGAAAATTTGCCGTAGATGTTTTTGCAAAGAAAAATGAATGCGTGATTTCCGATATGAAGCTTGCAAAGGAGATCTCTGCCGCACTGCTTGCAGAGGAGGAAGTTGGCTTTGACACGGATTTCCCCTGCATCGGGGAAATACCGCGCGGGCTGCGTCGTTGTGAAGCGTGGGACGAAAGGCCGGAGCTTGGGATTTGCGTTACGCTCAATGACAGGAAACGTCTTTTTTCACACACGCTTTATCTGATTCCGAGGATTATCACCGTGGGCGTGGGCTGCAAAAAAGGGACGTCAAAAGAGGCGGTGGAAAACGTAATCCGCAGGGCATGTGGGGAGATATCTGTTTCACCTGCTGCCATGGCGCAGGTGGCAAGCATTGATTTGAAAAAAGAGGAAGAAGGAATCCTGGAGTATTGTAAAGAGAGAAACCTGCCGTTTCTCGTCTATACGGCGGAAGAATTAAAGAGGACAGAAGGTACGTTTACAGCTTCCGGATTTGTCAAGGAAGTGACCGGGGTCGATAACGTATGTGAAAGAGCTGCGGTATTAGGAACTGGTATAGATGGAAAAACAGGAAGATTAATCGGCAGAAAATATGCGCAGGACGGCGTTACGGCTGCGCTTGCCGTGAAGGACTGGAGGGTGGAATTTGAATAAATTATATGTGGTAGGCATCGGGCCTGGAGCCTACGAAAAAATGACGATAGAAGCGGCCGAGGCATTGAAAAACAGCGATGTGATTATCGGCTATACGGTGTACGTGGATTTGGTAAAAGAACATTTTCCTGGAAAAGAGTTTATGACAACACCGATGAAAAAGGAAGTAGACCGCTGTATCATGGCTTTTGAGGAAGCGAAAAAAGGAAAAACCGTTTCCATGATTTGCAGCGGAGATGCAGGTGTTTACGGAATGTCTGGATTGATGTATGAAACAGGCGTGAATTATCCGGAGGTAGAGCTTCAGGTGATACCTGGCGTCACAGCGGCAACAGGCGGGGCGGCAGTGTTAGGAGCGCCGCTGATTCATGACTTCTGCCTGATTAGTTTAAGCGATTTGCTGACTCCGTGGGAGAAAATCGAGGCAAGGCTGCTTGCAGCTTCCAAAGCAGATTTTGTCATCTGCCTGTACAATCCTTCCAGTAAAAAGCGTCATGACTATCTGGAAAAAGCATGTAATCTGATGATGGAATATAAAGCGCCGGAGACAGTCTGCGGGATTGTCTGGAACATCGGAAGAGACGGGGAAGAGATGAAAGTTCTGACCTTAAGCGAGCTGAGAGATACAAAGGTGGATATGTTTACCACGGTATTTATCGGCAATTCCCAGACTATGGAAATCGGCGGGAAAATGGTCACACCGAGGGGCTATAAGTTTTGAAGCTGCCCAGGAGGGGAAAACATGTGTAAAGTGATTGTTTTTGCAGGAACAACAGAGGGGAGGCTGATTGCGGAGTTTCTCGGCAAAAGAAAGGTTCCTGCCCATATATGCGTGGCTACGGAATACGGGGAGGAGCTTTTGCCGGAGAGCGGATGCCTGGAAATCTCTCATGAGCGGCTGGATGAGAAAAGCATGGAGCTTTTGATGAGAGAGAAAAATCTTCCGCTGGTGATTGACGCTACGCATCCCTACGCCGCCGAGGTGACGGAAAACATAAGGAATGCGTGTGAGAGGACAGGAGCTTCTTATGTCAGGGTTCTGAGGGAAAATCAGGGAAATATGGATGTTGGCGATTGTATTTTTGCTGACAGTGTAGAGGAAGCAGTTTCCATTCTTGAACAGACCGAGGGAAATCTTCTTGTAACCACAGGAAGCAAAGAGGCAGTGAAATATACGGCTTTATCCGGCTACCAGAACAGAGTTTTTTTAAGAGTTCTCTCTCTTCCGCAGGTGGCGGACGAATGTGCGCGGCTTGGGTTTAAAGGGCGGAATTTAATCTGTATGCAGGGGCCCTTTTCAAAAGAATTGAATGCGGCAATGCTGCGCCAGATGGACTGTAAATATCTGGTTACGAAGATGTCAGGAAGCACAGGGGGCTTTCAGGAAAAACTGGATGCGGCCAGGGAGTGCGGCTGTATTCCGGTGATTATCGGAAGACCTTTAAAGGAAACAGGAATTTCTGTGAATGCGTGTAAAAGGCTTCTGTGTGAAAAGCTTTCCCTTCCTTCTGCGGCAGAAATCTTTCTTGTGGGAATCGGCATGGGAGGCAGGGGGAGCCGGACAGAAGAGGCGTCAAAGGTACTCCGGGAGGCAGACGTAATCATAGGGGCAAAGCGGATGGTAGAAGCCTGTGCGCGAGCCGGACAGGACGTCTATCAGGAATATGACAGCAAGAAGATAGGGGATTACATAGCAGGCCATCCGGAATATGAGAAAATTGCGGTGGTTCTGTCGGGAGACGTAGGCTTTTACAGCGGAGCGAGGAGACTGCTTGCGGTACTTGGAAAACAGGTGCATATCGTGTGCGGAGTTTCTTCTGTGGCGTATTTTATGAGCCGTATCGGAAAGTCGTGGGATGACGCAGTCATCACCAGTTCCCACGGGAGGAGCAGCAATCTGGTTTCCCTTGCAAAGCATCATAGCAAAGTATTTTCTATTCTGGGAACCGCAGACGGGATTGCTTCTACGGCAGAAAAGCTCCTGGAATATGGACTTGGAAATGTGACCATGCATACAGGGGAGCGGCTTTCCTACAGGGAAGAAAAAATCCTTCATGGGAAGCCGCAGGACTTTCTGGGGTATCGGGCAGATACGCTCAGTGTGGTATGTATTGAAAATGAAGGCTATGAGGAGCTTCCGGTGACACACGGAATCAAAGACCGGGAATTTATAAGAGATAAAGTGCCTATGACGAAAGAGGAGATACGGACGATTTCTCTTTCCAAACTGGGGTTGAAAAAGGATTCCGTATGCTACGATATTGGCGCGGGTACTGGCTCTGTTGCTGTGGAAATGGCGGTGCGGATGCCGGAGGGAAAGGTATATGCCATTGAAAAGAAACCTTTGGCAGTGGAGCTTTTGAAAAAAAATAAGGTAAAATTTGCAGTGGATAACCTGGAGATTGTAGAAGGAGAAGCGCCTTTGGCTATGGAGAGGTTGCAGACGCCTAGCCATGCGTTTATCGGCGGCTCTTCCGGGAAGATGAAGGAAATCATGGAGCTGCTTCTTAAGAAAAACCCGGAAGTAAGGATCGTGGTAAACTGCATTGCCCTTGAGACAGTTTCGGAGACTCTGCATTGCCTGAAAGCATTGCCTGTGGAAGATGCGGAAATCATTCAGGCGGCAATCAGCAGGGCAAAAACAGCGGGCGCTTATCACATGATGACAGGAGAAAATCCAATTACAATTATTTCGTGCACAGGGAAAAAGCAGCAGGAATAGGAAAGAAGGAATGGTTATGAAAATACCCCGGTTTCTTTTGACCGCAGGCGCCAGCGGAAGCGGGAAAACTCTGGTGGCCTGCGGGATTCTTCAGGCGTTTGTGAACCGCGGGCTGACTCCGGCGTCTTTTAAATGCGGGCCGGATTACATTGACCCGATGTTTCATACAAAGGTTATCGGCACAAAATCCCGGAATCTGGATACCTTTTTTACTGATGAAACTACGACCAGATATCTTCTGGCAAGGAATAGCAGAGGATGTGATCTGGCTGTGATGGAAGGGGTTATGGGCTATTATGACGGAGTGGGAGGAACGACCACAAAGGCAAGCGCCTACGATCTGGCGGTGGTTACGGATACCCCGGCTGTCCTGATTGTAAACTGCAAGGGCATGAGCGTATCTATACTCCCTTACATAGAAGGCTTTGTCCGCTTCCGGAAAGACAGCCGGATAAAGGGTGTGATTCTCAATCAGATGTCCCCTATGCTTTATCCCAGGGTGAAAAGGATGGTAGAAGAGGAGCTGGGAATCCGGGTATACGGCTATGTGCCGAAAGTGGAAGAGTGTGCGATTGAGAGCAGGCATCTGGGACTGGTTATGCCGGACGAAGTGGAGGGCTTTCGGGAAAAGCTCTGCCGTCTGGCTCAGATTCTGGAAGGGACACTGGACTTGGACGGGCTTTTGGAGCTGGCGGAAAGTGTGGGAGAATATGGGGAAGAAGATTGCGGGGAAGAGAAGAAACGTATTTTAGAGGAACGGGAAAAGGTGCGTATTGGGCTTGCGCAGGATGAAGCTTTCTGTTTTCTGTATGAGGATAACCTGGAGCTTTTAAAGGATATGGGGGCGGAGCTGATACCGTTTTCGCCTGTAAAGGGTGACAGGCTGCCCGAAAACCTGGACGGGCTTTTGCTGTACGGGGGATATCCGGAGCTTTTCGGCAGGCAGCTTGAAAAAAACGCTGCGCTCAGGGAGGAAATCAGGGAAAAGCTGGAGCAGGGAATGCCCGTGATAGCGGAATGCGGAGGCTTTATGTACTTGCATGATACCTTTGAAGACGTGCAGGGAAATCCCTGTGCCGGTGTGGGAGCCGTTCATGGAAGGGCATATAAGACGCCAAAGCTTTCCCGCTTTGGATATATTTCTGCCGGGAAAAAGGAAGGAACAGTATTTGGCGAGGAGATTGGCGCCTGTCCTGCCCATGAATTTCACTATTTTGATTCGACAAGCTGCGGGACGGACTTTTATGCACAGAAGCCCGAAAGCAGCAGGGGATGGGAATGTATCCATAGTACCGATACGATGCTGGCAGGATTTCCGCACTTTTATTATTATGGAAACCCAAAGCTTGCAAAAGCATTTTTAAACGTCTGCCGCAGGTTTCAAAAGCGGAAAGAAGGAGGAGAGACAGATGAATTTACAGGAAACGTTAGAGAAAATCGTACCTCTTGACGAGGCTGCGATGGAATACAGCAGGAAGCGCTGGGACAGCATCGCACATCCGCTCCACAGCCTGGGAAAGCTGGAGGACATGGTGGTGCAGGCGGCGGGAATTACAGGGAATCCAGACGTCCGCTTGGAGAAAAGGGTACTCGTTCCCATGTGCGCAGATAACGGCGTGGTAGAGGAAGGGGTCACACAGACAGGACAGGAGATTACTGCCTTAGTGGTTGAAAATTTTGTTCTGGCAAAGGCGGCCTCCAGCATTATGTGCAAAAGCGTGAGGTGTGATCTGTTTCCTGTGGATGTGGGTGTTGCCGCAGAGGTAAGCATTCTGAACCGCAAGATTGCCTATGGGACGAAAAATATGGTAAAAGAGCCTGCCATGAGCCGGGAACAGGCCGTACGCGCCATTGAGACAGGAATCGAAGTGGCAGAGATGATGAAGGAAAAGGGATATCAGATGATTGCCACAGGGGAGATGGGAATCGGCAATACCACGACCAGCAGCGCAGTGGCGTCTGTGCTTTTAGAGCTTCCGGTGGAGAAAATGACCGGGAGGGGAGCGGGGCTTTCTACCGAGGGGCTGATGCGGAAAATCAACGCCATTAAGAAAGCGGTAGAACTTCACAAACCGGATAAAAACGATGCGGTGGACGTGCTGGCAAAGGTAGGCGGCTTTGATATTGCCGCCCTTGTGGGACTGTATCTGGGCGGAGCTGCGCTTCATATTCCGGTCGTGATTGACGGGGTGATTTCTGCTACGGCAGCGGTAGCGGCAGCAGCGATATGCCCTCTGGCAAAAGATTATATGCTGGCGTCCCATGTGTCAAAGGAACCGGCGGGGGCGCTGCTTCTGGAACGGCTGGGAAAGGAAGCGCCTCTGCACTGCGATATGTGTCTTGGCGAGGGAACGGGGGCGCTGAATCTCTTTCCGCTTCTGGATACAGGGCTGGCGGTCTATCATAGCATGAGTGACTTTGGAAACTGGGGAATGGAGGCTTATAAGCCGCTGGATTAGGAGAAGCCGGATGATAACATTGATTACAGGCGGAAGCGGAAGCGGGAAGTCTGCCTATGCAGAAAATGTAGTTACAGATTTTGGCGATAAGGACAGGATTTATATTGCAACGATGTTTCCCTTTGATGAGGAGAGCCGCCGGAGGATTGAAAGGCACCGGAAGATGCGGGCGGAGAAAAACTTTACGACGATTGAGTGCTATACGGGACTAAAAGCTGTGGAAATCCCGGAGGGCTCCTGTGTACTTTTGGAGTGCATGTCAAATCTTACCGCAAATGAAATGTTCCGGGAGGACGGGGCAAAGGAGCATACGGTGTCTGAGATTCTGGAGGGCATCCGGAAGGTGGACGCCCAGGCGGGACAGCTTGTGATTGTCACAAATGAGATTTTTTCCGACGGCATGGATTATGATGCGGAGACAACCCGCTATCAGGCATACCTGGGAGGGATAAATCGGGAAATTGCAAAGCTTGCCGCCAGAGTGATAGAGGTTGTATATGGGATTCCCCTGGTGCGGAAAGGATAGGAAAATGGGAAGATTGTGGAATAGCTTTAAAATTGCCTTTTCTATGTATTCAAAAATACCCATGCCGAAAAGTGAGTGGACAAAGGAAAATATGAGGTATATCATGTGCTTCTTTCCGCTGATTGGCGCAATCATCGGGGGGATTTCCTGGATGTGGGGCTTTTGGGGAATGAAGCTTGTGAACAGCCGTATTTTTTATGCCGTGGCGCTTCTTTTGATTCCCGTCATGGTGACAGGCGGGATTCATCTGGACGGGCTTTTGGATACTTCCGATGCCCTTCATTCTTATCAGCCAAGGGAGAGAAAGCTGGAAATCCTGAAGGACTCCCATGCGGGAGCATTTGCAATCCTTACGGCTGTGGTATATTTTCTGGCGTATCTGGGCGTTTACCATGAGCTGACGCTTGCCGGGCTTCCAGTGGTATGTATGGGGTTTGTATTGTCCAGGGCATTGGCAGGGTTTTCGATTGCCGCCTTTCCTATGGCAAAGAATACCGGGCTTGCGGCGGCATTTTCTGACGGGGCGCAGAAAAATTGCGTGAAAGTAGTTTGCGTCATTTATGCGTCTGTCTGTATCGCCCTGATGTTATGGTACAGCCCGGCCATCGGAGGCTGTGCCGTGCTGGGGGCTGCTTTGGAATACCTGTATTATTATAAGATGTCGATGAAAGAGTTTGGCGGCATTACGGGAGATTTGGCGGGATTCCACACGCAGATGTGCGAGCTGGTGATTGCGTTTTCCTGCGTAGTGGGAGAAATGATTACGAGAATGTGATGAGGAGAAACAGGAGATATGGAACTGATTACAGGCGGCGCTTTTCAGGGAAAAAAAGAATATGCAAAGCTGTGGTTCGGACTGAAGGATGAAGAGATGACGGACGGGGCGCTGGCGTCTTTTGAAGAAATTTTCCAGTGCAGGTGTATGTATCATTTTCATGAATGGGTGAAAAAGGGATTGAAGGAAAACTGGGATTTTCAGGGGCTTGAGGACAGGCTTCTTGCTTCAAATCCCCAGATACTGCTGATAACGAATGAGCTGGGATACGGCGTGGTTCCTGTAGATGCGTTTGACAGGAATTACCGGGAAACGGCGGGACGCATCTGCACCCGGATTGCGGCAAAAAGCAGCCAGGTGATACGGGTGGTATGCGGAATCGGGACGGTGATAAAGGATGCTTAAGATGATTCTGATACGCCACGGAAAAACATACGGGAATACGCTGGGCAGATATATCGGAAGCCGGACAGATGAATCCTTATGCCAGGAGGGAATCTGTCTGCTGTGGGAGAAAAAATACCCTCCGGCGGAGTATGTGTATACCAGTCCCATGCGGAGGTGTCTGGAAACTGCCAGGGAAATTTATCCTGGTGTTCCGGGAGAGAGCAATCTATTGCTGACAGAATGTGATTTCGGGGCTTTTGAAAATAAAAATTATAAGGAGCTGTCAGGAGATGCCCGCTATCAAGCGTGGATTGACAGCGGCGGAATCCTGCCGTTTCCCCAGGGAGAGAGTCAGGAAGTGTTTCGGAAACGCTGTGAAAAAGGTTTTGAACAGTGTGTGGAGGATGCGTGGGCAAAGGGGAGAAAACAGACGGCTATGGTGGTTCATGGAGGTACGGTTATGAGTATCCTGTGCAGGTTTGCCGTTCCCTCTGGGGAGTATTTCAAGTGGCAGATAAAAAATGGGGAATACTATGAGCTGACGCTGGAGCGTGTGCTTTGGGATAAAAAGAGACAGCTCTATGCAATCAGGAAAGGACAGTTTTAAATGGTGAAGTGGACAGCATTGGCTCTGATTCTGGGCTTTTTGATAGATTTGATTGTGGGAGATCCCCGGTGGCTGTATCATCCGGTGAGGATCATCGGAAACGGGATTTCTTTTCTGGAAAAAAGACTCCGGAAGATATTTCCGGATACGCCCGGCGGAGAACGGATGGCAGGAATGTTTCTGGTAATCCTTATCTGTGTGTTTGGCGGGGGGATTCCGCTTCTGCTTTTGTATGGGGCGTATCATGTGCATACAGGTCTGGGCCTGGCGCTGGAAATCTTCTGGTGTTATCAGATGATGGCTGCGAAATCTTTGAAAGAGGAGAGTATGCGGGTCTGTAGGGAACTTGAAAAGGGGAATCTGGAAGGAGCCAGATATGCCGTTTCTATGATTGTGGGAAGAGATACAGAGAACCTGACGCCAGAGGGCGTTACGAAGGCGGCTGTGGAGACAGTAGCGGAAAATACCTCGGACGGGGTGATTGCACCGCTGCTTTATATGGCGCTTGGCGGCGCTCCCTTGATGTTTTTTTATAAAAGTGTGAATACGATGGATTCCATGGTGGGGTATAAGAATGAAAAGTATTTGAATTTTGGGAGATATGCGGCGAAGCTTGACGACGTAGTGAACTATCTTCCTGCCAGAATTTCCGCAGGGCTGATGATTGCCGCCTCTTATATGGGAGGATTTGACGGAAAAAACGCCATGAGAATCTTTTTCAGGGACAGGTATCACCATGCAAGCCCTAATTCTGCCCAGACAGAGGCAGTGATGGCGGGCGCACTGCATATACAGCTTGCGGGAAACGCCTGGTATTTTGGCGAGCTCTATGAAAAACCGACGATTGGAGATGCAGACCGCCCGGTTGCGTATGAAGATATTAGAAGAGCAAACCGTCTTTTGTATAGAAGCGCTGCGCTGGGAGTCCTCCTTTTTGCGGCGCTGAGACTGGGGATTATGGCAGTCATTGCCATGTGCTAAAGGAGAAGGAACATGACAAAGCTACATATTCATGGGGGAGATGTTTACCGTTATCCCTACGCTATTGACTTTTCGTCAAACTGCAACCCCTACGGCACGCCGGAGGGGGTGAAACGGGCAGTGGCAGAAGCGGCAGAATTTATCTGCCATTATCCGGATGTACAGTGCCAGAAGCTGCGGGAAGCGCTGGCAGAAGAAGAGGGAATTCCGGCTTCTGAGATTATCTGCGGAAACGGGGCGGCAGATTTGATTTTTGGGCTGGCGCTGGCAAGAAAGCCCCGGAGGGCGTTGTTACTTGCGCCTACCTTTGCGGAGTATGCGCAGGCTCTGCGCGCTGTCGGGTGTGAAATAGCGTATTGCTATTTAAAGGAAGAGCAAGGATTTGCCCCGCAGGAAAGCCTGCTGGGTGAGATTACGGAGGATGTGGATATCGTATTTTTCTGCAATCCCAATAATCCCACAGGAGTTCTTACAGAGGTGGATTTTCTGAGGAAGCTTGCAGATAAGTGCAGGGAATCACATGCCCTTTTTGTCGTGGACGAATGCTTTGTGGATTTCGTGAGGGAACCGGGTCAGTATACGATGAAGCCCTGGCTGGGTGCGTATGACAATTTGTTTGTGTTAAAAGCTTTTACAAAAAAATATGCGATGCCCGGAATCCGGCTGGGATATGGCCTGTGCAGCAATGGGGAACTGCTTGCGCAGATGCGGGCGGTGATGCAGCCCTGGAATGTGTCGGCGGCGGCGCAGGCGGCAGGTATTGCGGCCTTAAAGGAAAGAGAATATGTGCGGATTACTATGGAAAAAATCGCGGGGGAGCGGGAATATCTACTGGAGAAGTTAAAGGAAACAGGCGTTTCGGTTTGTGGTTCCAGCGCAAACTATATTTTTTTCAAGGCGAAAAAAGGGCTTTGGAAGGACTGCATGGACAGGGGGATTTCCATCCGGGACTGCGGCAATTATGAAGGTCTTGGCGAAGGATTTTACAGAATTGCCGTGCGCACACGGGGGGAAAATGACAAGCTCCTAAAGACGCTCCGTGAAATCATAGAATAGAAAGAAAGGAACATTGTTATGGCAAAAGCAATTATGGTCCAGGGCACCATGTCCAATGCGGGAAAAAGCCTGATAGCGGCAGGGCTGTGCCGGATTTTTAAACAGGACGGATACCGGGCAGCTCCTTTTAAGTCCCAAAATATGGCCTTAAATTCTTTTATTACAGAGGAAGGGCTGGAAATGGGAAGAGCCCAGGTGATGCAGGCAGAGGCAGCAGGCATCAAACCCTCGGTTCTGATGAATCCCATTTTATTAAAGCCAACGAATGATGTGGGAAGCCAGGTGATTGTAAACGGGGAAGTTTTCGGCACGATGAGCGCCAGGGATTATTTTCAGTACAAAAAGAAGCTCGTTCCCAAAGTGATGGAAGCATACCATAAACTGGAAGAAGAGTATGATATTATCGTCATAGAGGGGGCGGGAAGTCCTGCGGAAATCAATCTGAAGGCGGAAGATATCGTAAATATGGGCATGGCGAAAATGGCAAAAGCTCCGGTGCTTCTGGTAGGGGATATCGACAGAGGCGGTGTGTTTGCGCAGCTTGTGGGAACCCTGGCGCTTCTGGAAGAAGATGAGAAAAAGATGGTGAAAGGGATGATTATCAATAAATTCCGTGGAGATAAAACCATTCTGGAGCCGGGCGTGAAGCTGCTGGAGGAAAAGACGGGAGTTCCCGTGGCAGGGGTGGCGCCTTATCTGAATATCCAGGTGGAGGATGAGGACAGCCTGACGGAGCGTTTTTCGGGAAAACAGGAAGTGGAGCTGATAGATATTGCTGTCATCCGGGTTCCGAGGATTTCCAATTTCACGGATTTTAACGCGCTGGAAGTAATTCCAGGGGTTTCTGTGCGCTATGTAAAAAGTGTGCGGGAGCTGAAAAACCCGGATATGATTATTCTTCCCGGCACCAAAAATACGATGGAAGATTTGTTGTGGATGCGCCAGAACGGGTTAGAGGCCGCTGTGTTGAAAGCGGCTGCGGATGGAAAGATTATATTTGGAATCTGCGGCGGCTACCAGATGCTAGGCGCTGCACTGAAAGACCCTGGGCATGTGGAAGCCGGGGGAGAGATAAAAGGAATGGGACTGCTTCCCATGGATACGGTATTTCAGGATGCAAAGACAAGGACAAGAGTCACAGGCGTCTTTGGGAAGGTAGAGGGCCCGCTGGAAACACTGACGGGAACAGAACTAGAAGGTTATGAAATCCATATGGGAGAGAGCAGGCTGCAGGACGGGGCACGGCCTTTTACCGAAATCATAAACGGAGTAACAGGAGAGAAAAAGCAGGACGGGGCTTGCTGGAAAAATGTGTATGGCTCTTATGTACATGGCATTTTTGACAGGGAGCAGGTGGCGAAGAAGGTAGTGGAGGCCATTGGAAGGAAAAAGGGAATCGATGTTTCTCAGATGACAGGTATGGATTTTGCACAGTTTAAAGAAACCCAGTATGATTTGCTGGCGGACGGGCTGAGGAAGCATTTGGATATGAAGAAAATTTATGAAATTCTGGAGGAGGGGATTTAGATGAAAGCAGCGCTGGAAAATGTAAAGCCAAAAGAAATAGAAACCAGGAGCTTTGAAATTATTACAAAAGAATTAGGAGATAAAAAGCTGATTCCCGGAACGGAATTAATCGTAAAAAGATGTATCCATACAAGCGCTGATTTTGAGTATGCGGACAGCTTGTGCTTTTCCGAAGGCGTGGTAGAAAAGGCCGTAGATGCAATCAAAAACGGGGCGTGTATCGTGACAGATACGCAAATGGCAAAGGCAGGGATTAACAAAAAGGCGCTGGCAAAATACGGGGGCGAGGTATACTGCTTTATATCGGATGTGGATGTGGCTGCGAGAGCAAAAGAACAGGGCAGTACCAGGGCAGCCGCCAGTATGGATAAGGCGGCCGAAATGGGAAAACCCCTGATTTTCGCTATAGGGAATGCGCCGACAGCCCTGGTCAGGCTTTATGAACTGATAGAAGAGAAAAAGATTTCGCCCTATTTGGTGATAGGAGTTCCGGTAGGCTTCGTAAATGTCGTGCAGTCCAAGGAACTGATTATGGATACAGATGTGCCTTACATTGTTGCCAGGGGAAGAAAGGGCGGAAGCAACATTGCGGCCTGTATCTGTAACGCCCTGCTATATATGATTGACAATGAGAGAGATTACTGGAAGTAATATTCCGTATCAAAAACCCCTTATGCAAATATTATCAGAAACTTGCGTAAGGGGTTTCGAATACGGAGCGTTAGAGAAAATTTCGGTCATACAAAAGCGCTGCAATCAGCACGACGAGGCAAGAACCGCAGTTATGTACCAGCGCTCCCGTAGTTGGCGTGAGCAGCCCGAAAAGGGACAGCGTAATGGCGGTAAAGTTGATACAAAGAGACAGGAGAATACTAAACTTGATGGTTTTCACACAAGCAGCTGACAACTGTTTCAGATACGGGATTTTGGCGATATCATCGCTCATCAGTGCAATATCTGCCGCTTCTACTGCTATGTCGCTGCCCATTGCGCCCATGGCAACACTGACATCGGCGGTCTTTAGCGCAGGAGCGTCGTTTACGCCGTCGCCAATCATACAAACCCTTCGGCCTGCTGCCTAGAGCGCCGTGATTTCCGATACCTTCTGTTCGGGCAAAAGTCCTGCGTGGACATCTTTAATACCAGCCTGCTTTGCAAAATATTCTGCCGTCTGTTTATGGTCTCCGGTAAGCAGAACAGCGTGCGTGCCTGTTTTGCGCAGCCGCTTAATTGTGTCCGCTGCAGTATCACGCAGCGTATCGGAGAGTGTTACAGCGCCGAGCAGCCGTTTAGCGTCTGCCACGAGAATGACCGCTTTCCCTTCCTTTCTGAATTGTTCTAGTATCTGTTCTGCCGCATGGCAGATTTCAATTTGCTGTTCCTTAAGAAAAACTGCATTGCCGCAGAGTATCTTTTCACCCCGGACGACTGCCGATATTCCTTTACCGGGGAGCATCTGAAAATCTGCCGTTTCAAGCAGTCCGGTATTTTGCTGTTCTGCAAAAGCGGTAACGGCTTTTGCAAGAGGATGTTCGGAATAACGTTCGGCAGAAGCAGTCATGCGCAAAAGCGCTGTCTTATCTAAGGCATCCGAAAGAGGGTAAACGTCTTTAACGGTAAGGCTGCCATTCGTAAGCGTGCCTGTTTTATCAAAGGCAATGGTATCAACCTTCCCCATTCTTTCAAGGGCTTCGCCGGATTTGATGATAACGCCGTGTTTTGCAGCCTGTCCGATGGCCGCCATAACCGCCGTAGGCGTGGCAAGCACCAGCGCACAGGGACAGAATACGACAAGTACCGTTACTGCGCGGACAATATCTTTTGTGACGGCAAAGGCAGCTATCGCTATCAGCAGGGCAACAGGAACAAGCCAGCTCGCCGCTCTATCGGCAATGCGCGCCATCGGCGCCTTTTTATTTTCCGCTTCCTCCACCATGCGGATAAGCTTTTGCAAGGAACTGTCCTCACCGACTTTAGACGCGCGGATATCTACCGTTCCAAAACGGTTTATCGTACCACAAAAAACGCTGTCGCCTACAGTTTTATCGACAGGTAAAGATTCACCTGTCATAATAGATTGGTCAACAGAAGTTGTCCCTGAGATGACTTCACCGTCTACAGGAATTGTTTCACCGGGAAGAACCCTCAGGATATCGTCTGACACGATATGTTCTGCGGCAATCATTTCTTCCTTTCCGTCCGATACTCTGCGTCCCTGCTGCGGGGAGAGGCGGATCAGGTTCTTTAACCCCTTCTTTGCCCGTTCGGTGGTCTTTTCCTCTAAAACAGCGCCGATGGCCATAATAAAAGCTACCTCGCCTGCTGCAAAGAAATCTCCGATGGCGACTGCCGCCGCCATAGCGATGGAAATCAGCAGGGCAGAGGAAATCTTACTGATACCAGGATTGTATATCATCCGCCAGACAGAAAGATATACGAGCGGAATGCCACAGATGATGACCGCTCCCCAGGCGGGGTCAAGCGGAAGCGTTAGCCCTGTAAATGACAGTGCAAGGCTGATAACAAGGAAGATGCCGCCTGCAATCGTCATAGGAACTCCCGCAAGAAAATCATTGATTTTTTTGAACATAGCAGAAAACCTCCCGGTTTATTCCCGCGAGCAATGAGCCAAGTGACTGCTTGCTGCCTGCGGCGGGGTCTTTGACTCGGACTCTGCGGCTTTCAGGTGTTCCACCAGGAGACGGCGGATGCCGGGATACTCGCCAAGCCCTTTTAATGCAGCTTCTACCTGGAAGCCTGCCGCCGCAAACTGGCTGTACCAGGAATCCGGGTCGTCACCAGCCATATCGTTTTTGGCGTGGTCTCCGGCTACAATCATAAAGGGGGCCAGAATGACTTTAGACGGGTTATAATCTTTTACCATTTTCATCAGCGTTTCCATGGAAGGATAAGCTTCTACGGTGCCGAGAAAGATATTTTTATGGCCTTTGTCCTTGAAGGTGTAATCCAGGGCCGCATAGATAGAATTGGCATAATGAGTGGTTCCATGCCCCATTAGCACAAGCACTTCCTCCTGCTTTAAATCGGGAAATTCTTCTGCGACAGACTGAATGACCCGAAGGCTGTCCTGCTCGCTGGTAAGGAGCGGGTCGCCGAAGGAGATGGAGTGGAAATTCTCACGGAAGGAAAGGACGTCTTCCTTCATCAAATCATTTTCGATGCCGTTAATGACATGGGTGGGTTGTACCACAACATCTGTGATACCGTCTGCAAGAATTTGTTCCATCGCTTCCTTTACGGTGTTGACATGGATGCCGTCACGGGTTTTCAGCTTTTTAATAATCATTCTGCTGGTCCATGCCCGGTACAGTTTATAGTCGGGAAAGGCGTTCTGCATGTCCCGCTCAATGGCGTCAATGGTGACTTCTCTTGTATCGTTGTGGCTGGTTCCGAAGCTGACAGCCAGAATGGCTTTTTTTGTTTCCGTAGACAATGTTTTTTTTCCTCCGTAGTGTGGGTTTATTTTAATATCTGCAATATATGTTTCAAGGGTGTGTAAATCCTTTGGGAGCGGCAGGGAAGCTTTGAGGATTCCCTTTTTGCAGAGGCTTTCAAAAAGCTCCAGAACCGCGGGGGGCTCCAGGTTGGTCGCATGAAGTGCGGCTCGGTTTCCAAATACCTGGGCGGGCGTTCCGTGCATAAGGACTTTTCCCTCGTGAAACAGCATGACTTCATCCGCCCATTGGTAAGCGTAGTTTACATCATGGGTGGCCATCAGAACCGTGATGCCGTTATCGGTCATCTGGTCTACGATTTGATTTACCATAGTGGTATGTTTGGGGTCCAGGGCGGCAGCAGGCTCGTCCAAAATAATAATTTCCGGGTGCATGACCAGGATATCTGCAATGGACACCTGCTTTTTCTGCCCGCCGCTTAAGGCGTGGGTAGGTTTATGCCGGAACGGGGTAATTTCCAGGGTTTCAATCACATGTTCGACTTCTTGTCTGGCTTTTTCTTCCGAAACGCCCAGATTCAGGATTCCGAAAGAAATTTCCTGGTAGACGCTGGCGGAAAAAAGCTGCCGGTCAGGGTCCTGAAACACAATTCCTACCTTGCTTCTTAAATCAAGCAGTCCTTTTTTTGTATAAGAAATTTCCTGTCCGTGAAAATAAAGCTTTCCGGACTGCGGTTTGTGGATACCTGTGCAGCAGAGGAAAAAGGTTGATTTTCCGCTGCCGTTTGCTCCCATGAAGGCAATCTTCTGCCCCCGCCGGATTTCCAGGGAAAGTCCGTTCAGGGAATGGGAAGTTTCAGCGTCATAGGAAAAATACAGATTTTCGGCTTTTAAAATAATATCATCATTGGTTTTCATAAGAAAAATCTCCTCCACAGGGCAAATAGAAACAGTGCCGTGTCAAATAAGATAATGGCTGCAATTACTTTTTTCTTTGGGGGTCTGTCCTCGGATAAAACCCGGATCGTGCCGTCATAGCATCTGGCTTCCATGGCGTCATATAGTTGATTGGAGCGGCTGACAGCCCGTATCATCAAGATAGATCCAAGCATACCAAAGGATTTTATGGCTGTTTTATAATCCCGGTTTCCGAGACGGCAGTCCTGGGAAGTGCTGATGGCCGAGGCAGTCTCCAGAAGTACAAAAATGAAACGGTAAATTAAAAGCATCAGCTCAATCATCAGTTTCGGGCAGCGCAGCTTGCGCAGCACTTCCAGAATGTCCGGCATTGGCGTTGTAAAAGAAAGAAAATACAGGCAGGAAACTGCTGACAAAGCGGTGAGAATCAACTGTAAGGCATACAGAAAAGAATGTACGCTGGAAGTAAGATACCAGCCGCCGATGGGAACCGCAAAGAAATCCATGGGCGTACGCCGGATATGCAGCATAATTGCAAGGGTGCTCATCAGTAAAAATGCCAGGGGAACAGTCAAAAAGTGAAGATAACGGGAAACAGGGATTCCACCTTTGCAGACGGTAAGAATCCCTGTAACGGTTAGCACAATACATGCCACGGCAATGGAACGACTCATTACACAGATCAGTAGTGTAATCATTGCAAAGGCAAACTTTTCACTGGCATTTTCATATCTAAGCCTGGAATTATAACAAAGCTTATCAATGATAATCATAGGAAACTCCTTTCACCAGGAAAATATGGTTATTCTTTCATCCATTTCTTGCGCTCAACAAAACGTCCCATGACAAAGGCTATGATGCCCACGCCGATACCAGTCTGCACGCAGAAGAGAAGGCTTTCTACCTCGCCCGGAAGCTCGCCTCCGAGAATCTTTTCAAGGATAGGCGCCGCCCACGGCTCATAGGAAGAATCGACTTCCTCTACTACCTGGCTTCCGGCATCATCAGAGCCGCCGAATTCGGCATCCTTCAGTGCAAATAATGGTACAAACGCAATTAAGAGAACGGCAATAATTGCTGCGATAACGGTTTTCTTCATTTTATTTTGCCTCCTTTAAATATCCGATGGCACGAAGCTCCGGTTTTGCATAGGTTTCGAGTCCCATAACAATGATGACTGTGAGAATTCCTTCAATAACAGCAAGAGGAATCTGTGTCGGTGCAAAGACAACCAGGAATTTTCCCAGGGCGGCGCCGAACGTGGTATCCGCATTGTGCGCCAGAGCCATTTGGCAGGCGGTTACGCAGTATGTAAACAAATCGCCCAGTGTTGCGGCGAGAAAGACGCCCGCTTTTTTGTTGATATTCGCCTTTTTACACAGAGCGTAAATCCCGTAGGAAACAAAAGGTCCTGCAATCGCCATGGAAAACGTGTTGGCTCCAATCGTGGTAAGACCGCCGTGCGCCAGAAGAATCGCCTGGAACAGCAGGACAATCAGACCTAAAATGGAAACTGCGGAAGGTCCGAATAAAATAGCGCCAAGACCTGTTCCTGTCATGTGAGAGCAGCTTCCAGTCACAGACGGGATTTTTAGTGAGGAAATGACAAACACGAAAGCGCCGGACATGGCCAGCAGGGTAATCAGGTTCCTGTGTTCGTTTAAAGTTTTCTTGATAGACATAAATCCTGCTGCAAGGAAAGGCAGGCACAGCGCGCCCCATGCGATACAGAATCCCCCCGGAAGGTACCCCTCCATGACGTGCATGGCGTTTACCCTGGGAATAATGCCGAAGGTAAGTGCGAAAACACTTGCTAAAGCGATGATTTGTTTCTGTTTTTTACTCATTTTTCTTCTCCTTGTATAATGTATTTAGGTTATTCGAGGGATACCTATAAACCCTTAGACCTACTTCTTTACATCTCCAGT
>JBCLQO010000014.1:0-65963 GCA_041223665.1 Lachnospiraceae bacterium 46-15
TGAGCGTATTTAGTTGTAGTTAGCGGCTAGTTTGCCGCAGCGTTGTCTCCGTCCGTGTGGGATATGCGGCAGGCTTCACGGCGTCTGGCGTGAACATGGGGACTATCGGTTCCGTAACTGTCCGGAGTAAGCACAGAAACTATCGGTTCCATAACTGTATTGGGTAAGCGATGAACTCACAGACCAACCGCAATTTACACATAATCTCTCAGGTATTTTCTTCACCACATCAAAAAGGCCTGTACAGATACAGGAAATCCTGTATCTGTACAGACCGACTGGGGAGCTGACTCAATCCAGCCATCTTCTCTTTCTTACTGCAATCCCAATTATTACAAACAATGCCGCAGCTCCGGCTGCTGCTGCCGGAAATGCATTGGTAGTATCAGATGTATTTGCCGCGGCCGCCACATAATTTCCTCCTGGGCTATTGTAGGTCTTCCCTGTGCTGCTATTGGTGGATGGGGAATCGTTCTTCGACGGCGCGTTCCCAGCAGGGCTGCCTCCATTGTTTGTACTATTATTTCCGCCATTGCCTGGAGTTCCGCTTCCGATACCAATTCCTGCTATCACGGTACTTCCTGCCACAGTGAACGGGCTGAAGGAGCTTGTCTCAAAACTCATCATGTTTCCATGGATTACTGGTTTAATCGTCTCTACGGAACCATCTGCCTTATAATGGAAAACAGTAAATTCTCCGTCAATCTCCACATCCGGAACCGGCATGGTGACGGTTACTGTCTCGCCTTCCGGAAGGGTATATACAGAATCTGTATACAGATTCCAGAGTGTCAGCTCATAAGGCACCAGCACTTTCAATCCGTTTTCTTCTTTCTTGCTCACATCTGTCAATTTCACCCGGAACTGTACATACCAGGGAAGGTTTCCGTAAACGCTTACGCCAAGCTGTGTATGGTTATATGCAGCAGCCATCTCCTTTGCCGATTCCAGAAGCTGCCTCACATGACTGGGAACCGCCTGCTTTTCTGCCGCAGTCAGCCCGTCATATGCCTGTGACACTGGAAGCAGGCTGCCCACATCCTCTCTGGAATGGATGTTCAGGGCAATGATAGCGTCCGTAACCGTCTCTACGGCTTTTTGGCGCACTGGCTCTTTCTCTTCTTTTATTCCCTGTTCCACGCCGGACGCACCGTCTTTCTTCTCTGTCTGGGCTGTTTCCGGCTGTTTTATCCCCTCCGGCCTCTTCTCCGTCTCCGGAACTGCGTCCGGTTTCTTCTCTGTTTCCGGAAGTTTTTCTGTATCCTCTGGCTTCCCTTCTGTTGCGGACGTTTCATCCGTCTCTGCAGTTTCTCCCTCTGTTCCGGCGGTTTCCCCCGTCCCTTCCGTATCTTTCTCAGCTCCTACAGGATTTTTCTCTGTTTCTTCCTCACTTTCTGTTTCGTCCGTTTCCTGTCCGGGTGAGGTAATCTTCTCCGTCTCGTCAGAAGCAGCTGTCTCCCCTGTTTCTGTGTTTCCGGCTTCTTCCGTCTGCACGGTTTCATCCTCGTTTCCGCCGCTCTCTCCTGTCTCGTCCTGTATTTCGCTTCCGGTTTCACTCTCCCCCGTGCCTGACTCCCCATCCTGCACGGCATCGCCTGCCACCAGCTCTTCATTCAGGTAAGTGGCTCCTCCTTCGCCCGTGTACACACATCCTACACCTTCCCCGCCTTTCACCTGCAGGGACACGCTGTCATCAAGCTTTAGGACACCTCTATTTGAAATGACTGTACTGCCGTTCCCAATTATTACAATATTATTAAGCGTCAGGCTGCCGCCCTCCTCTACCACGAAAACCGGGCCGTCAAGCTCTTCTGCCGCCTGCAGTGTAATCCCGTCATTTAGTGAATAGCTGCTCTCCCCTGTAATATAAATCGTGCCAGTCACTAAAATCGTTCCGCCCTCCGGCAGCAGCTTCTGCGCCTCATAGATAGAATCCAGCGGGCTTTCTCCCGTCATTCCGCTGTTCTCCCCGGAACCGTTCCCGCCTGCATAGACGGTATGCCCCTCTGCCCTGACCGGCACCGAAGCCAGCACCAACGCGCCCGCCAAAGCCAACGCCAGCGCTCTGTGTCTTTTCCTCATGACCATTTTCCTCCTCCAGTTCTTTACAACCCTTTAAAAACGTACCTGTCTGGCTTATCTATACACCAGGCAGTTATGTAAAAGCTTCTTATCAGGCCTAATTATATCATAGTTCTGTCACATTTTACAACCCTTTATTACGTATATGTTAAATTTTTTTTGCATTATTTTTGACTTCTTGCAATCATACATAAAATACGGTATATTGCTATCAAAAAGGAGATGATGATTTTTGGACGCAACGTCTGCGATACAATTTTTCATACTGATAATCCTGGTGCTTCTTTCCGCTTTTTTCTCTTCTGCGGAGACTTCTCTCACCACGGCAAACAAAATAAAACTAAAAACACTGGCTGACGAAGGGGATAAACGGGCGAAAACCGTCCTGAAAGTGACGGAGGACTCTGGTAAGATGCTGAGCGCCATTCTAATAGGGAATAACATCGTAAACCTTTCTGCCGCATCCCTGGTCACTACCCTGGCCCTGAATCTCTGGGGAAGTGCCGCTATCGCTTTTGCCAGCGGAATGCTTACGGTAATCATTCTGATTTTCGGTGAGATTACTCCCAAAACGCTCGCAACGATCCATTCTGACAAAATGGCACGCATATATGCAGGCTCTATTTTGTTTCTCATGAAGGTACTGACACCTGCTATTTTCATTATCAATAAGCTGGCGTTTCTCGTACTCACGCTTCTGCGGGTGGATCCTTCTGCAAAGGCGCCTTCCATGACCGAGCATGAGCTTCGTACCATCGTGGATGTAAGCCATGAGGACGGCGTGATTGAAAGTGAAGAACGGCAGATGATATACAATGTATTTGACTTCGGAGACTCTCTGGCAAAGGATATCATGGTTCCCCGAGTAGATATGACCTTCCTTGATGTAGAAAGCACTTATGAAGAAATGCTGGATATCTTCCGGCGTGAGAAATTCACAAGGCTTCCTGTATATGAGGGCAGCACGGACAATGTTATCGGCGTGCTTAATGTAAAAGACCTGCTGGTACATGACTCTTCCCAGGAATTTAACCTGCGCAGCCTGCTGAGGGAGCCATATTTCACTTATGAATTTAAGAAAACCTCTGAATTGATGATGGAAATGCGGAAAGATTCCATTAACTTCACCATTGTACTGGATGAATATGGCGCCACCGCCGGACTGATTACTCTGGAAGATCTTCTTGAGGAAATCGTGGGTGAAATCCGGGATGAATATGACAAAGATGAAGAAGAACTGATCCGTGAAATCGGAGAACGGGAATACATCGTAGAGGGTTCTCTGAAATTAGACGATTTGAACAATGCCCTCGGTCTTGCGCTGGATTCCGAAGATTATGATTCTGTCGGCGGCTACGTCATTGAACGTCTGGACCATCTGCCCCATGCCGGGGAATTTATTGTGGATGACCACGATATCCGCATGGTCGTAGATACTGTAGACAAAAACCGGATTGATAAAGTTCATCTCTATCTACCGGAAATCCAGGAAGCCCCGCAGGACGAAGAGCATCCTTCCCAAAAAGATTAAATAAAAGCTTTTATCCCACAGAGTACGGCAAAATGAGAAAAAGCTTCCTGAGCAGCAGATAATTCGTTACTGCCCAGGAAGCTTTTTCTTTTCCATGATTACCCGACTTCAATTCCATCCCCCGCCATTCTGAGGATATCACGTATTTCCTCCAGCGGCATTTCCAGATACATTGACAGCTCTTCCATCGAAACCTTACGCCCCAAATCGCGGGACAGGTTCTGCACCGCCTCCCCTAAATGATTCACTCTCTCAGCGATTTTCTCATCCATATCTTTCCAGTCCTGCTGCTCCACCAGCGCTTCTTCCATCGCCCGGCTCACAGCCTGATATAGAAACTCCCTGTATGCCTGCAGGTTATCCATGACCTCCAGCCTGCCAAGCGCCAGCACCAGCGCCACGTTTCCCTCCTGGATTAAATCACTGACCGGAAGCCCGCTGTAAGCATACGTATGGGATATCTCGCACACCATATTCAGATAAAGCTCGGCCAGCCTTCCTTTGGCTGTCTCATCCCCGGCTGCCGCCAGGAGAAAAAGCTTTTCTTCCTCCGCATCCGGCACCCGGAAAATTCCCTGCAGATCCGACAGGTACATTTCCATGCACGCATCCTCCGTCAGACTTGCATCTCCGCGGGAGCCGGGCACTGTAGCTTCCCCGCCACCTTTTGGTTCATAGCCCTGCACTTCTATTTTCTGCCCTGCAAGGTATTCATAAATCATGGAAAGCTGCTCTCCGTTTAAATGCGCATTGGAGAAAAATTCATTAATCTCCTCTACGGTCAGGCAGTTTCCTTTTTTATCCGCCAGCTCCTTGATTTCACTCAGCATTTCTCTAAAAATTATCTTCTCAGTCATTGCCCTTCTCCCGTCTGCTTCAAAATTTCTATCGCTTTCTGAAGCTGGTTATCCTCTGATTTTTCTATCGTAACCTTCTGCTTTAAAGCTTCGTCTAGTTCTACTTCTACATCCGGCTCAATCCCCACCTGATGAATGTCATTTCCTTTCGGTGTAAAATATTTTGCCACCGTCAGTTTAATTCCCGTCCCGTCGTTCAGGCTGATAATCCGCTGCACAATACCTTTCCCAAAGGTCTTGGTTCCCACCAGGGTTCCGATGCCATAGTCTTTCACTGCTCCGGCAAAGATTTCCGACGCGCTGGCGCTGTTCCCATTTACCAGCACTGCCAGCGGCTTTTTAAATTCGTGGCTTCCGTCTGATTTATATTCCGTCCGGTTCCCGTTTTTATCTTCCGTATACACAATCAGTCCCTCAGGAAGTATCTGCCCCAGCATATTGCACACAGTACCCAAGACGCCTCCCGGATTGTTCCGCAAGTCAATAATCAGCCTTTCCATGCCCTGTTTTTCCAAGTCAGCCAAAGCATTGTTAAACTGTGCCTCTGTCACGGTATCAAACTCTACGATTTCAATATAGCCGATTTTGCTGTCCAGCATCTCATACTCTACCGTAGGTACTTCAATGGGCGCCCTTGGCACATCAAAGGACAGATAATCATCCTCACCCTCCCGGGCTACCTCAATCTTCACCGTATCCCCTGGCTCCGTCTTAATCATGGATACCACCTCGGTTAAATCCATTCCTGTCACCTGCGTATCATTAACAGAATACAGCACATCCCCAGGCAGCAGGCCGGACTCTGCTGACGGCGTCCCTTCATAACAGCGCACAATCACCACCATGCCTGTGGTGCGGTTCTGGGTCATCACTGCGCCAATCCCATTGTAAGCGCCGCTGCTGGCTTCCTCCGTCTTTTCCAGCTCTTCCTTCGTATAATATGCAGCATACGTATCCCCCAGCCCCGCAACGAGCCCTTTGTACATCCAGCTTTCTACTTCTTCCTGGTCAATTTCATCCAAATAATACTGGTTGATAATGCTTTCTATATTCGCAAGCTTCCGCTCCACCCTTTCCTGGTCCAAATACAGACCGTCAGAAGCTTGTGCTTCTGCCTCTTTCTGCGCTTTCAGGGCGGCATTCTCCTGCTTAATCACTTCACCTCTCGCAAAAAGAACGATGCCTGCTATTACCAGCATCGCGCACAGCCCGCTTAGGAAACCTGTCTTAAATTTGTCATTTCTCTCCATACTGCCAACTCCTTTGCTTTACTCTACTATATATCCTTTTTTTCATTTTATGCCTGCACCGTCAGTCGAAATGCCACACAGAAAACCCTGTACGCAGGGCAAAGAAACTGCCGCAGAACAGCCCCGGCTATTCTGCAGCAGCCTCCCTTAATAATCCATATTTTCCATATACTTCATGTACTTGACAACCATCAGGGCAATCTTAAACGTAATCGCATCCTCAAACACCCGCAAGTCCAGCCCCGTACTTTTCTGCAGCTTATCCAGCCGGTACACCAGCGTATTCCTGTGAATATAGAGCTGCCGCGAGGTTTCCGATACATTCAGGCTGTTCTCAAAAAATTTGTTAATCGTCGTCAGCGTCTCCTCGTCAAAGTCGTCCGGTGATTTTCCGTCGAAAATTTCCCGTATGAACATCTTACACAGCGGAATCGGGAGCTGATAAATCAGACGTCCTATTCCCAGGGAACTGTATGCGATGATATCCCTTTCGTCAAAGAAAATCTTCCCTACATCCAGCGCCATCCGCGCTTCTTTGTAAGAGCGGGATACTTCTTTAATTTCATTCACAATTGTACCATACGCAATATGAGATTCCCTGCGCTTTTCCTGCGGCAGACATTCCAGGATACTCTGTGCCGCCTGGTTCATTTGGGCATATCCCTCTTCTTCCTCCAGCTCTTTGACTACAATGATGCTCTTCTCGTCCACAGCAGTAACAAAATCGCCAGGCTTATTTCCTAGAATCGTCCGTACACTTTCCAGCGACACTCCATCTTTATCGTGCTCAGCCTCCAGAAGAAACACCACACGCCGTACTTCCGTGCTGATATGGAGCTTTTTCGCCCTGTTATAAATATCCACCAACAGCAAGTTATCTAACAGCAGGTTCTTGATAAAGTTATCTTTGTCAAAACGTTCTTTGTAAGCCACTAAAAGATTCTGTATCTGGAATGCCGCCATTTTCCCTACCATATATGCATCATCGCTGCTTCCTTTTGCCAGCAGCACATACTCCAGCTGATTTTCATCAAATACCTTAAAAAACTGATTTCCCTGTACTGTCTGGCTCTCTGCCGGTGAATCAGCAAACGCGGCGATTGACGTCCCCAGCTCCTCTGTTTCAGGAAATGTTGCCGCCAAAACATTTCCTTCCAGATCAATGACGCTCAAGTCAATTCTTGAGATAGTTTTTATCCCTTCGAGCGTCGTCTGCAGAACTTGATTTGATATCATGACATTCCCTCTCTTTCATATAATTTTATCATTCCCTGTCATTGCACAAATCTTACAAAAACAAGTCGGTATCTATAGCCTTACAATACATTTTAATATAAAACCACAAAAAAAGAAAGGAAAAATTTCTGTTTTTTATGCATTTTTTATGCATTCTTTACATCATGCACGCCCGTGCACGTTTTCCTTCCCCTGTTCATATTTTATTCATTTATCATTCAAAAAACTTTCATTTTGCTCTCATTTTTTCTTCATTTGTAACCTTTATACTAAGACCATCCAAAGATGATATTTTCATATTATACTTTCGAATAAACTTTTTCATAATAATGCCAGACAGAAAACTGTCTGGCATCCTCCCTTTTCAGGGTATTTTTATACTTCGAACAACAAATCCCCATATGACGGCATCGGCCACTCTTCTTTATCTACAATCATCTCCAGCCTGTCTACCGGAGCACGCAGCTCTTCCATGGCAGCGCATACTTTCCTGTGATAATACTCTGCCTGTTCCTGTCCTGCCGGCATTGCCGCTGCAGTATCGCTCATCTCCTCCAGCTTCGCCAGCGCCATTTTCGTCTCTGACAAAAGCTGTGTTGTCTCTTTGAGCAGATTCATGGGCACTGTCACATCCGCTCCCGCCTGTTTAATTTCATTTGCCGTCCCCGCCAGATTTCTGGCAAAGCGCATAACCGCCGGAATGATATGCTTGCTGGCAATGTCAATCATCGACCTTGCCTCAATATTAATGGCCTTTGCGTAGCCCTCGTACTGGATCTCCACACGGGACTCCAGCTCTGCCCTGGTAAATACGCCGAATTTCCCAAACAGTTCCACCGCCCTATCTGTTACTAATGCTGGAATCGCCTCTACCATAGACTTAATATTAGGCAGTCCTCTTCTCTCGGCTTCCGCCACCCATTCCTCGGAATAACCGTTCCCATTAAACACGATACGCTGATGCTTCACCGCCAGCTCCTTAATCAAATCGTGTACTGCCAGTTCAAAATCTTCGGCTTTTTCCAGCACATCACACACCTCGGAAAAAGCTTCCGCCACAATGGTATTGATTACCACGTTGCACTCTGCCACCGAATCCCGGGAGCCTACCATACGGAACTCAAATTTATTTCCGGTAAACGCAAATGGCGACGTCCTGTTCCTATCCGTAGCATCCTTTGTAAAATCAGGCAGCGTCTTTACGCCCGTATGAAGCCTCTCCCCCTTTAAACTGTGGGTAGCCGTGCCTGTACTGATAAGCTGCGTCATCACATCCTGCAGCTGCTCCCCAAGAAATACGGAAATAATCGCAGGCGGCGCCTCATTTGCTCCCAGGCGATGGTCATTTCCCACATCTGCAGCAGATTCCCGCAGTAAATCCGCATGACGGTCTACTGCCCGGAGAATGCACATGATAATCAGCAGAAACTGAAAATTTTCATGAGGAGTCTTTCCTGGCTCCAGCAGGTTAATGCCGTCATCCGTAGTCAGCGACCAGTTGTTATGCTTACCTGAACCGTTCACTCCCGCAAAAGGCTTCTCATGAAGCAGACACTGCAGCCCATGCTCCTCCGCCACTCGTTTCAATGTCTCCATGATAATCTGGTTATGGTCGGCAGCTACATTGCACTGAACATAAATTGGCGCGACTTCATGCTGTGCCGGAGCCACCTCATTGTGCTGTGTTTTGGCAGACACGCCCAGTTTCCACAGCTCCCGGTTCACATCCCGCATAAAAGCAGCTATCTTCGGACGGATTACCCCAAAATAATGGTCATCCAGCTCCTGTCCTTTCGGCGGCATCGCCCCAAACAGGGTGCGCCCTGTGAAAATCAAATCTTTTCTCTTAAGATATTTCTTGCGGTCTACGATAAAATATTCCTGCTCTACGCCCACAGACGGGGTCACCTTTCTCGACGTGGTATTCCCAAACAGACGAATCAAGCGCAGGGACTGCTTCTGAACAGCCTCCATAGAGCGCAGCAGCGGTGTTTTCTGATCCAGGGCATCCCCTGTGTAGGAACAAAACGCAGTTGGAATACAGAGAATCGCCCCGGCTTCATCCTCCCTCACAAATGCCGGGGAGGTACAGTCCCAGGCTGTATATCCCCTGGCCTCGAAAGTGGCACGCAGGCCGCCGGACGGGAAGGAAGAGGCATCTGGCTCTCCCTTTATCAGCTCTTTTCCGGAAAACTCCAGAAGTACGCTTCCTTCCTTATCCGGTGCGGTAATAAACGCGTCATGTTTCTCTGCGGTAAAGCCTGTTAGTGGCTGAAACCAGTGAGTGTAATGGGTCGCGCCCATTTCCACCGCCCAGTCCTTCATCACGCCCGCCACTACTTCTGCGGTCATAGGATCCAGTTCTTTTCCGTCATCTATTGTCTTGTGCAGTTCCTTATACACCTTCTTCGGCAGACGCTCCCGCATAATCTTATCGTTGAATACGTTCTGCCCGAAAAGTTCCGCCACATTCATCTTATCGCTCATCTTAACCTCCACGATTCACATACCTCTGTCACTTTATCATAGGCATAATACCGCAAATCGCCCGAAAAAGCAAGAGAACCTTCCTTTTTCACAATAAGTCTGCTCTTTCTCTCCCAATATTGGAAAAATTACATTTTATACTTCAAACAGCAAATCCCCATAAGACGGCATCGGCCATACTTCTTTATCTACCAGCATTTCCAGTTTGTCAACCGGCGTGCGGAGCTCTGTCATGGCAGGCATGATTACCTCATGGAAAAATGCTGCCTGAGCTGCTCCTTCCTCTTTCTGCGCTGCTTCTGCATCTAGTTGTACCAATTTCCCCAGCGCCGCTTTCGTCTCTTCCAGCAATGTACTTACCTCGCACAGCAGCTCTGCCTGGACCGTTGCCCTTGCTCCGGCTGCCGTCACAGAATTTACGGTATCCGCCAGTTTTTTTGTATAGGATACCACTGCCGGGATAATCTGTTTGCTGGCCACATCAATCATAGTCTTTGCCTCAATATTGATAGCCTTTGCATAGTTCTCATATTTAATCTCTACGCGCGACTCCAGCTCTGCCTTCGTAAACACTCCAAAACGCCCAAACACTTCTATTGCCTTTTCACTGATAAGAGACGGAATCGCCTCTACCATGGATTTAATATTCGGAAGCCCTCTTCGCTCTGCCTCTGCTACCCACTCATCCGAGTAGCCGTTTCCGTTAAATACCACGCGCTGATGATCCGTTGCCTGCTTTTTAATCAGATCGTGCACTGCCATATCAAAATCATCTGCCTTTTCCAGAACATCACAAGCATCTGCAAATGCCTCTGCCACAATCGTATTCAGTACAATGTTCGGCCCTGCAATGGAATCCCTGGAACCCACCATACGGAACTCAAATTTATTGCCTGTGAACGCAAAGGGGGAAGTCCTGTTCCTGTCCGTAGCATCTTTTGCAAGGCTGGGGAGTGTTTTAACCCCAGTCTCCAGTACGCCTCCCTTTAAACTGTGGGTTGCCATTCCGGTGCTGATAAGCTGCTCCAGCACATCTTCAAGCTGCTCGCCCAGGAACACCGAAATAATAGCCGGCGGCGCCTCATTTGCTCCCAGCCTGTGGTCATTTCCAGGATCTGCCGCAGATTCACGCAGCAAATCCGCATGTTTATCCACGGCTTTCAGGATGCAGGTCAGAACCAGGAGGAACTGTATATTCTCATGAGGGGTTTTCCCTGGGTCTAACAAGTTGATACCGTCATCCGTAGTAATTGACCAGTTGTTGTGCTTCCCAGAACCGTTTACTCCCGCAAAAGGCTTTTCGTGAAGCAGGCACTGCAGCCCATGCTGGCAGGCTACCTTTTTTAAAGTTTTCATAACCACCTGGTTGTGGTCTACCGCGATATTTGCCTCCGCATACACCGGAGCCAGTTCATGCTGTGCCGGAGCCACCTCATTGTGCTGCGTCTTTGCCGACACGCCCAGCTTCCACAGCTCCTCATTCACATCTTTCATAAAAGAAGCGATGCGCTGGCGGATACTTCCGAAATAATGGTCATCCAGCTCCTGTCCTTTCGGCGGCATAGCCCCAAACAAGGTACGCCCGGAGAAAATCAAATCCTTCCTCTGCAAGTATTTCTGCTTATCCACCAGAAAATACTCCTGCTCCGGCCCTACAGACGGAGTCACCTTCTTCGATGTCATATTCCCAAACAGGCGCAGCAGGCGGAGTGCCTGTTCATTAATTGCCTCCATAGAGCGCAGCAACGGGGTTTTCTGATCCAGCGCCTCCCCTGTATAAGAACAGAACGCTGTCGGGATGCATAGAATCGCACCTGCCGCATCCTCCCTCACATATGCTGGGGAAGTGCAGTCCCAGGCTGTATATCCCCTTGCCTCAAACGTAGCTCTCAGGCCACCCGACGGGAACGAGGACGCATCCGGCTCGCCCTTAATCAGCTCTTTGCCCGAAAACTCCATCAATACTGTTCCATCCTCCCTAGGCGCCGTAATAAACGAATCATGCTTCTCAGCCGTCATACCCGTAAGCGGCTGGAAAATATGGGTATAATGGGTTGCCCCTTTCTCTACCGCCCAGTTCTTCATAGCCTCTGCCACCACGTCCGCCGCCACCGGGTCCAGCTCCTTACCTTCTTTCATCGTCTTTTTCAGCTCTTTGTAAACCTTCTTCGGCAGACGCTCCTGCATAACCTTGTCACTAAACACGTTTTCACCAAAAATTGCCGCAACATTCATTTTTTCACTCATATTCTCCTCATCCTTTCTTTGCCAGCCACGCACAAAAGGGCGCTCCACCTGCGGTGGAACGCCCTCGTTCGCCTGTATCATTGCCAGATTTAAAATCTGTTTATAAGATACTCTACTTTTTAAGAAAATGCAAGCACTAATTTCAGAACAATGAGTTCTTTGAAACCGCTCAAGCTTCAAATTGCGGTTTGTCGGGGAGGTTGCCGCTTACCCCAGACAGTTATGGAACCGACAACTCTATGCTTACGCCGGACGCCGGGGCACCTGCCATATATCCCACACGGACGGGGACAACGCGCCGGCGAGCTAACGATTAACTCCAACTAATGCGCTCAGGAGAGCCTTCGCGCATAAGTTTCCGTAAATCGTGGATCTCACCTCTGCTAAGGGCGTCCCCTGAGTGTCCGCTTAGGGATATATGGCAGGCGCCCCGGCTGTGTCATGGCTGGCGTTACGTGCGTGTGTGGCTGCGTGGACTTCCCTGATACATGCCGCGGATGGAACCGCCCATGTGCTTAATTATGATAATCCGCCGGATATACAGCAAGACATGGCTTTGCACGAATGGCTTCATGAGCTGGCGGCTCTGCGTATCATAAACGCCATTATATGCAGATGCCGCCGCACCAGCCAGTTTCCGCAAGCCACTTTTCCTATACGTACAGTCAAACAGTGTAACATGCTCAGCGACACTTTACAGCGCACACTGAAACACTAGCGGGAAGGAGTGGGCAACGCACGCGAGTGTTCCGCACACCGGAAATCACCGGCGGTTTTGCCACAACCGGAACAATCCGTGTAGCCGTACACCCCCGCAACGCCAGCCGTCATTTCGCCATAGTCGGGACAGTTCACGCAGCCGTACAGTTCTCAAAACGCCAGCCACCGTCCAGCCGGGAAGCCTGCCGCATATCCCTAAGCGGACACTCAGGAGACGCTTTTAGCGGAGGCGAAATCCGACGCTTACGGAAACTTAATGCGCGAAGGCTCTCCTGAGCGTATTTAGTTGTAGTTAGCGGCTAGTTTGCCGCAGCGTTGTCTCCGTCCGTGTGGGATATGCGGCAGGCTTCCCGGCGTCCGGCGTAAACATGGGGGCTATCGGTTCCGTAACTGTGCGGGGTAAGAGATAAACTCCCCGATAAACCGCAATTTTCCAGTATAGTAAAGAACCGCGCCCTTTCCAGGCGCGGTTCTCTTGCAGTTCTTTTGAATTAAGCTTTGTTGATGGAACCAAAGATTTCCATTTTCTCTTTAACGGTAGCTTTGATAGCTTCGAAGCCAGGAGCCAGAAGTTTCCTCGGGTCAAAGCCCTTGCCCTGCTGATCCTTGCCTGCTTCGATATACTCGCGTGTAGCTGCTGCAAATGCAAGCTGGCACTCTGTATTTACGTTAATCTTAGCTACGCCAAGGCTGATAGCTTTCTGAATCATATCTGTCGGGATACCTGTACCGCCGTGAAGTACCAGAGGCATGTCCCCTGTCAGCTGCTGAACAGCATCCAGTGTCTCGAAGCTCAGTCCTTTCCAGTTTGCCGGATATTTTCCATGAATGTTTCCGATACCTGCTGCCAGGAAATCGATTCCCAGGTCTGCAATTCTCTTGCACTCCTGCGGATCTGCACACTCGCCCATACCTACAACGCCGTCTTCCTCGCCGCCGATGGAACCAACCTCTGCTTCCAGAGACATTCCATGCTCTGCGCAGATCTCAACCAGTTTCTTGGTGTTTGCTACGTTCTCATCAATCGGGCTGTGGGAACCGTCATACATGATGGAGGAGAAACCTGCCTCTACACACTTCAGGCATCCTTCATAGCTGCCGTGATCCAGGTGCAAAGCTACCGGAACTGTAATCTTCAGCTCTTCCAGCATTCCGTTTACCATGCCTACGACTGTCTTATAGCCTGCCATATATTTGCCAGCGCCCTCAGATACACCAAGGATTACCGGAGAGTTATTCTCCTGTGCGGTGAGCAGGATTGCTTTTGTCCACTCCAGGTTGTTGATATTGAACTGACCTACTGCATAATGACCTGCTTTTGCTTTCTGCAACATTTCTTTTGCTGATACTAACATTTTATTTACCTCCGTTTTGTTATGAAATACATACGTGCCTTGTACGCACTACGTTCTTCTGTATTATAACCCAACTTGCCGCAAAATGAAATAGCTAAATAGATATTTATTCCAAATCCTGTAGCATTTCAGCCGTCACAACTGTATGGGGCAGGCGGATATAAGTGTCCTCTTCCAGCTCGATATCATCCGGCAGGGGCGCCTGGAAATGCACAGAATACGCTAGCTCCATCATCCCCCTCGCCTGCCCTTTTGTATCATTCACGACAGTCCCGGCCAGGGTTCCTTCCCGCATGGCGTCCAGCGCCGCTTCGGTGCCATCTACCCCCACTACGACAGGCATATAAGATTTCCCTGATTCTTTCCACGCATCAATAGCCCCCAGCGCCATATCATCATTGTTAGCAAGTACCAGCTCAATCCTGTCCCCGAATTCTTCCAGCCACTGATTCATCTTCGTCTGTGCCTGCGCACGGCTCCAATTTGCTATCTCATTATCCAATTTTGTCAGGCGGATGCCTGCATTCGTAATCGTATTGACTGCATACTCTGTCCGTATCAACGCATCCTGATGACCTGCCTCGCCTTCCAGCATCACATACTGCAGCCTTCCGTCCCCGTTTCTATCGTAAGGGGCGATGCCCTGTTCGCCTGAACACAAATCTACGACAATCTCTCCCTGCATGACTCCTGATTCAAGGGTTTTTACTCCTACGTAGTAAAGCTTTTCCCAGCGTTCCAGGTCTTCCCGTACCAGTTCCCGGTTGAAGAAAATAACCGGTATATCGGCATTCTTTGCCTTATCAATCACCATAGTTGTATCTGTGCGGTCCACCTGGTTTACCAGAAGGATGTCACATCCATTATTGATAAGACTTTCTACCTGGTCGTTCTGGACATTCTGTTTTCCTCCCGCCCCCACTACCTCTACAGTGATGGTAACTCCCGTTTCCTGCTCTTTCTGCCTCACTTCTTCCTTAAACTCTTCCACCAGAGTCGCGATAAACGTGTCAAACTGGTCATACGTACAGATGCCGATTTTCATGCTTTGAACAGGCTCTTCTGTCCTATCCCCAAAAATCCCTGAACATCCCGTAAGCAGAAGCATCCCCCCTGCTGCTACGATTCCTCCCAATCTTCTCCTTCCCATGCTCCTCTTCTCCCTCCTGTTTTGCTTACCTGTCACTGGATAATCGGATACAAAAGCCTCTCATTTTCCGGATTGTGCAGGGTGGCACCTGTAGCCTGATGGAAATCTATCTCCATACTCTCATCCGCCACGCCTTTTCTTATTTTCTGTATCAGGGTGTCTGTTACTTCGTATCCCATATTATACTCGTTTTGGAACACAATTCCTTCGATATATCCCTGGTCCAGCGCAAATACAATCTGTTCGCTGCTCCCAATTCCGTACAGCCTGATATCTGCGCCGGAATCGCGGATAACCTTTTCTGTCATTTCCAAACTCAAATCATCCAGAGCCACTAGAATATGCTCTTTTCCGCTCTCCAATACGCGGCTCATAGAATCCCGGCTCGGATAAAAGTTCTGCTCTATCTTCCGCCCCGCCTCCGCACATCCCGCGCGGAAACCGTTCAGCCGCTCTTTCAGGCTGCTCTTATTTTCTCCCATAAGAACAATGCTGACAGGCACTTCACTCCCGGTGCTCTCTGCCGCCTGGCACGCCAATGTCCGCCCCATCTCATAGGCATTTGCTTCCACACAGGTAACAGGCTCGCTCCCTTCCACCTTGTTTTCTGCCAGCACTACCGGAACCCTGTTTGAAATCCCGCTGATATATTCTGCCATTCCGGAGCTGTCCGCTACTGCCGCCGCTATGCCCTGGGCGCCGTTCTCCAGCTCACGGTCTATCTGTTCCATCTGCTCACGGCTGCTGCCCGATTCCGTTAAAACCACAAAATTTACAATGCCGCCGAAATCAGAAGCCGCCTGGTCTACCCCCTGTTTAAAGGCTACCCATCTTTCTGCCGTGCTTCCATAAACCACCACAGAAATATTTACGCGTCTCTGCACAGTCTTTCTCTGTGTCATATATAGATAAGATATGACGGCCATAAGAAGCAGTATCCCGCCGATAATTCCCACTGCCAGCCAGTTTTTCCTTGTCACTGCTCTCTTCCCTCCCTTTCAAATGTTTTGGGGAGACGGATTCTTACCAGCGTCCCTTCATCTGGCTCGCTAATGATTTCCAGACCATAAGGTTCCCCAAAATAAAGGCGGATTCTCTGGTGTACATTCATAAGTCCCACACCAGAGCCTTTCTTACGGACACGCTTTCCGTCAGTAAGAAGATAGTCCACCACTTCCTGGGGCATCCCCGGTCCATTATCCACCACATCCACCAGGATATCGCCGTCTTTCTCATATCCCTGCACCTTTATAATCCCGTCCCCATCCATATACTCCATACCGTAATAAATAGAATTCTCCAAAATCGGCTGGATGACAAGCTTAATCGTGCTGTACTGCTGGATTCCCGGCGCTATCTCCATCGTAAATTCAAATCGGTTTTTATAGCGCACTTTCTGAATATTCATATAGTTCCTGGCATGTTCCGCTTCTTCTGCCAGAGTAATAATTGTCTTGCCTTTACTAAGGCTGATGCGGAAAAGCCGCGAAAGCGCCGTTACCATAGAAATTGCTTCTTTATACTGCCCGCTCTCCACCATCCATACGATGGAATCCAGTGTATTATAAAGAAAATGCGGATTAATCTGTGACTGCAGGGCATCCAGCTCGCTTTTACGCTTTGCTTCCTGCTCCACCACAATATCATCCATCAAGCATTGCATCTGTTTCACCATAGAACGGAGCGTCCGCCCTAAATGCCGTATTTCCTGGGAACCTTCTTCATAGATTTCGAGATTCAGGTTTCCCTTCTCCAGCTCCCTGACCGATGCCTCCAGACGGCGGATAGGCGTCGCAATCCGCCCGGAAATAAAAATATTCAGCATTGCTATACACAAAATCGCAAAAACCACAATCAGAAAAACAAACAGCCGCATCTGAGTCAAATCCAGATAAAATTCATCTGTCGGAACCACATTGATAATTTTCCACCCAGTGTACCCCACCGTTTTCACTGTAACAGAGCGCTCTTCCCCCTCAAAATTTTCCCTATGGCTGCCATCCTCATACTTCGCGGCCTCCAGGTTATTCTCTTTGTTCAGGTTGGAATAAATAGCTCTCTGCCTAGGATGATAAATAATTTCTCCTGCACCGTCTATCAGATACGTATAACCTGCACCGCCCGTATTTACTTTATCAAACAGCTGCTCAATGCCGCTGTAGGCCATGTCTACCAAGAGTACTCCCCGGCTGATTTCCCCGCCCCTGGTCAGCTCTACAGTACGGCTCAGGGAAATCACCCAGGAATACCGGGAGGTGCTATCCGCGAAAATGCTCTGTACATGGGGCGTGGAAAAATGGAGGTTTTCCATCTTTTCATTTGCTTTCTGAAACCAGCTCTGCGCCGTCACTTCTACCGAAGGCTTTAAACTGGCTATCGGTGTGGCCGCTACCAGGTTTCCCTCCTCATCAAAGCACGCCAGGCTTACCAAATCATCCCGGTTCGACTCATACATCAGGTTCATCTCCCTGTCAAGCTTCTCTGCCCCTAAATCTACATTTTTAATGACGCAGTAATACATGGAATTTGAAAGTCTCATCATATTGCGTACACTGGTTTCCAGGTTCAGGCTGACCTGGTTCATCAGCTGAACATTATTTCTGGCAATCAAATCCTCTGTACTGGAGCTGAACCTGCCATAAAGCAGAATCCCTGCAAATCCCAAAGATATCACAGAAACTATTGTAAAGGATACAGCCGTAATTGAGCTGATGCTCGCCGTCTGGTAACGCTCTTTTATATATTCCCAAATATTCCTAACCCTCTGTCTCATCATTCTCCATCTTGCTCATCCTGTATTTGGTCGGGGACATACCGTACTGCTTCCGAAACACATAACTGAAATAATTCGGCTCGGTATACCCCACCTTCCCCGCTATCACATAAGTCTTATCCTGTGTGTTATTCAGCAGCTCTAAGGCCGCTTCCATCCGGACACGGGTAAGATACATCACAAAACTCTGGCCTGTCTCCCTCTTGAAAATCGTTGAAAAATATGCCGCACTTACATTCAGGTGTCCACAGAGCATCTCCACCGACAGGCCGCTTTCCGCATAATTTTCTTTGATAAATTGTTTGGCTTTATCTGCCAGCAGCTTCGCCGAGTCGGTCTGCTCCTGGCGGATAAGCGAGCGGAACTTCATGCATACATGATACAGCCATTCCCCCAGAGAATCCAAGGAGTCAAATTTGGCAATCTGACGGTAGAAATCCATATTTCCTCCAAATATTTCTTCCAAATCCAAATGATAAGAGCGTCCCAGCTTCAGAAACTCCGTCAAAAGCTCCATCAAAGCCACCTGATAGCGGTGCAGAGATATATTGGAAGTCTTAAACCGGTTCATCATCTCGTCCACTGCCGCTTTGACCTCCTCCCTTGTTCCCAGCTTCACCGCCCGCATGACTTTCTGGATATCCTGGTCGTCAAGCACAAAATCCCTGTTGACCGCCGGCTGGATATCCCGGATGTAAATTGCCTGGTTCGGCTCAAGCAGCACACGGTAGTCCACCGCATCTACCGCATTTTGATAGGATGCCGCCAAATTTCCCAGCTGTGCCACTGCCTGGCCAATTCCGGCTGTCACATTGATTCCCAGCAGCCGTTTTGCCGCTTTGCAGACCTGGTCTATCTCCTGTACTTGTTTGTTTAGTTCCGCTGTTCCGTTTAAAAGCAGAATGGCAGCTACCATATCAAAATAAAGAAAACTGCGCACATCTGCCGATTTCTTCATATTTTCATCCACAATTTGCTTTAGGGACAGGTTTAGAAGGCTGCGGTTCTCCGTATCCAGTGTTCCCATATCTGCACAAAATACCGCCACCGCATAATAAGGTGCGTTCAGGTTCACTTCATAAGAGCTATTCATCTCTTCAATCAATTCGTCCTGCAGCTTCCCCTCCATCAGCCCGGTCATAAACTGCTCTTTCATGACCGGCAGGCTTTTCTGATAATACTCATAAAGCTTTTCGTGGTTCCGTTTCTCATCAATCTCCGCGTCCAGGTTCTTCTTTATCCGAAGAAATACATTTTCCAATTCCTCGGAATCGATTGGCTTTAAAATATATTCTTCTACCTCTAGCTTAATCGCTTCGCGTGCATATTCAAATTCATCAAATCCTGAAAAAATTACAATTCTGGTATCCCGTTGTTTCTCCTTCAATTTATGGCAGAGAGTCAGCCCGTCCATAAAAGGCATCTTAATATCTGTCATTACCACATCCGGCCTTAGCTTCTCTGCCAGTTCCAGGGCTTCTTCCCCATTTTCCGCCGTAGCAATCACTTCAAATCCTATCTTTTCCCATTCCAGTTTACTGGCAATTGCCTGACGTACCGCTTCTTCATCATCTACCAGCATTACCCCATAAAGTGCCATCTATCCCTGCCTCCATTCTGCTTTCTCACGATATCCCCCGCCCGAAAGCACCCTGTCTCTGTTGAAAAATCCGATTTGCTTTATCATGCAGAAAAGAGGAGCCGCCAATCGGCAGCTCCTCCGTTTTTACATATGTCTAAGAAGAAACCACTCTTATGGCTATTCTTCTTCCTCATTTTCCTCTGAGGGTTCGAGCATTTCCTGAGACGAATCCGCTTTCTGAGGCATTGAAAGCTTATATCCTCCTATAATCCCGCCAATCAGCATCCCGCCTCCCACCAGAGCAAAGAATACCATAAATACTATCATAAGAATTTTGGTATTTCCGCTGCTGTCAGGTAAACCGGAACTCAGTTTATAGGCCATATACAGCAAGTAAAACCCCGCCATGGAATAGATCGCCATTCTGCCCCTGTTTCTCACTTTTTCGCTCATTTTTTACTCCTTACTTACGTACCAGGTATTTTCTCATATCGATTGCACATGCTACCAGGATGATTCCACCCTTGAAGATGTACTGCAGGTTCTGGTCTACAGACAGGTAAGTCAGGGCAACGAAGATAATACGAAGGATGAATACACCCAATACGATACCGCTGATTTTACCAGTACCACCTACGAAAGATACGCCACCGATAACGCAGGCTGCAATTGCATCACACTCTGCATTCAGACCAGTACCTGCGGTATTGGAGCTGTTACGTGCAGAATCGATGAAACCTGTGATACCATACATAGCACCTGCCAGAGTATGTACCATGATTGTCGTCTTAAATACGCTTACACCGGATACATTTGCAGCTTCCGGGTTAGAACCTACAGCAAACATGTTCTTACCGAATGTAGTCTTATTCCAAATAAACCACATCACAATAACATAAACCACAGCATACCATACATAGTTCGGAATCGCAACACCAAATAAGCTAATCTTGCTTCCTGTTACGAAGCTTACAAAACCTTTATCCAGACCAGACAGAGGCTGTCCGTTATTTCCGTTTGTCATAAGGAATACAAGCAGGATACCGTATGTAATAAGCTGGGTAGCCAGTGTTACGATGAATGGATGCAGGTTATACTTTGCAACGAAAAATCCATTTACAAGTCCGATAATAGCTCCCACCGCCATAACAATCAGAATTACCACCGGAATCGGCAGTGACGGAATATCCGGGAACATCTTGTTCGGGTAATCGGACGCCTGCAGCAGAGCAGCTGTGATACATGCCGTCAAACCTACTACACGTCCGGCAGAAAGGTCAGTACCTGTCAATACGATACATCCGGCAATACCGAGTGCAATCGGGATACTTGCTGCTGAAAGGGTAACGATAGTTGCAACTGCAGAAACCGACATGAATTTCGGATTCTTAATCGCTGTAAAAATAATAGCAATAAGAATCAGAATGTACAGCAGGTTATTCAGTAAAGTCTCTTTAATAAAATTGTTCTTATCCTTGCTGTCCATTGCCTGAAAATTGGCATAGCTTTCTTTAATATTTGTAATCGCTTTCACTAATCTCAGCCTCCTTATACATATTTTGCTGCAAGGGTCATGATTTCTTCCTGTGTTGTATTCTGGGCATCTACTTCGCCTGCCAGACGTCCACCCGACATAACAAGAATTCTGTCACAGATTCCAAGAAGCTCCGGCATTTCAGAGGAAACTACCATAACAACTTTTCCCTTATTTGCAAGATCCAGAATCAACTGGTAAATTTCATACTTCGCACCAACGTCAATACCTCGCGTCGGTTCATCCAACAGCAGAACCTCTGGCTCTGTAAGAAGCCATCTTCCCAAGATAACCTTCTGCTGGTTACCTCCTGACAGGGAACGAATCTTCGTCTCCTGTGTCGGAGTCTTTGTTCGCATGGCGTCAATTGACCACTGCGTATCTACCCTCATCGATTTCTCGCTCAGATATATGCCCTTTTTCTTATGCTTCTTCAAACTGGAAATAACCGTATTCTCACGGATATTCAGGATTCCGAAGATACCTGTCGCACGCCTTTCCTCTGTCAGAAGCGCAAATCCGTTTTTAATGGACTCCCGTGAGTTCCGGTTGAAACATTCTTTCCCGTTCAGCTTAATTGTACCGGACTTCCTTGTGGCAACACCGAAAATATTTTCCAGCGTCTCCGTACGGCCGCTTCCGTCCAGACCTGCCAGTCCTACGATTTCACCCTTGCGCACCTTAAAGGAAACGTCTTGAAGCAGTGAATATTGTGCGGTAAGGTTGTCAACTTCCAACGAAACCTCACCTGGTTTGTTCGTCTTCGGCGGGAACTGGCTTGTCAGCTCTCGTCCTACCATCAGACGGATGATTTCATCCATCGTCATCTCGCTCGCCGGCCTGGTAGCTACCCATGTACCGTCACGCATGACTGTGATATCATCTGAAATCCTGAGAATCTCCGCCATCTTATGGGAAATATAGATAATGCCCACACCGCGGTCTCTCAGCATATTTATAATTTTAAATAAGTGCTCTACCTCTTCTTCTGTCAGTGAAGAAGTCGGCTCATCAAACACGATTACTTTCGAATTAAATGAAACTGCTTTCGCAATCTCCACCATCTGACGTTGGGATACCGGCATCGTGCTCATAATCCTCTTCGGATCAACCTCGACCTCCAGCTCCTCAAACAATGCTTTTGTGTCATTGTAAATCTTTTTCTCATTTACCATGACACCGCCAATCTTGGGATAACGCCCCAGCCAGATATTATCCATTACATTACGCTTCAGTGCCTGGTTCAGCTCCTGGTGAACCATTGCAACACCATTGTCTAATGCTTCTTTCGAGCTTTTGAAATTAATCTCTTTCCCTTCCAGATAAATTGACCCACTGTTTTTCGCATACATCCCAAACAGGCACTTCATCAATGTGGATTTCCCCGCACCATTCTCACCCATCAGTGCATGAACTGTCCCCCGCCTTACGGTCAAGGAAACATTATCCAGCGCTTTTACGCCAGGGAATTCCTTGCAGATATTTTTCATCTCCAGCAAAACATCATGCTCCATATCCTGACCTCCTGTCTTTTTATACTCAAGGAGACGGCCGCCAACCTGTGGACGGCCGCCTTCTTGTCTGTCTTACATCATGTTCATGATATTACACAGATGCATAAAACGCACCTTTTACTTTAACTGGCCTATTATTCAGTAGCACCAGTGTAAATTCCGTAAGGAACGTAAATCTTGTTTGCTACGTTTTCAGCGATTACGAATCTCTCTGTATCAACGTTAGCTACAACATCCTGGCCTGAACCTGCGTTTGCAACCAGGTCAGAGATACAGGAAGCCATACCTTCAGCATCCTGCATGATAGTACCTGTCATCTTGCCGTCAGCAATCAGGGCTTTTGCAGAATCTGTAGCGTCTACGCCGAATACCGGGATAACCTTTGCTCCCTCTTCGCCTGTGTTGTAACCTTTTACAGCAAGAGCTGCGATAGCGCCCTCAGCCATACCATCGTTGTTACAGATAACAAGCTCGATCATGTTGCCGCTTTCCTCGTTGAACTGGGAAAGGTTTGTGGTCATGTACTCCTGAGCTGCCTGTGTGCTCCATGCACCATTCGGGTCAACCTGGAATTTGTCTGCGTTGTTTGCGTCAAAGTACTCAAGCTCTGGCTTGCCAGCTTCTGTCAGGACTGCGTTAGCATCTTCAACACCGTACTGTGTACGAGCGATAGCCTCTACGTTACCCTGCTCGCCCATGAACATAGCGTAGGAAATCTTTCCGTCGCCGTTCAGGTCGATAGCGTCAAAGTTCTCTACCAGGTACTCACCAATCATCTTACCCTGCATATGGCCAGCTTCCGGAGCGTCTGTTCCTACGAATGCACATTTGTCATAGCTTCCAAGAACAGTTCCTTCGTTGTCTGCGTCCTCAACTGCACGGTTGAAGAAGATAACCGGGATATCAGCGTCTTTTGCCATCTGAACGATCTGAGAAGAAACATCAACAGTACCTGATGTTACAACGTTAACTACCAGTACGTTTGCGCCGGAAGCAATAGCTGTCTGAATCTGCTCATTCTGTGTAGCCTGTGTGTTGTTTGAGTCATAATCTGTATACTTAACGCCGAGTTCGTCAAGCTTGCTGTCCAGTGCTGTACGTACAGATGAGATATAAGCATCACTGTATGTATAGTAGAACACTGCTACATCTGCGGTTGATAAATCAACACCTGCATTGTCAAGAGCCTCTGTTACATCCTGTGCTTCTGTTCCAGCCGGTGCCTCTGTTGCATCCGCTGCTTCTGTTTCTCCGCCCTCAGTTGCTGCCGGAGTAGCTGCTGTCTTGTCGTCGCTGCCGCATCCTGCTACCATAGCTGCTACCATAGCAGTTGCCAGTAATGCGCTGATTACTTTCTTTTTCATTTTTTAGTATCCTCCTGTTTAATTATTTTCTATGGGCGCCTGCCCATACAGTTTCTTGCGAAAAAAGACATTAGCCCTCTCTCGCTTGAACACATTATAACAGCTGCCCCGCTATAAAAACATACAAATTTCTTCGATTTTCTATCGAATTTATTAGTTCCATTAAAATTCTATTGCATTTTCTTGGTCAAAATGCCAGCTTTTCACTTCTTTCTTCTCCCTGCCCTCCAGACGGTTTCGTGATTCTGTATAATTTTCCCTGTAAAACTATGGTATCTTTTATACCGCAGCATTTTGTTCCCTCTCCCAAACTGTTCATTAATATTTGATAAAAAAACAGCAGAGGAATGGTCTCCCCTATTCCTCTGCTGTTTTCTCCTGTATTTCGCGGTTTGCCATAATAGCAACCGCCTGCATATGATTCTTCACCTCCACCGTCCGGTGGATACCGCCGAATTCCCCGTCCAGCGTCCAGGGAATCTCCTCTTCTGATTCAAAATACACCTTCCTTGCCTTTCTGGCATAAATCAGCTTGTTATCCATCTCCTGGAGCAAGATAGCCCCGAGGATTTCCTGAAGCTCCAGTGCATTCTTCGGCCTGCGTATCAGCGTAACCTCAAAAACACCGTCGTCTAAAAGGACGTTTTTTCCGGTAATGTTCTTGAACCCTCCTACAGACTGGGAATTCGTCACCATCCCAAAAATAAAGTCATCCTCAATCAGCTCTTCGCCAATCTGTATTTTTACATGATAGGATTTCAGATTAAACAGCCGCTTGGCGCCCTCCAGAACATACGCAAGATGTCCCAGCACATTTTTCACTTCCTGCTTTGTCTGATAGGATACGTCCGTAAACGCCCCAAAAGCAGCTATATATACAAAATAATTCTCATTAAACGCCCCAACATCACACCGAAACGGCTGGTTCAGCGTGATACATATTGCTGCATTTTTCATATTCGCCGGAAGTCCCAGGCTTCCTGCAAAATCATTTGTACTGCCCGCCGGAATATACCCCACCGGCACCCGCTGGGGCAGGGGCAGCTCCATCATGCCTGTGACAACCTCGTCCAGAGTCCCGTCGCCGCCGCTGCACACGATCATATCATACTTCTGCGCGCTCCTGCGCGTAACCCGGCACGCATCCATTTTTCTCTGTGTCACATATACCGCCACATCCATCCTGTCCTTCACAAACACATCGATGATTTCCAGCAGATGATTTTTAATCAGACCCTTTCCTGATTTTGGGTTCACAATAAACAGGATTCTGCGCTTTTTCCCATCCATTTCCTGAAACCTCCAGCAAATCCAAATCTCTTACTTCTATTGTATAACTTTCCTTCCTTATTTGGAAGCAATTTTCTTTTCCTGCATCGCCTGTATATCTTCATACGCAGACAACATCGGCTTTACCGTCTTTCCGCGGAAGGTACGGTCAATGTAATTCTTCGTAATGGCAGCCACCGTGCCAGAAAGCGCCAGTACGCCAATCAGGTTCGGGATAGCCATCAGTCCGTTCAGAGTATCTGCAATATCCCACGCCAGATTCTGTCCCATCACTGCGCCGCCAAAAGTCGCGAGCGTGAAGATTATCTTATATACCATTGTAGCCTTCAAGCCCAGAAGATATTCACACGCCTTACTTCCGTAATGGCTCCACCCCAAAACAGTGGAAAAAGCAAACAGAAGAATCGCAATAGCAATAAACATCTCCCCCGGCTTTCCAAACATCGCTCCAAAAGCTGCAGACGCCAGGTTCGAGGACTCCACGCCGGAAACCAGCTGCCCGGTCGCCAAATCAATATCGCCGGAAGCCAGGATAGACACAGCCGTCAGCGTACATACCACAATCGTATCTGCAAACACTTCAAAGATTCCCCACATTCCCTGCTGAACCGGCTCTGCTACATTTGAGCTTGAATGAACCATAACCGAAGAACCAAGCCCAGATTCATTCGAAAATACACCACGCTTCATGCCCAGGACAACTGCCTGCTTGATACCGAAACCAACAACACCGCCGCCCACAGCCTTCATGCCAAACGCACTCTTAAAAATAGATGTAAAAATTGCCGGAACTGTCCCGATGTGTGTCACAAAAATCACAACAGCGCCTGCTATGTATAAAACCACCATAAACGGAACGACTTTTTCCGTAACCGCAGCAATACGTTTCAGGCCGCCCAGTACCACGATGCCTACAGCCGCCATGATAAGAATACCAGTCACCCAGGTCGGAACGCCGAACGCCGAGTTCATATTACTGGAAATCGAATTGACCTGCGTCATATTTCCGATTCCGAAAGAAGCAAGGAAACAGAAAACAGAGAATGCCCCTGCCAGAAAAATCCCGATTGCCTTACAATTCTTTTTCGCCCCCAAGCCATATCTCAGATAATACATCGCGCCGCCCGACCATTCGTCAGCTGCATTTTTCTTACGGTAAAAGATACCGAGCACATTTTCTGAATAATTTGTCATCATCCCGAAAAATGCGATAATCCACATCCAGAACACGGCTCCCGGACCGCCTGTGGCGATAGCGCCTGCCACTCCTACAATATTTCCGGTGCCGACTGTAGCCGCCAGCGCGGTACACAGCGACTGGAACTGTGAAATAGATTTATCTGTCGTATGGGCAGTCACTTCTTTGCTTTTAAAAATGTCTCCGATTGTCTTTTTCATCCAGTGGCCGATATGCCGAATCTGAAAAACACCTGTCCGGGCGGTCATCAGGACACCCACAAATCCCATCAGGACCAGCATGGGCGGCCCCCATACCCATCCGTTCACCGCACTGTTTATTGCTTCTACCAATTCCATTGTTCTTTCCCCTTTCCTCCGTATAAGATAACTTTCCGCACGGAAATCCTGCCGAACCCCTTCCGCGCAGATACAAAAAGGACTTGGCAGACATCCAGACCCCGCCAAGCACCTTTGCTTTCCTACATTAATATATCGCAGTTTATATTGTATGTCAATCTGTATTTTGCAGGTCAAGAGTTTTCAAATAGCGGTAAACGGCAAACTGAAAGAATTGCAATTCTGAAATTCCCTCTGTTCTTTTGTGGCAAACGGGTGTATAATGCTTTCGTTACAAAAATAATACGGCAGTACAAAATACAGAGATGGAAGCACCGGATACCACGAAGATGTGGAATCAGGGGCTTCCATCTGCGTTTTCAGGAAACGCATGTACAGGAGAAGGAGGAGAACTATGTCAGTAAAATACGTGTTTGTTACGGGAGGAGTTGTCTCAGGACTTGGGAAAGGTATCACAGCCGCATCCCTTGGCCGCCTTTTGAAAGCCCGGGGATTCAAGGTCACCATGCAGAAATTTGACCCCTATATTAATATCGACCCTGGCACCATGAACCCTATCCAGCACGGGGAAGTGTTCGTCACTGACGACGGGGCAGAAACGGATTTGGATCTGGGGCACTATGAGCGGTTCATTGACGAGAGTCTGGATAAGGATTCCAATGTGACTGCGGGGAAGATTTACTGGTCTGTGCTCCAGAAAGAGCGGAGAGGGGATTTCGGCGGCGGTACGGTACAGGTTATTCCACATATTACCAATGAAATTAAAAGCCGTTTCTATCGGAATCCTGGCTCCACGGAAACGCACATCGCCATCATCGAAGTCGGCGGTACGGTAGGCGATATTGAAAGCCAGCCTTTCCTGGAAGCTATCCGGCAGTTCCAGCACGATGTAGGGCACGAAAACGCCATCTTAATCCATGTAACGCTGATTCCCTACTTAAAAGCCTCCGGGGAGATGAAAACAAAACCTACCCAGGCCAGCGTAAAAGAACTGCAGGGAATGGGTATCCGGCCTGATATCCTGGTCTGCCGTTCCGAGCGTCCTCTGGAGGACGGCATTAAGGACAAAATCGCACTGTTCTGCAATGTGCCCAGCGCCCATGTCCTACAAAACCTGGACGTGGAATACCTCTATGAAGCCCCTCTTGCCATGGAACAGGAACAGCTCGCCCAGGCAGCCTGTGAATGCCTGCACTTAGACTGCCCGGAGCCTGACCTTGAGGACTGGATAGCCACAGTGGACGCGCTGCGGCACCCCACCTCTGAATTAACTATTGCGCTGGTCGGCAAATATATCTCCCTCCACGATGCCTATATCAGTGTTGTAGAAGCCCTGAAACACGGCGGCATTGCCGGACACGCCACAGTACACATAAAATGGGTGGATTCGGAACTGCTCACGGAAGAAAATGCCGGGGAAATCCTAGGCGGTGTCAATGGTATCCTGGTGCCTGGCGGTTTTGGCGACAGGGGTATTGACGGGAAAATCACAGCTATCCACTTTGCACGCACCCACAAAATCCCTTTCCTCGGACTGTGCCTGGGAATGCAGCTCGCTATCGTAGAATACGCCCGGAATGTTCTTTGCTGGGAGGATGCCCACAGCATTGAACGGAACCCGAATACTTCCCATCCTGTCATCGCCCTGCTGCCCGGTCAAGACGGTATCGACGATATCGGCGGCACCCTGCGCCTGGGCGCTTATCCCTGTGTACTGGATAAAGATTCGAAAGCTTATAAGCTTTATGGAAAAGATACCATTTTCGAACGCCACAGACACCGCTACGAGGTCAACAATGACTACCGGGAGGCGCTCACCCAGCATGGCATGAGTCTCTCCGGCCTCTCCCCGGACGGGCGCATTGTGGAGATGATAGAACTGAAAGACCATCCTTTCTTTATCGGCACACAGGCCCACCCCGAACTGAAATCCCGCCCTAACCGCCCCCATCCGCTGTTCCGCGGCTTTGTAGATTCTGCCCTAAAGAATATGAGGCGCGACTAAATTTTGTTGCATTTTTTCTATAAATGCGTTACACTTGTTGTATCAAAATGGAGTTTGGAGGGAATTATGGAATATTATATCAAAACTATTTCAGACAAAGCTGAGATTACTTCCTGCCCACAGTTCAAGGTGGACAAATACAACTGGGGCGGCGATTACCGCCCGGAAACTTCCGGCGCCCTTGCCTTTATTCCGGGAACTGGGTTCTATGTGAAAATGACCTGCCAGGAGAAAAATCCGGCGCGCGTCTACACCCAGCCAAATGATCCGGTACATTTAGACAGCACCATGGAAGCATTCTTCCAGTTCTATCCGGAGGAATTTCCGGAAATGTATCTGAACTTTGAAGCCAACTCAAATGGGGCGCTTCACGCCAAATATGGCAATGGGCGGAAGAACAGAAGCACATTCCCTGCAAACCTCCACGAAGCCTGCGCCTGTAAAGGAACGGTATATGAGGATTACTGGACGCTTGAGTTAACCGTACCGCTGGAGCTGATTGACTTTGTCTACGGCAAAAGCGATTTGAGCTCCGGTGACACCATCACCTGTAATTTCTACAAAATTAAAGAGAGTGAAGGGCTTACTCATTTCGGAAGCTATACGGTAATTGAAAACGAAACACCGAACTTCCACTTACCGCAGTTCTTTGCAAAAGCAGCGATAGAATAAAAAGGAGAACAACGACTATGCAGATTTGTAAAACCAAAGACTACGACGACATGAGCAGAAAGGCAGCAAATATTATCGCTGCACAGGTTACCATGAAACCGGACTGCGTTCTGGGACTTGCTACAGGCTCCTCCCCCATCGGCACTTACAAAGAGCTGATTGCACGCTATAACAACGGTGATTTGGATTTCTCAAAAGCAACCAGCGTAAACCTGGACGAGTACAAAGGCCTGCCCGGTGACAATGACCAGAGCTACCGCTATTTTATGAACCACAACTTCTTCGACCACGTAAATCTTCCAAAAGAGCGTACATTCGTTCCAGATGGAACAGAGCCAGACGCAGACAAAGCCTGTGGCGCATACAATCAGATTATCGCTGACGTAGGCGGAATCGACCTGCAGCTTCTGGGTCTGGGACACAACGGCCATATCGGTTTCAACGAACCTGCCGATTGCTTCCCGCCTGTAACCCACTGCGTAGATTTGACTGCAAGCACCATCGACGCAAATAAACGTTTCTTCGAGTCCGAAGATGATGTGCCGAAACAGGCATATACCATGGGTATCGGAAACATCATGCTTGCCCGTAAAATCGTCGTAGTCGTAAGCGGCGCAGATAAGGCAGACATCCTCAAGAAAGTGGTAGAAGGCCCGATTACCCCGGAGGTTCCGGCTTCCATTCTCCAGCTTCATCCAGATGTTACCATCGTGGCAGACGAGGCTGCCGCAGCGAAATTAAATTAAATATGTACCCCGATTTCAGCCTGGCCAGGTGCAGACTGGCCGGGCTGAAATATAAATATCAAACAGAAAGGCTGATAATCCATGATTATTAAAAATGCAAGCGTTTTTGAAGAAAACGGAACTTTTGTCACAAAAGATGTTTATATTGAAAACGGGCTGTTTACAGACTCTTCCACAGACGATACCGTGATTGATGCTTCTAATCTTTATGCGATTCCGGGTCTTACCGACATCCATTTCCATGGCTGTGTAGGACATGACTTCTGCGACGGCACTCATGAGGCTATCCGCGCGATTGCAGAATATGAACTGAAAAACGGCGTGACTGCCATCTGCCCCGCCACCATGACCTATGATGAAGATACCCTTTCCAAAATCGCCGAAGCAGCTGCCAGCTATGACAATGCCTCCGGTGCAGAACTGGTAGGCATCAACATGGAAGGCCCGTTTATCTCCCCGGCAAAGAAAGGCGCACAGAACGGAAAATACATCCACAAACCGGATGCAGACATGTTCCGCCGCCTCCAGGCAAAAGCAGACGGCCTGTTTAAGCTGGTGGATATCGCCCCCGAGGAAGACGGCTCCATGGAGTTCATCGAAGCCCTCAAGGATGAAGTGACAATTTCCCTTGCGCATACAACGGCAGACTTTGACATTGCCAACGAAGCATATCAAAAAGGCGCAAAGCATACCACGCATCTGTACAACGCTATGCCCGCTTTTTCACACCGGGCGCCGGGTGTTATCGGCGCTGCCTGTGATAATGAGCATGTGCGGGTAGAACTGATTGCAGACGGTATCCATATCCATCCGGCTGTAGTACGCACTACTTTCAAAATGTTCGGCAGCGACCGCGTTGTCCTCATCAGCGACAGCATGATGGCTACCGGCCTGACAGACGGAGACTATTCTCTGGGCGGACAGGCAGTAAAAGTAGTGGGACAGCTCGCTACCCTGGCTGACGGAACCATCGCCGGCTCCGCCACCAACCTGATGGGATGCGTCCGTTCTGCAGTAAAGAATATGGGAATCCCGCTGGGAACTGCCGTAAAAGCTGCTGCCGTAAACTCCGCAAAAGCAATCGGCATCTACGATAATTACGGAAGCATTACGCCGGGCAAAAAAGCGAACCTGGTACTTCTCGACAAAGATTTAAATATCGTGAAGATTTTCTTCAAGGGAAACGAAATATAAACTAACGAAAATATCAATCCCCTGCGTACTGATTCATTGACCGTACACAGGGGATTTTTTCTTTCTTCCGAGCCATGCTTTGTGAAAGCGTACCTCAGCGTACCGCTGTATACACGCCTCCCGGCTGCAATTTTTTCTTCTTATATTTCGCCAGCTCACTGACAGTTACCAGCTGGTAGCCTTTCTGCTGGAGCATAGGAATGATGCTCTCTGCTGCCTCAACCGTAGGCTGGTGAATATCATGCATCAGCACGATAGAACCATCCCTGGCTTCGCGCATGACTGACTGAATGGTACTCTGGACATTTCTTGTTTTCCAGTCCAGGGTATCTACGTCCCACAAAATCAGCGGCATCCCGGCTGCGGAAGCCACCGTGCTATTATATGCCCCATAGGGCGGACGCAATAATGTAGGATTATGCCCACATGCATTGCGTATGACACCGCTGGCATTCCGAATCTGTGCAGCCAAAGCTGTTTGATCCAGGCGGGTAAGCAGGGGATGATCCCAACTATGGTTTCCGATTTCACACCCCATCTGATATGCTTTCTTTACTGTATTTTGGTAATTTCCCACACTAGCGCCTACCAGGAAGAACGTTGCCACCGCATGGTGCTTCTTCAGACATTTCAACAGCCTGTCCGTGTATGGGCCCGGCCCATCGTCAAAAGTCAATGCAATCATAGGCTTCTTCGGGTTCACCCGCACCTTCACTTCCGGCTGGTAAACACCGCCCCTGCTGAAATGATAGCCTTTATTTTTGATAAAATAGTCTCCTGTCACCCTGGCGCCTTTGGAATCCAGGTAGTACCTCCGGCCATCCGACAGTGTCATCCATCCCTTTTTCATTTTTCCATGTTTTCCAAAGTAACGGTACTTTCCTTTTATCTTCATCCACCGTTCGGAAACCATTACGCCGTTTTTCTTAAAGTAATATTTATAGTTTCCAATCTTCCGCCATCCGGTCACTTTCTTTCCGTTAGCAGCTATGTAATACTTCCTTCCTTTATAGGTCTGCCATCCTTTTCCCGCAAACACCTCTTTCTGGCTTCCGGCTTTCTCAAGCGGCAGACTGTCCGCCGCCTGTACGCCCATCCCTCCTAACAGCAGGCACAAAAACAGCAAAATAGCAAGCATACTTTTTTTCATTACCATTCCCCCTCACATACAAAAAGCCATACAGCAAAATTATATCTCCGCTTGTATGGCTCCGTAACGCTCTAATGTCTTTCCTCTGTATTTCCAAATGTCTCACAGAACCTCGCCGCAAAGGACGGTTCCTCCCCACCTGCGTACAGATGGGAAACATCACCGTAAGCACTCATGCGGAAGCTGGCGATTCCCTGGCGGCGCTCCTCGGTGTTCACTGTAGTTACTCCCGTAGGCGCAGAGCACAGATGATGCCACAGCAGCATCGGCGATGTATTGAACAGGTGGGAAAGCAGCACGCAGCCCAGTGCAAAGTGGCAGAAAAATACAATCGTGTCCTCATTTTCCCGCTCTACCCGGTAGTAGTTCCCCTCCCTATGGTAGCCGTGGGCTGCGAGGAAATCATCAAACTGCGATGTGACCCTGTCATACTCCTCCTTCACCCCCGCTTCCTGGAAAACGCCGCACTCATGCCAGTGCTCACAGCTATAAAACCTTTCGTCCCGCATCCAATCCTGAGGAAGCCAGTCCCAAGCAACCTTCCTGATTCCATTTCCGTCCGGGCGGAGCACCTTCGGACGAAACTCCTCCAGCCAGTCCAGCGTAACTGCTGTTTTTCCCATAGCCTCCAGCGTGGCCTTTGCCGTATCCTTCGCGCGTCCCAGCGGAGAAACATAGAATTCTTTTACATCCAGGCGCGCAATCCTCCTGGCCAGAAGCTCTGCTTCCTTCCATCCCTTCTCTGTCAGGGAATCTATTGAATAATCCGGCTCTCCATGACGGATAATTAAAAGCTTCATAGTGTCAACCTCTCGTAAACCGATTTAAAAACTCTTTCGTCAAAGGATTCTGGGGTTCCGCGAAAATCTGCTGCGGCGTCCCCTCCTCGGCAATCACACCATTCGCCATATATACCACATGGCTGGATACATCCCGGGCAAACGCCATCTCATGAGTTACAATTAACATCGTCATGCCCTCTTCTGCCAGCTTCTTGATAACCTCCAGCACCTCCCCCACCATCTGGGGGTCCAGGGCGGAAGTCGGCTCATCAAACAGCAGAACCTCCGGCTCCATCGCCAGCGCACGGGCAATGGCCACACGCTGTTTCTGTCCGCCGGATATCTGCCTGGGCTTTGCATTGATATAGGGAGCCATCCCTACTTTTTCCAGATATTTCATGGCGCTTTTCCTGGCTTCCTCTTTGCCCATCTTCAGAACCTTCGTCTGCCCTACGATACAATTTTCCAACACGGTCATATTGTTAAACAGGTTAAAGCTCTGGAACACCATGCCCACCTTCGCCCGGTACGATGCGGCGTTCATCTTCCCATCCAGGATATTAGTCCCATGGTAAATGATATCTCCCGCCGTGGGCGTCTCCAGCAGGTTAATACAGCGGAGCATCGTGGATTTTCCTGAACCGGAAGCGCCTATGATACTGGTAACGTCGCCCTTCTGTACGGAAAAGTCAATATCCTTTAAGACCACATTTTTGCCAAATGCCTTGCTTAAATGCCTGATTTCCAATAATGTCTCAGCCATCCCCTTACTCCTCCTTTTCCTTGTCGCTGTATTTCAGCATCCCGCTCGTATAAGCCAGCGTATCCGTAGTCGCCAAATCATAACTGTCCGGCCCGTCCAGCTTGCCTTCCCAGAACCGCAGGATTCTGGAACAGGTAAAGGTCAGGATAAAGTAAATAATCATGGCAATGGTAAACGCCTCAAAGTATGTATAAAATGCCCCTGCCACTCCTTTGGTTGTGTAGAACAGCTCCACGATACCGATGATAGAAAGCACGCAGGTGTCCTTAATGTTGATAATCAGGTTGTTTCCAATCTGCGGCATGATATTCCGTATCGCCTGGGGAAGTATGACATAAAGCATCGTCTGCACATGCGTCATACCGATGGCTTTCGCCCCCTCTGTCTGCCCCTCGTCAATAGACAGGATGCCGCCCCTCATGGTTTCCGCCATATATGCGCCTGTGTTGATAGACACGATAAAGAATGCCGCGAACCACATGGACATATTGATGTTAAATACTGCCGCCGAGCCAAAGTAGATAAACATGGCCTGTGCCATCATAGGCGTTCCCCGGAATACCTCCACATAAACATTTAAAATAAATTTGACAATCCAGAGAATCCCTCTCTTTACCACAGAATCCTTTTTCTCCACGGGAATCGTCTGGATAATTCCTGCTAAAAACCCTATGAGACATCCGATAAAGGTTCCCACCAACGCAATTACCATGGTCACTCCTGCCCCTTTCAGGAAGGAGCCGCCATACTGCTCCAGCAAATATACAATCCTGCCCCAAAAATCACCTGGCATAGTCTCTGTTCCTCCTTGGCTTATTCAGAAAGGGGCTGTACGGAAATCGCCTCATCCATCATCTTTGTGTAATCCTCTACTGTCATCTTCTCCAGTACGCTGTCAATCGCCTCGCGCAGTTCATCGTTGCCTTTCTGTACGGAGATACCGATGTTGATATCTTCCTCAGACACTTCAAACGCGCCCTCTGCGTTCTCAGAAAAGTCCAAAAGCTTAAAGTCAGGATAAGCTACGCACGCTGCCATACCTGTAGGCATGTCCGTCACCACCGCATCACATTTCCCGGAATCCAGGGCAACCAGCATCGCCGGGGCAGACTCCTGTGCCGGAAGAATATTTGCGTCTGCAATCTGAGGAAGGCAGACATTATACCAAATCGTATTCTGCTGGGATGTGCAGGTAACACCTTTCAAATCCTCGACGCTCTTTGCTTCCGCATATGCGCCGTCACCCTTTACTAGAGTAACAATGGAAGCATAATAATAAGGCTTCGTGAAATCTACCATTTCCTGGCGGTCCTTCGTGATGGACTGCCCTGCGATTACACAGTCAACCGTTCCTGACTGAACCGCCGGAACCAGGGAATCCCAGTCAAGCTTTACAATCTCCAGCTCATATCCCAGCTCGTCACAGATATGCTGCGCCATCTTTACGTCATAACCATACGCATAATCAGAGCCTCCGGAAATCGGAACCGCGCCATTCTCGTCTGTAGGCTGCGTCCAGTTGTACGGCGCATATCCGCACTCCATGGCTACCTTCAAGGTCTTCTTTTCTCCGTCTGCGCCTGCTGCCGCCGTCTCTGGTGTTTTATTCGATCCGCATCCTGCCAGTGCGCTGACTGCCATGACTGATGTAAGTACCAACGCTGTCAATTTTTTCGTTTTTCTCATTTCTTCTCTCCTCTTTTCCTGCCGGGAAGCTGCCCGGCTATATTCTGTAAGGTTTCCTGCATCCTGAAAAGGCGGGCAGGGAAAAAGGCGCAGAGAGAGCGCTTTCACCGCCTCTCTGCGCCTTTTTCTATAAATAAATTATAGTGAGTGAGCGTAGGAAAGTCAATACTTTTTCTGACGTATCCTTTATTTCCGGGTAAATACCGCCTTCTTTCCGGCCTTCATCTGCTTTTTCAGCTTTTTTAGCTGCTTTGCATTCATCTTCTTCGGAACACGTATCCTGCACGCCGCTTTCATTCCTTTGAACGCCTGCTTTCCAACGGATGGCGCCTGCTTTCCTTTAAAAATGACTGTTTTGAGCTTTGTACATTTATAAAATGCCTTTGCACCAATACTTTTTACGTTCACTCCTATGGTAACGCTCACAAGCTTTTTGCTTTTCTGGCATGCGCCTTTTGCAATTTCCGTTACTTTGAAGGTGTATCCGTCCTTCTTCACACTTGCCGGAACCTCTATCTTTTTCGTTCCCGGCGCTTTTACCAGAGCCACAGTCCCTTTTTTCGCATCGGATTTCGTAATCTTATAGCGGTATCCTTTCACACTGAAAGAAGTGCCTTTCTTCGGTACTGCCGGAACCGGAAGCGGAGCAGGACGCGCAGGAGGCCCCGGCACGACAGGCGTGCCGCCGCTTTCCTGTTTCCTCACCAACAGGTTTCCCGCACTCTGCAGCCTTGCCAATGCCACGCGGAGGGCATTTTCATCCGCACCGCTTTCCAGCGCCCTGCGCACATCCCTGAGAACCGCCAGATACCCCGCCACGCTTTCAGGTGTGTACATATCCAAATCACTTCTGCCCTCTGCTTCCAGAAGCGCCGCCTCAAGCTTGTTTTTGGCAGCCTCCTGGGAAGTAATGTATTTTGCCGTGTAAACGCTGTTCTTTGTCACGCCGGAAACGGTAAATACCGCCTCCCTGGAAAGCTCTGTGCCGTCCTCATCATGCCAGAACCAAAACTCATATCCCGGCTTCTTTCCTGCCATCAGCGTCAAAGACTCCCCGTCGTCAACGCCGATTGTCCCATTTACCGTCAGTTTATTCCCGCTCCGAGCCTTTAAGAGCCCCCAGCCTTCCATATCTGTCTGGTAAGTTATGGTATGCCTGGGCTTCGCCCCGGGCAGCGGCCGGGTAAACTTCACATCTCCCAGGCTTACATAATCACTCTCTATCCCATCTTCCGTCCCGTCTACCTCAATGATCAGCTCCTGCGCCCCTGTCACATCAAAGTCCAAGAGCACCGCCGGGGTGTCTGCCCTCAGCACATTATCCTCTCCGCCCCCGTCGTCGATAAGTCTGCCATCCAGATATACCCGGTACCGTACAGAAGCTTCATCTGCCCTGGCTTCCTGGTCAACACCCAGATACGCCGAAAACCATGTGAAGCCCATTCCTTCGATACGGTATATCAGTATCATTGGTTCTTCCACGCTCCCTGCACAGCCACCGACACCTTTCGCAAAAAACCTTGTCGTCCCATCCTCCATCAAAAGCTTAATAGGAGTGTCCACAAAACTGAAATCTTTCCTGAAATCTCCCAGCCCGCTCAGGGACTCCTCATCAAAGTCAATATAAGTTTCCCCATTCCCATCAATATCCAGCAGATATTCCCTGCTTTCGCTTTTATCCGGCGAGATTACTTTCAGGCAAATCCGGTTCATTCCCGCTTTCAGTGGAATCTCACCACTAAGCTCCCCGTCCGCCTCATGCAGAAGCTCTCCGTCCACGTACAGCTCAAGCTGCGCCGTATCCTCCTGCGCCGCCGCCGTCAGTACCGCTATTTCCTCATTGGCCGTTCCTGTATAAGACAGGACGCCTGCCGAAAAAGTTTCGTTCAGAAATACGCCGGACTCAAAGCCCAGTTCTTGCAAGGCCGCGTTCTTATCACTAGGTACATACGCTTCAATGTAATAGCAGGTTTCTGGCACCAGCGTCTCAGGCTTTACCCGGATAGCAATGTCATTCATCCCCGGAAGCATCTGCACCTCTGCCTCCGTCCCTTCCACATTTCTTCCATTCACACTGATACTCACGGAAGCCTTTGCAGACTTGGGAGTCATCAGCATCGGCAGAGTTTCCTGATTCCTTGCCAACAAAAGCCTATACGGATTCTCTAATGTAAAGCCCAATGGGTTCATTGGAACCGCCCTGCCGTTCAGACTGAGGCCGCGCAGTTCAGAATCGGAGTCTCCCCATCGGCTCAATACAAAACGGTACTCTGACTGGGTTTTCCCATCCTCCGCCGTAACACGCACCAAAACCACATTTCGCCCGGCAGATAATTTCATAGGAAACTCATGGCTTCCGCCCTCTGCCATGCATTCTCTCCCATTTAAAAATACTTCTATCGACGCAGCCTCGTCCAGTGTCTCAAATACAGCCCTCACCGTCTCCTGCTCCTGTGACGCTGCCGCTATATATCCCTTTGTATAACGGCTGAACTCCTCCATTCCCTCAATCTCCGGGAATGCCGCTATACGCAGAGAAGCTTCTGCCGATCCATGCACCGGAAGCGTATCTATCCGCAAAGCCCTAGATTTCACAGGACTTCCATACAGCCCGTGCTCGTCCTGCGGAACCACCACGGCCCGCACCCATTTTCCGCTCAGGAAAGCCGGTACAGGAACCCGGCTTCCCGACAGTCCAGGCACCAGCTCATAAACTCCATCCGCCTCGTCTGCCGCTTCCCACTTGACCAAATGCGTGCCTTCCCTGTCATAGTTCCCATCCTGAAAACCGCCCAAGGCAGCGCTCAGCACCCCTTCTGTCTCATTATACATACATGCAGCTCCCTTCGCAAATGGAACCAGGTTATCCTCCGTTAAGGGAATCTGCTGCTCCGCGCCGTCATTTATCCGAATCCGAAAATCCGAAAATACAAAGGAATCCCGCCATGTCACGCCGCTGTCTCCTCCTGTAACAAATCCTATCTGGAAAGAATCTGTAAGCGGCATCTGGATATTCGGCCGTTTCACTTTTAAATCTTCCTGCCAGGTCGTCGTGGTGTCTCCCACATATTTCCTCTCTCTCCATTCTCCATTTTCAGAAGTCTTATAATATGCCCGCAGCCCATCCAGGGTATTTCCTTCCTTTACAAGCTTAAGCCAGATATCTGTTTCCGGCGGAGCATCTTCTCCCTCGCCCTCATACACCCAGTCGTCGCTGTCTCTCCCATCCTCTACAGTTACCTTTATTTTTCCATCCGGATCAGAATTTGCATGTTTCCGTCCAACAGAAAAATAATCGTCTTCCCCTTGGAAAAAAATCAGTCCTGCCTCCTGCCATCTTCCCGTAGTCTTGCCGTGCATCCTTACTGTCGCTTCCACTTTCTCCATCGACTCGCCCGGCGTATACAGAAACAGATTCTTTGGTTCCTGCTCCTTAAACAGTCCCGATGGCTGGGCTTTAATCTCTATCTGATCCTGTGCCTCACCTGTGACACTCCAATTTTCCCTGTCTGAGTTCAGAATATCCATGATCGGCACCTTGCTGCCTTTATTAATAATGACCAGCTTCCGCGCCTCCAGCCCATTTGCCGTCCTTGCCACCAGCTCTACCGCCCCGTCTGCGTTTGCTGTCAATTTGCCGGTAGAATCTATGACAGCGCAGGCAGTACTTCCCTGGGTATCCGCATCAACTACTTCCCACGACACCCAGGGATTCACGTCTCCCGGCGTCAAAACAGCCTGATATTGTTTCGCTTCCCCGTGTACATTTATAATAGAATCTCCCTCAATAGATACCGCCTGAGGCAAAACTGCCGCTTCTATCCCTACTCTTTGAGGCTGTGTCCTAACCGGAATGCCATACAAGCCCTTGCTGTCCCTGGGTATAACCACTGCCCTCACCCATTTCCCTGCAAAATCCAGTGCGTTTACATTTTCTGCACCTGCCATATCTACCAGTTCATAAGCATCCGCCTGACCGTCTGCCGCCTCCCACCTTACGATAGGAGTTCCTGGTTCATCCCCGTCTGCATCTGAGAATTCTCCGGGGCTGGCACTCAGAGCTCCTGCTTCATAGCTGCATGTCCCTTCTGTCATTACCGGCGCTCTGTTATGATATGTCAACAGCCCGTCTTTAAACTCTCTGCCTTCAGCCTCTACCTGTAAATCATAAAATTCAAACGCCGTTCCCCGGGCGCTCACACCGCAGCATGCCATAATGCCAATCCGAAAATCTGTCCCAAGCCCGGTATTCTCATAGCTGCCTGCAGATGTCCAGCCTTCATCTATCCAGCCTTCCGCAGCTTCATTTCCCTCTGTTTTGTAAAAACCAGAAATCGTATCCCCGCTTTTCACCAGCTTCAGCCAAACCGCGGATTCTTCGTCCATATCGGCATCCGGCTCATTTTCCTTTACGGCAATATCGTCCGTCTCGCTCACCATCTGCAGGAAAGGCTCTCCCTCACGGTTCCTGCGCTGAAGTGCTGTGAAATTCCCGTTATCTTTATAAAAAATCAGCCCTGCCTCATCACCGTTTATTTTTGTCTTTCCTTTCATCTTTACAATAGCCGTCACATTTTCCAGATCCCCGAATATTCCCTTGTAGCTCAGGTAAAGATTATCCACATAATTAAACTTATTCTGGTTATAAATCCCGCCATTCTGGGCATTAATTTTTATTCCGCCGTCAGCCAGCATATGCCATTCATTTGGACGCCGTCTCACATTCTCCATATACGTTTTATTTTCCAGCCAGCTCCCTTTCTGGATGACCAAAAGCTTCCGTGCCTCCAATGAACCCGCTCTCGCTACCACTTCTACCACGCCGTCAGACTGCGTTGTCAGTTCACCTGTCACTGCGTCTATCACGGCATGATTTGTCTCACTCCTGCCGTCGGCAGCATCCACCACTCTCCAGGTAACTTCACTGCGTCCCGGCGGATTCTGCTCTGCAATGTAATGAAGTGTCTGACCATGTTCGCTTACTGTCTCATCCGCGTCCTCGCACCGAATAGAAAGCGCCGCCGCCCCAGGCTCCTCTACAATCACCGTCTGCCACTCTGAAACGTATTTCTTGCCGCCAGCCATTGTACAGGCGCGCACCCTGGCCGTCCCTGGCTGCATCCCTGTAATTTCCCCGGCGTAATTCACCGACACCACATCTTCATTCCAGACCTCATAAGTAATCGTTCCCACTGCCGGAAGCACTGCCGCATTTCCCCTGAAATCCAGGTTTTCCCCTTCTCCCTGGGAAATATCGGTTCCCGCATTCATATTACTTGTGCTGCCCCCCAGCTTCAGTCCTGCATCATAGCTGTTTTCCGAAATCACTACCTCCCGGCATCCATCAAAGGTATAGAGTTCTGAAGAGCTAACCTTCCCCGACACCCCTGCCGTAAGCTGGCCTTTTCCATTTACACGAAGCGTCTCCGGCGTCTGCAGGCTCACCGTCACATCAGGCGCATAGCGGTAAATCTCATTATCCGTAAAGCTCAGCCCTTTCACGCCCCTGGCGCTCAGGACACGGCTATTCTCCATATAAAAAGCATTTTCGCTGATAGCAATATTCTCATATACCGGCTCATGCACACTCTCCCCCGGAGTTACCGGATTCACCACAACCGCTGCCTCCCCGCTGCCGGGACGCCGGAAAATATTGTGCGCAATCGTCACATCGCTGGCCTGCCCTGCCTGGAGCTTCTCGCCCGTATCGCTGTAAATGCACACAGAAGCAAGCGCCAGACCGTCAAAAACATTGTCCTGTATCAATACTTTCTTCCCGGTTCCCAACTGGATTCCCCCGGCAGGACATTCCTTAAACATATTCCCGGTAATTTCCACCTCCGGCATCCAAGTCAGATTCTCCACCAGATATTCCACATCATCCTCCAGAGAGACATCCTGGTTCAGCGTAATAACCATCTCATTCAGCGTTCCTGTACCGCTCGCTATCACACCGCCCTCGCCTGCCGGACCTTCCACTTCCTCAACCACTGCCTCGATTCCTGCCGGCTCCATACTTTCCCTGGATACAAACCTTACTTTGTCGCCTTTGAAAAAGTTAGGAAATCCTTCTGTCTGATGCTGTAAATCTGTATAAATAACCCTATACTGACGCCCGGAAATCCGTTCTGTCACCAAATTATAAATTCCATGAATATTCACGGGTGCATCACAAGGATTTGAAAACATACATCCTGTTATCTGCACCTTACCACCACAGCCTGCCAGCCGTATAAAATCCGTATAGCCCGCCGTAGCCCTTCCGCTGCCCTCCGGAGCCTGAAAATCTATATTCTCAAAACTAAGGTTCCTTGAATGCTGTCCTACGATTCCCGCTCCGTGCATAAAATGCACATCCAAATCTTTCAGCATCACATCCTCGCTCTGCCAGAAAAACATTCCTGCATGGTCACGTACCGTCCTGCGCATCTGATAGCAACTCCCTGGTTTAATCGTAGGGGATTTTCCCCCGTCACGATAATTGAGCTGAAGCCTGTTATTTCCCAGCTCCCGGATACTCACCACATTGTTGAGAAGGCGGTTCGCATCCCGCGCCGTCCGCCCTTCCGTGGCATAATACACCTGCCGATAGGAAGATATACTGCCTTCCTCCGTCCAGTAAGGCTTCCCTGTATATGGGCTGACATCGCTTTTCCACGTGATGCTCTTTCCCTGTTTCACTTCATAATCATAGCACTCCGGGATATGAACAATAACCGAATTCCCTTCCATAGATTCAACTGTCACATCCACGACCGTAGGCACATAGAAATCAAACGCAAAATCTTCAAATCTGATATTCCTACACCGGATAGCAGCAAACGTCGTCATCTTTCCGTGAAACATAAAAAGCGAACCGTTCCCTCGGATCGTTACATTTTCCATATCCTCCAGCAAAAAACCAATCGTCTTCATCTTATATCTGGAATCCGAGCCTGCCGTATTCGCAATATAAAGCTCCCTGACAGAAGCTTTGTCCGGGTAAATATGATATTCACCTTTGGGAAAGTCCAAAATAACTTGCTCCTCTGCTGTTTGCGACGCTGCCTTTGCCGCCGCGATTGCCTTCTGGATAGCTGCCGCGTTATCCCGCATCCCCTCGGACAGAACCCCATATTCTGTCACATCAATAACAATTTCTTTTCCCTGTGCAGCCTCCGCGTCCACAGCCATTTGCGGCATAAGTACGGAAAGCAGCATACAAAAAACCAATACAAATGCTGTGCCTTTTTTTCCGCCCATAAAATCCTTCCCTTCCCCTGTAAACTGCTAAACTTCTCATAAGTTATAGTATAATCCAAACTTCCCCAAAACTCAACTGCCCAATCTTAATTTCCCTATGGTATCTGTAGCAGTCCAGCCAATAATTCCATTAGTTATTCATTCTTCAAATCACGTTTTGTCGCTTACCCTGGAATTACCCGCTAAGACAAAGGGCCGCTCCCTTTTCCGGGAGCGGCCCTCACTGTTTCTTATATTGCTTATTTTGTTACTTTTGCACTTTTTGCCCCTGCTTTCTTTACTTTCTTAAGCAGTGCTTTGCGGTCTTTCGCCTGTTTTACTTTCTTCGCTTTAACTGTCAGACCCTTCTTCGTTCCCTTGAATGCCTTAGAGCCGATCGTCTTGAGCGCTTTTCCGTTGCTCAGCGTCACTTTCTTCAGCTTCTTGCAGTTCATAAACGCCTGTTTCTCAATTGTCTTTACATTTGCGCCTACCGTTACGCTTGTAAGCTTCTTAAGTCCCTTGAATGCGCTTGCGCCAATCTTCTCCACCTTGTAGCTCTTACCGTTAATCTTCACGGTTTTCTGGATGGTGACGCTCTTTGCATCTTTGAGAATCTTTACAGCTACAGCCGCTTTCGGGTTCTTCTTGTCAATCTCGTATCTTACGTTCTTAACATTTACGAAGTTCTGCTCTGGGGTTGGATTCGGCGTTGGATTCGGCGTTGGGGTCGGATTCGGGGTAGGTGTAACATTGCCGGATTTCTCTACCAGTTTATATGCATTGAACCTGCCCAGCAAATCATTCAGATCTGCCGCTGTTGTTGCCGGATTTTTCATTGCATCCTCTAACTGTTTCTTCAATGCTGCATAGCCATCCCAGTTCGAGTATTTGCTGCTCTCGCTGTCTTTCACTGCGTTATCCAGTGCAGTCTGGACGTTTTTCTTCGCTGCATCCAGGGCAATCTCTTCGTCTGTCGGAGCCATTACAAACTCATACTTCTCCACCTGTTCTGCCAAGCCTCTCAGTTCATCCGGAGTTACTGTCAAATCTTCCAGCTTATCCCGCAGCTGCTGCACAAGATCCAGATACGTCTGCCAGCTCTCTGCGGTGTAGCCTTTATTCTCGGTCTCTACTTTAGAGAGTACTTCACCTGCTTTATTTTCTGCATCCTGTCTTTCCATCGTCTTCAGGCCTGCCACGGCATTATTAAATTCAGCTGCCAGGTTATTCAGCTGCTCAATTGTATAATTATCAATTCCGGCATTATATTTTGACACAGCCTGCCCATGTTTTTCCTGGAAGACTCTCCAGCTGTCATCTGTGTAGATGTGGGTGCCGTCTTCCTTACTATTGTTGGTATCATACGCCTTTTTGCTTGCCTGATACGCTATTTCTAAGGCATTCTTCGCCTCTTCCTTCTGGGTGCTGCTGACTGTCGTAAACATGATGTCCTTTGTCATTTCCTGATCGCCATAGCTTGCCGTAACAGTAACTTTCACCTGTCCTGCTCCTGTGACTGAAAGCGTTCCGTTTTCTACTTTACCGCTTACTGTGTTGTCAGCGCCTGTCCCTTCCGTGTAGGTCACTGCCGGTTCCCTGTCCGCTTCCGTATGCTTTGTACAGCCATAACTGTCATAACGGACGATCATATTCCCGGCCAGGTCTGCACTTCCGGTTTCTACAGCTGCATCAGCGCTTGCCTTTTCTACCTGGATTTCTGTCAAACCAGTATAAACTACAGAACCAATTTCACATTCACAGGTATCTGCCGTTTTCTCTACCAGCGTAGTATTGATATTCCTTAATGCAGCCAACGCATCTTCATATACGCTCTGGTCTCTATCCAGCTTAGACTTCATGAGTGCCTCTGCCCTGTCGTATGCAGCGTTGTATGCCTGCCAGCTCCTGCGTGTGTAACGAGATGCTTCGCTTGCATCTTTCCGTGCATTGTCCGCTTCTGCCAGCCAGTTTCTAAGAGTCTCCTTCGGCTCAGGCAATCCTTTACTTGCATAAGTATAAACCAGTGTTCCGTCGCCGTCCGCCAGTTTTGTCGCTTCAACCAGAGAGTCCGCAGGAACGTTCACTTTATTCCCCTCTTCATCCAGTGTATACAGGAAGTTCTTCTCTATTGCACTCTCAGGGAATACCAGATCCTTATCGCTTTCATCAACCAGTGCTTTTTCGTTTGTTTCAATTTCCACTTTCAGCTTGTAGTCTTCATACGGGCTTGGATAATCTACTTCTGTCCCATCCTCATTCAGCCATGTACAATTCTTTAAGCCATATGCTGAATAGTATCCTGTAAGCTCGACATTCGGCTCATACTGATCTATTTTCTCGGCAAAATACTGTTTCAGGGTCTTTGTGCTGTCATTCCATACATTATCCGTAAACTTGTCATCGGCAGGCTTGATCGCCGTTGCATAATCCGCAAGCCAGTCGCTGTCATCCTCTTTCTGAGTAAGCGTATACATCTCAAAATCTTTGATACTTCCATCATAGAATTGATAATCTCCGCTCTGCCAACTATTATTACTATCTCCATGTAATCCGTAATCATAATTCCAGCCAATGCCAAAGTTCGTATTGGCAGATGGCGCTACCAATGCACCGTTGCCAGACTGCGTTGCACGTCCTCTCTTATTGCCCAGATACAACTCAAAAGCTCCGTTGCCAAAGTAGGCTACCATCTCCACAGACTGACCGAGCATATCGCTGACATTGACCCTTGTTGTCGGCCAGCCACTATTATGCCCATATACCAGTAATTCATTGCCCTCCAACTGTATTCCCCACTGATCGTTCAGCATTCCTATAATAGTCTGCTTATGGGTCACACTTTCCGGAAGGTTCAGGGTGCAGCGAATAAGGAATTTATTGTTCGCATTCCCGCTCATGCTGAACAGGGCGTTTACACCTGCAGGATTCTCCTCTGTCGGTGCCTGGTACGGTGCATGTACTACTCCGCTAAAGCTGTTGTCCGGCAAAACCTTGAAATTATATTTCGCATCATTGCCTGTCAAATCTTTTTTGTATTCAAACGCTACGTCTTCCCTGTCAGCGCTGCCTACGATAGCATTTACATCTGCCATCTCAACCTTCTGTTCCGCCGCGCTCCTTGTGATAACCGCTTTCGGATTATTTTCATCTACTTCCAGGCTAACGGTTCCTTTTCTGCTTGCCGCTTTCAGGCCATAAGCGCTATTCTCCGTGTAGTTCGCCTGCAGTTCCTGCAGCGCCTCACGGTAAACACTCTCCGGATAATACACAACATCGTTCGGGAAATCATCTGCCTCATCGTTCCCGTCTGTCTGTGTACTTCCTGCTTGATATGCGCCTACCAGGCTTACTGCATAGTCATATGCCTCTTTAAAAGTCAGCCAGCTTCTCTCCGTGTACGCCTGAAACGCTGCCGTCTCGTCAAGCCCGGCGATTCTTGCCATCTCCCCTGCATGGTCGGAAGATTTCACTTCTTCTTCAAGAGCTGTATATGCAGCCTGCGGATCTGCTATCTGATCAAAATCAATATATGCCTTCATGTAGTTCCAGCCGTCTTCTTCCTCTGCAAAAGCAAGGCTTCCTTCATAAGGCTGTGCTGTCATGCCATTTACTGTCACATTTGTAAGATCCGCAAATTTGTTTTTACTTTTCAGCCTCACAACCATAGTATAAGCTTTCGCCCCGAAGCTTGCATCAGTTGTTGCCGTGTTCTTATTACTCGTCAGCGTCCAGATCGTCCCGTCTACCTGATACTGACCTTTTGCCGACGGCGCCGCATATGCCTGTACCTCTGCCGGCTTAGCGCCATAAGAAGGCTCTTCTACTGTAAGCCTTACATCTGCATTTTCAGTCGTTCTGCGGAATCCGTTGATTTCAATCTCGCTGATTGCCGCATTTACAGCTGTATCATCGTCTTTCAGCCTGCCATTTAAACCGGAAAATTCAAAGCAGACATAGCGTCCCAGCTGCCTGCTTGTATAGTCTGAAGCAGCAAATGTGAATTCTTTATAGCTCGTATCCGTATCGCCTTCATATCCTGTCACTACCTGCTCCCAGTCATCAACGAAATTAAGGGTTCCTCCCTGCGTTTCAAAGTTATACTCGTCTCCGCCTGCCGGGCTTGTATAAGTATCCGACGTGAAAACCCTGCACGCTTTGGCGGAAGCCAGCCCTGACCATGTAATCTTTACAGGCGTATCCCCGCTCAGTTCTGTTGTTGTATCTTCACCCAGGTCAAGAACAAGGTAAGCCTTGTCGCCTGTTTTCATGTTGATTCCTTTGCCCCCTGCAAGCACCGACGGCGCCCAGGAGCCATTTTCCGAACCCTTCTTGCCATCAAACGCAAACTCTTTGCTGTAGATTGTATCGCCTTCTGTATCCTCACCTGAATACCCTACAATCCTTGTCTCGCTGTTTTCTCCCACCAGCGCTACATTGTCCGCTTCCTGCTGCACATGCTTCTTTCCGGTGATAGAAAATGCCCTGAGAGCCACTTTGTTCGCAGCGATTGGGTTTGCTTTCTTAATAACCAGACGTACATAGCGCTTCAGTGTGGTAGTCTTAAGTTTAAGGCTCTCTACATCTGTATCTTCCAGGAACTCCTGCGCAGGAAATGTAATTGTATCATCCTCATACTTCCCTTCATCATATTCCGCAACCTTCGTCCATCCCTCTGTATCCAGTTCTGCAAGTTCAACTGCTTCTTCAAGGTCAGCGCTCACATTTTCTCCAAGCCCTTTGCCTACTTTGCAGGTATCCGAAGTCTCTATGCTATACATGCCTGACCATGCCTTATTATGCCATCTAACCTTGATTTTCGAAATATCCGTTTCAAGGTTATGCAGGTCATAGATAATATAGCTCACTTTGGACTGGCTATTTCCACTCTGCCAATGGCTTTTATTCGGACACCAGTAAAAAGTTCTACCTTCCAGAGAAATATCGTCTCCCCTGCCGTTAATCGTATTCTCAGGCGCGCCCTCTCCCGAAGTCGTACCTGTGTATGCCGCTATCGTGGTCTGTCCACCCTGCGCCGTGCCCAAAGCCACATCATCTTCCGCCTCTTTCTGATCCAGACGTCCGACTTCATTAATCAGCACACGCTCCCCGGCAATCACTTTGTTCGCTGCTATCTCTTCCGTTCCCTTTACTCCGCCGGCCGTCTCCAGCACCTCTATACGCACATGCTTTGCTTTCTGTGCAATATCAAATACTGCTTCATGCCTGTTGTTTCCGTCGCCGCTGTATGTCGCCCATTTTGCATTTTCCGGCGTCTCATAAACCTGAAGCCAGCCAGAAGCATGAACGTCTGCCGCATCCGGCGTATCAACACTTGATACGTAAACCCTGCACCGTGTGATACTTCCGAGAGGTCCCGCTGAAAGATAAGAAACAGACCCCAACAACCTTGGATTCTCCAGCGTGAAGTAAAAATTCTTATGGACAGCTCCTGTTGAGTCTTCAATCCTATTTGTCTGCATGTACCCGGAACGTCTGTTTAAATTCGAAATCGGCCTGTCCGGATTATCCGCATCCGCGTCAATATCCGATTCCAAGGTTATCTTGTTCTCGTCAACCGGACGATACCTGTAGCTCAGCCCTGCCGCCTGGTCTGTCTGCACTGCCGCTTCTGCTGAAATTCCTCCCAGCCCAGAAACCGGAATGCCGGTCACTACCAGGGCACCGGCAAGGAAACCAGCCAATAATCTTTTTAATTTCATAATTATCTGTTCTCCTCCATCCATACTCTGTGCGTCTCACCGCACTATTTATTTAAGTAACAAAACTCAGGAATCCTTTTTGAACACCTTCCCTCCTTCCCTATAAAAAGTTCCTGCATTTTTTTTATCTTATCATATCGTGTTTCATAAATCAACTTAGAAAATCTGTCAAAAGGCCGCTCCCCTTACGGAGAGCGGCCCTCGCTGTTTCCTATATTTCTTATTTTGTTACTTTTGCACTTTTTGCCCCTGCTTTCTTTACTTTCTTAAGCAGTGCTTTGCGGTCTTTCGCCTTTTTCAGTTTCTTTGCTTTAACTGTCAGGCCCTTCTTCGTTCCCTTGAATGCCTTGGAGCCGATCGTCTTGAGCGTTTTTCCGTTGCTCAGTGTCACTTTCTTCAGCTTCTTGCAGTTCATAAACGCCTGTTTCTCGATTGTCTTTACATTTGCGCCTACCGTTACGCTTGTAAGCTTCTTAAGACCCTTGAATGCGCTTGCGCCAATCTTCTCCACCTTGTAGCTCGTACCGTTAATCTTCACGGTCTTTTGGATGGTGACGCTCTTTGCATCTTTAAGAATCTTTACAGCCACAGCAGCCTTCGGGTTCTTCTTGTCAATTTCGTATCTTACGTTCTTAACATTTACGAAATTCTGCTCTGGTGTTGGGGTCGGCGTTGGATTCGGCGTTGGGGTCGGATTCGGGGTAGGTGTAACATTGCCGGACTTCTCTACCAGTTTGTAAGCGCTTAACTTGCTAATCAGGTCATTCAGCTCAGATGCTGTAACATTCGGATTCTGAAGCGCTGCTGCCAACTGCGATTTCAGGGCGGCATAACCGTCCCAGTTGGAGTACTTGCTGCTCTCACTATCTTTCACTGCATTATTCAGAGCAGTCTGAGCATTGCCTTTTGCTGCCTCCAGGTTCTTCTCATCCTCAGTCTGAACTGGTTTCAGGTTACTGATATCCAGTTTAGCCGTAAGAGCTCCCAATACCTCTTTATCTGGTTTGTCTTTCGCCAGCTCTGCCTCAAGGTCTTCTTTCGCTTTTGCATATTCCGCCCAGCTCTCTGCTGTATACTTGCCCTCATCGTTGTTCTCCACAGCTCCTGACAGGGCAGCCTGGGCATTTGAGATAGCCTCTGCCAGAGCCTGCTCAACTAAACGAGCTACTGCGGCTTCAAATCTCGCTTTCACATCCTGTAATTCCTCAAGCGTCATACTATCCATCTGATTACTGCTAACGCTTGCTTCCACAGCATTATATGCGTTCTCAAAAGCAGTCCAGCTCTCAGACGTGTAAACATTGTCAGCATTGCCTGCTTCTTTCTTTGCTTTTGCTGCATCCCAAGCCTGCTTTGCTTCTACTTTTGCCGCCTGTTTCTCTGCATCGCTTACTGCCTTAAACGTAATTTCTTTCGCATCCGCTGACAGTTCATTGAAAGTAGCGCCTAAGCTGATAGTTACGTTTCCTGCTTTGGTAACTGTAAGTGCGCCTGCAGGTGTAATAGTCGCACCTGCATTGTCAGTACCTTTTGTGTATGTCAATGCTACTGCGCTATCTGCCGTATGCTTCGGACAGTCATATCTGTCATGTGTAACCTTTACATATCCTGACAAATCCAGGGAACCTGTCTCAGCTTCTGCTCCCTCTTGCTTCGCCATATCAATCGTTGTCGGTCCAGTGTAAATAATAGAACCAATCGCACATTCACAGGTATCAGCTGTTCTCTCTGTCAGTGTCGCATTCTGCAGATTCTCCAGAGCTGTCCTGTATACCTGCGGTTTCCTCTTTAATGATGCGGAGGACTGAACAAGCGCCTGCGCCGTATCATATGCATTGCTGTATACCTGCCATGACTGACGGGTGTATTTCCGTGTGCCATCCCCTTTGTCATTCGTTGCTTTCGGATTACTGGTCAGATATGCTTCTAGTGCATCCTTGGGATTCTCAAGGCCTTCACTCTGATAGGTGTAGGTCAGGACGGAATCTGTGTCATCCAGAGTAGCGTCAGTGATAAGTGAATTATCCACCTTCACCCAGCTGTCGCCTTCACCTGGCACATACAGGAATTTCTCCGAAGTTACGTTTGCTGGGAATACATATTCTTTTCCGTTTGTACCATCGCCGGTCGCCATCTCATTTGTCTGAATCGCGATTTCCATAGTGTAATCTTCATATGGGCTTGGATTCTCTACCGGATCCCCAGTAGTTTTATCCAGCCATTTACAGCTTTTGACATTATACGGAGCATATACGCCTTTCAGCTCTATGGTAGGAGTTTTATTTTCCAGATATGTGTCAAACTTGCTCATAAGCGTCGCATCTGTGTTTGTCCATACATTATTCGTAAAGCTGCTATCGCTCGGTTTTATCTGGCTTTCATACTCCTCAGGTATCCAGTTTCCTTCTCCGTCTTTTACTGTATAACTATACATCCGGAAATCTTTCATCGTTCCCTGATAAGCTTCATTCACTGTATGCTTTGAAGTAAGACTGTCTCCCAATTCCCACATTGACTCATTATATCCAATATTAAACATTGGATATGCCGGGTTTTGTGCGCTATCTTTGGTATTAACAAACTTTCCTGTCAGATTTCTATCCGCATGAGGTTTACGTCCTTTGGTTTCGCCTGCTACCGTTCCCTCTACATACGCACTGATTCTGCCGCCTACATATACAAGCGCCACCTCTACATTACTTCCAAGGTAGTCTGCCACATTTACGTCTACCTGAGGCCAGCTGCTCGAACTAAATTGTCCAAAGAATATTAATGAATTGTTAGTAAGCAGCTGCACGCCCCACTGACCATTCAACACTCCAATAATAGTCTGTTTTTTATCTATGGTTCTTGGCAAGCCTAAAGTAAACCGGATGATGAAAGCCTTCGTCCAATCATCACTCTGAGCCTGTCCCATGTTAAATACACTGTTTATTGTTTTTCCGTCGACAGTCTTTTCCGGTGCTTTTACCCTGCCTTTAAAGCTTTCGTCTGACATAACATCAAAGTCGTCCAGATATGTGAACTCCACATCATCCCTCTCGACCTCTCCGGTGCTAATTCCTGTTTCAACACCCATGACAACTTTTTGCTCTGAATCAGTTCTCACGATGCGTGCCTCTGGCAATGTCATCGCATCACCACTCAGGTCAATTTCTTCCCTCAGCGCTTTCGCTTTCAGACCTTTCTGTCCGTTTTCTTCAAACTCTTCACGCAGCGTATTCAGCGCCTCTGTATATACTTCTGCCGGCTCATATAAGAATTCTTCCTCTGTCTCATCCTCGCCGTCTTCTTCAGCCGGAGCCTGCTCTGCTGTGTAAGGTCCTACCAGTTTCACTGCCGCATCATATGCCTCTTTAAAGCTCTTCCAGCTTCTCTTCGTATAAGTTGTCTGGTCTTCTCCCAGATTTGCCACTTCTGCCATCCGTGCTGCATTGTCGCCGGTCTGAACCTCTGCTTTTAACGCCTCATACGGCTCTACCGGAGAAGCAACTGTACCAAAATGTTTCTGCACAGTTATATAACTCTGTTTGTCGTCTCCTGTGCCGTTATAATTTGTAGTCTCAAGAACTGTTGCCAAGTCATCCGTATCGCCATTTATCACTGCTGTCGTCAAATCTGCAAATTTGTTGCTGCTGCTTACTTTTACCTTTACTGTATAAGCTTTGCCTACTTCAAACTTAGCCTCATCAGCCAGCGGTGTATTTAAGTTTGATGTCTCATACCAGGTTGTCTCAGCTACATCATAACCGGCGCCGTCTGAAACGTTTGCGTAAGCGCTTGCCGATGCTGCTGTCGCATCCTTGGTCGGTTTGTCCACGGTCAGTCTCACATCATCTGCTTCTTCCGTTTTCCGGATACCCATGATTTTCACTGCCCTGACAGCCACATTCTTTGTACCTACCTGATCGTCTACCGCATTCTCATTCAAATCGGACATCTCAAAGCAGACATAACGCTTTAACTGATGTGTCGTATAATTGTCGAACACGGTTCTCTTATAGGTTACACTGGGATCATCGTCTGTCGCCATTGCCACCTGTTCCCATTCCGACATATTCAGGACATTGTCACCGACTACTTCCCACTTATTTCCGTCCGCCGTTGCAGGAGGCGTAAATTCGTCTGCTGTATAAACCTTGCATTCATTCGCAGTGTTAAGTCCATGCCAGTCAATCTCCATAGACTCTACATCTGTCACAGTCCCCATTCCCAGGTCAAGCACCAGATATGCCTTACTGCCGCTGCTCATATCAATTCCTTTGTTGCTGTCATCACCAAGCTCTAACGGCATCCAATAGTTATCATCTGCATTGCCGGCTCCTTCAGCAACGTCAGCATTTCCTGCAAGCACATTCTCTACGGAATATGTCACGTCTCCCACTGACTGGTCACCGGAATAGCCCGCAACGATCGTAGAACCTTTTCTGCCATCCTCATATTCAGCATTCAGCCCGAGCGCTACGTTCTCAGCTACTGCTGCTTTGTACTTGTTGGCAATGATTTCGATTTCCTTCAGCGCTCCGCCCTTCATGTTCGCCCCTTCGTTCGAGCCTGTAACAACCAGGCGGACATATCTTTTCAGCTTTGTAAGAAGCAGAGGGGTTGTCTCATGACCGGGTGTAAATGTATCAAGAGGCTGAGCCGGACGGTTAGCCTCCGTGCTGAAATCCACAACAGTCTCCCAGTCTCCGGTATTCTCCAATGTAGCTATATCTGCACCGCCTGGGACACCGTTATTCTCCAACGTACAGGTGTCAGAAGTCTCCAGCTTATATTTATAAGCCCACGCCATGGCATTCCAGCGAAGGTTGATTTCCGAAACCGTTGTCTCCAAATCATGTAAATCATATACAATGTAATTCACATTTGTATCGGTAGCAGTTGTGCCGCTAACCCAATAATCGCTGTTTCCACTCTCATTTACATCTATGTTTCCTGTGCCGTTAATGGTATTCAGCGGATTTCCGGTTGTGGAAGCTTTTATTGTCACTTTACCGCCGCGTCCCTCACTCAAAGCGATATCGCCGGAATACTCTACCTGATCCTTACGGCCTGCCTCATAAATAAGCATCCTTGAGCCGGCAATGTATTTATTCGCATCTGTCTCGCCATCTTCGCCGGTTCCCCATGTCTCCTGCACGGTAACACGCACGTGGCGCGCCCTCTGTGCATTATTAAAATACGCACCCTTTGAGCTTCCGGACTCATGAAACCAGTTATCATCTCCCGATGCATATACCTGCATCCAGCCTGATTCATCAATCTCATCCGGGGCATCCGTGTCTACATTCGATACCTCAATCGTACACTTCTTGATGTCGCCGCCAGCTCCTGAAGAAAAAAACTTCACTGACCTTAACAATTTTGAGCTTTCTAATGAGAAATAAAGGTGTTTTCCGTTAACAGATTCCAGCCTTTTTGATTTTGCATAGCCTGACCTTAAAGCCAAATTACTAAACGGATGTACATCATCCTCAAATTCAGCACCGATATCCGTGCTTACTTCCACCTCAGCTACCGGCCTGGTTCTGTACTGCAGATTTGCCTCTATGTCAGTCTGCACTGCAGCCTCTGCTGAAATTGCCCCCAGCCCTGAAACCGGAATTCCGGTTACTACCAAGGCTCCTGCGAGGAATCCAGCCAATACTCGTTTCAATTTCATAATCTTGCATTCTCCTCCATTTAAACAGGTGGTGCATTCCGCACCTAATTTATTAAGTAACAAAAAAATACAGGAATCTTTCTCGCCGCCCCTCCTTTCTTCCGAAAAACTCCCTGTGATTGTTTGATTATAACATATCCTGTTTCATAAATCAACTTGAATCAACTTGGAAAATCGCAGTTTGCCGCGGAGAGTGCCGCTTACACTGGAATTCACAGAAGCAGCAGCCCAGCTTTCGCTGGGCTGCTGTGGAATCCGTTCTGCTATTTTGTTACTTTTGCTTTCTTCGCCCCGGCGCCCTTTACCTTTTTCAGCAGCGCTTTACGTGCTTTGGCTTTTGTCAGTTTCTTCGCTTTGACTGTCAGTCCTTTTTTTGTCCCTCTGAACGCGCTTTTTCCGATCTTTTTCAGCAGCTTTCCATCATTCAGTGTGACTTTTTTGAGCTTTTTGCAGTTCATGAATGCCTGTTTATCAATCGTCTTGACATTTGCGCCTACTGTAACGCCTGTAAGTTTCTTGAAGCCTTTAAACGCATTTGCCCCAATCCTCTCTACTTTATAAGTCACGCCATTGATTTTTACAGTTTTCTGAATGGTAATGCTTTTGGTATCTTTTGTGCCTTTTACTGCCACTGCCGCTTTCTTATTTTTAGCATCCACCTCATATCTCACGTTTTTAACGTCCACATAAGTCTGTACCGGGACAGGCGAAGGTACTGGGGGCGGCGTGTCGCCGGGGACTTTGATTAGTTTATAGCTTCCCAGCGCCGTTATAAGCCTGTTCAGCTCTGACGCGCTTGTGCCCTGGCTGTTCAGTGCATCCTGAAGCTGCTTTTTGAGCGCCGCATACCCTGCCCAGCTCGCTTCCGTATACAATCCTTTGTCCTTGTCCTGCACAGTCTGAGCTAATACCGTGCGGGCGTTCGCCCTGGCAGCCTCCAGTTCCTTTTCCGCCTGAGTTGGTTCCTGTACCAGTTTAAATCCTTCCAGCATCTGCGTCAGCTGCTCCAGCTTTCCTGCGTCTGGCTGCGCATTTGCCAGCTCTGCCCGAAGCTGCTCTTTAAGCTTCACATACTCCGACCAGCTTGCTTCCGTGTACAGTCCTTTATCGTTATTAACCACTGCTTTCTCCAGCGCTTCCCTGGCGGCTTCCTCAGCTGCCGCCAATATTTTCGTTTTCAGGCGGGCTACCGCACCGTCAAACCCGGCTTTTGCGGCTTTTAACTGTTCAGAACTAAGCCTATCCATACCTACGCTTACCAGGGAAGCCGCGCCATTATATGCCCTCACGAAAGACTCCCAGCTCTCCTGCGTATAGATTGCCGCCCCGTTGGCGTCCCTGTTTCCCGTATTATATATCTTCAGCGCTTCTTTCTGTGCCTTTTCCGCTTCCTCCCTTGCCGCCGCTTTCTCAGCCATACTGATCGTGGTAAACGTAATTACCTTCGGTTCCGCATTCTGGGAACCGAAACGCGCGGTAATCTTAACTTTTACCTCGCCTGCTTTTGTGATAGTCAGCACAGTTTTTCCGTCCGTTTCCGTTAGCGTGCCTGCCGCAGTATTGTCAGTGCTGCTGCCCAGCTCAAATTCCACCTCCAGCTCTGTACCGCTGTCATGTACCAGGCAGTCATATCTGTCATGCAGCACGGACGTACTATCACTTAGAATTATCTCCGCTGTTTCCCCAGCAGCACTGCCAGCCGCCGTCAACTCGATTTCCGTCAATCCGCTGTAAGTAATCTTGCCAATTGCACACTCACAGATTGTACTGCTCCTTGGCTCCAGAACCACCGCTTTCAGCGCATCCAACGCCTCTTTATAAACCTCTTGTTTTCTTTTCAAACCGGAAGACTGGTTAAGGGACACTGCCCTGTCATATGCCGCACGGTACGCCTGCCAGCTCTGGCGGGTGTACTTTGCAGTCACGCCATCTTCCTCAAACTCTTCTTCCCGCTCATGAGATGCCAGATATTCAGCCAGCTCTTGCTTTGGCTCTTTCAACCCCCGGCAGCTATAGATATACTGCAGAACTGCTCCGCTCTCGTCCAGCCCCCGTCCAAGGATATCCTGCGCAGGCACTTGTTCCCACTGCCCCGCCGTGTTTTTCGTATACAGGAAATTTTTCTCTGCAGCCGTCTCCGGGAAAGCAAAATCTTTGTCACTGTCCTTCTCCATCGCTTTTTCTTTTGTTTCAACCTCTATTTTCACCCGGTAATCTTTATAAGGACTGGGGTATGGCACTTCTGCGTCACTATCTTTCTCCAGCCAGGTACACTTTTTCAGGCTGTATGCGTCTTTCTGGCTATTATCCAATTCAATGGTCTGTCCTCCCGGCTCTACTGCAATCTGCACTCTCGGGCCATCCGCTTCATTTTCCAGACTGAGCACCGCTGCCCTTGATGCGGCTTTCAGTCCTTTCTCCCCGTTTTTTGCATACTCTTTTTCCAGCCGCTCTTTTGCCTGTTCATAGCGTTTCTTCGGGTAGTATATTTCCGTGTCCGCCTCTCCTTCATCGAACGGTTCATCCGGCAGCTCTGCCCCATATCCGGGTCCCGCCAGAAAAACCGCATCGTCATAAGCCTCTTTAAACGTCAGCCAGCTTCTCTTTGTATATAGTTTAAACGCTTCTTCCTTCTCCATTCCGGCTATATATGCCATATCAGGTGCATTTCTCCCAACCTGCAGTTCCGCCTTCAACAGATTGTAAGCTTCTATAGGACTTTCTACCGCCCCGAAATCATAGGACACCGTCATATAACTATACCCGTTGCCGTCCTTGCCGTCATAATTCACAATTGCATCTGTCTCATTTGGATACGGATAGGCAATCATTGTATCATCATCGTTCAGGGTTACGGTAGTCATCTGGGTAAATCTGCTCTTGCTTTTCAAGGTCACCAGCATCGTATATGCCTTTGTGTCAAACACTGTGTGCAGCTCCGTACCTTTCTGGCTTGTCAGCGCCCATTTTGTGTCTTCTACCGTATAGTCGCCCTCATCCCCGACTGCCGGATACGCATCTGTCCTGTCCATAGACGCGCCATAAGATGGCTCTTCCACTGTCAGATGTATTTCTCCAGTCTCGTCTGCTTTCCGAAATCCCATAATTTCAATCTCGCTGATGGCCGCATTCGGTCCCAAATCCGTAGCTGCATGTGCATTCAGCTCTGAGATGTCAAAGCGGACATAGCGCTTTAACTGCTTTGTCACATAATCTTCTTCCCTAAACTCCAGCTGCTTGTCGCTGCTCTGGGAGCTTACATCCGCTGCTGTCGCCACCGCTTCCCAGTCTCCGTCAAAAATGATATTTCCGCCCGCTCCTTCCAGGTTATCGCTCCCCACAGGCGGAACATAGGTATCTGCTGTCCATACCTGACATCTGTTCGCAGAGTTTAGCCCGAACCATTTAATCCGCATAGACTGAATATCCGTTACCGTGCCCTCGCCCAAATCCAGGATAAGGTACGCTTTATCTCCTTCACGCATATTCACGCCTTTGCCGCCGCTCTCACTGCGCACAGCGGGCATCCAGTATTCATCACTTCCAATGCCATCCGGCATCTGCCCATCAACAGCATAGTTCACACTATGGATAATTTTCCTGCCGCTGCCTTCATAGCTGTCTGCCCCTGAATATCCGGCAATTACCGTAGAGCCTTTTCTTCCGTCAGCATATCTGCCGTTTATCCCCACAGCCACATTTTCCGCTTCCGCCACTTTCCATCGGCTTCCCCATATCTGAATTTCCCGAAGCGCGCCGCCTGATTGCACATCCGGATTTCGGTTCGCATCCTTTATCACCAGGCGCACATACCTTTTTAATGCCGTACGCTCCAGCCGGTATGTCTCATTGTCGGGTGTAAACTCATCCAAAGGCTGGAGCAGCCCCTGCGCATCACTGCTGTCATCCCGAATCCCTCTGTCAAAATCTACCACTGTTTCCCAGTCTCCGCTCTCCGCTAGGGTGTCTGCCGGAACAGAATGCGCGCCCATGTTCACCCCTGTGATATCACTGTCGTTTCCCAGCGTACATGTATCGGAGGTTTCTATCGTGTATGCGCTGGCCCATTCCCTTTCATGCCATCTGAGGCTGATAGCGGAAATCCTGGTTTCTGTAGCATGTAAATCATAAATGATATAATTTACATCCCCGCTCCCGTCCACATGGGACGCCGGTTTCCAGTAATCCGTATCATCTGCTGCATTTTCCCCGAACTCATTGTTTCCTCCTCCGTTAATGGAATTCAGCCCATTCCCCCCGGTGTAAGCCCTGACAGACGCATCTCCGCCCTCCAGACTGCGGTTTAAAGCAAGATTCACGGTAGTCTCTTGCTGGTCAATGCGGCCCGCTTCATTGATATACACACGCGACCCTGAAATAAATTTATTAGCATCCGTCGTGCCATTTCCATATGTCTCAAGCACCTCCAGACGCACATGGCGCGCCATCTGCGCCTGCTGAAATCTGGCTTCATGGCTGTTATCCCCTTCTACAGAGTGGGCAGCCCAGCCCTCTCCTTCCGTCTCATAAACCAGCAGCCAGCCGGACTCATCAATGTCCTTTGGTTCCTGATCTGCATTCGACACCCACAGCCTGCATTTTTTGATAGTTCCCCTTGGAACTGCGGACAGATAGCGGACAGACCCCAGCAGCTTCTGTCCTTCCAGGCTGAAATAGATATTTTTTCCGGACACTGCTCCCAGATTTTCCGTCAGCATATAGCCTGACCTGGAAATAAGGTTTGTAAGCGGTTTATCCTGTCTCTGCCTGTTTCCTGGCACATCTGTATCTACCACAATTGTCCTTTCATCTACCGGACGGTATCTGTACTGCAGATTCATTTCCTGATCCGCCTGCAGCGCCGCTTTTGCCATAAACGCCCCGCCACCGGAGAAAGGAATCCCGGTTACTGCCAAAGTCCCTGCCAACAGCCCCGCCAGGCACTGTCTCCATCTCATCTTCATGTCCTAAATCCTCCATACACAAATGCCGGTGTGTCTCACACCTCAATCTCCAAGTATCATCTATCTTATAGCTGTTCGCCAGCTGCTTTATCTTCTTCCGGATAGCGTATTTCCACCAGCGTCAGTCCTTCCGGCCTTGCCGTTTCCCCCGCCAGCTCCCTGTCCCGGCTCTCCAGGATCGTCTCCATATATTCCGGCGGGAAAAAGCCGCCGCCCGCCCGTATCAGGGTTCCCGCCATAATACGTACCATGTTGTAAAGGAATCCGTTTCCCGTCACCCGGAAAACTATCATATCTCCCTCTTTTTCCACCTCCGCAGAATAAATGGTGCGCACTGTGTTTTCTATCCCGGGTCTCATGGTGCAGAATGCCCGGAAATCATGTTCTCCTGCCAGATATGCCGCCGCTTCCTGCATCTTCCCCACATCCAGCGGATAGTAATAAAAGAAAGAATACAGCCGCTTCGTAGGATCCGGAAAACGCCTGTTTAAAATCTTGTATTCGTAAGTTTTTACAGTCCGGCAAAACCGGGGATGGAAGTCTGGCGCCGACTCACAGGATTCCTGGATTCGGATGTCCTCCGGGAGCCTGGTGTTCATGGCATAAGAAATCTTTTCCGCAGGCATCCTTGCTTTTGTATCAAATACCGCCACATTTCCCAGCGCATGGACTCCCGCGTCTGTCCTGCTGGCGCCTGTCACCTTAATTTCCTCCTGCAGAAGCTCCGAAAGATGACGGTTCAGCTCCCCTTCTATGGTATCTGCATTCGGCTGTACCTGCCAGCCGTGGTAACGTGTGCCGTCATACGCCACTGTCAGTTTCACCCTTTTCATTCTATACTCCCTCTCACTGCCGCCGCTTGGACGTTTTTCACACTGCAGCTTCCGTCTTTCTCCAGAAAGCTTTACACCGGAGAGATTTTTCCTATCAGCACGATGCACACAAGATACGCCAGCATCAGCAGATATGCCCTGTAATCCCTCTTCTGGTAAATCAATGGCTTCATCTTCGTGCGGCCATCCCCGCCCCGGTAACCCCTGGCCTCCATCGCCATAGCCAAGTCGTTTGCCCGGCGGAACGCAGAAATAAACAGAGGTACCAGCAGAGGTACCAGGCTCTTCGCTTTCTTTACCAGACCGCCTGACTCAAAATCCGCTCCGCGCGCCATCTGCGCCTTCATAATTTTATCTGTTTCTTCCATTAATATAGGAATAAACCGCAGGGCTATGGACATCATCATCGCCACCTCGTGCACCGGCACCCGCAGCTTCTTCAGCGGCGCTAGCCCTTTTTCCATGCCGTCCGTAAGATTATTCGGCGTGGTGGTCAGCGTCATAACCGTAGAACCGATAATCAGCATAATCAGCCGCATCGCCATAAATGCCGCTTGTGCAATCCCCTCCCAAGTAATCTGCAGCTTTCCAAAAACCACCACAGGAGTTCCCGGCGTCAGAAACAGGTTGAATACCATTGTAATAGACAACAGTATCATGATAGATTTCAGCCCCCGAACCATAAATTTAAAAGGAACCCCTGAAATACGGATAACTACTGCCAGAAATAAAGCTGCCGCCAGATATCCCGCAAAAGAGCGGAACAGAAACAAAGACATAATAAACGCCAGTGTCCCCACCAGTTTCGTCCGCGGATCCAGCTTGTGTATCACAGAATTCCCTGGGTAATATTGTCCCAATGTAATATCTCTTAACATACTTCTCCTATCGTCCCATCGCACGCAAAACCGCGCTTCTGGCTTCCTCCACCGTAGTGGCGTCCGTATCAATTTTCCATCCTTTTTCTTCCAGCGCTTTTACCACATAGGTCACCTGGGGCGCCGCCAGCCCTATTTTCTCCAATTCCTGATAATGCTGAAAAACTCTTTTCGGCACATCATCAAACGCAATCTTCCCATCGTCCATCACAAGTATCCTGTCTACGTATTTCGCTACATCCTCCATACTGTGGGAAACCAAAAGAACCGTGATATTCCTCTCCTGATGCAGTCTGGCAATCTGCTCTAAAATCTCATCCCGTCCCTTAGGGTCCAGTCCTGCCGTCGGCTCATCCAACACCAGCACCTCCGGGTGCATTGCCAAAATGCCCGCTATCGCTGCCCGGCGCTTCTGTCCGCCTGAAAGCTCAAACGGTGATTTCTTATAGTGTTTCTCTTTCAGCCCCGCCTGGCGCAGCGCCTCCATCGCCCTGGCCTCCGCTTCTTCCTTCGCCAGCCCCTGGTTCTTCGGCCCAAAGCACACATCCGTAAATACATCCACCTCAAAAAGCTGATGTTCCGGGTACTGGAATACCAGCCCCACTTTACTGCGGAGCCCCCGCATATCATAGCCTTCCTGGTAAATATCCTCACCATTGTAATAAATCTTCCCATGAGTCGCTCTAAGCAAACCGTTCAGATGCTGAATCAGCGTAGATTTGCCAGAACCCGTATGCCCGATAATCCCGATAAACTGTCCGTCCGGCAGCTCCAGGTTCACATTGTCCAGCGCTTTTTTCTCAAAAGCGGTTCCTTCACCGTATATATAACTCAGATTCTCTATTTGCATCGACATAATTCTTCCACCAGCTCATCTACTGTCAGGACGCCGTCTGAAACCGGAAGCCCTGCTTTTTTCAATTCATGTGCAAGGAGAGTCACCTGCGGCACATCCAGCCTGTATCTCTGCAGCTGCTCCACCTGGGAAAAAATTTCCCGTGGCGTACCCTGCATCACCACTTTTCCCTCATCCATCACCAGCACCTTATCAGCATAAATCACTTCTTCCATATAATGGGTAATCAGCAGTACGGTTACATCCTCCACCTGATTCAGCGCCCGCACCGTACGGATCACCTCTTTTCGCCCCGTTGGGTCCAGCATAGCGGTGGGCTCATCCAGTACGATGCATTTCGGGTGCATCGCCACCACCCCCGCAATAGCCACTCGCTGTTTCTGCCCGCCGGAAAGTTTATTCGGGGATTTCTTCCGGTATGCCCACATCCCCACACATTTCAGGCTTTCTTCCACCCTTTCCCATATTTCCTCCGTGGGTATTCCCATATTTTCCGGTCCAAAGCCCACATCCTCTTCAACTACCGTCCCGATAATCTGATTGTCCGGATTCTGAAACACCATACCTGCGCTCTGGCGCACGTCCCAGAGATTCTTTTCCTCAGATGTATCCATTCCGTCCACATAGAGCGTCCCCTCATCCGGTGTCAGGATAGCGTTGATATGCTTCGCCAGGGTAGATTTCCCCGAACCATTATGTCCCAGGATGGCTACGAAATCTCCTCGTTTCACCTCCAGGCTCACTCCGTCCACCGCCCGGGTCACCGCTGCGATCTCGCCGTCCTCGCCATACTTCCTATATTCATAAACTAATCCGCTGCCTTCAATGATTCCCATGCTTCCCTCCGGCGCCGTATCCCCGCTGCTGCCGTCGGCTCATGCGGTTCTCTGGCTTATTCATCACCTATTGTAATGGATTTGCCTGTGAAATACAAGGCTTTTGTGTTAACACAGGCGCGGTTTCCTGGGAATTAACCCCCGAAAGAGTAACCTGCAATATCCTTTTCAAACACCCGCCCAGCTATCTGAACCGTTATCTCGCAGTGTTCTTCTATCCGCTGGAAACCCACGCGCTCAATAAGCCGCCTGGAATTTTGGTTTTTCTCATGGACAAACCCGTATATTTTCTCCATCCCCAACTCGGAAAGCCCATACTCCGCCGCTGCCCGCACCGCTTCCTGCCCATACCCCTGGCGCTGGTACTCTGTTCCTATCATATAGCCAACGACAGGCACAGGCCGTCCCTGGAAGGCGCCGTTTTCCAGCCCCGCTCTCCCTACAATCTGCCCGCCTGATTTCTCTTCCACCGTCCAAAGTCCATATCCGTAAAATGGATACATCCTGCGGATATATGCACAGAAGGTTTCCCGCTCTTCCTCTTTCTCACCCGCAAGCCCCGGCATATAGTCTGTCATCCCAGGCTGCTGGTACATATCATAAAGCGCATCAAAATCATCAGGCACGCTTTCCCTCAACAGCAGCCTGTCCGTCCGGGCAATTGTCCACGGAATGCCATGGCAGCGCTGATATACCTTCCTGAAAAATTCCACGTCAAGCTCCTCGAAGCCCTGCACCACCATATCCAGATGTGAAAGCGTGATTCCCGCCCCGGACGGCTCATAGCCTACACAAGCGGTTTTTCTTTGGAGCGCGATTGCGCTGCCTTCCGCTGTAAGCCTTCCCAACGTCCTGTCAGCCGTCGCCTGCCTGTCCGTGAGAACCAATGCCTGCGCCATATCCCCCCAGCTGCTTTCCGTCAACGGCCGCACCTCTATCCCTGCTGACCAGAAATCCCCCACTAATCTTTTCAAATCTGAGGAACTGTGATTTTCTTCTATGTCTAAGTATATTTTTTTCATTGACGGCTCCTATCGTATCTTCAAAATGCTTTTATTCCCGCGCGGGTCAAATACTCTGCAAATCGCTTCATGCTGCCTTTTGTTTTTCATAATACCATAACCAAAGCGTTTTGCAAACTTATGTTGAGAGGAGTGTCCATCTGCCGTCCCCCTATTGTTACTATTCACTCCGTCCACAGCAACCTTCTATTTCTACTCATATGCCTGTACTGCATCCTCACCTGCATCCAAATGTATCATATCTGGATTATATACAAAGAATTCCCTCAATGCTTTATGGTAGTTCGGATCTGCTCCGCCCCGTTCCATAATCTTTCTCTTCCACTCTTCCCAGCTCTTTGTATAATAATGGTCAATTACAAACAAATCTTTATTATCTTCTCCATTTTTCCAAACCTGATGTTTTTCGGGATCATAATATGCATAATGCATCTCAAAGGCATCGATACGATTTACCTGTATGAAGTTCTTCCAATAAAAACCTTCCCTCACATCCGTCTGTCTTGTAAAACGCTCACGCACAAGCCTATTTTCATAGTTTTCCTGTCCATTGGCATCATACTCTACTTCGTATCCCCAGATTTCAGTATAATCTTCATAATTTTTCAGGAAAGTATTAACATCTTCCGTCTCCCCATCCGTAAATCTAAGAAACTCATCACTGTCAATAAACAAACCCCACCGCACATCTGACTTATAATTATCCAGAAAATGATTATAAGCATCCTGCTGAATATGATTATGATGTCCCCGCCAGTCAATCACCGTAATTTTCGACTGCATATCCGCGCTATATTCCTGGACAATCTCTTTTACATCGTCAACAGCTCCGTTATCGTAAATATATACATGTTCAAATCCCAGCTCCAGATGCCAGTCCAGCCATTCCTTCAGATAGCGATTCTCATCCTTAATCAGCAAAATAACAGCACTATAATACCGACAGTCCAGCACTGCATCCTTTTCCTTATTTTTTATCCGGTAATGCTCTTTAATATGCTGCTTGTGTTCCTTCCTCTTTTCCTCTAACTGTATCGTTAAGGCAGCCCTTTCTTCCCTGCGGGCTTTCACCATTGCCCGTGCCTCTGCAAGACCGGCTCCTTCCAGAATCATGCGCATAAAATAATCATAATCTCCCTCACTGGACATTGCCTGAATCTGGCTGCAAATCTCCTGGACTTCATCATCACATTTATCGTTTTGCTCAATAAATTCCCCTGCATCTGTAAAAATCATAGATGCATCTAAAGTTAAGCCTTCCGGTATTTCTTTCTCATCTATAAGGATATCTGTGCTATATATCGGAGTATTTGGACGTACTTTTGTACAGCACAAAATTTTATTTGTGATAGGATCTTTTTGTATTTTTATCATTTCACTCTTCTCCCTTTTACTTAGGATTGTACAAAGAAATCCGTGACAGAATCACTTCCTCGCTTGTACAATTATATTTAACCGTTACCGTCCTCACGTTCGTCCCCGTTGCAGTCTGCGCCAGTATATCCAACGTTACCACAGGAACCCCTGAAGAACTCGTGTTATCCTGATTTTGATTAATCCTGGTACATATTCTTGCCGCTTCTCCCAACGAGCTTTTATATGCATAATCACGATAGTAATTTTCCCTGTTTTTTGCATAGCTTTCCATATTCATCGTGGCCAGCAGTGGTGCCGTGCCATAGTCCCTCCTTATGAATCCAGATCCATCCTCTCCATAAAGCCCCACTCGTATGTAAGATTCTATCATTAGAGTTACTTCCGTATCATCTGTCAGCCCTTTCGGAATCGTAAAGCTAATTGTACTCCCTGGATGCGCCCTCCCGCTCCAAAGCGTTTTTGCCTCAGGCTTTTGTTCAAGCATATCCACCCGCTCCTTTACAGAATCTGCCTGCTTCCTCAACGATTCAACATCTCCTACTGTAGCAAACACTGCTGAATCCACTTCCAGAAAAACATTCTCCGCATTTCCTACGGCAGTTATCAGCTTGATATAAACCCCCGATACAGTACGCCCACTATATGGCGGCATAAAACAGTTCCCTGAACTCTCAACAGCCGCCGCATAAAGTACTTCTCCTATATCTGGATCGTCTGCATATAGCCCCAGCGTCCGTATATAATACCCGCTTTCTACTCCCATATTATCAAATGCCGTTTCTACCTTAACAACATTCTCGCTGGTACGTGTGATTTTTGTAATAGAATTTGCCTGCTTCACACCAGAAATCTCCTTCAATTCTTCCAACTGCGAAAGATCATACTGTGCATCAGACGCACAAATCCTGGTAAACTCAATATTGCCCTTTCCGGCAATCATTTTTGAAATTAAAGCCTGCCCCTGGCCGGTAATGACAAGCCTTGAAAATTCCGCCATATTCTTTATCTCCTCGTATTATAAAGTAGTAGTGTTTATAGTCCCTCTCCAAGGACTGTATGCTATACTGTTGGAGATACTGTGG